>CAISWQ010000106.1 GCA_903889245.1 uncultured Lentisphaerota bacterium | reverse complement strand
GCCCCCCTTGGGGGGCGGGAAGGTTCCGGTCCCGCCACCAATCCCACCACACCCACCCGGTGACATGACCACCCTCTTCCCACCATCCACCCGCCCCCCCAAGTGGTGCACTTGGTCCTTGCGCCCGCGGGTTTGGAAAATTCGGGCGATTTTTTCCAAGGCCCGGAAAAATTTCACCGCAGAGCCACAGAGGACTTGGAGCCCACTGGCGCGGTCTGCCGGCCGGCTCGGCGTCTGCGATAAAGTTTTCCAATCCCTGGGAAAACTGCGGGTGCGGGTTTCCAATCCTTGGAAAAGCAGTGGTTGGTGACCGCCCCTCGAAGCTGCTTCAGCGCCCGGCGGCCTGGAGTTTCCAATCGCCGGTGGCCCACCAGAAACTGGCGGCGCGGGCGGTGCCGTTGGAGTTCATGAACCAGCCACCGGTCCGGCTGTCGGGTGTCTGCCAGCCGAGGTCGGCGACGCCATCGAAGTCAATGTCGCAGGCGCAGCGCAGTTCCCATTCGCCCGTGTAGCCGAGGAGCTGGGCGCGGATGGAGCCGTCGGGGTTGTGGAACCAGATGACGGTGGCGCCGTCGCTGCGTTGCCAGAAGACTTCGGCTTTGCGGTCGGAGTCGAGGTCGCCGGCGGTTTTTAATTGCCAGTCGCCGGTGCCGCCGAGTAGTTCCGCGCTCTGGAAGGCGCCGCTGGCATCCAGATGCCAGAGGGCCGCCAGGCCATCGGGCCGCTGGAAGAAGACTTCGCCGAGGCCATCGGCGTCATAGTCAGCGCAGGCGCGCAGTTCCCAGTCGCCGGTGGCCCACCAGAACCGGGCATCGCGCGCGGTGCCGTTGACGTTCATGAACCAGCCGCCGGTGTCGCCAGCGGCAGTCTGGAAGAGGAGGTCGGCGACGCTGTCGCCATCCACGTCGCCTGCGGCTTTGAGCCGCCAGTCCCCGACGGGGCCGAGGAGGCGCGCGACTTGAAAGACGCCGTTGGTGTCGAGAATCCAACTGGCGAGCAGGCCCGCACTGTTCTGGTAGAAGAGCTGTGGATCCGTGATATTGAGGGCGAAGAGCGTGCCTTCATCGGCGGAGCCGCCCCCCGTGGTCAGGCCAAAGAGATAACCACCGGAGACGAGCAAAGCGCCCTGCGGCATCGCGCCATCCGTCGCGCCACCGCTGAAGTGATGGAGGTTGGTATAGTTCTGGCCATCCAGCCGCATGCCGAAGAGCGTGCCATGGCCGAATTGGCCGCCGCCGCTGGCCAAGCCAACCAGACGCCGGCCGATCAAGGTTGGCGTGCACACGACGAAGTCGCCATCCAGCGGCGCGCCTTGGAAACTGTGGAGGTTGGTGTAGCCGCTGCCATCGAGGCGCAACGAGAAGACGACCCCGGCATTGCTTACCCCGCCCCAGAGCGTCGTGCCGAAGAGGTCGGTCGTGTTGACGGCCGGCGAGGCTTGCGGCATCAGGCCATCATCGTCGCCGCCGCCAAAATTGTGGAGAGTGGCCAGACCGCTGCCATCGGTGTTGATGGCAAAGACCGTGCCGAAGCCGCTGCTGCCACCGAGGGGGCAAATGCCGTAGAGGCGGGTGCCCTGTAGGGCCAGCGTTCCATTGGGCAGAAAACCCTCCGGCCCGCCAAAGCTATGCAGATTGGTGAAGGCGGTGCCATCGGTGTTCATGGCAAAGATCGTGCCCACGTCGCCCGTGCCGCCACTGGAGGTCATGCCGTAAAGGCGGGTGCCCGCCAGCGTCAGTCCGCCACGCGGCGTTTCGCCTTCCCAGTTCCCCCCGACGAAGTGATGCAGGTTCGTGTACCCGGTACCGTCCATGTTCAGGGAAAAAATAACACCCGCATTGCTGATGCCACCACCCGTGGCCAGGCCGAACAGGCGTGGGCCCAGATTATCAGCCACGAGGTCGGGCGTGGGTGTGTCACCATCGGTGGCGCCGCCCACAAAATGATGCAGGTTCGTGTACCCGGTGCCGTCAGGCCGAATGGCAAACACCACGCCCGCATTGCTGATACCGCCCGCGAACGCGGTCCCATAGAGCCAGCCGTTGCTCGCCAGCAGCCCGCTCACAGGTTGCGAGACTTCGGTGACACCGCCGGCAAAACTGTGCAATATCCGATAGGTTGGCAAGGCCAAGACGGTTCCCGCACCTAACGCCATGCTGATCCCCACTGCCATCCATACCCAGTTTGTCTTCATTCCATGCCCCTTTGTTGTTTGTCGCACCCTTGAGCGTGGGCATCATGCCGAAGGGCTGCGCCTGCGTGCAAGCTGAAATCTGTCCCAAAATCTGTCCCGATGCAGCTTGACGCCGTCGGGGGGCTGTGGTTAATCCCGTGACAGGAAACCTACCATGAATAAACTGCTGCCCGCCGCGCTGTTGGCCGCTTGCTCCCTCCACGCTGCCGACTGGCCCGGCGCGAAGCCCGATGGCACCACGCTGCTGCCGAACATGTGGTCGCTCAAGCCGGTGGGCCGCCAGCTTCAGCTCGGCGATTTCCCGGTCAACCTCGCGCTGCATCCCGACGGCCGCTATGCCGCCGTCCTCCACGCCGGCTACGGCAAGCACTCGGTCTCCATCCTCGACCTGCAGCGCGAAGCCGTCGTGACCAATCAGTTGCTCGGCGAGGCGTGGTATGGGCTCGCGTTCACGCACGACGGCGGCAAGTTGCTGGCGAGCGGCGCCAGCACCGAGGAACTGCACGTCTTCAGTTTTGCCGCTGGCAAACTTTCCAATCACAAAAAGATCGCGCTGCGCCCGGCAAAGGAACGCGGCATCCCGGCGGGTATCGCGGTGACGCGCGACGGCCAGACCGCCTACGTCGCCAATGTCTGGGGCCATCGCGTCAGCGTGGTGGAGCTGGCGCGGGAAAAGAGCGCCGATATCGCACTGGGAAAAATCAAGCCGGTCACGACCCAGGATCTGCCGCAGCCCTCGGCCGATCTTGATCTCGCCGCGGCGGAGAAGCGGCAGCAGCAGTTGCAGGACGCGGCCAAACGTAGCGATCCGTTTCCCTACACCTGCGTCCTCGATGAGCAGCGCGGCCGGCTCTACGTCTCGCTCTGGGCGCAGGCGTGCGTCGCGGTCCTGGACCTCACGACGCGCGCCGAGCTCGCGCGTTGGCCGGTGCAGGAGCATCCGAACGAGATGCTGTTGACGCGCGATGGCAAGCGGCTGTTCGTCGCCAACGCGAACCGGAACACGGTCTCGGTGCTGGAGGCGGAAACCGGCCGCGTGCTCGAGACGTTGAATGGCGCCCTGCGGCCCGATCTGCCGCCGGGCAATACGCCCAACAGCCTCGCGCTCTCGCCGGACGAGGCGCTGCTGTTCATCGCCAACGCCAACATCAACAACGTCGCCGTCTTCGAGGTGAGCGTGCCGGGCCGCAGCCGGTCGCTGGGCTTCATCCCGGTGGGCTGGTATCCGACCTCGGTGCGGGTCGCGCCGGATGGCCGGCGGCTGTTTGTGGTCAACGGCAAGGGCGGCGCGTCGTTCGCCAATCCGCGCGGGCCGCAGCCGGTCAAGGGCGCGAGCACGGCGGAATATATCGGCGGACTGATGAAGGGGACGTGCAGCGTCATTGACCTGCCGCCGAAGCGCGAGGAGTTGGAGGCGGCGCTGAAGGCGTGGAGCGCCACCGCCTGGGCTTGCTCGCCCGCCAGCCGCTCCATCGCGACGCGCGCGCCGCGGAGCCTGCCGCCGCTCAAGTACTGCATCTACGTCATCCGCGAGAACCGCACCTACGACCAGGTGCTCGGCGATGTACCGGGCGGCAACGGCGACCCCAAGCTCTGCCTGTTCCCGGACAAGGTGACGCCGAACACACACGCGCTCGCCCGCGACTTTGTGCTGCTCGACAATTTCTACTGCGAGGGCGAAGTCAGCGCCGACGGCCACGAGTGGACGATGGGCGCCTACGCGACGGATTTCGTCGAGAAAATGTGGCCGCTCTCCTACGGCCACGGCAAGAGCGGGAAATTCCCGTACCCGAGCGAGGGCGGCCAGCCGGTCGCCTTCACGCCGGGCGGCTATCTCTGGGACAAGGCCGCCGAGGCGGGCGTCTCGTTCCGCAGCTACGGCGTTTTTTGCGCGAACACCGGCAAGCCCGGGAGCGGCAAGCCGGTCAAGGCGAAGCTGGCCTCGCTCGTTGGCCACGTGGCCGAACGCTTCCGCGCGTTCGATCTCGACTATCCCGACTGCAAGCGCGTCGAGTGCTTTGCCGAGGAGTTGAAGCAGTTCGAGGCCGCCGGCGAGATGCCGCGCCTGCTGATGGTCCGCCTCGGCAACGACCACACCCATGGCGCGTCGGTCGGCAAGTTGACGCCGACCTCGATGGTCGCGGAGAACGACCTGGCCATTGGCCGTTTCGTGGAGTTGATCTCGCGCTCGAAATTCTGGCCGCAGACCGCGATCTTCGTCGTGCAGGATGACGCGCAAAACGGGCCCGACCACGTGGATGCGCACCGCACGCTGGCGCTGTGCATCAGCCCCTACACGCGTGGCCGCGGCAAGGATTCCACGATGTACTCGACCTGCTCGATGCTCCGCACGATGGAACTGCTGCTCGGCCTCAAGCCGATGTCGCAGTTCGATGCCGCCGCCACGCCGATGACCGCCGCGTTCACGGGCGCGGCCGATCTCACACCTTACATCGCCAAGCCCGCCAACGTTTCGCTCACCGACCGCAACTCGCCGTTGGCCTGGGGTGCAAAGGCAGCGGCGCAGATGAGCTTCGCCAAGGAAGACGCCGCCGATGACCTGCTGCTGAACGAGATGGTCTGGCGCAGCATCCGCGGCGCCGACTCCCCCATGCCCGCGCCCGTCCGCGCCGCCTTCGTCTTCTCCGCCGCCAGCGATGACGACGACGACTGATTTCCAAGCCTTGGAAATTTCCGCGTGAATTTTTCCAGGGCTTGGAAAAACTACGGTAAAATTTTCCAATCCCTGGGAAACCTGTGACGGTCACAACCGCGGCAGGGTCAGGCCGCCATCGACCATGATGACCTGGCCGGTGGAGTAGGGGAGATCACCGCGCGCGAGCATGGCGACGGCGCGGCCGGTATCCTCCGGCGTGCCCCAGCGCGGTTGCACGAGTAGGCCCTCGGCGATCAGCTTGTCGTACTTCGCCTGCACGGCGGCGGTCATGTCGGTCTTGGCGATGCCGGGCCGCACCTCATACACCGGAATGCCGAACTCGCCGAGCCGCGCGGCCCAGAGTTGCGTGGCCATGCTGATGCCGGCCTTGGAGATGCAGTATTCGCCGCGTCCCACCGAGGCCATTGTTGCCGAGACCGACGAGATGTTGATGATGCTCGCCGCGAAATCCGGTTGCGCTTTTTTCTGCTCGATCAACCAGCGCGCGACCAGTTGCGTCAGGAAGTAGGGCCCGCGCAAATTCACGCCGAGCACCTCGTCGAAACTTTCCTCCGTGGCTTCAAGGATGTCGCGGCGGATGCGCGGCGCGATCCCAGCGTTGTTGACAAGGACATTCAACTGGCCGAAACGTTCGCGGATAGCCGCGACCAACTTCTGGCGGTCGGCCGACTTGCTGACATCGGCTTGCACATAGAGCGCCTCGCGCCCGCCCGCCCGCAGCTTGGCCAGAGCCTCGGCTGCCGCCGCTTCCTCACGTACACCACAGACCGTGAGATCGAAACCATCCCTTGCCAAAGCGGTCGCAATGCCAAATCCGATACCGCGACTTCCGCCCGTGACGAGTGCTACGCGTTTCATGGTTTGAGCTCCGGGAGAGTGATCCACTTGCGCTTCGCCCACGACTCCATGCCTTTCTCGGCGAGTTGGACGCCTTTCGCGCCCTCAAGCAGCGTCCAGCGGAACGGCCCGCCTTTCACGACGTGGCGCAGGAAGAGTTCCCATTCCACCTTGAAGGCGTTGTCGAACTCGCGCTGCTCGGGAACTTTCTGCCAGCCCTCAAAGAACTGGATGGGCTGGGGGATGTCGGGGTTCCAGACGGCGCGCGGCGTGGCGCCATAGGGCTGGATCCACGCGTCACGCAGTCCGGCGACGGCGGAACCGAGCGTGCCATCGACATGCAGCGTCAGCAGGTCGTCGCGCCGGACGCGCGTACACCACGACGAGTTGAACTGCGCGATGATGCCGCCGGCCAGCTCGAAGGTCGCGTAGGCGGCATCGTCCGCGGTGCAGGTATAAGGTTTGCCCTGCTCGTCGTAGCGTTTGGCGATGTGCGTCGCGCCGCGGCACGAGACGGCTTCGACGTTGCCGAAGGTGTTGTCGAGCACGTAGCGCCAGTGGCAGAGCATGTCGAGGATCACGCCGCCGCCATCCTCCTTGCGGTAGTTCCACGACGGGCGCTGGAGTGGAATCGTGTCACCTTCAAAAACCCAGTAACCGAACTCGCCGCGCACGGAGAGAATCTTGCCGAAGAAACCGCGGTGGACAAGTTCCTTGAGCTTGAGCAGGCCCGGCAGCCAGAGCTTGTCCTGCACGACGCCGTGCTTCACGCCGCGCTTTTTCGCGAGCAGGTAGAGCGCATAGGCGTCCTTCGCCGTCATCGCCGTGGGCTTTTCGCAGTAGACGTGTTTGCCGGCCTTGATCGCGCGCGAGACATCCGGTACGCGGCGGTCGGTGGTCTGCGCGTCAAAATAGATCGTGCTTGTTTCGTCGGCCAGCGCGGCGTCGAGGTCGGTGGTCCACCGCGTCACGCCCGCGCGCTTGGCGAGCTGCTCCAGCTTCTGCGCGTTGCGCCCGACGAGGACCGGGTCGGGCACGATGAACTCGGCATCGCTGATCTTCACGCCGCCCTGCTTGATGATCGCGCAGATCGAGCGCAACAGGTGCTGGTTCGTGCCCATGCGTCCGGTGACGCCGTTCATGATGATGCCGACCTTGTGGATTTTGACTTCGCTCATGCTCGCTTCCTTTCGTTTTCCAAGGCTTGGAAAGTCACTCACGCTTTTGGCTTCTCCGTACACTGCGGCTGTGCGCCGGCCGGCAGCGGCGGCGCTTCGATGCCCGCGCGCGGCAGCGTGCCAGCCAGTTCTTGCTGCCAGTGCGCCACGTTGCCGGCAGGGCCGTAGCAATAGATCATCTTCAGCGGCGTCGCGCCGAGGTTGGTGATCTGGTGGAACACCGTCGGCGGGATGAACGCGGCCTGACCGCTGCTCAGCACCTGTCGCTCGCCGCCGAGGCACATCTCCGCCGTGCCTTCGATGATGAAATAGACTTCCTCCTGCTCCTGGTTGTGCCACGGCACCTGGCCGCCGTTGGCGTCGAGCGTGACGAACCCGATGGAGAAGTTTTTTGCCTGAATCGGCGAGACGCCCCCGACGAGGTTCTGCGTGCGGCGTCGCGCCGGATAGCGGCGGCCTTCGATCTTGGCGAGGTCGGCGATGATCATGGTTGGTCTCCAAAGAAGGTGTGATAGGGCGCGCCATCGGCGAACCGCTGCACGAGCAGCGCGGCCTCGCGGATGTGATAGTCGCCCCACATCGAGGATTCGCCGCACGGAACTTTGCGGCCGCGCGGCACATAATCCCACCCGTTCGGCCGGTGATAGACCGAGTGCAGCAGCAAGCCCTGATGCCTCGCGTCCGTGCTCAAGTAGGGCTCGTCGAGCAGCGTGTTCAGCACAGTCAGCCCGGCGTTCCAATAATCTCTCCCCTTGGCTTTGCCGAGCAGGTGGCCGAGACGCAGCAACCCTTGAGCAGCGATGGCGGCGGCGGAGCTATCCACCGGTTCAAAGTCGTTGAACGGTTCGGCAGGCCGGTTCAGGTAGTCGCCGAGTTGCGCGAGACCCGGTGCGCCGGTGTCCCAGTAGGGGATGCCGTCGCTGGCGGTTTGCGCAATGAAGAAATCGGCTGTCGCCAGCGCAGGGCGCAGGAACAAATCCGTCACCGCGCGCCGGCCACCAAACGGCTTGAGTTCGGCATCGGCCAGCGTGGTGACGAATTCCAGTTGCTCGGCGCAGCCGAGGAGGATCCACGCCAGCCCGCGCGTCCAGGTGGTGAACGGTGAGAAGCCCTGCTGCGAATTTGGGCAGCGGTAGCAGCCGTCGTTGAGGTTGAAAATGCTCTCGTGCGCCACGCGTCCCCGTACATCGTAAGCGTCGCGGCCCTCGCCGAAGAAGACGTTGTAGCGCAGCGTGGTCTGCGCGTGCTGGACCAACCGTGCAAGCAGCGAGACGCGGCGGTCGTTCTCCTCGCAGAGCGCGTGGCCCAGCTGGTTGGCGAGGGCGAGCGCGCGCAGCGAGCGGATGGTATCGGCAAACAGCGAGTGCGGACCGTTGAAGGAATAGATGTAGCCGCCGTCCGGCAGCGCAGTCCACCGTCGCGCCTGTACCGCGCCGGAAACTTTCAGCGCCAGCTCGTAGAAGTTGCGCTCCCACGCGCTCTCCGGGATACGCCCCGAGTTCATCAGGCGCCAGAGGTTGCCGTAGGTGCTGACGTTGTTGAAGCCGTGGTCGTGGACGCCGAAGTGCGTCAGGTGCGGCGCCATGCGCTCGACGGTCTGGCGGCGGCCAAGCTCCAGGAATTTCTGTTCGCCCGTGACGTCGAACTGGAGCAGCGCCGCGCCGAACTGGAAACCCTGTGTCCACTCGGTCCAGCCGCGTGCCGTGTAGCGGCCGCGGACGGTGAAGACCGGCGCGCCGCCGCCGGGCAGTGGCGTCTTTTCGAGCGCGAGGATTTTTTGCGCCGAGAGCTGCCAGAATCTTTCGAGCTGCGGGCGCAGGCCGGCGGGCGATAGGTCGTTTCTGATGTGCATGTCAGAACCTCTTGGCTTTCTGCAGGTGGACGATCAGCACCTGGCAATCTTCGAGGACTTCGTAGGTGTGCTCAAGGATGGCATCGAATTGAATGCACTGGCCGCCGGCCAACACGTGGCGCTCGCTCGGCAGGGAGATGCGCACCTTGCCGGAAAGCACCCAGCAAGCCTCGAAGTCATCCTGATGTACTTCCGGCTTCGAGGTGCGCCCGCCGGCCTTGGCCGTACCGAGCAGCAGGCGGACATTGCCATAGTGAATCTCGCGGAAGATGAAGCCGCCGGAGGCATGACTGGTTTCCTTCTTACGGTGCGCCAGCCGAGACTCCGCCAGCATCAGCAGATCGGTGACGTTCATGCCGAAGGCGCGGCTCAAACTGAACAGCGTCCCTAACTCCACGTTCTGCTGGTTGCGCTCCACCTTGGAGATCACCGCCGGCGAGACGCCTGTGCGCCGCGAAAGATCATGGATGGTCAACCCGTCGCGCTTGCGCAACTGCCGGAGGACGGCGAACTCGAACGGTTTTGATTTCATTTGGCGATAAAATATCAGTCATTCCTTATCCTGCAAGATAAAACTTCCGGCTTTTCCAAGGCTTGGAAGAACGAGCGCGAAACTTTCCAAGCCTTGGAACAGACGGAGCGTTACTTGAGCGTGGCCAGGATCGGAACAAGCGCGTCGGCCCAGATTTGGTAGCCCTTGGCGGTCAGGTGACAAAGGTCGCGGGCTACGTCGCGCGGCAACTCGCCGTTGGGTGCGAGCATCCGCGGCGTGAGATCCACAAGGGTCGCATGGTTGTCCGCGGCGATGATCGGGAGCAGGTGGTTGGTCTCGTGGATGAGTTCGCGGCGCGGATGGTCGGGCTTGGCCTCGCGCGGGAAGATGGCCATGAGGATGATCTGGGCGCGCGGCACCTTTTGATGGACGCGCTCGCAAACAGCGTTGATCCCCTCTGCAATTTCCGCGGCGGTGTTGGGTCGCGCGTGGCCGGGGCTGGTGTTGTTGGTGCCGATGTGGATCACCACCGCCTTGGGATGCAGGCCATCGAGTTCGCCGTGGTCCAACCGCCAGAGGACGTTCTGCGTGCGGTCCCAGCCGAAGCCGAGGTTCAGCGTCCGGTACTGGCCGAGCGTGGTCTTCAGCACACTCTCGCCGGGATTGGGATGCGGCTTGGCGGACGGCGTGCCGCCCCACTGATGCGTGATCGAGTCGCCGATGAAGACCACGTCGGGATTGACCTGTTTCTTGATGCGCAGGATTTCCTCGTGGCGGCCAAACCAGTCGTAGTGATCTTCTTCCAGCTTGGCGACCGGGATCAATGCGGGGTTCTCGGTGCGCGGCTTGGGCGTGGTGGCGCAACCGGTGATGAGCAGCAGTGGGAGGAGCAGCCAGGATGTTTTCATGTTGCCTCGGTGTTGGTCAGGTCAGCGGTCGAAGATGATCTTGTTGCCCGACCAACGCGGGGTGGGGATGCCGCGATTGCTGTCGGTGGGACGGACCGTGTTGTTGGTGATCGTGGTGCGCGTGGCCATGGTGCGGGCATAGGCGTCGGCGAGGAACCGGTAGTCTTCGGCGGCGAGCCGGCCCCAGCGCAAGTTGGGGTAGGTGGTGCTCAGCGCCAGGAAACCATCGCGCGCCGCGCGCAGCTCATCGGGCGTGTGCAGGTTGGCGGATTTCCAGAGCAAGCTCCAGTAGGTGGTCTCGGCGGTCCATTCCTCTTTCGCCGGCGACCGCGCGGTGACCTCCTTCAGGAGCGCCTGTGCGGTCGCACCCGCCGGTGGAGCGCAGAGCCAAAGCCGCGGGTCGCGGACGAGGTCCAGCACCAGCCGGAATTTTTCGCCCGCATCCTGCGCGGCCCTGACGGCGGCGACGGCGTTGCTGAACCACGTTGCGAGTTCGGGCTGTGCGGCGGCGGCGCGCGCCTGGTAACGGCCCTGCGTGAGCAGCCACGTGCGCAGGCGCGGCGCCTCGTCCGGCATCGCGTGGCCGATGCCGGGATATTCCTCGAACGTCACCGCCGCGCCGCGCGTTTGGTAGAACGTCGTCGCCTGCCGTGCGGGCCGCATGTTGTTGTCCGTCTCGCCATCGCCAATGTAGACCGGCTTGCCGCGGTAGGCTGTGCCGCCCGGCGCCTGGCTGAACGGGTAGCCGCGGCCGGCGATCAGGATGATCAACCCCGCGAGGCGCGGCAGCTCCGGCTCGCCGAGTTGCGTCGTGGTCCAGCCGCCCTTGCTGACCCCGCCGAGATAGACGCGCGCCTCGTCGGTGCTGGCGTGCGCGGCGAGCCACTGGCGCGCGCTGCGGAAGTTCTGGAGTTCGCGGCTGACGAAATCCGGCAGCGGCTGGGCCGTGTTGGGCGTGACGTAGGGCAGGCCGACGACGATGAAATCGCGGTCGTCGGTGTAATGACGGATGAGCGCGGTCGAGGCCGCGCCGCCCGTGCCGGGGAAAAAGAAAACGGCCGGCCATTTTGTGGTGGGCTGGTAATTGGACGGCAGAAAAACCTTAATCTGCGCGCCGCTCTGCGGCACGTCCACCGTGCTCTCGGTGCCGGGCGCCAGCGCCGCCTCGGCGCACACGCGCGGCGCCCAGCCCAGCGCAACGACCAGCATGGTCACGACGGCCTTCATGCCGCGCGTTTCTAACACACCGGCGCGCCGGTTTCCAAGGCTTGGGGGAATGATGGTTACACTTCCCAAGCCTTGGAAACGCCGATCCAGAGGAGGTGCCTGATCATCCAACGCACCCGCCCCTCACCACCCGTCACCCGCCGCCGCGGCGCGTTTTCGCGGTTGCTTTCGGCGTGGATTCGCGCTAGGTCATGCGCCATGAAAACACTGATGCTGGCGGCGGGATTGGCGGCGGGGCTGTTGGGCGCGGCGTGGGCGGTAACCGGGGCGGCGCCCGTGCCGGGCGAGCGGACGGCGCTCTTCGATGGCTCGACGCTGACGGGCTGGAAGGTGATGAAGTGCGAGGCGGTCGTGACCAACGGCATGATCCTCATCAAGGACGGCAACGGGCTCGTGCAGTCCGAGAAGAAGTACGGCGACTTCATCTTCGAGTGCGAGTGGAAGGCGCTCAAGGCAGACAAGTGGGACAGCGGCATCTATTTTCGCTATGACCCGAACCTCAAGGGCAAGCCGTGGCCGCCGCGCTACCAGGTCAATCTGCGGCAGGGCGACGAGTGTAACGTCGGCGGGCTCAAGGGCGCGACGTGCAAGGCGGGTATGACGAAGGCCCACGACTGGAACAGCCTCAAGCTGACCGTGCATGGCGCGACCGCGGCGCTGGAAGTCAACGGCAAGCCGGCGTGGAAGGCCGACGGCCTCGGCTACGTCAGCGATAGTCACATCGCCCTGCAGGCCGAGGTGCCCAACGGCGGCCAGTATCTGTTTCGCAACATCTACATCACCGAGCTGAAGTAAGCCGGAACGTGCCCGGCGGGAGGCCCTCCATGCTGCGGCGGAAAATCAATCGGCGGCGTTTCATCGCGACCTCGCTGGCCGGTGCTGGCGGCTTGGTATTCGGCGGGAAATTTTTCCCGGCCTTTGCATCTGGCGCGACGTTGCCGGTGGGCAGCGCGCCGGCGCCGGTCCCGTTCCCTCATTTCCCCGACCGGCTGTACGCCTTCGTCTGGCGCAACTGGACGCTCGTACCCGTCGCGCGCATGGCCGAGGTCGTCAAGGCGCAGCCTGCCGAAATCCTGGCGCTCGGCAAGGGCATGGGCCTCGCCGAGCCGCCGCGTATCACCGCCGACCAAATTCGCCGCTCCTACATCACGGTCATCCGCAGGAATTGGCACCTGCTACCCTACGAGCAGTTGCTGACCCTGCTCGACTGGACGTCGGAACAGATGGCGTTCGTGCTGCGCGAGGATGACTTCCTCTTCCACAAACTCGGCCAGCTCAAGCCGCGCTGCGAGCCGTTGCTATATGCTGCGCCAAGTGCAGAAACGGCGCAGCGCGCCGCCGCCATCGCCGCGGTCGTGCGCGAAAATTTTCCTGTCACTGCGTCGGGCGAAGGCGAACCGCTGTTCGGTTTCGTCGAAGAGCTCTCGCGCCCGCCGGAGCAAGCGGCGACGCCGGTCCGCTCGGCGTTCGCGCCGCGCTTCTGCTATTCCTACTTCGCGCTCTATGGCGATCCGCTGCTCGAGAAGGAAGCCGATCCCTATCCCGATGGCTATCTTGCGCGCATGGCGGCCGCGGGCGTGGATGGCGTCTGGTTGCAGGCGGTGCTGCACAAGCTCGCGCCGTTTCCGTGGGACGCCAGGATCAGTGCGCGTCACGAGGAACGTCTCGCCAACTTGAAGGCGCTGGTTGCGCGGGCGCGCCGGCACGGCATCGGCGTCTACCTCTATCTCAACGAGCCGCGCGCGATGCCGCTGGCGTTCTATGAGTCGCGCCCGCAGATGAAGGGCGTCATCGAGGGCGATTTCGCCGCGCTCTGCACGAGCGATGCCGACGTGCAGAAATTCCTGACCAACTCCGTCGCGATCATCTGCCGCGCGGTGCCCGACCTCGCGGGCTTTTTTACCATCAGCGGCTCGGAGAACCTGACGAACTGCTGGTCGCACCGTAAGGGCGACAAATGTCCGCGGTGCGGGAAGCGCGCGCCGGCGGACGTGATTGCGGAAGTACACGCCTGCTTCCGCGAGGGCATCCGGCAGGCCGGCAGCCAGACGCGACTGATCGCATGGGACTGGGGCTGGAGTGACGACTGGGTGCCGGGTATCGTCGAGAAGTTGCCGGGTGATGTCGCGCTGATGAGCGTCAGCGAGTGGAGCACCCCGATCAAGCGGGGTGGGGTGGATAGCATCGTTGGCGAATATTCCATCTCCGCGGTTGGTCCCGGTCCACGGGCGACGCGGCATTGGGCGCTCGCCCGCAAGCGTGGGCTCAAGGCGCTCGCCAAAATCCAGGCCGGCTGCACGTGGGAGCTTTCCTCTGTGCCCTACATCCCGGCGGTAGCCAACGTGGCGCAACACGCGGCGAACCTGCGCGCGGCCGGCGTGGATGGGTTGATGCTCGGCTGGTCGCTCGGCGGTTATCCCTCGCCGAACCTCGAGGTGGTCGCCGAGGTCGGCGGCGGCAAAGCTCCCGACGAAGCCTTGAACGCGGTCGCGCAGCGGCGCTTCGGCACCGCGCTCGCGCCGCTGGTCGTGCGCGCCTGGCGCGAGTTCAGCGTGGCGTTCAGCGAGTTCCCATTCCACATCGGCGTGGTCTATAACGCGCCGCAGCAATACGGCCCGGCGAATCTGCTCTGGGCCGAAGCCACCGGCTACAAGCGTACGATGGTTGGTTTCCCCTATGACGACCTCGACGGCTGGCGCGCAGTCTATCCGCCGGACATTTTCGCCGCGCAGTTCGAGAAAATCTCTGCCGGATTCGAGCAGGCCATCGCCAAACTGAAAACGGAATCGGCCAAGTTGGCGGGTGGCGCAGGAGTGCAGCGCGCGCTTGCACGCGAACTCGGCGTCGCCGAGGCGGCGGCGATCATCTTCCGCAGTACGGCAAATCAGGTCCGCTTCGTCATGGCGCGGCGCGCGCTGGCCGCCGCCAAGACCACCGAAGGGAGACAGCAGCCGTTGGCGGAGCTTGAGCGGGTGCTGAAGGAAGAGGTCGCGCTCGCGCAGCGCCTCCACGCCATCCAGTCCGGCGACTCGCGCATCGGGTTCGAGGCGTCCAACCATTATTTCTTTGTGCCGCAGGATCTCGTCGAGAAAGTGGTCAACTGCCGCGACCTGCTGACGCGCTGGTTGCCGGCGCAGCGCGCGAAGTAATTGACTTGGCGATTGCTTTTGCGCAGGCGCTGCATTAGGAAGGCTCCCATGAAAACATTCCCAAAGATTTTGTGTGGCGTGCTGGTCGGCGTCGCGGCGCTGGCGGCGGAAAAAATTGATCGCGGCGTGGTCGCGGTGCCGGCGGGGGCAGGCAAGGTTTATGTGGGCTGGCGGCTGCTGCGCGGCGATGCGGGGGATATCGCGTTCAACGTTTATCACCGGCCCGCCGCGGGCGGCGAGGCGACGAAGCTGAACGCGCAACCGGTGACGCAGACGACCGACTTTACCGATTTCGCGGCGCAGGTGGGCGTGGCCTGCGAATATTTCGTGCGCGGCGTGGTCGCGGGCCGCGAGTTGGAGGCGAGCAGCGCGTGCGTCGTGACCGCGGTCGCGAGAGGGCCAGAGATCAAAAAGGAATCCAAGAAACCGGCGGCGCCGGAGGCCGCGTTCCGCTCGATACCGCTGCTGGGCAGCTACACCGTGCAGTCGGTGGCGGTCGCCGATCTCACCGGCGATGGCCAGATGGATTTCGTCATCAAGCAGCCCGATGGCAATATTGATCCGTGGGAAAAATATTGGCATCCCAGCAAAGGCACGTTCAAGCTGGAGGCCTATGGCCACGACGGCAAGCCGCTCTGGCAATATGATCTCGGCTGGGCGATCGAGCAGGGCATCTGGTACGCGCCGTATATTGTTCACGACCTCGATGGCGACGGCAAAGCAGAAGTGATGGCGAAGATTGGCGCGGGCGATCCGCGCGACAAGGATGGCCGTGTGCAGAGTGGGCCGGAATATCTCGCGGTGCTCGAGGGCGCGACCGGCAAGGAAATCTGCCACGCCGACTGGCCGGCGCGCGAGCTATTCAAGGAGGAGGGCTATAACCGCGCCTCGCGCAACCATCTTTGCGTCGCCTATCTCGACGGCAAGACGCCGAGCATCATCATTGACCGCGGCACCTATAAGCGCATCGTGATCGAGGCGTGGAAATTCCAGAACCGCAGGCTGGAGCGGCAGTGGCGCTGGGACAACCAGAACCTGCCGAAGCCATATCAGGGGCAGGGCTCGCACATGCTGCAGGCCGCCGACCTCAACGGCGACGGGCGCGACGAGGTGCTGGTTGGCTCCTGCGCGCTCGGCCCCGATGGCAAGGAACTCTGGACCACCGGGCTGGGCCATCCCGACAGCAACTACATGGGCAAGCTCGACCCCGCCCGCAAGGGCCTGCAAATCTATTACAACATCGAGACCGGGCAGAAGAGCAACACGATGTGCATGGTGGACGCCGCCACCGGCAAAATCCTGTGGGGCTTCAACAAGCCGACCAAGCACATCCACAGCCACGGCCTGTGCAGCGATATTGACCCCGCGCAGCCCGGCTGGGAGTGTTACGGCGCCGAGTCCACCAACCACACGTTCGTCTATTCGCGCCTGTGGAGCGCGACCGGCAAGCTGCTCTCTGACGCGCTCAAGTGGGGCTTCGGGCCCTACACGGTTTTCTGGGACGCCGATCCGCAACGCGAGCTGCTGCTCAACAAGGTCATCACCAAGTACAACGGCCCGGCGCTGGCGGCCATCAACGTGAAATTCCTCGCCGTCGCCGATATCTGCGGCGACTGGCGCGAGGAAATTCTCGCCAGCGCGCCCGGCGAACTGCGCCTCTACACGACGACCATCCCCGCGACCGACCGCCGCGTCTGGCTGATGCAGGACCCGGTCTATCGCGGCTGCGTCAGCCGCCAGACCTCCGGCTATTATCAGTGCCCGACGATGAGCTTCGATCCCGCGACCGGCGCGACGCGCGAAACCGGCCACTGATTCTATGGCTTCCAGCATCGGACTTGACTCTCCCCGGCAAGTCGCAAGAATGCGCGCATGTTTTTTCGGCGGCACAACGGCGGTCAAACAGCTTGGAGTTGCTGAACCAGGAGAACAACCAGCATGAAAACCATCCGTACAGTCGGCGTAGTGACAACCCGGCGGTCGTTTTTCGGCGGCGCGGCGGCCTTGGCCGCTTGCGCTATGCTGCCGCGCCGCGCCTGGGCGGCGGGCAAACCCAATTCGGTCTTTGGCGGCGTGCGCATCGGCTGCATCACCTACAGCTATCGCGGCGGGATCAACACGGCGGAGGACACGCTCAAGGCCCTGATCGAGGATGGACTTTCCGAGGTGGAACTGATGGGCGGGCCGATTCAATCCTTTGCGGGCATCACCGGCGGCGGCAAGGGCAAGGGCCAGCCGGCGGCCAAGCCCACCGACGCGCAGCGCGAGGCCCAACTGGCGAAGTGCGCGGAACTGCGCAAGATGTACAACGAGGCGGGCGTCAACATCCACATCCACAAGACCGGCTTCGGCCAGTCGGACGAGGAAATCAATTTCAATTTCCTGATGGCCAAGGCGCTCGGCTGCGTCGGCATCACGCTGGAGCGCTCGGAGCCGATGGCGAAGAAGCTCGCGCCGTTCGCCGACAAGCACAAAATCTGGGTCGCCTTCCACAACCACACCAACAATTACCCGGTGATGGACAAGCCGGACCCCATTCTGGACTGCGGCCAGTACATCGGCTTCAACTTCGACGTGGGCCACTATTTCGCGGGCACCAAGGGCAAGTCGCCGATCCCGGTGCTCGAAAAGTACCACGACCGCATCGTCAGCCTGCACCTGAAGGACCGGACGGCCGAGGGCGGCAACCTGCCGTGGGGCGAGGGCAAGACGCCGCTCAAGGAAATCCTCCAACTGATGCGCAAGGAGCAGTGGACCTTCCCGGCCGACATCGAACTCGAATACAAGATCCCCGCCGGCTCGACCTCGGTCGCGGAAGTCGCCAAGTGCGTCCAGTATTGCAAGGCAGCGCTCGCCTGATCAAAGGAGTCCAAACCATGAAGACCAACAGCAGCCTCTCCCGTCGCTCGTTCCTCAAGTACACCGGCGCAGCCGGCCTCGCCGCGTTCGCCGCCCCGCTGATCCTGCCCTCGCGCACGTTCGGCGCGGCCAACAACAAGCTCAACGTGGCCATCCTCGGCTGCGGCAACCGCAGCCACCAGTTGCTGCCGGCGGTGATCCAGGAAGGCCACAACATCGTCGCCATGTGCGATGTGAACGCCGCGCAGATCGCCCGGTTGAAGTCGGGCGCAGGCAAGACCGGCAAGAAGAGCAAGGGCGGCAGCGCCATGGCCGCGGCGCTGGAGAAGACCAAGGTCTATGAGGATTACCGCAAGCTGATCGAGGTGGAGAAGACGGTGGACGCGATCATCATCGCCTCCGGCCAGCACTGGCACCTGGCGATGACCAAGCGCTGCCTGCAGGCGGGCAAGCACGTCTTCTGCGAGAAACCGCTGGCGCACAGCGCCGCCGAGGCGCGCGAGATCGCCAACATGATGCCCGGCTGCAAGCTCGCCACGCAGATCGGCACGCAGGGCGGCGCCTCCGAGACCTTCCGCCGCAGCATGGAGATCATGCAGGCCGGCGTGCTCGGCCAGATCCGCGAGGTCCACTGCTGGATCAACCGCTTCTTCCCGCCGAGCGAGGCGATCAGCATGACCGCCGATCCGGTTCCCGCCGGCCTGAACTGGGATTTCTGGTGCGGCCCGTCGCGGCTGCTGCCGTTCAAGGACTACTACCTCGGCGGCTGCCTGAAGTGGGGCCGCTGGTTCGAGTTTGGCGATGGCCACCTTGCCGACATGGGCGCGCACGCCCACAACCTGCCGCTGCGCGCGCTCAAACTCGGCGCGCCCATCCGTATCGCGGTCGAGTGCCACGAGCCGATCAAGGACAGCTATCCCTCCGCCACGACCTATCGCTGGGATTTCGCCGCGCGCGAGAAATTCGATCCCGTCAGCGTCTGGTGGCACGATGGCGAGAAGGCCGGCCCGCCGGACGCGCTGACCGCCGACCTGAAGGCGACCTACGGCGAGGTGCCGAACAACGGCGTGCTGTTCATCGGCGAGAAGGGCATCCTGCGCTCCGACGCGTGGGGCGTCGGCGGCGTCATGCGGCTCAAGGACGACAAGAGCGCCAAGTGCCGCGGCGTGCTCGATCACGAGGCGGCCAAACCCGTGCCTGTCACCTATCCGCGTTGCCCGCAGCAGAACCACATGCTCGAATGGCTGCTCGCCTGCCAGGGCGGGCCGAAGACCTTCCAAGGTTTCGACATCGCCGCGCAGGCGGCCGAGTTCGGCATGACCGGCATCGTCGCGCTCCGCGCCGGCCGGACCATCGAGTGGGACAGCGCGAACCTGAAGGCCAAGGGCTGTCCCGAAGCCGACCGCTTCATCCATCTGCCGGTGCGCAACAAGTGGCTGGCGTAAGCCGGCGCTCCCGGTTGCCTGGAGGCGGGATGCCGCCCGCGCCGCGGCATCGCTGCATTACAGTTTCCTTTTCACGGTAGCGGCGGGCTATGCCCGCCGACGGCTGGCAGCGACAGCCCCGCAGGAAAGAAATGGCAGCAAGATGGTGGGCAGAAAAATGAAGCGGGGGTGAACAGGAAAGGCGGGAAGGCGCAAAGAAGACTCTGTGAGGTTGCCCCGGGTTGATGGACACGCGGGGGTCATGATTAGTTTTGTTGATACCTGAATTGGGTTTCGAAGTCTACGGGGCTTTTAAAGCCGAGTGCGGAATGTTTCCGCCGCCGGTTGTAATACAGTTCGATGTATTC
>CAISWQ010000105.1 GCA_903889245.1 uncultured Lentisphaerota bacterium | reverse complement strand
TCCCGACTTCAGCAGCAACTCGACAGCCTGCCGCTTGAAGTCCGCGTCGTATCTTCGCGTTGTCTTGCTCTGCGTTTCTGTGTTCATGCGGGGTCCTTTTATCATCCCCCGCGAGTCCGTCAAACTGGGGCAAGCTCAGATCTCTGGTCTCTGACTTCTGCCCTCTGACCTCTTCTTCCCAATGAGGAACTCACGAAGGCAGGAACGGAGCAGAACAGGCCACCCACCCCATCACAGAATCAACTCCTGTGTTCCACCTTGCACCAACGCCCGCCCGCGCCGGCCAGGCGCGAGGAGAAGAAAACGCTGTTCATGGGCAAGGCTCCTCCTGGGTCGCCTCCAGCAGACGCCGCTCCTTCTCGATTTCCCGCCGGAGTTGTTCTTCCGTCGGCAGGCACAGCATGTATTGCGAGGCGAAGATTTGTTTGCGGTCGTTCAGCACGGAATAGCGCACGACCGTTTCGTTCTTTTCCGTGCAGAGAATCAGCCCGATGGTCGGGTTATCGCCCGGTGTCACCATCAGGCCGTCATACATCCTCACGTAGCCATCCATCTGCCCGACATCCGCATGGGTCAGTGCGCCCACCTTGAGGTCAATCAGCAGATAGAACTTCAGCCGGCAGTGATAGAACACGAGGTCAATATAGCGGTCCTGTTCCTCGATGCGGATATGCTTCTGCCGGGCCACAAAGGCGAAGCCGTTGCCCAACTCCAACAGGAAACGCTGCAAGTGGGTGATGATCGCGCGCTCCAAATCCGACTCGTGCAGCGCGGCGACATCCGGCAGACCCAGGAACTCCAGCACATACGGATTTTTCAGTTCATCGATGACGGGGGTGGCCGGGGCCGGGAGGTTACGCCCTTCCGCGAGCATTTTCCCCGGCTTACGGCTCTTGAGCATGCGCTCATAATAGAACGACTGGATTTGCCGCTCCAGCGTCCGCTTGTCCCAGCCGCCGGCGATGGCTTCGCGTTCGTAGAAGTCCCGCGCCTCCACCTTTTCCACCCGCATCAACGCGCGATAGTGCGACCACGTGAGTTGCGGGGAAAACCCCTGCAAGAATTCGGTACCCACTGGGTAGCTTTTCTTGGGCGGGGCCAACTCTCTTCCCGCTGAGTGCTGAACTAGAGGTTCACACGATTTAGTACCCACTGGGTACTGAATTTGCCCGGTGAAGTAGCGGTCGTTGAATGCCAGGAAGAACTTGCGAAAATTCTGAAGGTTGGGCACGGAGAAACCGTCACCATACCGCTCCGTCAAACGCGCCGATAAATCTGACAAAACCTGCTCCCCATATTTCGCCCGGCCCTTGCCGCGCTGCACCTCCTCCACGATCTCGCGCCCGATCAGCCAGTAGGCCAACACCATGTTCGTGTTGACCGCCCGGACGACATTGCCCCGCGCCTGATCGAGAATCGCGACGATACGCCCGAACAACGCCTCCGGTTTCGCCGCCTTGGTTTTCTTACCCGGCTTGTTCATCGCCTGCTTCCCTTCCGGTTTGGAAACACGACCGCCACCGTAGCCGCACCGCGCAAGCTTTGTCCACTGCTTTTGTCGTGGGCGCATAAGCGCCGGGTCGGTGACCCGGCCTACAACTGCAGCGCAGCATTGGACAAGCGTTGTTGTAGGCCGCGTGACCTCACGCGGCGTCCAAGCATTGGTCCCGACGCGCTTCGCGGTCGGGATTCCAGGGATTGGAAAATTTCGCCGGAAAATTTCCAAGGCTTGGAAAAAAACGACGGAAATTTTCCGAGCCTTGGGAAACCTGCCCGCCGACCTCTGTCCCCTGACCTCTCCTTCCCAATTAGGAACTCACGAAGGCAGGAGCGGAGCAGAACAGGCCACCCGCCATTCCATCACCGAATCAACGCCTGTGCTACAGAGTACGGAAGTGTTGAAGTCGGACACTTCTCTGCCGGCACAGACGCAACAAGGCTCCAGCGGCAGACCGCGCCCAGGGCGATCCGCATCCGCAGTCATTACTCCAGTTCTCCACTACTCCAACACTCCATGCCTTCCGTTCAGTGCTTCCGCCGCGGAGTTTGGACGGGTGCGCCGGGCTGGTAGTTGATGCTGCCGTGCTTGGCGATGGTGTAGCCCCACTTGTCCAGGTAGTACTGGCGCGGCTTGAACTCGTCGCCGATCTTCTTCAGCTCGCCTTGCAGGCGCGCGTCGAGTTCCTTTTGCAGCGCGGCGTGGGCGGCCTCGCCCACCAGGTTGTGCTGCTGGAGCGGGTCGGCCTGGTTATCGAACAGCAGCCACGGGCCGGCGAGGTTGCGGACGAAGGTGTAGCGGCTGGTGCGGATGCCGCGATACTCCTCGAGGTTCGGGATGAACGGCGAAACGCACATCAGCAGCGCGGCGCGGTCCGGTCCCGCGTCCGTGCCGGTGACAACCGCCGCGAGATTTTCGCCCTCGCAGGTCTTGGGCACCGGCACACCGGCGAGGCCGCACAGCGTCGGCAGCAGGTCGGTCACGTTGATCGGCGTGGTGATCTCCCGCGCGGGCTGGCGCGGGTGGCGCAGCAGGAACGGGATGTGGGCGGACTCGTCGTAGGGCCACTGCTTCAGGCTCGGCCGCACGCCGTGTGCGCCCATCATCTCGCCGTGGTCGGCGGTGAAGACGACAATGGTCTTCTCCGCGAGCCCGGTCTGCTTGAGCGTGGCGAGCAGGTCGCCCACGCAGCGGTCGAGCGCGGTGCAGTGCGCGTAATAGCCCTGCAGCTCGCGGCGCGCGGCGGCCTCGAACTCGGGGCTGACGTTGGCGGCGAGCTTGAGCTGCTCCGGCGGATAGAGCGCCTTGAGCTCCGCGGGCGCGGAGGCGTGCGGGAAGTGCGGCGTGCCGAACGCGAGGCACAGGAGGAACGGCTTGGCCGCCTGCGCGTGGTCGCGCAGCCAGGCCTGCGCGTCTGCCGTCTGTGCATAGGCGTCGTAGCCCGGCCAGAACTTCTTCTCCGGCGAGCTGCCGGTGTAATAGTGCGAGTGGTTATAGTCGTGGTCGCACTCCGCCACCTTCCAGTAGTCGAAGCCCTGCCGCCGCGCGGGCGGAATATAGGCCCCGCGGCCGTGGCCATCGAGGTGCCACTTGCCGATGTAGGCCGTCTCGAAGCCGGCGTCGCGGAAGACCTCGCCGAGGCACAGTTCGTCGTCGGGCAGGTAGAGGTCGTTGAGAAACATGCCGGTGGTGGTCGGGAAGCGGCCGGTCATCAGCGCCGCGCGGTACGGCGTGCAGACCGGCAGCACCGAGACCGCGTTGACGAAGTTGAGGCTCTGCTTCGCGAGCTGGTCGAGCTGCGGCGTCTTGACGTTCGGGTCGCCCGCGTAGCCGAACGCCGAGGCGCGCCACTGGTCGGCGAGGAGGAACAAAATGTTCGGCTTTGTCGCTTTGTCGCTCTGCCCCTTTGCAACTTCTGCTCTTCCAAGCCTTGGGAAAGCCAGCGCACTCATAGCGGCCAGTTTCAAGAAGTCACGGCGCGGTGTGTTCATTTTCTCTCATCCACTCTCTTGTGGGCGGGAGCTACAGCTCCCGCGATGGCTGCGCT
>CAISWQ010000104.1 GCA_903889245.1 uncultured Lentisphaerota bacterium | reverse complement strand
TCGACAGCCTGCCGCTTGAAGTCCGCGTCGTATCTTCGCGTTGTCTTGCTCTGCGTTTCTGTGTTCATGCGGGGTCCTTTTATCATCCCCCGCGAGTCCGTCAAACTGGGGCAAGCTCAGTTCGGCGCGGGCGCACGCTTTTTCCCATGCGCAGCCTTTACAAGCTTTGTGGGCGGGAGCTACAGCTCCCGCACCATCAAACCACAAGCTGAAGCACGCGGGAGCTGTAGCTCCCGCCCACAGGACGAAGAGCCATGTGCGCGCCGGCGGTCAGTTGATCAGCACTTCCGCAGTTTCGCCGCGTGAGGTCACGCGGCCTACAGTGGCCAATAATTTTCTGATTGTTGTAGGCCCGGTGACCTCACCGGGCGCTCTGTGCGCCGGGTCGGAGACCCGGCCTACAAGGTCAGGCTGTCGGTGCAATCTTCTCCCACGCGGCTTGCAGATGCAGACGAGTGACCCACGTCTGGATTTCGGCCAGATCAATTTGTTCGCCCGAAAGTTCCAGCATGCTCTGGATGTCGAGCAGATGCTTTTCCGAGCCGCCCTCGCGATGGTATTCCAGCTTGCGCACAATGACGTATTCCGGTGGCGCGACCTGTACAGCCTCGCCGCCGACCTCGATGCGCCGCCGTTTGCTCAAGCCGGCGCGATGCAAGGGGTCATCGCCAGCCAGATAGACATCGGCTTTGAAGCCTGTGGCGTGGTGAATCAGATTGAAGTGCCCGCGTTCCACCCGGCGCGCCTCCGTGGCTAAAACTTCCACTGGCGGACAGTAGAATTGATCCAGCGGGAAGGCGTCATGAAGTTGAGCAATGGCGTTTGCTGGCAGCACCAAAACAATATCTACATCGTGCGTCAGGCGCGGTTCACCATAGACGATGACGGCCATCGAGCCGGTGACCATGTAATCCAACCCCAGCCGGTTCAACGGGCGGATGAACGCCAGCAGCAGATCAGGTGTGGGCTGCAAGGAAAATGGCCCTCACTTCACGGACGACGCGTTCTTCGTTCCAGTCGGGGTGCAGCGCGCGCAGGCCGGCGGCCTTCACGTCGCGGGCCAGCCAATAGAGCTGCTCCGCCAAGGCGAGTTTTTCGGCCGGCGTCTTGGCGCGCAGCACTCTCTTTTGTTCGGCATCCATGATGAACAAGCACCCACTTGTGCCTTGCCGCACGCAGATAGTGCCATGCTCCCGCCGCGTTCGCAACATCCACCACTATCGCTCATTCAGACCCTACGAAATCTTGTGGGCGGGAGCTACAGCTCCCGCGTAATCAACCCTCAAGCTGAAGCACGCGGGAGCTGTAGCTCCCGCCCACAGGACGAAGAGCCATGTGCGCGCCGGCGGTCAGTTGATCAGCACTTCCGCAGTTTCGTCTTTGAAGCTTCGGTAGGCGTGGAGGATGTGTTCGGCGCGGGCGCTTTCCAAGGATGGGAAGCGGAAACAGGAGTTTTCCCAAGCCTTGGAAGATTTCGCTGAAATTTTTCCGGGCCTTGGAAAATTTCCCAAACTTTTTTCCAAGGCGTGGAAAGCCATCACTCGTTTGCCCGCCGGAGGCTCGGCATGGGCGAATCCGCGACACTCACAACCCTTCCCCCGCCCCTCGTCCCTCGCCACTCGCCCCTGCTTCACGGCACCGGGAAGCGCGCGGTGAGCGCGAGGACCTTGGCACGGACGGCGGCGAGCTTGGCCTCGTCGGCGGGCGCGGCGAGCACCTCGCGGATGCACGTGGCGATCAGTTCCATCTCCGGCTCCTTCATGCCGCGCGTGGTGACCGCGGGCGTGCCGATGCGGATGCCGGAGGTGACGAACGGGCTCTTCGTGTCGAACGGGATCGCGTTCTTGTTGACCGTGATACCGGCCTTGTCGAGCGCGGCGGCGGCGTCCTTGCCGGTGAGGCCGAGCGTGGTGACATCGGCGAGCATCAGATGGTTATCGGTGCCGCCGGAGACGATGCGCAGGCCGCCCGCGGCGAGCGCGCCGGCCATCACCTTCGCGTTGGCGACGATCTGCCGCGCGTAGTCCTTGAAGGCGGGCTGCAGCGCCTCGTGGAAGCAGACGGCCTTCGCGGCGATGACGTGCTCGAGCGGGCCGCCCTGCAAACCGGGGAAGACGGTCTTGTCAATATCGGCCGCGTACTTGGCGCGGCACAGGACGAGGCCGGCGCGCGGGCCGCGCAGGGTCTTGTGCGTGGTGCTGGTGACGAAATCGGCATAGGGCACGGGGCTGGGATGCACGCCGCCGGCGACGAGGCCGGCGATGTGCGCCATGTCCACCATCAGCAGCGCGCCGACCTCGTCGGCGATGGCGCGCAGGCGCGGGAAGTCGAAGACGCGCGGATAGGCGCTGGCGCCGACGAGCAGCAGCTTGGGCTTGCTCTCGCGGGCGAGGCGGGCGAGGACATCGTAATCAATCTGCTCGGTCTTCGCCTCCACGCCGTAGGGGACGATCTTGAAGAGGCGGCCGGAGAAGTTCATCGGGTGGCCGTGCGTCAGGTGGCCGCCGTGCGCGAGGCTCATGGCGAGGACGGTGTCGCCGGGCTGGAGCATGGCGAAGTAGACCGCCATGTTCGCGGCGCTGCCGCAGTGCGGCTGGACGTTGGCGTGCTCGGCGCCGAAGAGCTGCTTCGCACGCTCGATGGCGAGGCGCTCGGCCACATCGACGTATTCGCAGCCGCTGTACCAGCGCTTGCCGGGCAGACCCTCGGCATACTTGTTGGTCAGCACAGAGCCCTGCGCCTCGCAGACGGCGCGGCTGGTGTAGTTTTCCGACGCGATCAGTTCGAGATTGTCGCGCTGGCGGCGCTCCTCGTCCTTGACCGCCTGGAAGATCGCGGGATCGGTCGCGGCCAGCCCGCCGATGCAGCACGTGTCCATCTTCTGTACGCGGCGGACGTGGCGCTCGGCGGTGTCCGGCGTCGCGGCGAGCCACGCGTCGAGGATCGCGGTCGCCTGCGCCGGGCCGACGACGCTGCCGCCGAGGACGAGGACGTTCGCGTTGTTGTGCTGGCGCGCGGCCTTGGCGAGACGCGGCTCGTCGCACAGCGCGGCGCGGACGCCGGCGTAGCGGTTCGCGGTGATGCTCATGCCGATGCCAGTGGTGCAGACGAGCAGGCCCTGGTCGGCGCGGCCCGCAACGACACGCTCGGCCACGGCGCGCGCATAGTCGGGATAGTCGGTGGATTCCTTGCTGAACGCGCCGACGTCCTCGACCTCGAGCTTGCGCTCCGCGAGCTGTTTCTTCAGCAGTTCCTTCAGTTCAAAGCCGCCGTGATCGGCGCCAATCGCCATCTTCATTGCTTATGCTCCTTGCCGTGCTTCAGCCGGCCGTCCTGTTCCATCAGAAAAATTACCAAATCCGAAATCGCGGATTCAATCGCGTCCCGCACGGTGCGATAGACATCGTGAGAACTGCCGATCGGGTCGGGAATATCCTCGAAACCCTTGGGAAAGCCAAATGATTTCAGAAGGCGGATGCGCGCATGGTATTCCGGGAAGCGCCGCGCCAGCACCTCGCGGTGCATCTGGGTCATCACGATGATCCAGCGCGCCTGCTCCAGCAACTCGCGCGTCACCGGCTGGCTGCCGTGCTGGCGCAGGTCCAAGCCCAGTTCGCGGCAGACCTCGACCGCTTCCCCGCTCGCCGGCTCGCCGTGGATCGCGGCGACGCCGGCGCTGGCCACCTTCCAGCCGGATTTCTCGCCGAGCCGCGCGCGCGCGATCACCTCCGCCATCGGGCTGCGGCAGATGTTGCCGGTACAGACAAACAAAATTTGTTTCGGCGTTTCCTTCATTTCAGCAATTCTTTTGCAACCGCACCCTCGCGCAAGATTTCCACGCGATCGCCATCCACTTTCACGACGCTGCTGGGCACGCCACCGGCACTCGCGCCCGCGTCGAGCGCGAGCGCGATGAACGGCTCCAGTGCGGCGAGCGCCGCCGCGGCCGTGGTCGCCGCCGGCGCGCCGCTGCGGTTGGCGCTCGTCACCGCGAGCACGCCGCCCCACGCGCGCAACAGCGCCAGCATCACCGGATGGTCCGGGATGCGGAAGCCGAGCCAGCCTGCGGGCGAATCAAGCACCAGCGTCAGCGCGCCTGGCCAGAATTTTTCGGCTAGCCGCCGCGCCGCCGGTGGCAGTTTGGCCCCGTGCCGCTCCAGTTCCCCGACGCCGGCCGCGAGCAGCGCGATGGGCTTGTCCTTCGGCCGGCCCTTCACCTCGAAAAGTTTTTTCATAGCCGCCGGGTTACGGTCATCGGCGGCAAGGCCGTAGACGGTTTCCGTGGGCACGATCACGAGTTCGCCGCGCTTCAGGGCAGCTAGCGCTTCCGCGATGGCCGCCGGGTCGGGCTGGCGGGCATCAACGGGCCGGAGCTTTTGCATGGTCGGTGGACCGCTGTTTCAGGGCCTTGATGCCGCGCAGAATATCGAGCGAGCGCTGGAGCGTCGTATCGCCGCGCACGCGGCCGCGCAGGAACCGGTCCTGCTTCTCCTCCGGCAACGTGTCGGGTTTCGTCCGCTCGGCCTCGAAGTCGAGCACTTCCTCGCCCGCGCCGACGCGGATATCCGGGATGACGCCGATCTGGCCATCGTAGCTGCGGCCGTCGCCGGTGACGAACCGGCGCGTGGCCACGTAGAGCTGCAGGCCGGAGGGCAGCGCGAGAAATTCGCGGACAAGTGGATCACCCGCGGTCGGCTGGCCGACGAGCATCCCCTCGCGCAGCGTACCCGCGAGCGCGGCGGCGAGCGCCTCGGCCGCGCCGCGCGTCTCGCCATCCACGAGCGCGATCACGGTCAGGTCGAGCGCCGCGACGTCGTGCTTGGCCTTGAAGCCCTCAAGCTCCTTGCCCTTGCGGTCGGTGACCTTGAATAGCGGCTGGCCATTCTCCGCCCACAGGCCAGCGATGGCCGCGGCATCCGTGAGGCTCGTGCCGTTCGCGCCGCGCAAATCCAGGATCAGGCCGAACATCTGCGCGCCGGCCCACTTCACGAACTGCGCGGAGACCTCGGCGGCGCAGCCTTCATGCACGCCGTTGAGCCGCATATAGGTGAGCTGGAACGGCCACGCCTCGGTCGAGTCCACGGCGGGCGTCGGCAGCGCGGCGCGCTTGATATCGAGGTCCACTTCCTTGCCATCGGCCGCACACTTGATCTTGAGCCGCGCCGCGGCTTCGGTCGCGCTGCGCAGCGGCGCGAAGACGCTCATCAGTTTCTGGCTGGAGATGGCGACGCCATCAAGCGCCAGCAACATGTCGCCGGGTTTGAGCATCGTGTTCGTGGCGGGCGAATTCGGCAGGAGGCTGGCGACGCGCCAGCCGTTGGTGCCATAGGCGACCTTCACGCCGGAATCGAAGAAGATGCCGCGCTGCTCCTGCTTGAGCGCCGCGAGTTCCTTCTCCAACAGCACGCGGCCGCGCGGGTCGGCGGTTTTCAGCACGGCCTCGATCGCTGCGCGCTGTGCCTGCCTGGCCTCGAACTTCAGGCCCTCCTTGCGCATCACCGTCATCGCCTCGAGGATCACCGGCCCGACGTTGTCATCGGAAACGGCGACCTCGGCCGGGGGCTTGGCCGGCGCCGCCGGCGCGTTCGTGCCCGCGGCGCGCGCCGCGCCCGCGAGCAGCAGGCCGGCTACAATAATTGTCGCGTGTTTATTCATGACATCCTCACCTGTAGCGGCGGCCTATGGCCGCCGACGGCGCCCGCAGGTCGCCGCTACAGTTTTACTGCGTAATCTTCTTCACTTCCGCCTGCAGGCGCTGATTGGCTTCCTCGACCTTTTTGGCGAGCGTCGCCTTGTGCGCGGCGAATTTCGCCTGCAAGCCGGCGTCGCCCAGCGCGAGAATCTGGACCGCGAGCAGCGCCGCGTTGACCGCGCCGGCCTTGCCGAGCGCCACGGTCGCCACCGGGATACCCGCCGGCATCTGGACGGTCGCGAGCAGCGCGTCGAGCCCGTCGAGCGCCCCGCCCTTCATCGGCACGCCGATCACCGGCAGCGTCGTATGCGCCGCCAGCACGCCGCCGAGGTGCGCCGCGCTGCCGGCCGCCGCGATGATCACCTTCAGCCCGCGCGCCGCCGCGCCCTTGGCGAAGTCCGCCGCCGCGTCCGGCGTCCGGTGCGCCGAGCAGACGCGGACCTCGAAGGGCACGCCGAATTTCTTCAGCGTCTCGGCCGCGTTCGCGACGGTTTCCCAGTCCGAATCGCTGCCCATCAAAATGGCGACCACTGGCTGCCCGGTGCTCATCGTGTACCTCGCTGGTTGGCGCGCGGATGATGCCGGAAGCGCCCCCGCTTGGAAACCAAAAACTGGCCCGGTGACGGCGAACGGCGAAGCCGGGCCGCCGGCTTTTTCCTCGACGGCGTTTCCAAGGTTTGGAAAGATGCCGGTGCGGTTTTTCCAGGGATTGGGAAAAAGCACCGCAGGGTTTTCCAAGCCCTGGAAAAAACCAGGCCGGAAGTTCCAGGGCTTGGAAAATTTCCCGGTCGTTTTTCCAAGCCTTGGAAAACCGCGGCAAAGGAGCGGCGTCATGTTGAATTTTATGATGGGGTTGTCGGCGGAGGTGAACATCGTACTGCTCGCCGTGGTGGCGTTCCTCATCGCGTCGGGCGGCCTGTGGCTGCTGCGCGGACGGCGGGCGCTCGCCGATGTCCGCCGCGAGCACGATGTGATCGGGTTCACGTTGAGCGCCGTGGGCGTCATCTATGGCATCCTGCTGGGCTTCGTGCTCTCGATGAGTTGGGGCGAATATAGCCGCACCGAGGAGCTGGCCACGACCGAGGGCGTCAACCTGCGCATCCTCTATTACAAGTCCTACACGCTGCCGGCGACCAACCAGGCGCCGATCCGGCGCGCGCTGCTGGCCTACGCGCACGCGGTCGCCGAGGATGAGTGGGTCACGCTGCGCCGCGCCCAGGAAAGCCCGCTCGCGCAGGACGCGATCATGAATCTCTGGCGGTGTTACTACACCAGCCACCCGACCAACGAGACACAGCGCGTCTGGCTGCAGCAGTCGCTGCACACGCTCAACGAGGTCACGAGCCAGCGGCGTATGCGCCTGCTCGCGGCCGAGCAGTCGGTGAACCCGCTGCTGTGGGAGCTGCTGTTCTGCGGGGCCGCGATCACGATCAGCTTCATCCTGATCCTGGGCATCGAGCGCTTCCGCTTCCACCTGTTGATGACGTGGGCGGTGACGTTCCTGATCCTGCTGATCCTGTTCATCATCTACGAATTCGACAATCCCTTCTGGGGCGACCCGCACATCGCGCCCGACGCCTTCCTGCGCTTCATCGCCTCGCACCCGCCGGTGGACTGACATGCCGCTCTACGACGCCCATTGCCATCTACAGGATGAACGGCTGGCGGGCGATCTCGCCGGCGTGCTGGCCCGCGCCGCGGCGGCGGGTGTCCGGGGCGCGATGTGCTGCGGCAGTGCCGAAAGCGATTGGGCCGCGACACTCGCAGTCGCGGAAAAATTTCCCATGGTCCGCGTTTCGCTCGGCCTGCATCCGTGGTCTGTCCGCGAGCGGCGGCCCGGCTGGCTCGACCGGCTGCGCGCACTGCTCGCGGCCCAGCCGCGCGCCGGCGTCGGCGAGATCGGCCTCGACCACGCGCTGGAGGACGCCGATCTCGCCGATCAGGAAAATGTTTTTCTGGACCAGTTTGCCTTGAGCATCGCGCTGACCCGGCCAGCCTCGCTGCACTGCCGCCGCGCGTTTGGCCGGTTGATGGAACTGCTGCCGCGTTTCCCAGAACACCCGGCGGGCTTCGTCATTCATTCGTTCTCCGGTGCGGCGGAACTCGTCGCGCCGCTGGCGAAGCGCGGCGCGTATTTTTCGTTCTCCGGTTCCATCACACGCTCCGGCAACCGCCGCGGGCACGCCGCGCTGTGCGCCGTCCCCGCCGACCGCCTGCTGCTCGAAACCGACGCGCCCGACCTGCTGCCGGTGCTCGCCGGCCGCGTACCGGAGGGCGCCAACGAGCCGGCCCATCTGGTCCACGTCCTGCGCGCCGCCGCCGAACTGCGCGGCGTGCCGGAGGCCGACCTCGCCGCGCAGACGTGGTCTAACGCGCAGCGATTGTTCAATCGTTGAAACCGCGACGAACGTGGCTATACTCCGCGCCGCAACAACCAACCGGAGAACTACCATGCTCGTGGATCGAATGAACGCGGCGATGCTCAAGGCCCTGGTCGAGACCGTACCGATCGAGATCACGGTGATTGACGCCAACGACGAAGTGGTCGGCTGGAACCAGCACGACAAGCGCCTCTTCCATCGCCCGTGGAGCTCCATGGGCCTCAACTTCCGCAACTGCCATCCGCAAAAAAGCCTGCACATGGTCGAGCAGATCGTCGCCGAGATGAAGGCCGGTACCCGCGAGAAAGCCCGCTTCTGGATTGACCTCGCCGTCCCCTACGACACCGCCAAGAAGCACAAGATCCTGATCGAGTTCTACGCCCTGCGCGACGACACCGGCAAATATATCGGCTGCATGGAATGTACGCAGGATGTCGAGGACGCCCGCGACCTTACCGGCGAGAAGCGCCTGCTCGGCTGACGCGGACCAGCGGAGCGAGTGGCGAGAGCCGGCGAACATCGCAGTTCGGCAGGGGTAAATCCGCCCCCGTCGCGGCGGCTTGGGGCGCGCCGCTGCAGTTCTTTCAGGAGCAGCTTAGGCTGTCGCACACGATGCAGATCAGACGGATCAGTCAGATGCGCGTTCACGCCCCACGGTTTTCCAGGGCTTGGAAAATTTTTCCCCGGATTTTCCAAACCTTGGAAAGTTTCACCGCAACCTTTTCCAAGCCTTGGAACTGGCGCGCCGGGTCGGAGACCCGGCCTACGGCTTCCGCCCCGTTCGATGTTGGATGTTCGATGTTGGGCGCTCGATATTCGCCGGCTGTCGGCCGCGTGATTCCGCGCGGCGCGGAACAAGCCTCACGCGGCGTCTGCTGCGCCTGTCTGTTGTTGGCCAGTGCTTGGGCGGCCGAACCGCCGCTGGAGCTGCGCAACGAGCGGTTGACGCTGGCGCTCTCGCAGCAGGAGAAGGGCGCGATCGTCTCGCTGCGCGCCAGCGGCGGCGAGGAACTCGCCGCCGTGCCGCAGTCGCCCATCCTCTTCGCGCTCACGTTCTCAAAAAAATCCACGCCGCCGGGCGAGAAGTTCACGCTGACCAGCCGCGACGCAAAAAGTTTTCGCGCCACCGCACAGCCGCAGGGCGTCACGCTGACCTACGCTGGCCTCTCGACCTGGCCGGCGCACGTCGTCTGCACCGCGCAGGCGGCGGCGGGCGATCCGCATATCCGCTGGCGCATTTCCGTGCAGGTGCCGGAGGGACTGGTGCTGGAGGCCGTGCGCTTCCCGATCGTCACGCTGCGTCTCGCGCCGGCCGACGACGATGCGGTGGTGCTCGGCTCGACCAAGGGCGGCCTCATCCGTCATCCCGCGGCGCTGAAGGCCGGCACGAGCGTGAGCATCGCGCAGCCGGGCAACATGGCGGCGCAGTTCGGCTGCTGGTACGCGCCGCGTGGCGGCGTCTTCACCGCCGCCTTCGACGGACGCGGCTATCCCAAGCAACTGCTGTTCACGCGCGCGAAGGATGGCGTCGAGTTCAGTTGGTATCGGCCGTGTTTTGCGACCGGCGCGTTGGCGCAGGACTATGACGCGGTGCTGACGACGTTCTCCGGCGCCGCAGGCGCGCCCGCCGACTGGCGCGACGCGGCCGATCTTTATAAGGCGTGGGCGCTGACGCAGCCGTGGTGCGCGACCCCCTACGCGCAGCGCGCCGATATTCCCGCGTGGATGAAGGCTGGCCCGGCGATGGTCCGCTTCGGCCGCGAGTGGCTCGCGGAGCCCGCGCGCATCGAGCGCTGGCTGGCGGAATACTGGCGGAAGAAATTCCCGGCCGCGCCGCTGATCACCGCCTACTGGGGCTGGGAGAAAATCGGGAGCTGGGTGACGCCGGATTATTTCCCCGTCTATCCAAACGACGCGCAGTTCACACAGCTCGTCGCGCGCAGCCGCGCGCTCGGCTGTCACGCGTTCCCGTGGCCGTCGGGCTATCACTGGACGCTGACCTACGACAAGCGGGCCGACGGGACCTTCAAGTGGGATGACCGCCAGCGCTTCGACCAGCTTGCCCGCGCCCATGCCGTCACGACGCGCGACGGCAAACTCTACCTGCGCACGCCGAGCTGGCTGCGCGGCGGCGACACGACCTGCATGTGTGGCGGCGACCCGTGGACGCTGCGCTGGTGGAACGAGGACATCTGCGTGCCGCTGGCGCAGCGCGGCTGCGAAATGATCCAGGTGGACCAGGTCGTCGGCGGGAGTTTCCCGGCGTGCTTCGACCCGCAGCATCCGCACCCGGCGGGGCCGGGCCTGTGGCAGACGGAAAATTTCACGCGGCAACTGCAGACGATGTACGCTACGCTGAAGAAGCTCCAGCCCGACGCGGTCGTCTGCTTCGAGGAGCCGAACGAGTGGTTCAATCATCTCGTCGGCATCCAGGATTACCGCGACTGCGAGGCGCCGCACGAGTGGGCGTCGGTCTTCAACTACCTCTATCACGAGTTCCTGCCGCCGTTCCAAAGCAACCCGCGCGGCGACGACCTTGTGATGACCGCGCACTGCCTCGTGGATGGACAAATCCCGCACATGGTGCCGAGCGGCCGCGACCTCGCGGAGTTGGTGCTCGTGGGCGGCGGCTTCGAGCCGGGTCCCGGCCAGCGCGCGCTCCCCGCCGGCTGGGACCAAGTCCACAGCTATCAGGGCAAGAACTGGACCGGCAAGGCCGCCAGCGATACGGCGGAGAAGCATGGCGGCGCGGCGAGCCTGCGCCTCGACAACACCGCGCAGTCCGATGTTGTACAGGTTTCGCAGAACGTGAAGGTCAGCGTGGACGGGCTCGCTGTTGGAAAAAAATACCGCTTGAGCGCGTGGCTCAAAACCGGCGCGATGACCAAACCCAACGCCATCGGCTTTTGCTTCCTCGCGCCCGGCACCAAGGGCGTGGGGCGCGGCGGCCACCTGCCGTTCCCCGCCGCCGGCGCGGGCTGGCAAAAAGTCTCGGCCGATCTTTCCGCCCCGGAAGGCGCCGACCTGCTGCGCATCATGATCAACCTCGCCGGCACAGCGCGCGCGTGGGTGGACGACATGACGCTCGAAGAAATTTTGCCCGATGGCGAAACGAAGCCCGTGGTTTTCTCCGGCGTCTCGCCCGCGGCCCGGCTGATGCAGCGCTGGGTGGCGCTCTACCACGGCGAAGGCCGGCCCTGGTTGCAACACGGCCGCATGCTCCATCCGCCGGCGCTGATAGGTGTTACCAACACGTATCAGGCGATCTCCAAGCGTGGCACCGGCTATACCCACACCGCGCGCGCGCTGCCCGCTGTTTTCCACAACGCCTTCCGCGCCGCCGACGGCACCGAGGCCGTCGTGCTCGCCAATCCGACCGCCACCGCGCAACACGTCACGCTGCCGTGGCGCGGCCAGCCGCGCGCACTGGACATCGCGCCCGCCGACGCCGTGCTCCTCAAGTGATGCGCAGGCTCGACACTTGAGGAACGCGGCAATAAAGTTGCCGCCGTTTCTGTTGGCCATCCATGAGGCATCTTGGTCCAGCGTCAGGGCTGTTGCTGCTCGCCGCCGCGGGTTGCGCGACGTTCCACGACCAGCCGCTCAAGCCGGAGCAGACTGCCGCCGCCTTCGAGCGCCGCAGTTTGCAGGACGCGGGCCTGCTCCAGTTTCTCGCCAAGCAATTGCAGCAGCCGGTCTCCACCAACGCGGCGCACGTCTGGTCGTGCAACGAACTCGCGCTGGTGGCGCTCTACTATCACCCTGATCTCGCCGTGGCACGCGCGCAGTGGAACGTGGCGCGCGCCGGCCTCCGCACCGCCGGCGAGCGGCCGAATCCCAGCCTCACCCTCGCGCCCGGCTACAACACCACGACCGCCGAACCCACACCTTGGATGCCGCTTGTTGCCTTCGACATTCCGATCGAAACCGCCGGCAAGCGTAGCTGCCGCGAGGCGCAGGCCAGATATGCCGCCGAGGCCGCGCGGCTGCGGCTTGCCGCCACCGCTTGGCAGGTACGCAGCCGCGTCCGCAGCAGTTTCGTGGCGCTGCTCGCCGCGCGCGCGGTGGAGGCGTTGCTGTGCGAACAGCAAAAACTTCAATTGGATTATCAACGCTTGCTGGAGAAACAGCTCGCCGCCGGCGGCGCTTCCGCCTTCGACTTGTCACAGGCGCAACTCGCCGCACAGAATGCGCAGCTCGCGTGGCGCGATGCGCAGCGAAAGATCGTCGAGGCGCACAGTCATCTGGCCGGGGCGCTCGGCATGCCGGTGGCTGCGTTATGCGACATCAAACTGCCAGCCGCGTTCGCCGACAAATTGCCCGAGGCTCCGCCCGCGGCCGAACTCCGGCGGCAGGCGCTGCTGCGCCGCGCTGATCTGCTCGCCGCGCTCGCCGAGTACGCCGCCAGCCAGTCCGCGCTGCAACTGGAGATCGCGAAGCAGTATCCCGACATCCATCTCGGCCCCGGTTATCAATATGATCAGGGCGATAACAAGTGGACGCTCGGCCTGACGCTCACGCTGCCGCTGCTGAACCGGAACCAGGGCGCGATCGGCGAGGCCGAGGCGCGCCGCGCCGAGGCGGCGGCGAAATTTGTGGCGTTGCAGGCAACGGTGATGGCGGAGCTGGACCGCGCGCTGGCCGGCCTCGAACTCGCGCGTGAAAAACTGGCGACCACCACCTCGCTGGTTACGCTCTCGCAGGGGCGTGAACGCATGGCGCAGGCGCTATTGAAGGCGGGCGAAATTTCGCAGGCGGAATTGCTCGCGTTGCGTCTGCCGCTGGCCGCCGCAGCCGTGGCGCAACTCGATGCCGAGACGCAGGCGCAGCAGGCGCTCGGCGCGCTGGAAGATGCGCTGCAAAACACCACCGTCACGCTGTCCGCGCATGACCAACCGCCTCGACCCACACCCGCCCCATGAAACCATCCCACGGCATATTCCTTATGAAAACGTCCTCGTTGTTCGCGTTCCTGTTGGCCCTCCTGCTCGCACCGCGGCCAGCCCCAGCGGCGGAGGCCGGTGCTGCACCGGCGGTGGTGACCAAGGAGGCCGACCTGATGGTCATTATCCTCAAGCCGGAAGCCGAGCAACGGCTGCGGCTCAAGGTTGTACCGCTCGAGCGGCGCGCGGTGCCGGCCACGCGGCTGTTGGCCGGCGAGGTCGTGACTCCGCTGGCCGCGGACGGAGCGCGGCTGGCGCCCGTGCTCGGCGGCACGCTGGACGAGACCTTGCGCATGGCCGATCAGCAGGCCGTTGCCGATGGCCGTCTGCGCCAGGCGCAGGTGCAGGTGGACGCGGCCAAGCTCGCCCTCGAACGCGCGCAGAAGATGCGCCAGGCAGAGGCGGGCAGCGCGCGCGTCGAGGACGAAGCCCGCGCGGCGCTGGCGCTCGCCGCCACCGCGCTGACCACGGCGCAGGCCCAGCGTGAACTGCTGGGCGCGCCGGTCACGGGCACCGGCGCCGTACAGCGTTGTTGGGTCCGTGTCGCCATCTACAGCGGCGAGGCCGCGCGGCTCGACGCGCAGGCGGCGGTCACCATCCGCACCCTGACCGGCGGCGATGCCGGGCAAAGCGCCAAGCCGGTCGCCGGTCCGCCCACCGCCAACGCGCAGACCGCCACCGTGGATTGGTATTTTGAGTTGCCGGCCGGCGCCGGCTGGCGAGTGGGCGAGCGCGTCGCCGTGGAAATCCCCCTGCGCGATAGCGTCGCCGAACGCTTGGTCGTGCCCGCCAGCGCCGTGCTGCACGACATCCACGGCGGGCAGTGGGTCTATGAACAAACCGCCGCACACACCTATACGCGACGCCGCATCCAGGTCGAACGGCTCGCCGGTGACCTGGCCGTGCTTGGCAGCGGCCCGGCCGCGGGCAGCAAACTCGTCACCGACGGCGCGGCCGAGTTGTTCGGCACGGAATTCATGACGGGGAAATAGGCCGACATGCTGCAAGCCATCGTCACATGGGCGTTACATATGCGAGTGCTGGTCGTGGCCGCCGCCGCGACGTTGCTGGTGGTGGGCATCCAGGCGATCCGTCACGCGCCGCTGGACGTCTTTCCGGAGTTCGCCCCGCCGCTGGTCGAGGTGCAGACCGAGGCCCTCGGCCTTTCTACGGAGGAGGTGGATGCGCTGGTCACTGTGCCGCTGGAAAACGCGCTCAATGGCCTGCCGTTCCTCAAGACGATCCGCTCGAAGTCCGTGCTAGGTCTGTCCTCGGTGGTGCTGATTTTCGATGCGGGCACCGACCTGCTGTCGGCGCGACAACTGGCGCAGGAGCGGCTCAACCTCGCGCAGACTCGCCTGCCGGCCGTGACCAAGCCGCCCGTGCTCATGGCGCCCTATTCCTCCTTGAGCCGCGTGCTGAAAATTGGTGTCAGCTCCAAGACGCTGTCACAGATGGAGCTTAGCGAGCGGGCGCTCTGGACAATCCGCCCGCGGCTCATGGCGGTGCCCGGCGTCGCCAACGTCGCCATCTGGGGCCAGCGCGACAAGCAGTTCCAGGTGCTTGTGGATCCGCAGCGGCTCCGTGCCGCCGGCGTCACCCTCGAGGCGGTGGAACGGGCCGCGGGCGATGCCGCAGTGCTTTGCTCCGGTGGTTTTGTGGATACGCCGAACCAGCGCCTCGGCGTGATGCAGTCGAGCCTGATCGCGACGCCGGAGGATCTCGCGCGCACCGTCGTGGCGTTCCGCCATGGCGCGCCCATCCGCTTAGGCGAGGTCGCCGACGTGCGCCTCGGCCATCCGGCCCCGATTGGCGATGCGATCATCAATGACGGCCCCGGCCTGCTCCTGATCGTGGAGAAGCAGCCGTGGGGCAACACGCTTGATGTCACCGCCGGCGTCGAGGCCACGCTCGCCAAGCTCAAGCCCGGCCTGCCCGGCGTGGATCTGGACAGCACTATCTTCCGCCCCGCGACATTCATCCAACTCTCGCTCGACCACCTGACCGAGGCACTCTGGCTCGGCTGCCTGCTGGTCATCATCATCCTCGCGTTGTTTCTGGGCAACTGGCGCACGACGCTCATCAGCCTCACCGCCATCCCGCTCTCGCTGGCCATTGCGCTGCTGCTCCTGCGCTGGCGCGGCGAGACGATCAACACGATGATCCTCGCCGGCCTGATCATCGCGCTGGGCGAGGTGGTGGATGACGCGATCATTGACGTGGAAAATATCCTGCGCCGCCTGCGCCAGAACCGGCTGCTGCCGCAACCCGCGCCGGCCTTCCGCGTCGTGCTTGGCGCCTCGCTCGAGGTCCGCAGTGCCGTCGTCTATGCCAGCCTCATCATCGTGCTCGTCTTCGTGCCGGTGTTTTTCCTGCCCGGCCTCGCCGGCACATTTTTCCGGCCGCTGGCGCTCTCCTATATTCTGGCGATCACCGCCTCGCTCGCCGTCGCGCTCACGGTCACGCCCGCACTGTGCCTGCTGCTGTTGAACCTCAAGGTCACCGATCACCGCGAAGCATGGCTGGCCCGCGTCCTCAAGGCGGCCTATCGCGCGGCGTTGCCCGCGCTGGCGCGCCGGCCGTGGCTGGCCATCGGCGCGCTCGTCGGCGCGTTCGCCATCACCGGCTGGGTCTGGCATAGCCGGCTGGGCGAGGAATTCCTGCCCAACTTCAAGGAACGCGATTTTCTCATGCACTGGCTGGAAAAGCCGAACACGTCGGTCGCCGCCAGTACGCGCATCACCATCGCCGCCGCCAAGGACCTGCTCGCCGTCCCCGGCGTGCGCAACCACGGCGCGCACATCGGCCGCGCCGAGGTGGCCGATGAAGTTGTCGGCCCCGACTTCACGGAACTCTGGATCAGCCTCGACCCGCAAGCCGACTACGATAGCACCATCAAGAAAGTGCAGGCGGTCGTGGATGGCTATCCCGGCCTCGTGCGCGACCTGCTCACCTTCCTGCGCGAGCGCATCAAGGAGGTGCTCACCGGCGCCAGCGCCAGCGTCGTTGTCCGCATCTACGGCCCCCATCTCGACGTGTTGCGCCAGCAGGCGGCGGCCGTCGGCGCCGCGCTCAAGGACCTCCCCGGCGTCAGCGCGCTGAAGGTGGAGCCGCAGACCCTCGTCCCGCAGATCACCATCCGGCTGCGCCCGGACCTCGCCGCCCTGCACGGCCTCACCGCCGGGCAGGTACGGCAGGCGGTGACCACGCTCGTCCGCGGCCGCAAGGTCGGCGAGGTCTATCAAGACCAGCAGGTCCATGACGTTACCGTCTGGGGCCAGCCGCAGGTCCGCTCCGACCTCACCCAGTTGCGCGAGTTGCTCATCGGGACACCGGCCGGTGGCCATGTCCGCCTCGCCGATGTCGCCGACCTCGCCATGGTGCCCACGCCCAACGCCATCAAGCGCGAAGGCGCCTCGCGACGGATGGATGTGACCTGCAACGTCAGCGGACGCGCCTTGGGCGCGGTCGCCCGCGAGGTCGAACAGCGCCTCGCGCAGATGCGGTTCCCCGCCGGCTATCACCCCGAAATTCTCGGCGAGTGGGCCGAACGTCAGGCGGCGCAGAAACAACTCGGCTGGCTCGCGCTGGCCGCACTCGCGGTCATCCTCGTCATTCTGTTGAGCGACTTCCAGTCGCCGCGGCTCGTCCTGCTCATCGCCCTCACGTTACCCTTCGCGCTCATCGGCGGCGTACTGGCCGCGTGGCTCGGCGGCGGCGTCCTCTCGCTCGGCTCGCTGGTCGGCTTCGTCACCGTGCTCGGCATTGCCGCGCGCAACGGCATCCTGCTCGTCAGTCACTACCGTCATCTTGAACAGGAAGAACAGTGCGCCTTCGGCCTGGACCTGGTGTTGCGCGGCAGCGAGGAGCGGCTGCTGCCCATCCTGATGACGGCGACCACGGCGGCCTTTGCGCTGCTGCCGCTCGTGCTCAAGGGTAACGTGCCCGGCAGCGAGATCGAGCGCCCCATGGCCATCGTCATTCTGGGTGGACTGGTGACCTCCACGCTGCTGAACCTGTTCCTGTTGCCAGCGCTCTATGCCCGCTTCGCCCGCCGCCCCGTTCCGTCGCCATAAAACTGCGGCGAGGCCGATCACAGCGCGGCCAAGTCTCCGCAGGTTGCAATTCCACCTTTTCTCAACCGTGGAGTTGGAGCGCTGCGGCGAATCAACTGTCCGCTTGACTCCGCGCGGCGCACCTCTACATTGCCCGCGCTCGTGCGCAAACCCAAAGGTGCATCATGGCTGACTACCTGACCTTCCAGGCGCTCGCTGCGCTGGTGACGCTGACCGGACTGGAGATCGTCCTCGGCATAGACAACGTGATTTTCATCGCCATCCTCGTGGGCAAGCTGCCGCCGGAGCAGCGCAGGAAAACGCGCAACCTCGGCCTGTTCCTCGCGATGTTCCTCCGCATCGCGCTGCTGCTGTGCCTGACGTGGATCATGGGGTTGACCAAGCCGCTATTCTCCGTGTTCGGCCACGGCTTCACGGGCAAGGATTTGATCCTGCTGGTCGGCGGCCTGTTCCTGCTCGTCAAATCCACGCGTGAGATTCATGAGCACACCGAGGACCGGCCGCACGCGCACGACCCCAAGCCGCACGCCGGCCGCGCGGTGATCGGCCAGATCATCGCCATTGACCTGGTCTTCTCGCTCGACTCGATTATCACGGCGGTCGGCATGGCGCAACAGGTTGCCATCATGATTGCCGCCGTCGTGCTCGCCGTACTGGCGATGATGGTGTTCTCCGGCGCGGTCAGCGCCTTCATCGAGCGGCATCCCACGATCAAGATGCTGGCGCTCTCCTTCCTGCTGATGATCGGCATCATGCTCGTGGCCGATGGCCTCGGCTATCACATCGAGCGCGGCTACATCTACTTTGCGATGTTCTTCTCGCTCTGCGTCGAGCTGCTCAACATCCGCGCCCGCCGCCGGCAGGCCGCCACCGCGCCGCCCACCTGACCCGCCGGCGAACTCTCACACCTTGCAACGCGTGGGATTTCGCGGGACAGGTTGCTCCAACTCAAATTCCACACTTTCCTAAGTGTGGAATTTAATGGACTCGCCACGGCCCACCGTCCTAGCCCGCGCGGCGCGTATCTACACTGCCGCACGAGAGTTGGGCCGGACCAGTCAACGCCCACCTGACTATAGCTGCGGCACGCTCGGATGGGCGGGAGCTGTAGCTCTCGCGAATCTAACAAAACGCAGCGAGACAGCGCGGGTGCTGTAGCTCCCGCCCACCAACCCTTCTGCCGCCGGCCCCGGCTCCCTTGCACACTTGCGCAAGTGTGCAAGGGAGCTGTGCGGACGCCGCCGTAACTGCATTCTTGATTCCGCGCCGCGCGCACCTACACTCCCGCCTCGTGAGCCAGACCGAACCAGCCGAGCCCGCGCGCGTTTTCCAGGGATTGGAAAATTTTTCCGCGGGTTTTCCAGGGATTGGAAAATCTCGCGGAATAATTTCCAAGGCTTGGAAATTTCCGTCCGCTTCTTTCCAAGGCTTGGAAAATTCCGCGCTGGTTTTTCCAAGGCTTGGAAAATATTCCGGATTTTTTTTCAAGGCCTGGAAACTGGCGCTGCTGTTGCTCGCCGGGGTGGCGGTGGCGGGCGAGCCGCGCGTCGTCACCTCCGGCCAGTTCGAGTTGGAGTTCCGCGATGGCTGGCTGACGCGCTGGAAGAGTCAGCTGACCGACGAGGAAATCCGCTTCGGCACCGGCAAGGCGATCCCCGAGGCCGCGGCGGCGGAGTTCAGCAAGGCCGACGACGCGACCGCGGCGCTCTCGCTATCGGGCGCGTCGGTCTGGGCGGTGCGCGTGCCGACCGACAAGATAACGCTGCTGCACGCCGACGCCGGTACGCTGCGCCAGCGGTTCGTTTTGCTCCAAGCCAAGGCCGGCGGGCTGCTGCTCCAGCTCGATGATCCGCAGTTCAATTTTCGCGCCGCGCTGGAACGCGATGACGGGCGGAAGGAAAGCACGCTGCTGCTGCGCACGTCGCCGGTCGCCGCCGCCGCGGAGCCGGCGCGTTGGCTGATCAAACAGTACCTCGGCAAGGAGAACTGGGGCGCGCAACACCGGCTGGACTATCTGACGCGCACGTTCCGCCTCATCGCGCCGGAGAAGCGGCCAACGGCGTGGGCGCAGAACATCGTGTTTGTTGTCAACGATCCGCCGTGGTGCGCACCGGTGCCGGGCGCGAGCTGGACGCAGAGCCTGGAGATCCATCACGCGTGGCTCGATAACCTCCAGCGCGTGGTGGATGCCGACAAGCTGTTGTTCTGCTGCGACAACTGGCGCGCGGAGTCCGGCGCGCCCGCGTCGTTCACCGCACTGATCGGCGGCCGCGTCAAGCGCGCTGGCTATCACACCATGCTGCGGCTACCCGTTGGCGCGCCGACGAACGACACGGCGCGGCAGACCGCAGCAGGCTTGGCGTTGGTGGCGGTCCGCGCGGTGGAGGCCGATGGTCTGTTGCTGGAAGGTGTACGTGGCGAACTGGCGGAGGAACGCGAGTTTTTCCGGCTGCTGCGCGCGGAACTCGACTCGAACGGGCTGACGGTGGTCGCGCTCGGCGTCGAGGGCGAACCCTCGGAGGCGGCGCTGCCGCTGGTAGATTTTGCCGGCGGGAGGGATGCGTCGTGGCAGACGCTGGTGCAGAAGCTCTCGCCGGCGGACCGCTTTACGCTGGCTGCCTTCCTGACGGGCGAAGAACTGCGGAACTTCGGTCTGCCGCCGCAGCAAGGCGCTCGTTTCACCGCGCAACAGTTCGCCACCTTCGCGCTGGCGCGCTGGTGGGGCGAGCATCAGCCGCGGCTGCTCGACCCGAAGTTTTTCGAGCCGGGCAACCTGGCCCGTTACCGCTTGAACAACGAGCGCGTGCTGTTGCTGCTGCGCACGCCGGAAGGCATGCCGCGCCTGGCGTTCGACAACGGCGAGGTGCTCGCCGATCTCGTCAACGGCGTCTGGACCAACAACGCCGCGCTGCTCGATCAACATGGCCCGGTTTTCCTCAAGGACAAAGTCGGCCGCTGAAGGCAGCCTGATTTTAGCCGTGTGGCGGTTTGACTCGGAGAAGCGGCTTGGTATACTACCGCCGTCGTGAATCCACCGTTGTCCAAGCTGGTTTTCAAGTCAGGCTGCGCGGCGTTGGTGCTCTGCGTTGTGAGTGGTGATCTGGCCGTGGCGCAGAGTACCAATGGCATCCCGATTGTCCCCCGCAAGCATCGCTACAGCGGACGCGTCCAGTTGCTCGGTGGCACCGCCGCCGACCTGCCACCCCCGCCTCCCAGTGAAGAAGATGCGTTGATCAAGGAACAGACTGACACCAAGCAGATGGAGGGCGTAAAGACCAAGGACGCTTCCATGAAACTCAAAATTCCGTCGCGCCGGCCAGACCCGCGGCGCGAGAAGGAAGATAAGGAGAAGGAGCGGGAGAAAGATCCTTTCACGTCACTTTTTATCACCGACAGCACCGTCACCAATAAAGCGAATCCCGAAATGAAGAAATGGGGCTGGCTTGCCGAGGAAACCGACCTGACGCGTCAACGGCTGGAGGCCATTCGCAAGCCGACGCCAGAGCAGGAGAGCTGGACCAATTCGCTGGCGGGTAACACCAAGACCAACGAAACCAAGCGCACAGAGGTCGGCTCCCTTAAAGCCCATGCTTTTGAACCGTTGGGTGGCGCCCGGATGGTTACAGGCACGACAACCGCCAATGTGGAGCGGGTGGTGGAGGACCAGGTGGCGCGGGAAGCAGAGCGCCGCCGGCAGGATGAGGCCAGGGAGAAAACCGCCAAAAAAGACGGCATGAACCTAGCCGAAAAGGGTGATCTGCCCGTGCTGTTGACCACCACCAACGAGACGCTGGGGCTGACTCGTACGCGCAAGGATGGGGGCCAGAACGAGGTTGTTCTCGATAATGATTTCTCCCAGACACGCAAGGCGTTGTCCGATATTACAGGCCGCTATCAGTTGGGGCTGAACATTGCGGACATGGTGCGCCGCCCTTCGGCGCCGGCGGCTGATACAACGATGGCCAAGGCTGGACCGGCGCGCGTCACGGTGGGACGTGAGGGCACGGTCACGCGTCTGGGTGAGACCCGTCGCCCAATGGAGAATGAAACAGCGTCAACGACAGCAACCAAACCCCCTGCGTCCGCTATCGCCGGCGGTGGCCCCACGTGGCTCAAAGCTCCCACAGGCAAGGCGCCACCGCCAGTTTCGGCCAGTTCCATGGTCGAAGGCCCAAAGCTACTCAAGGCCACGGATGTGACTCCCGGTAGTCGTTTCATCGCTCCCACACCGCCCGCAAATGCGCCTGTCACCCACCCGCTCTCGCCTGCATATATGCCCGGCAGCATCACCCCCAGTTTCTCGCCGGGCGGTTATACCCCCGGCAGTCTGGCTCCCAGTTTCAAACCGACTACGCCTTACAAGAGTTTGTTTGACACTCCCGCCTCGCGGTGAGGCCTGCGCAGGTGTGGGGTGGTAAACAACAAGAGGGTTGGCGTTGCTGGTCTTTTCCTTCGAGGCTCTCTTCTCCAGCCTGGTTGGGGGCAGGTCGCCACAGTGGGCTGATCTACCCGTTACGGCGGCGGCCCATCCACACCGGCGTGCTGATGAACCAGAGTACCGCGACGCCGAGCAGCCAGCGCTGCATGGCAGGGAGCGTGAGCTGGTCGGCAAAGAAGAGCGCGGCGAGCAGCAGGATGGCGAGCAGCGCGCCCCACGAAATGAGCTGGGCCAGTCGCCTCATGTGGCGGCCTCCGCGGGCGCACGGCGTTGCAGCAGCTTGCTCAAGCCCACGTAGAGTAGCGCGGCGACGAACCAGCCGGGCAGGCTGACGAAATAGATTTGCACGCCGCCCTTGAGCACCAGCCACGAGCACGCGGCCATGGTCAACAACCACGTCAGCCCGGCGGCCCAGTTGATGCCGCCGCCGGTCGCCTCGGCATAATTACGGCGCAGGCCCCAGCGCCCGAACAGCCAGTAGTCCACGAAGATCACCGGTCCCATCGGCATCAAAATCATCCCCCACAGCGCGACGAAATCGAGCAGCTTCATCGTCACCAGCGGGAACACCGCCGTGACCGTGGCGACCAGGCCGGTGATGATCGTCACACGGAACCGTGACGAACCCGGCACGAGCGACTGGAACGCAAGCCCCGCGCGGTAGAGCGTCGGGTTCGCCGTGGTCCAGCCGGCGGCGACGACGCAGAGCAGGCCGGCGAGGCCGCACGCGCGGTAGGCCAGCGGGCCGGGCAGCACCGCGGTGTTCGCCGGGTCCTGATGCAGTTGCACCGCGTAGAGGATCGAGGCCGCGACCCACGCCATGTAGTGGCCCACGAACATGCCCGCGGCGGAGGCGAGGCCGTACCACGCGTGGCGCGCGTAGCGGAACAGCGAGAGATCGGCCATGCCGATGTGCCACGCCATGTTGCAGAACCACGCGAAGAACAGCACGTGCCAGAACGTGAACTTGACCTGGCCCGCCATCGGCGCGCCGCCCTTCCAGATCACCGTCTGCGCCACGTTCCAGAAATCGCCGGGCGAGGTCAGGCCGAGCTGCCGCAGGCCGACGATGCCGAAGGCGACGAACATCAGCACCATCCACGGCGCGGCGAGGTTCGCGAAGCGCGCGACGGAGCGGTAGCCGTAGGCGGCGACGAGCGTGAAGAGCACGCCGGTCGCCAGCACCGCGACCACCCAGCCGACGCCCGTGGGCAGTAGGTCGCCGAGGCCGGGCATCGGGAACTGGAACCACACGCCCAACGCCGTCGCGGAGACCGTGATCATCGCGCCGGCGAGGAAGGTGAACATGACGCCGTTGGCGGCGTTATAGAGCGTGACCAGTTTGCGGCCGCAGATTTTTTCGAGCTGGAAATAGAGGGTCAACCGCACCCGCGTCGCGATCGGCGCGGTGAACAGCGTCCAGCTCAACACCGCCAGCAGATTGCCCACCAGCAGGCCCACGAGCAGATCAAACGCGCTGACGCCCGCCGCCAGGAACAGCGGCCCGATCATCAGCTCCGTGCCGGCGACGTGCTCACCCGCGAACTGGCCGACGTAGCTCTTGAGGCCGAGCTGGGCCGCGGGCGGAACCGGCGTGCGCTCATATTCATCCACCGGCTCGTGGTGTTCGTGGTCCGCCATGCGGTCATTCCTCGCGTACCATGTCCGCGCCGAGCGCGCGCAGTTTTTCGTCCAGCCGCTCGTAGCCGCGGTCCACCATCTGCGCGTTCTCGATCATGCTTTCGCCCTTCGCGCACAGCGCCGCGATGATCAGCGCCATGCCCGCGCGGATGTCCGGGCTGGTTTGGTGCGTGCCGTGCAGCCGCGCCGGGCCGTTGACGACGACGCGGTGCGGGTCGCACTGCACGATATGCGCGCCCATCTCCAGCAGGCGATCCACGAAGTACATCCGGCTCTCGAACATCTTCTCGAAAAACAAAATGCTGCCGCGCGCCTGCGTCGCCAGCACCAGCGCCACGCTCATCAAGTCCGACGGGAACGCCGGCCACGCGCCGTCCTCGATCTTCGGCGTCATGCCGCCAAAATCCTTGCGGATCGCCAGCGTCTTGTGCGCCGCCAGCCGCAGCCCGTCGGCGTTCGCCGTCCAGCTCACGCCGAGCTTGCGGAACGCCTTGGCGATCACCGCCAGTTGCAGCGGCTCCACCGCGCCGCGGACCGTCAGCTCGCCGCCGGTCGCCGCCGCCGCCGCCAGGTAGCTGCCCAGCTCGATCAGGTCCGGCCCCACCGTGTGTTCCGCGCCGCCCAATTTTTCCACGCCCTCGATGCGCAGGCGGTTCGTGCCCAGCCCGCTGATCCGCGCGCCCATCTTGCAGAGCAGTTCGCCGAGGTCCTGCACGTGCGGCTCGCACGCCGCGTTGTGCAGCGTCGTCACGCCCGGCGCGAGTGTCGCGGCCATCAGCAGGTTCTCGGTCGCGGTGACGCTCGCTTCGTCGAGCAGGATGTCCGCGCCGCGCAACTGACGGCGGCGGAAAACATAGCTGCGGCCGAACTCCGCCTGGATGCCCAGCTCGCGCAGGCCGTGCAGGTGCGTATCCACGCGCCGCCGCCCGATCACGTCGCCACCCGGCGGCGGCAGTTCGGCGCGGCCGTGCCGCGCCGCGAGCGGGCCGGCGAGGAGGATGGAGGAGCGGACGCGCCGGCAGAGTTCGGGATCGAGCTTGCGCCGGCGGATGCGCGCCGCGCAAAGCGTCACCGCGTCGCCGCTGCGCTCCACGCTTACGCCAAGCGAGGCGAGCAGGTCCAGCATCACCGCCACGTCGAGGATATGTGGCACGCGTTGCAGGACGACCGGTTCCTCGGTCAGCAGGCAGGCAGTGAGCATCGGCAGCGCGGCATTCTTGTTGCCGACGATCTCGACCGTGCCGGAGAGCGGCCGCTGCCCGTGGATGATGAAACGCGCCATGGCGGCACGCATCCTACACGCCGCCCGCCGCCCGCGCAATCCGCCAACCGTAGAAGCGCGCCGCCCTTGTCATCCGTCACTTGTGTTGTGTAGCGGCGAATGCGGTCGGCTTCATGAAGACCGCCTTCTGCGCGACGAGGAAATCCATGATCTTCACGAACTCGGCGAAGCGCGCGCCATCGCCCCACATCGCCGGATGGCCCTGCAGGACGAAGTAGTCACGCTCGGGATGCGCGGCGTAGCCCTGCACGAACTTGCCAAAGTCCGGTACGCCGACGGCGCCTTCGAGGTTCACTTCCCAAACGCGGTCGAGGATCACCACCTTGCCGGCGGCCTGCAATTTTTTTCCGGCCTCGTCGAGCGGCTGCGGATAGAGCCAGGCCTTCATGTGTGGGTCGTCCTGCATTACGCGGCAGGTGTTGCCATCGAACGAGGCGCCGGTGCCGCCGCCCGGCGGGCCGAAGGTCGTGAACGGGAAGCCGAGCTTCGCCAGCGCCGCCTGCTGCGACTTGTCGAACCTCTCCTTCTGCTCCGCGTAGGTGCGCTGATTGAACTCCTTGAGCTGCGCACCGTTGACAGAGTGCGTGCCGTGGTCCCAGCCGTGGAACCAGAACTCGACCCAGCCGGCGTCGTGGGTCTCCTTGAGCCACTTCACGTACTTGGGCTGCGCCTCCGCCAGCGTCTGGCAGACGACGCCGAAGCCCGCCTTCAACTTCCGCTCCCGGAAGAAGTCGGCCATCTTCTTCCACTGCGCATGGACGTCGTCGCGGACCTGCTTCACGTCGTCGAGCTTGATGATGATCACCGGCGGCGCCTTGCGCGCGGGCAGCGTCGCGGGCTGGGCGGCGGACTTCGCGCGCGCCTTGCGCGGCGGCGGAGGCGGCGTCGCGACCGCGTCGGCCGGCAGCCCGCTGATGACGAAGTCGTCGAGATCGATCAAGCCGTTGGAGCCGGAAAAGGAATGAATCCACAGCCCGACCTGCGCCGCGCCCTCGGGCGCCTGGCCCTTGAGCGAGTATTCGTTCCAGCCCTCGCCCTTTTTGTTGATGCCGCACATCTGCTGTTTGGCGTTGGCTCCGCCGACTGCCTTGCCCGCGCTGTTGAAAAACCAGAGATAGACGCCGCAGCAGTTCGGCTTGCCCTTGGCCCAGAACGAAACCGTGAACTCCTGCCCCGCCGTCACCGGCAGCCGCGCGCTGCTGACCGACGCGCCCAGCGGGTTGTAGGTGAGCGAGCCGATGCGCAGCCCCAGCTTCCCGCCATGCGCGGCCTCGGCGGTGAACTGCGACGAGTCGTCGCCGAGGCTCCACCACTTCGCGTTATCGCCCTCGAAGCCCGGACTCGGCAGCGGATGCTCCGCCGCCCACGCCCCAGCCGTCGCCAGCAAAACCACCGCAAGGATTTTAGCGTTCATTTTCCTCTCACACATGGTAGGGCGCGCTCTCCGAGCGCGCCGTCTAGCGGCGGCTTCGGAGAAGCCGCCCTACCTTTTCCAGACATTGGAAAACGCGGACACAGGTTTTTCCCAGGATTGGAAAACTTCAAGCCCCGCTTTTCCAAGCCTTGGAAAAATTACGCCAAATTTTCCAAGACTTGGAAACACGAGGCTGAAAAATTCCGCATGGATTCACTGTAGCCTCGACGCGCTGGCTTACCCCTCTTTGGGTTCGTGGAAAATTGTAAATGCCATTGAGTCATAGAACATGAGGACCCACACGCCACCGCGTGGCTGCTCATGAACCAGTCCGGCCCAGTATCTGAAAACGCCGTTTCCCTTCTCGCAACACAGGGGAAGCGAGGGAAGAAGAGGGTCAAGGACCTCGTTGAGCTTCATTTGATCTATCTGGATCAAATTGAATTCCAGTTCCTCGCGAGGGACAAAGGGGAAATGGTGAAAGAGAAGTCCTTTGACGATACGAATCAGTCCGTCTTTGATCTCTTTCTGCGGGATGGTGACATATGGCATGCGAAGGATCCCCTTCGGTGTGACCCACTCGCGTATCGTAACGCTCTTGATTAGGTCTCGGACCTTTTGCTTCAGCCGTCTGCGCCCGATAGTTCTCTCAACCACTTTTTTCCAGACAGCATGCCCTTGTTCGTTTCGGTTAAAGCCACCGCTTACGAAGAGACGGAGAAGTTCATCTTGTTTGTGATACGCCTGATTGCATTTGTAGCAGCATGGAACCGTGATGAGGTCGGCAGGCCTCGGTTCTGGGAACAAGGATTTGGGCGGAATGTGGTCCCTAGTCAAATTTTCGGTCCCACCGCACAGGTAACATCGCTCTAGTTCCGTATTCATCTTATGACCGAATTTTCGGGAAAATTTCTTGGTGCCTTCGTGTCTTGGTGGTGAATCATTCTTCACGGTTTCGCCGTGGCTTTTTTCTTCGCCGGTTTGGCGGCGGGTTTGGCTTCGAGGATTTGCTTGTCGGCGAGGAGGCGCGCGCGGAGCTGGTCATAGGTGACGTTCTGCGCGGTGGTGCCGCCCTCGATGGCGAGCGCCGCGGCGGTCGCCGCGCTCTGGCCGAGGATCATGAACACCGGCTCCATGCGGATCGAGCCGTAGGCGATGTGCGTGCTGGAGCAGCAGACGGGCACAAGCAGGTTATCGGCCTGGCCGGGCTTGGGCAGCAGCGCGCCGAAGGCGATGGAGTAGGGGCCCTTGGTGGAGACGCCGATATCGCCCTCGTTCTGCACATCGCCCTCGGGCGTGATGTAGCGCTGGATGTTGTGCGAGTCCATGCCGTAGCTGCCCATGCCGACGGGCTCCGGCGTCGCGCGCCGTTTGAGCAGTTCGTTCTCGGTCATCACAAACTTGCCGACCATGCGGCGCGCCTCGCGGATATAGAGCTGGTGCGACCAGCCGCCGTTGTCGGTGAACTCGTCCTTCGGCAGGCCCCAGTTCCGCATCTGTTGCTGCACGTCGGCAGGCACGCGCGGGTCGGTGCAGATGAAGTAGAGCCAGCCCTGCTGGTAGTTCTTGTGTTCCTCGATGATAGTGCGCCGCTGCTCATAGGAGGCGTTCGGGTAGGCGTAGTTCGCGCCGATGTTGTCGGTGCTCATCGGCCCGTGGTTGTTCGTGTCAGTCTTGTGGTTGGGGATGGGATCGAACTTCTCGAAGGTCTCCTTCCAGCCGGCGGCGTAGATGCGCGCGAGCAACTCGTAGCGCTTCGGGTCATAACCCGGTGGCTTGGGGAACGGGATGCGGTTCTCCGGCCGGTCGGTCAGGCACATGCGGAAGCAGTAGGCCTGCACCTTGTCATCGGCCGCACCGAACTCGCCCGGCGGCGCGGGGCTCACATGCGGCAGCACGCCGCTCTTCGGATCGCCGGGCACGAGGTAGGGGCTGATCTTTTCCTTGAGCGCGCCGAAGTGGTGGCGGTGATGCAGCACGCCGGTCTGCACGCCGTTCCACTTTTCGTCGTAGGTCTTCATCGCTTCGCGCCCGACGGTGAACTCCACGCCGGCTGCGGCCATCAGGTCGCCCTCATAGGTGGCGTCGATGAACATCTTTCCAGCGAAGGTCTTGCCGGAGAGCATCGTGATCGCGGTGATGCGCGCGCCGTCCTTGGCCACGCCTTTCGCGCGGTCGAGCCACTCGTCGCGGTAGACCGGAATCTGGTTCTCCTTGATGAACGCCTCGAAGATCTGCTCGGCGACGTGCGGCTCGAAGATCCACATCGTCCGCTCCGCGCCATCCATCGCCGGCGTGCCCTGGCCCTTGTTGCCGTAGTCCGCGCGCTGCTGCCACGTCCACGCATCCGGCTGGTCGTAGTGCAGCCACACGCGGTGATAGAACTCGCGCGCCAGCCCGCCGATCACCGCCTTGTCGCCGGTATCGGTGAAGCCGAGCCCGCCGCTGGAGAGTCCGCCGAGGTGCTTATCCGGGCAGACGATGACGGCGCTCTTGCCCATCCGCTTCGCCTGCACCGCGGCCGTCACGCCCGCGCTCGTGCCGCCATAGATGACGACCTCGGCCTCGACCGCCGCCGCGCGCGCCACCGCCGCCAGCAGCACCATTGCCAGAATTTTTGCTCCGCTCATGTTTGCTCCTCTGGTGGAACGCGCACTCCGTGCGCATTCAGAAGCGCGCCCGGAGGTCGCGCTCCACCTTTTCCAAGCCTTGGAAAACGCGGCGGAGTTTTTTCCAAGCCTTGGAAAAACGCAAGCCCTGCTTTTCCCCGCTCCCGCTTACGTCAGTAGCGGGGCGAGGTGGGCGCGAAGCTCTTCCTCGAGGTCGCGGTTTTCGTAGAGGTCGAGGCGCTCGCGTTGCTTGGCGAGGATAGCGTCGCGCAGCGCGGCGTCGCGGCACAGCCGGCCGAGCATCTCGGCGACGAGATCAAACCGTTTTTCCTTAAACAGCACGCCTGCGTCCGCGAGCGTCTCCGGCACCGCGCCGGCGGCGTAGGCGAGGATCGGAACCTCGTGGACCAGCGCCTCGATCAGCGGGATACAGAAGCCCTCGTGCTCGCTCATGCTCAGGAAGACGTCGGCGCTCTGGTAGCAGGCGTTGAGCTGTGCCTGCGGGATGTTGCCGGTCAGCTCGACGTTGGCGAGTTGCAGCTCGTGGACGCGCGCGAGCAGCAGCCCCTGGTAGAACTCCAGCCCGGCGAATGAGCCGGCGAGGATCAGGCGCGAGTTGGGCTCGACGAAATTTTGGAAATAGTAGAACGCGGCGAGCACATCCGCCGGGCATTTGTTCGGCGCGCCGCGGCCGACGAACAGGATGTTGGTCAGGCCGTCATCATATTTCGCCAGCGTCGCGCGATCGGGCGCGGCGCGCAGGCGCTCGAAGTCGAGGAACAGCGGGAAGACGCCGGCGAGGCCATAGCCGAAACCTTCCAGCTCGGCGGCGTTGAAGGCGCTATCGGCGAGGTTGACCTCGGCGACGCCGACGAGCGCGCGGACCTGGTCGCGGCCGAGCGCAAGCTGGTGCGCGATCTGTTCCTGAATGCCGCGGAAATAGTCGGGCGGCGTGACGTTGTGGTAGATCAGCGCCTTGCGGCACGCGAGCTGGCGGAAGACCTCGTTGGCCGGCGAGCCGATGGAAAGGTGCAGCAGCGCGCCATCGCCGGGCTGGAGCGCGGCGGGCAGCGTGGCGAGGTCGCGCGCGTCGCGGCGCAGTTCGGGCAGGATGCGTTTGGTCTCGCAGAAGATGTCGCTCTCCAGCCCCCAGCCACGGAAAATTTTCCGCAGCACGAGCGCCTCGTTGCTGATCGCGTCGCCCTTGGCGAACCCGGCGACGAGCTGGTGGAGCGCTTTCATCCGGCGTGGTCCAGGGCTTGGAAGAGGCGCTGCATGATCGCGGGCCAGGCGTAGGCGCGCTCGACGTAGGCGCGGCCGTTTTGCCCCAGCGCGCGGCGCAGCGCGGGCTCGTCGAGCAGGCGCAGCAGGGCTTCCTCGAAGTCGGGATAGTGGCGGAACCACAGGCCGCCATTGGACTGCTCGCACTGCCAGCGCAGCACGGCGCTCTTCGCGTGGACGAGCCCGGGCGTGCGCGCAAGCCACGCCTCGAGCAGCACGATGCCGAAGCTCTCGTTGACCGAGGGGTGGATGAACGCCACGGCGCCGGCCATCGCCTCGCGCTTCTCCTGCTCGCTAACGAAGCCGAGATCGAGGATGTGGTCCACGAATTCCGGCGGCGCCTCGATCGGGCCGCTGCCGGTGCAGACGAGCTTGAGGTCGCGGCCGGTGCGCTCGCGGAAGGCGTGGAGATAGCCGCACAGCAACGGCGTGCCCTTGAGCAGCTCGCGGCGGCCGGAATACATCACGTAGGGCACGGTCAGCCCGCGCCGCTTCGCGAACGCGGTGGCATCGGCCTCGAACGGGTCGAGGCCCATGCCGACGATAGTGCTCTTCGCGGCGGGGAAGTTGTAGAGGCGTTGCGCGAGGTCGCGCTCCGGCTCGGCGTTGAACAGGCAGCCGGCGACGCTGCCGAACATGCAGCGCATGAGGCCAAGGTAGGCGAAGACCTCGTCGTGCAGGCACGGCACGAGAAACGTTTTTTGCGGCCAGATTTGCGCGGCGTGATAGGTGACGCCGAACAGGTAAGGGCCCGCGAGGATGCGGTCGAAGTCGCCGCCGTGCGCTTTCAGAAAGTCACAGAGCGCGCGGCTGTTGACGCTGTTTTTGATCCACGCTTCCTCGACCGGCGCGGGCACGCCGCCGCCGCGATCAATCTGCTGCTGCGCGCGCAAAAATGCGCCGACATCGCGGTCGGCATCCACCGGGAAGAAGTGCACCTCCATGCGGCCGACCTGCCGCCGGCCCGGCGGCAGCGTATTCTCCCACGAGAAGTGATTCTGCGCACAGGTGGTGAGGAAGGTGACTTTGCGCCCGGCGGCCGCGGCGTGCTCGGCGAGATTTTTCAACAGCGTCTCGGCACCGCCGACGGTGCCGCCCTCGGCGAAGCGCGGCGCGACGAACGCGATGCGGTCGGCGCGCGCCATCAGGTGCCTTCCCCAGCCTTGGAAAGCTCGGCAACCTGTTTTTCCAAGGCTTGGACGCGCTGCTCCAAGGCCTGGATTTTCGCGGCGTATTTCTGGTCCACGCCCTCGACCGCGGTGACGAGCAGGCCGTTGACCTGGTTCTGCTGTGACCAGAGGCGGTAGGTGTAGAACTTGAGCAGGCCCCAGAGCACCTTCTTGAGCGCAACTAGCGCGGGGCCGAGGAAGGCGCGGCGCTCGCGGATGGGGAAGTCCGAGATGTCCACGAAGGCGGCGTCGCGCAGGCACTTGAGGTAGAAGTTCAGGAACTCATCGGCGTCGCGCAGGTTGGCGAGGTTCAGGCGTTCGGCGCGGGCAATGCGGGCCTCGGCGTAGACGCCATCGGTCATCTTCTTCTCGGCCGCAGCACGGATTTCGGCGACGAGTTTCGCCGCGTCCACGCCCGCCGTATTGATCTCAAAAGTTTGATCGCTCATGGCTCGCTCCGCCGCGCAGAGTAGGGCGGGGGCGGGGCGCTTGTCAACCGCGGTGGCTCTCTGGAAACATCGGACTGGGCGATCCGTGCTTTATCCTGCTCCGCGCTGCCGGTGTTTCACAGGCCGCATGGGATGGCGGCCGGTGCCGGCTCCCCACCGGCTCGAGGAAACCGTCTACGGCACGGTCGGTATGCAGAGAAACTGGCCTGGGAGGGCCAGTGCCAGGGCCGGGAAAACGAATGGCAGGACTTTCTGCTTTTCACTTGGTGCCCTGGCGGTGAGTTTTCTTCCGCCGCTTTTCCTCGCGCTTGATCTGTTCCCAGAGCGCGTCGAGTTCGGCGAGCGAGCACTTGGTCAGGTCACGCTTTTGCGCGTGCAGGCGGCGTTCGATCTCCTGGAAGCGGCGGGCGAATTTACGGACGGTGCCGTCGAGCGCGGCCTCGGCGCTGTGACCGAGGAAACGGCCGAGGTTGACGACGGCGAACAGCAGGTCGCCCAGTTCCTCGCGGACCTCCGCGGGCTGGCGGCGCGCAACGGCGTGGCGGACTTCGGCCAGTTCCTCCTCGACCTTGGCCGCCACGGGCGCGACGGTCTTCCAGTCGAAGCCCACGCGTGAGACCTTGCGTTGAACCTGCTCGGCCTTGAGCAGCGCGGGCAGATGTCGGGGGATGCCGGAGACGACCGAGGGAAATTCCCTGGCGGCTTGCTTCTCGCCGCGCTTGATCTGCTCCCAGTTCTTCAGGACTTCGCCGGAGTTGGCCACCTTGACTGCGCCGAAGACATGCGGATGGCGGCGCACGAGCTTGGCAGCCAGCGTGGCGGCGATGTCGCCGAAGTCGAACCGCTGCTGTTCCCCGGCCATCTGCGCGTGGAAAACCACCTGTAGCAACACGTCGCCGAGTTCTTCCTTCAACTTCTGGGGATCGCCGGAGTCAATCGCGTCGAGCGTTTCGTAGCTCTCCTCGATCAGGTTGGGCTTGATGCTCGCGTGCGTCTGCTCGCGGTCCCACGGGCAGCCGCCAGGTGCGCGCAGCCGTGCCATGATGGCGAGCAGGTGGGCGAGAGCATCCGCACTGGCGCGATGTTTTCGCGTTGGTTTCGCTGGAACAGGCTGCGGCATGGCGCGCAGATCAAACCGTCATGCGCGCGAGCAGATCGGCGAGGTCGAAGTCGGCGACGGATTCGAAGACCGCCTCCGCGCCGCCGAAGTCCTGCGCCGAGGTGAACTCATCCGCGACAGCAATAACGCGCAAATCCACGCTTAAGGCGGCGTGGCACGCGGCACCGGTGCTGACGAGCGCGAAACAGCGGTGCGGCATCCGGCTCAAACCGTGACACACCTCGGTCCAATCCTTCTTGCCCGGGCAGGCACTGGCGCTCTTGACGGTCTGCAACTGGACGCCCGCCTCCTCCAGGCCGGACTTCTGCAGTATGGCCGCCGCGGCTTCGACGGGCAGGCAGGAGACGGCGGTGACGGGTACGCCCTGCTTCTTGCAGGCTTCGATCAGCTTGCGCAGCGCCGGCGTCGGGGCCAGTTCCACCTCGCCGGAGGTCAACGCTTCGAGCAGCGCCGCCTGCATCTTATCGGTCGAGACGCCCTCGCCGTCGAGCGCCTCGATGAGCGCGGGGACGGCCTCCAGTGGCGCGGGGCCGAGCGCGTGGCGAATGAAGGTCACCTCGTTGAGAGTGAGTTTTTCCTTCTTGAGCAGTTTCTTCAGGGTCTCGAACAGCATCCGGCGGCCGCCGGTCAGCGCGCCTTCGAGTTCCACAATCACTGCGAAAGGCGAAATCACATGGGTGCCGGCATCAGCTTTCTTCTCGTCTTTGTTCGACATCTCGCTCTCCTGTCCGTGGGTGAAACGGCCGGCGGAGTATAAAGACAAAGCCCGCGCCGTCAAGCCCGCAGACCACGCCGGAGTGAGCGCCAGGAAAGGGGGCCGTTTTCTCCTGCGGCGAGCCGGTCGAAGCGCCGGGCGCATTCCCTGGCCCGCAAGCTTGACGCGCCTGCGTTTTACTGCTCCCATCGGCGCGCGATGCGCGCCATGGAACTCACATCACCGGACATGGATTTGCTGGTGTGGCTCGAGAGCCTACCCGCCGGCCCCAAGTGTTATTGGGCCGCGCGCGATGGCGTACTCGAACTCGCCGGCTGGGGCGTTGCCGATGAAATCACCGCCGCCGATCCCGTCACGCTGCTGCGCCGGCTGAAGCAGGCCCGGCTTGCCACGCCCGCCGCCCGCTACCTCGGCGGCCTGCGCTTCGATCCCCACGTCGCGCCGGACGCGCGCTGGCGGAAGTTTGGCACCGGCCGCTTCGAGCTGCCGCAGTTGCTGCTGTGCCGCGAACGCGGCCGGCTACGCGCAACGGCGTTCGTGTCTTCCGCTGCCGGCGCTGCCCGACTGCAAAAACTGCTCGCGCGGACGTCGGCCAAGGTCGCGCCGTTGCCTTCGTTGAAGTTGGTCGCGCAGACGCCCGGCCGCGAACGCTGGCTGGAACAGGTCGCGATCGTCACCGGCCTGATCCGTCACAGCCATATGCGCAAGCTGGTGCTCGCGCGCTGCTCGCGTTTCCAGCTTTCCGCCGCCTGTAGTCCATGGTTGCTGCTGCGCCGGCTGCAGGCGGGCAGCGCCGGCTGCGGCCTTTTCGGTTTTCAAACAAAGGGCGGCGCCACGTTCCTCGGCGCAACGCCGGAACGCCTCTATCGCCGCCGCGGCAACGACATCGAGAGCGAGGCGCTCGCCGGTACACGGCCGCGCGGCCGCGATGCGCGCGCGGACCGCCGCCTCGGCCGCGCGCTGCTCGCCGACGCCAAGGAGCGCGAGGAACACCGGCTTGTCACCGATATGCTCGCGACCGTGCTGCGTCCGCTCTGCGCACGGCTCACCGTTGGCGCCCGGCCGCACCTGCGCAAGCTTGATAGCGTCCAGCATCTCTTCACGCCGCTCGCCGGCCGGCTGCGGCGCGGCGTGGGCGAGGCCGACCTGCTCCGCCGCCTGCACCCGACGCCCGCCGTCTGCGGCACGCCGACGGCGCTGGCGCGCGGCCGCATCGCCGCGCTGGAACCGTTCGACCGCGGCTGGTACGCCGGCCCCGTCGGCTGGTTCTCCGCCGGGGCCGCCGAGTTCGATGTCGCCATCCGCAGCGGCCTGCTCACCGGCCGCACGTTGCGGCTTTATACCGGCGCCGGACTCGTCCGCGACTCCGACCCCGCCGCCGAATGGGACGAGATCGAGCACAAGCTCGCCGGTTTTCTGGATCGCCTGCGTCGTAGTGCTTAGGCCCATCCGAATGGTTCTACGGCTCGCGGGTACGCTCGCCCTCCCTACTTCGCAAACCAAAACCATGGGAGGG
>CAISWQ010000103.1 GCA_903889245.1 uncultured Lentisphaerota bacterium | reverse complement strand
CGCAACCGGCCGTGAACCGCGCCGGGCCAGAAGAAATTTGTGGGCGGGAGCTACAGCTCCCGCGCAACCAGCGCACAATTCGCGGGAGCTGTAGCTCCCGCCCACAAATCTGGAGGGCCACGCTCCGTCGTGGCCGTTTCAGGACTGATAGAGGATAAGAAGAATGAACACCATCCAGCGCCGTGATTTTCTGAAATTGGCTGGGCTGGGCGCGCTCGGCGCGCTGGCTTTTCCAAGGGTTGGAAAAGCGGAGGCCCCGGTTTTCCAAGACTTGGAAAAATCCAAGCCCAACATCGTCGTCGTCCTCGTGGACGACATGGGTTTTGCGGACCTCGGCTGCTACGGCAGCGAGATTCCGACGCCGCATCTCGACGCACTCGCGGCGAATGGTCTGCGCTTCACGCAGTTCTATAACACGGCGCGCTGCTGTCCGACGCGCGCCTCGCTGTTGACCGGCCTCTACCCGCACCAAGCGGGCGTCGGCCACATGACCGAGGACAAGGGCGAGCCGGGCTATCAGGGTCACCTCAATGACCGCTGCGTGACCATCGCCGAGGCGCTGCGGCCGGCGGGCTACTTCACCATCATGAGCGGCAAGTGGCATGTGGGGCAGGGCGCCGGCGTCGCGCCATGGACGCGCGGTTTCGACCGCTCGCTCAACGCGGCCGCCGGCGGCTTCTACTTTCCCGATAGTCCGCGCACCGAGCTGTTCCTCAACGGCGAACCGGCCGGGCGGCGCGGCGGCAAGCTGCCGGAGCAGTGGTACTCCACTGATCTCTGGACCGACTTCGGCATCAAGTTCATCGACGAGGCGCTCGCCGCGAAGAAGCCGTTCTATCTGCACCTCTGCCACAACGCGCCGCACTTCCCGTTGCAGGCGCCGCAGGACGAGATTCTGAAGTTCCGCGGCAAGTATAAGATCGGCTGGGACAAGCTCCGCCTGCAACGCCACGCGAAGCAGCTCGCGATGGGCCTGATGGACAAGGCGTGGGCGCTCGCGCCGCGGCCGGAACAGGTGAAGGCATGGGAGAGCCTCACGGTGGCGGAGCAGGAACACTTCGATCACATCATGGCGATCTATGCCGCGGTCGTCTCCCACATGGATGCGGCGGTCGGCCGTCTCGTCGCGGCGCTCAAGCAGCGCGGTGTGCTGGAGAACACGCTGATCATGTTCATGAGCGATAACGGGGCGAACGCGGAGAGCGGCCCGAACGGCAAGCTCATCGGCAATCCGCCCGGCGGCCCGCAGTCGGATGTCTTCGAGGGCCAGTCGTGGGCGACGCTCTCGAACACGCCGCTGCGCCGCTACAAGCACTTCAACCACGAGGGCGGCATCTCGACGCCGCTGATCGTCCACTGGCCCGCGCAGGTCAAGACGCCGGGCGAGTTCCGCCAGCAGCCGGGCCACCTCGTGGACATCATGGCCACGTGCGTCGACGTCGCCGGCGCGCAGTATCCGGCGGAGTTCAAGGGCCAGGCGATCCAGCCGATGGAGGGGCGCAGCCTCGTGCCTGCCTTTGCCAACAAGCCGATTGAGCGCGAGGCGCTCTATTGGGAACACGAAGGCAACGCCGCGATCCGCGTCGGCGATATGAAGCTCGTCCGCCTCGGCGCGAATGGCGCGTGGGAGCTCTACGACCTCAAGGCCGACCGGACCGAGCAGCACGACCTCGCTGCGCAGAAGCCCGAGCTCGCGAAGGAGCTCGCCGCCAAGTGGGATGCCTGGGCCGAGCGCTGCAACGTTAAGCACAAGGCCGGCGCCGCGAATGCCGGCGGCGGCAAGAAGAAGAAAAAGAAAAACAAGAATGCCGGCTGATCTGGCCGTCGGCAGGAGTTGGTCCATGAAGAACACAGCCGTTCTGTTGGCGTGTGGCGTTTTGTTGGGCCCCATCAGCCGCGCCGCCACGCCGGCGGAAAACCTCGCGCCGAATCCCGGCTTCGAGGAGAAGCTGGGCCAGGGCTGGTTGCTGCCCAAGCCGCAGTTTTCCATCAGCGACGACCGGCCGCGCTCCGGCGCGCACTGTCTCAAGCTGGAGAACAGCGATCCGAAGAAATACCTGCTCGCCGGCGCGCGCCCGAAGCTGACGCCCGGCCGCAGCTACGAGTTCGAGGTGTGGCTGCGCACCAAGGATGTTAAAGGTGGTGACAACGGCGGCGCGACGATCTGCATCGAGTGGTCCGATGCGGCCGGCAAGTACCTCGGCGGTTGCTATCCGCACGGGTTGCGCGGCACGCACGCCGAGTGGACGCGCGTCTTCGATTGTACAGGCCGCATTCCGACGAATGCGGCGCGCTTCACGGTGTCGTGTTATATGCGGCGTGGTGCGACGGGCACGGCGTGGTGGGACGACGTCGCCATCCGCGAGTACCGCCCGCCGGTGGTCGAGATGCTGACCACCGATCACTACCGCGACCAGGCCGATGGCGGTCGCGTCACCGTGCGCGCCGGCCTCGCGCTGGCGGAGAACCAGCTCGCCGCCACGGCGGTGCGCGCCGAACTCTCCGTGCTCGCCGCCGATGGCAAGTGCACCGCCAATGGAAAACAAGTGGCCCTGACCGGCGATGCCGCCACACTGGAGTTCGATTCCACGCCACTCGCGCCCGGCGCCTACACGCTCCGCTGTACCGTGCGCGCCGCCGACGGCAGCGAGATCGGTCATGCCGACCTGCCCTTCACACGCGTCGCCGCGTTCCCGGCGCGCAAGGCGTTCCTTGATGAACACCGCCGGCTGATCCTCGATGGCCAGCCGTTCTTCCCGCTCGGCACCTACTGGGGCGGGATCAAGCCCGACGAGATCGCGCTCTATGCGAAGTCGCCATTCAACTGCGTGATGCCCTACGCCGACGTCGGCCGCGCCGGCGTGGACCTCGCGTGGTCGAACGGCATCCGCGTGATCTACAGCGTCAAGGACCTCTATCCCACGCTGCGGAAGAATCTGAAGGATTCCGCCGCCGCGCGGCAGGCGATCGCGCAGCGCGTCAGTTCGCTCAAGGACCATCCCGGCATCATCGCGTGGTACATCAACGACGAGCTGCCGCTGACCATGCGCGAGGAACTCTGCGCGCACCGCCGGTGGCTGGAGGAACTCGACCCCGGCCGGCCGACGTGGGCGGTGCTTTACCAAGTCGGCCAACTCCGCGGCTACGTCCCGACCTGCGACGTGCTTGGCACCGATCCCTATCCCATCGGCCGCAAGCCGCCGGTGCTGGCGCGCGACTGGACGCGCGCGACGCGCGAGGCCTCGCTCGGCGCGCACGCCGTCTGGATGGTGCCGCAGATTTTCGATTGGAATTCCTACCACAAGTCCGGCGACAAGCTCGCGCCGCAACACCCGCCGACGCTCGCCGAGATGCGCGCGATGGCGTGGAGCTGCCTCGCCGAGGGCGCGAACGGGCTGATCTTCTACTCGTGGTTCGATCTCTGGAAGATGGACAAGCCCAAGACCGTGGACGGTCACACGCCGGCGCGCGAGCCGTTCGCGGAACGCTGGCGCGACGTGACGACGATGGCCGGCGAAATCCGCGACTTCATCCCGATCCTGCTCTCCACAGAGGCCGCCGCACAGCCGCAGGTCACCGCGCCGGCCGACTGCGCGTGGCGCGCGCTCGCCAAGGATGGCGTCACATGGCTGATCGCCATCAACAACCACGAGCGCGACGCCGCGACGCTCGCGTTCCACTTCGCCGCGCCGTTCACCAAGGCGACCGCGCGCTTCGCCGGCGCGCAGCCGGAAAGCGCCGGCGCCGACTGGAAGCTGACGCTGCCGCCGCTCGGCGTGCAGTGCCTCAAGTTCGAGAAGTAATTTCCCAAGGATTGGCCGCCTGGGGAGGCCCGTCGCGTTTCGCTCGGTTGGAAACCGGGAGTACAGGTTTTTCCAAGCCTTGGAAAAATCCCCGTCACATTTTCCAAGCCTTGGAAAATTTCGGCTGGATTCGCTGAGTCACCGGCTAGCGGCCGGCGCTTTCTTTTTCCCCGCCTGCCACTGCGGGCGCCAGTCCGCCGACTCGCTGCGGGCGGTCTTCAGATACGCGTCGAGCTTGGCGACGATATCGGCGTGCTGCGCCGCGACGTCCGCCTGCTCGGCCGGATCGCCTTGCAGGTCGTGCAGCACCAGCGGCGCGGCCGGCCCGCCGGCGCGCAGGCCCTTCCAGCGGCCCTGATAGAGCGCCGCCTGTTTGAACCCGCCCTCGTGAAATTCCCAGTAGAGAAACTCATGCTGCGCCTGCGCGGCCTCGTCGCCGCGCAACACCGGCGCGAAGCTGACCGAGTCCAGCCCCGCCGGCGCTGCCGCGCCCGCCAGCTCGGCCGCGGTCGCCAGCCAGTCGCCGAAGTAGGCGGCGTGCCCGCTCTCCCGGCCCGGCTTGATCGTACCCGGCCACCACGCGAGGCACGGGACGCGGATGCCGCCCTCGGTCAGGCTGCGCTTGAGGCCGCTGAACGGCGCGGCCGGCCTGAAGCGCGTCAGGTCGTGGTTGCTCTCGTTGTGCGGCCCGTTGTCGCTGGTGAAGATGACGAGCGTCCGCTCCGCCAGCCCGAGCCGCCGCAGTTCCGTGAGCATCCGGCCCACATAGGCATCGAGCCGCGTGATCATCGCGGCCTGCCCCTTGTCGGGCTTGGGCCAGTCCTTGTCGGCATAAGGCCCGTAGTCGGGCACCTCGGCGCCGTCCTTCAGCGCCCGCGTGCGCTCATTGTTCGCGTGCGGCACCACCATGCTCCAGTAGAGGAAGAACGGCCGCGCCTGGTTCGCGGCGACGAACTTCAGCGCCTCGTCGGCGAAGAGGTCGTCGGCATAGACCTTGCCCTCGGCCGCGTAGCCGCCGTGGTAGGCGCCGGTCACCAGCGGCGTCACCACGTTCGGCAGCTTCTGCTGCTCCTCGTTGCGCCACAGGTAATCCGGGAAATGGTTGTGCGCGTGGATCTGGTTGAGGAAGCCGAGGAAGAAATCGAAGCCGTGCTGGCGCGGCAGGCCGGACTCCGCCGCGCCCGTATCGCCCAAGCCCCACTTGCCGATCAGCGCCGTCGCGTAGCCGGCCTTCTTCAGCACATCGGCCACGGTCACATCGCCGGGCCGCAGCGCCTGTGCCTCCGGGTTATCGGGCCGTGCGTTGCCGCGGACGCGCGTGTGCCCCTGATGCAGCCCCGTCATCAGCACGCTGCGCGACGGCGCGCAGACCGTCGCACCGGAGTAGAACTGCGTGAAGCGCAGGCCCTCGCGCGTCATGCGGTCGAGCTGCGGAGTCTGGATGACCTGCTGCCCGTAGCAGCCGAGCTCGGCGTAACCGAGATCATCGGCGAGAATGAAAATGAGATTTGGCCTGACGCTCTCCGCCTCCGCAGCCAAGGCCACCGAACACCACAGACCGGCCAAGGCCGGCCACAGGTTACGTGGCATGACGGCACTCCTTTTCCAAGGCTTGGAAAATGCGGGCCGGATTTTTCCAAGCCTTGGAAAGTTTCACCACGTTGGCTTCCCATCCCTGGAAAAAACACGCTGCGGTTTTCCCATGCCTGGAAAACGCCCGGTCACGGCTTGCCACCCTTGATGAACTCCTCGCGGCTCAAGACGCCATCCTTGTTGGCATCGAACAGCGGGAAGCGCTTCGGCGCTTCCTCGGGGTCGGGCTGGCCATCGAGGAATTCCTGCAACGTGAGTTTGCCGTCGCGATTTTTGTCGCGCTTGTCGAACATCGCGCCGCGGTCCTGCTTGGGCTTGGCCGGCTCGGCCTTGCCCTGCTTGACGCCCTTCGCCTTCCCGCCCTCGTAGGGCATCAGCGGCGGCACGAACGCGCTCAAGCGCTTGACGACGTCGGGATGTTCCTTGGCGAGGTTCTTCGTCTCGGCGGAATCGTTCCGCTCGTCATAGAGCTCGACGGTATCCACGCTGCCGTCGTGCCGGTCGCGCCACGCGGTCATGCGCCAACGTTCGTCGCGAACGCTGTAGCCCATGAGCTGCTTGTTGCCGGCCTGCGCGCCGCCGCGCGGATACTGGCTGATCGCAACCTTCTGCCCCGTCGGCGCGGCGGGATTTTCCAGCCACGGCCGGAGGCTGACGCCATCGAGGCCCACCGGGATGGCGAGGCCGCACAGATCGGCGAGCGTCGGATAGACGTCGAGGAATTCCGCGGGCACGCTGGCCTGCCGCCCCGCGCTCTTGAGCCCCGGCACGCGGAAGAACAGCGGCACGCGCGTGGCGATTTCGAAGTTGGTGTGCTTGTGCCAGAGCCCGTGATCGCCGAGCTGCCAGCCGTGGTCGCCCCAGAGCACGACGATGGTGTTCTCCGCCAGCCCTTCCTTCTCCAGCGCGTCGAGCAGGCGGCCGATCTGCGCATCGGTGTAGCTGATGCAGGCGTAGTAGCCGTGCCGCAGCGTCTTCGCAAAGTCGGCGGGAATCGGGTTGCCCTTGGGACAGTTGGCGTAGGAATGCAGTTCGCCGTTGTCGTGGCCGGCATACGTCGGCGCGCCGTCGGGCAGATGATCAATCGCCGGCAGCGGAATCTTGTCCGGGTCATAGAGGTCCCAGTATTTTTTCGGGGCGACGAACGGCAGGTGCGGCTTGAGGAAGCCGACCGCGAGGAAGAACGGCTGGTTCTTCGCCTTCAGCTCGTGCATTTTCTTGACTGCGGTCGCGGCGGTGCAGCCATCCGGCAGTTCGTCGTCGGGCTTGTCGCTGACCTCGAACGCATCGCCCTTGGGCGGCTTGCCGGCCTTACCGCGCTTGCCGGCGTTGGGCTTGTCGTTGTCGGCGGGCAACGGCTGCTTGCGATATTCCCTCACGCCGTCATCGGTTTTGGTCACCGTGCGCTTGGTCCAGTCCACCGGGTCGGTGTCTATCCGCTGCCCGCTCGGATACCAATGCGGCTCGTTCCACGAGCGGCCATCCTCGAAGCCGTGGTGATAGATTTTGCTGAACGCGACGCAGTAATAGCCGTTGGCCTTGAAGTGCTGCGGCAGCGTGATCGCATCCGGCAGCGCCACGCGGAAATGCGTTTCGAGGTCCCACACACGCGTCGCATCCGGCCGGCGGCCGGTCATGATCGAACTGCGCGACGGGCTGCAGACCGCCTGCTGGCAGTAGGCCTGGGTGAAGATCACGCCGCGCGCGGCGAGCCGGTCCATGTTCGGCGTCTGGACCACCTTGTTGCCGTAGCAGCCCATCTCCGGCCGCATATCGTCCACGGCGATGAACAACACATTCGGTTTATTGGCCGCCAGCAATGAGAGTGGCAGCAGCATCAGCAGCGCCAGCATTTTCTTCATGTTCTTTTTCCTTTCGTCAAATCCCACACTCCCGCCTTGCGGCGGGGCTACCAACGGCCCAACACTCACGCCGACGAACGTGACGCCCGGCCTTTTATTGCCAACCAGCCGGCCACGACGGAGCGTGGCCCTCCAGTTGGGAAGAGAGCCCGTGTGGAGAGGGACGCGCTCCGTCGCGTCCGCAAGAAAACAGCGAAGACGGGAGGACGCGAAGACCATTCCTCCTTCACGACTTCCAGCCTTCGCTGTTCATCCCAAAATCTTCGCTGGGGGCTGCGCCCCCAGACCCCCGCCAGACCAAAGGGTAAAAGGGTAAAATTCAAAAGGGTAACCCAGCCTAGGCCGCGGAAGACGAGCCCACCACCACCCGGAACCCGTAGTTAGCGCGGCGACGCCCGGGAAGACCGCGGAAGCGGTACGACGACAACAGATACCTGGGAGCATCAGAGCCCCAGGAGCCGCCGCGCAAAACCCGGTATTCCTGCTTGTTATCATACCAATCCTCGCACCACTCCCAGAGATTCCCCGCCATGTCAAACAAGCCACACTGGTTGGCTTTGAAACTACCCACCGGCGAGGTGCGCGGGAAGCCATCGTTGTAGCCGTTGATCACACCCCAGTCTTTCGGCCAGTTCGCGTCTTTCGCCTCCTCGCCCGCAAAATTCCCCGCGCCGCGCGGCGGCGGCCACTGGGTGCCCCACGGATATACATCTGGAATTTTTTCGCTCTTCTCTGCGGGTGTGCCATCGCGCGCTTCCTGCAAGCCCACCGCCACACTCCACTCCCAGTCCTGCGGCAGCCGGTAGGCTTGATCCGCCAGAAGCCGCCCTGCTCCCCTTTCTTTCTCCGTCAGCCATACGCAAAACGCCTGCGCGTCATCCCAACTCACCCCGCACACCGGATGCGTGGGACCTTGCGCGAAACCCGGACTCTTCCATGTGTCACCATGTTGTTTCCACTCACCCTTGCGGAGAGAAAACATTCCCCCGGTCGCGTCATGGCCGGTCGCCTGCACAAACGCCTCGAAGTCCTGCACGCGCGTCAGCCACTTGCAGAACAACACATCCGTCCCCGGCACCGGCACAAAACCCATGCCCAGTGAATTATCCCACGGCGACGTTAGATCAGGCGGTCGCATAACCTGGGGCGGTGGTGGAACAGGTGCTTCGACTTTCCGGGCCTTGGAAACGGTGACCGCCGGTTTTTCCGAGCCTTGGGAAAGTTCCGCATGGATAGCGTCGAGCATCTTCGTCACGGTCGCGCAATCAGCGGCGCGTCTTTCCTTGCGCGGCTGGAGCGTGGCTTTGACCAGCGCATCCCACGACGACACGATGTTTTCATCCATGTCACTGGGTAATTCAAAGCCCAGTTCGCGCTGGCCGGTCAGCAGGCGGAAGGTCATCAGGCCCAGAGCATAGATATCGCTGCGGGCGTCGGCTTCCTCGCCGCGCTTCTGCTCCGGGCTCATGTATTCGTAGGTACCGAGCAGTGAGCGGGTCGAGGAGCCTTCCGGCCGCGGTCCCGTCATGGTCGGCTGCTCGCCGAGGCTCGCGCTCAACCGGACGGAATTTTCCACGCGCGACTGCAACCACTCCGCGCCCACCAAGCGCACCAGCCCGAAATCAGAAATCTTGAAGCTGCTGCCGCCGTCGTCGGTGCAGATCAACACGTTCGAGGGCTTGAGGTCACGATGGACCAAGCCCTTGCCGTGGGCATAGCCCAAGCCCGACACCAGTTGCTGCAAAACTCCCAGCAGCGTTTTCTGCTCAAGCCGCCCGCCATAGACCTCGGCCAATTCGGCAAGCGAGGTTACCAGCTTGCCTTTGATGGTTGCCCCGTTCGCCAACTCCATACGCAACCAGTAACGGCCCTCGGTTTCGCCGAAGTCGTCCACATGCAGGAGATGGGGGTGCCGCAGTTGCGCCATGACGCGCGCCTCGCGGCGGAAGCGTTCCAGCGCGGTGGCGGTCGCCAGCAGGTCGGGCGGCAGCAACTTCAAAGCGAATTTGAGGCCGAGCGTGGTGTGCTCCGCCTCATAGACCTCGCCCATGCCGCCGCGGCCGAGCAGGCGGATGATTTTGTATTGGCCCAGTTGCGCGCCGGGTTCCAAGCTCTCGCGCGGCTTTTCGCCGAGCGGCTTTACGATGGTTTTTTCTTCGTCGTCCATGCAACCTGCTTAACCATTGCTTCATTTCCGCACTGTAGGCCCGGTGACCTCACCGGGCGAATAACACGCCGCGTGAGGTCACGCGGCCTACAGTTTCACGGCAACATGACGCCATGCGACCATCGGGATGTCAAGCCCCGCCTCCCGCAGACCACTTGGCGCAGTCGTTCATTTTATGAGGCGCAGCACACTTGCGTAGTAGGCGCCGCACAGGTCGCGGCCGGCGGCGTCCTGGAACCAGGCTTGGAGCTGGGTCTTCTGGCCGCCCTTAAGCTTCACGTTCAGCGTCACCGACTTCGCGCCGGGCGCGGCCTTGGCTTCCGCCGTCTGCCCGGCGATGGTGAGCTTGGCGCGGGCGATCGGAAAGGCCTTGCCCTTTTCCGGCGCCGTCAGCGGCAGGTCCAGCTCCGCCGGCCAGCGGCGCAGCGTGATCGCATAGTCGCCATCCTGCTCGACGAACACGACCCACGCGCTGCCCTGCGGCCCGCCCACGCCTTTACGGATGTGGCCCGCGTTGTCGCAATAGGTCTTGATCCAGTCGGAGCAGCTCAACTCGACCGGGTTCTCCTGCGGCGCGCCAAGGCTGATCGGCTGATAGTCGCGCAGGCCCGGCTCGACGCGCGCCCACCACTTTTCGTAGTGCGCGCGCATCTTCGCGACGATGTCGGGCTGTTGCGCGGCGACGTCGTTCTTCTGGCCGGGGTCGGCCTTGATGTCGAACAGCTCCTTGCCGTTGACCAGCCGCCACTGGTTCCAGATGACGGCGGCGGGCGTGAACGGCTCCGGATTCTCGTCCTGCTGCACCACCAACATCCGGTCGGCCAGCGCGCCGGTGCCGCGCAGCAGGCCGGCGAGGCTGACGCCATCGAACGTGGCGCCCGCAGGCTTGGTGAGCCCGCACAGCTCGATCAGGGTCGGCAGCAGATCGGTGTTGCTCGCGGGCGTGGGCACATCGCGCGGCGCGCCGAACCCGCCGGCGGGCCAGCGGACGAAGCACGGGACGCGGTGGCCGCCCTCGTAGGGCGTGCTCTTCGCGCCGCGCATCCCGGCATTGAACAGCTTCACGCCGCCGGTGCCGCCGTTATCGGTCATGAAGATGAAGAGCGTGTTCTCGCGCAGCCCGGTCTCGCGCAGAAACGTTTCGAGCCGGCCGATGTTTTCATCGAGGTTGGCGAGCATCCCGAAAAATTTCGCCGGCCAGCCGGGCTTGGCATAGAGCGCGGCGTATTTCTCCGGCACCTGCATCGGCCCGTGCGCCACGTTGACCGGCACGTAGCAGAAGAACGGCTCGCCGTGCGTCTGGCGCGCGCGCATCCACGCCATCGCGCGGCCAAACCACAGTTCGGTGCAGTAGCCGGTGAACTTCTCGCGCACGCCGTTGTGGAGGAACGTGCCGTCGGAATAGGTGTTGGCGAATTCCGGCGCGGACTCGCTCAAGCCCCAGCCGTGGAAATAGCAGCACTCCTGGAAACCGCGGTCCATCGGCCGGTAGGGATAGTTATCGCCGAGATGCCACTTGCCGAACAGCCCGGTGCGGTAGCCGGAGGCCGCGAAGATGTCGGCCATCGTCGGGACATCGCGCCGCAGCACCGCGCGGCCCGCCGTCACCGAGGTCGCGCCGTTGTGCAGCGCGTCCCAGCCGGTCATGAGCTGCCCGCGCGTCGGCGTACACTTCGGCGTCACGTGGAAGTCGGTGAAGCGCACCGCCTCGGCGTGCAGCTTGTCGAGGTGCGGCGTCTTCAGCACCGGGTTGCCGTGACACGAGAGATCGCCATAGCCCTGATCATCGGAGAGCAGGATGATGACGTTAGGTTTTTCCGCGGCGGATGATGCGACCGCAGCAGAGCAGAGCACCGCGGCGAGGATGTGTTTCATGAATTTGTCCTTGTGGCGCTCACGGCAGTTTCGGTTTCAATGGTGTGACGCCGTCCTTGTCCACGGGATAGAGGGCGTGGTGCTGCTCCAGGCTCGCGCTCAAACCTTGCATCATCCGCCGCAGCTCGGCGGGCTGGGCGGCGGCGAGGTTCTGCTGTTCGAACGGATCGGCGGCGAGGTTGAAGAGCTGGTAGTGGGAATCCTCGGAGGCCTTGGAGGGGAAGAAGTGATAGATCACCTTCCAGTCGCCGTCGCGATAGACCGTGAAATAGTCGCTGCGATGCGGCGCGTGCGGGTAGTGCATCAGGAATGTCTCGCGCCGCCGGGGATCGCGCTGGCCGGTCAGCAGCGCATCGAGGCGCGCGCCATCCACGCTATGCTGCGCGGGGGTCTGAACGCCGGCGAGCCCGAGGATGGTCGGGAACAGATCAAAGACGGCGGCCTGCTGGCGCTGCACCGCACCAACGGCGATGGGCAGCCGCTGCTGGTTTGCGTTGCCGGCGCTGGCCTTGGCCCATGCCGCGATGAACGGCACGCGCATGCCGCCCTCATAATGCGCGCCCTTCTTCCCGCGCAGCGGCGCGGCGCAGGCCACCGCGTGCTCGTGGCCGAGCGGCGCATCGGTGCCGTTATCGCCGAGGAAGAAGATGAGCGTGTTCTCCGCCACGCCGAGCTTCTCGAGCTGATCGAGCACGTCGCCGAGCGATTTATCCATGCCCTCGATCAGCGTGGCGAACGCCTGCGCGTTCTCCGGCTTGCCGGAGTTTTTGTAGTGCGCGGCGAAGCGCGGGTCGGAGTTGAACGGCGCGTGGACCGCGTAGTGGGCGAAGTAGAGGAAGAACGGCTGGCCCGCCTTCACCGCCGCGCTGATGTTCGCGTTGGCCTCCAGCGTGAGCGCCTCGGAGAGGAAGATGTCCTGCCCGTGATATTTTTCCAAACCCGGCACCGCGTGGCCGCCGCCCGCCTGCGCCTTCTTGCCCTTGGGATTTTTCGGACGGTCGAAATTCTGCCGGCCGTAATAGCTGCCGGGCGCGCCGATGGAGCAGCCGGCGATGTTGATCTCGAAGCCGAGGTTCTTCGGCTCGGCGCCCTCCGCCTCGCGCGACCCGAAATGCGCCTTGCCGACGTGGATCGTGCGATAGCCCGCGCCCTGCAACAGCCGTGGCAGGGTCACATCGCCCCGCTTCAGCCCCCGCCAGTTCCAGTCCGGCGGACCGGACGGGCCGCGGTTGTCGTGGTCGGGATTGATCCAGTTCGTCGTGCGATGCCGCGCCGCGTTCTGGCCCGTCAGCAGCGCGATGCGCGAGGGCGAGCAGACGCTCATCGCGTAGAAGTTATTGAAGCGGATGCCGCGCGCCGCCAGCCGCTCCATGCCGGGCGTGCGATAATAGTCGTTGAGCGGATACCGCTGCGGTTTCCCGGCCGCGTCGGTGAGGAACGGCACCGAGGTATCCATCACCCCCATGTCGTCCACGAGGAAGACGATGATGTTGGGCTTCTCCGCCGCGGAGCACAGCCCCGCCATGAACAGCACTGCCGCCGCCAGTTTCGTTCGCATGGTGCCACCTCGGGTTGTTGCTGTTTTCCAAGCCTTGGAAAAACGCGCCGCATTCTTTCCGAGGCTTGGAAAAATTTCCACCGAAATTTCCAAGCCCTGGAAAAACCGGCCGTTCCGATTTCCCATGCTTGGAAACGGCGCGGCGACGCCGCGCCCTCCAACTGCTCCGGGGATGGAGGGCGGCGCGTTGCGCCGCCGGTTTCCAAGGCCTGAAGAGCGCATCAAAAATATTTCCGCCGGGTCAGAGACCCGGCCTACAAAATCATCGGTGTTCGTTGCCGGCCACGACGGAGCGTGGCCCTCCACACGCCGCAGCGGTGGACAGAAAAACTGGAGACAGAAAAACAAAGGCATCCTGAACAGGCCCGCCTTGCGGCGGGGCTGCCAACGGCCCAGTTCCCTGACAACGCCGTTCGTAGCGCGCCCGCCAGCTCATTTATTATCCGGATGAGCCGGCGCGACCCGCTTCTTCGGACTGCCCATCGTCACGAATTCTTCCTCGCTCAAGAAGCCGTCGTGGTTCGCGTCGAAGGTCGGGAAGCGGCGGCGGCCCTCGGCTTCGTCGGGGAAGTTTTTGAGGTATTCCTCCAGCGAGAGCTTGCCATCGTGGTTGGTGTCCTTCTGCTTGAAGATCGCGACGCGGTCGAGCGGCGGCTTGCCGGCCGCCGCTTTGTTGGCCGCCTGCGTGTTGGACCGGGCCGGTTTGCGCGGCGTATCCTGCGGCTCGTTGGTCGCGGCGACATGCTCGCGCGCCTTGCTCGGCGGCAGCGTCTTGCTCCACGCGATGGCCTTGGCGGAGAGGTCCTTCACGACATCGGCCTTCTCCGCGGCCAGGTTGTGCTGCTCGGAGATGTCCTGCGGGATGCTGTAGAGCTCCGCCTTCGAGCCATCGTGGTTGACGTAGAGCTTCCAGTCGCCGTCGCGGATGGCGAGGTGCGGCGGCGTGTAGTCATCGCCCCAGACGCGGAACAGCCACTCCCAGCACAGTGGCCGAGCGCGCGGACGCGACTGGCCAGCCCAGATGTCGCTGACATCCTCGCCATCGGGCTTCACGCTCTCCGGCACGGCGACGCCCGCGAGCTTGCAGACAGTCGGCAGCCAGTCCACCGCCCCGACGACGCTGGTTTCGTCCACGCGGCCGGCGGCGACGTGGCCGGTCCAGCGCAGCAGGCCGAAGGTGCGGATGCCGCCTTCGTACATGCTGCGTTTGCGTGCACGCAGCGGGCCGGTGTTGCCGACGCCGGCGTTCGCGGCGTTGCCGATGCGGTAGTCCTCCGCGCCGTTGTCGCTGGAGTAAAAGATGACCGTGTTCTCCGCGAGGCCGAGCTCGTCAAGCGCCTTCAGCAGCCGGCCGACCTGCGTATCGAGGTCGGTCAGCGACGCGCAGAAGGTTCGCATCTGGCTCTTGAGGTCCTGCGCGGCGCCGAGATATTTCTGCATCCACGGCCCGAACGCGGGATCATCGGCGCGCGGCTCGAGGTGCTCATAGACCTTGAGCTGCTCCGGCGTCGGCTTGAGCGGCGCATGCGGCAGCAGCGTCCAGAGGTTCGCGTAGAACGGGCGGTCCTTGTTCTCCTTGATGAACTTGATCGTCTCATCCACGAACAGCGCGGTGGACTTGGCGCGGAAGTAGGGGTCGCCCTTGCCGCCCTCGTCCCAGTAGCCCTTGTTACCGGTGGTGTGGCGGACGAAGTCGAAGCCGTAGGCGTCCGGCGTCGGGGCGTCCGCGCCGTTGCCGAGGTGCCACTTGCCGATGTGCGCCGTCGCGTAACCGGCCTGCTTGAGCAGCGAGGCGACGGTCGGCGTCTTCGGGTCCAGCCAGTCGGGCATCGAGCGGCCGGCGTTCTGCTCGTGCGTCGAGAAGTGCCCGTGGATCTCGTGACGCGCCGGATAGTGCGAGGTCATGAACGCGCAGCGGCTCGGCGAGCAGACGGTCGCCGCCACGTAGAACTGCTTGAAGCGCGTACACTGGCTGGCGAAGCGGTCGAGGTTCGGCGTCTGCGCATAGGGATGGCCCGCGAAGTGCGCGTCGGCCCAGCCCTGGTCATCGGTGAGGATGAAGAGGAAATTCGGGGGCCGCGCCCACGCGGGAAGGCCCAACACCATGATGATGACCGCGACGCCAAAAAGCTTCTTCATGATCCCTGCTCCTGTTTAAGCGACCCAAATCTCTAACGGCCTGTTCTTCCCGATATTGCACGGCCGGCGCGCGGACTTAGACTCGACAAGCCCCAGCCCCGCCGCAGAAAGACAACATCGCCGTTAAGCAGAAAATCATCCACCCGTCCATTTGCTTTCAAGCCAAGTTGTTTTCCCGCTTGCCTTGTCACCGCGGCCTTCTTATCGTGCCGGTGCGCCAAGAAATACATGGCTGCATAAAGACAACTTTTAGTTCGTTCAATAATACTATTCGCCAACGACCAAAAGGAGAATGCTATGACGCCAAGCCGGAGATTCGTGGTGGCCAGTTTCTTTGCAGCTATTGCACTTTCTGCCCTTTGCAACTCCATCTTCAGTATCATCGACAGTTCGTTCGGCGATCAGCCCCGGCCACTCAATGTCGTTGCGCTTCTCTACTCCGTGTCCCTCGCTATGTTCATGATCAAGTACTTCGTAGATGACGTAATTGATGATCGCCACGACGACAGCGAGAGGATAACGCGAAACAGTCTGGCACTGATGGTTGTGGCATGGACCTTGTTCATTCTGTCAGCCCTCTTTGCCAAGGACGTATTCATGTCGGCGGTTTGCTGGGCCGCAGGATTAGCCTCGATCACAGTCTTCCTGTACAGGAATAGGAAACTCGTTGAGCACCACGCACGTCTGTATTTGACTGAAAACGGACTACTTCTTGCGACGCTTGTAGTCTTGGCGGTCGCGTCGTTCCGGGCTTCCCGCATCTTAGAATCACCTTCGGCCCTTGCAACAAGGACGTTTCCGTTGTCCGCACTAGTCGCAACGGGACTTCTGGTGCTGCTAAACGGCTCGTATTTTATCGTGATGCTCCGAGATGACACGAAGCCGCGGCAGTGATATGCTGATCACCAAGTGTCCAATGCGGAGCATAGGCAAGGAGATACTCAATGCACTACAGGACTGCGGCTCAAGGCGTTCTTGTCATGGTTGTTGCCGTGGCGCTCGCCGGATGTGGCCGGAAGGAAGCGGGGCAAAGAAGCCAAGATGGCAAACAAACGCCGACATCCCCCCCCGTCGTATTCTATGAATCGTGCAACAACGGCAAACAACCACAGGAGGTACAGCACTTGTACCAGACGCTGATGGTCACGCAGCAGATGACCTACGAGCAATGGTGTGACTACGGTTCTTCGTGGTTTCTCGAACAACGGTGGGACAAGGCCGAGGCAGCATACGAGGCTGCTGTGAGTGCTACGCGCGAGCCGGCCAAACAGGCTGCGGCATTGTTGCTTGCAGCCCAGAGCGCCAACATGGGGAAACGGTTCGCCGAGGCGGGGGCGATGGCGAATCGCGCCAATGCCCTGTGCCCCAAAGGCAAGGAGATTGGCGTCTACCGCTTTGCGTTCTGGTCAAGCGCTGGGGACACCTTGGAGAAATACATCGCGGACGACTATCTGAAGCAGGTCAATTTGTCCATGGACGGGAAGGCGGTCTGCGAACCACTAACCTTGTGCGCAATCATCTGCACGGCGGCGATCCTGAGTGGCACAGGAATCACGATCTACGCTATCCATGAAAAGATGCTCACGCGGGAAGACGTTGTAGCTATTCTCTCTTACACATTCGGGATCGCGAAGTCACTCAGTACGGTTGTAGCCACCGCCACAGGCGGAATGTGAGGAGCAACATGAGACTCTCAACGGCGGCGTTTTTCCTTCTTTCACCAGTCTTCGCCCTTGCACAGGGAAGCAACGGTCTGAGCGAAGCGACCGAAAGCACGGCCCGGCCTGTGGCAAGGGTCTACGCGGAAACGGCCTATACTCTGCAAATCGCAAAGTCCTTGCGTAAGGACGAGACGAAGGATGTCTGCGTTATGTCCGGGGGATCCGGCTTCATCCTGCAAGACAATGGCTCAAACTACCTTGTTACGGCAGCCCATGTGGTTCTGGGGTCTACGACAAAGGGCACCATCATCAAGGATGGGAAGGAAAAGAGTTACACGTTGGGAGAGACAGCTTCGCTGACCCAAACAAAGACGCGAATCCGCGTCGGAACGTTGTCGCTCGTACCAGAGCGACTGCTTGTGGACCCCGCAGCGGATGTTGCCATCATGACCCTTGCCGACGCTGATCTGCGTACGCTCAATCTGTTGTCCTTCGGCATGCACCGAGCACGTCTTCGTCCGGAAATCCAAGTGCGCGTGTGGGGTTTCCCATCCACAGTCCTGCCACAGTTCACCGACTCGCCCCGAGTGTCGGCGGTTGAGGATGACTTCTTCGTTTTGAACCAGCCCATTGACTCCGGTTTTAGTGGCGGCCCGGTGCTGGATGCGGCGGGAGAGTTGATCGGTTCAGTCGTGCGTACCACAGAGAAACAGACTCGGTGCGTGACAACGAGAGCCATTCTGCGGGCCGTCGCATCGTTCGCGGCCACGGCAAAGCCATACCATGATTGAATGCCGCTGACAGAGCCTTGACACACGCCGGAGGGACGAGGAGAACGACAGAAAGGCGAACCAAGCGGTGGTGGGTACGCCGCTTCGCGTCGCCCCACACCGCTGACGTTCACTAGCGCATTCGTGCGTCGTGGGTGAGTGAGTTGACGCGGGTTCTGATGTAGCCGCGTTCGTGAGAGCGCGGCCCACCCAACCGCAAGCTACACTCCCGGCCCGGCAAGCCTCGCCCTCCAAAACGAACGCTGGAGGGCGAGGCTTGCCGAGCCGTTTTCCAAGCATTGGAAAGTGAAACCCCCGGTTTTTCCAGGCTTTGGAAATTGAGCCAGAAATCGGGGTCATGCTGTATCGGTCAGTTGGCCCTGCGCGCCGTGAGGCCACGCGGAGTGCTGGAGTGTTGGAGTGCTGGGCCCTCGAGCGCCATGGTGGGTACTTGCGTGGCTGGTCACCGGTTCATGGAGTCATCCCGCCTGCCTCGCCAGCCAGACGCGCTTCATGATTTTGTAAACATGATTTTGCAAAAGCGGAGCGCCCCGACGCGCGAGCTACCAACAGCGCTGCTCCCGCACTGCAATCGCAAGCCATCCACGGGTCTGTAGCCCAGCCGCAGCAGCGGAGCGGCGGGCAAAATTTCACGGCGCTTTGTCCGTGCACCACGCCATGCGCTTCGCGAAGTCGCGCTGGAAATCCGGCCGCCAGCGGCTGACCGCGTGGCGCGGATCGCCGCCGTCCGCCGGCTGCAGGTCGTGAAACCAGCCATCGGCGCCAAGCTGGAACTGTCCGCCCCACCCCGGCTTTTGCGGATCAAGCGGGTCATTGCCGCCCAGCGGCAGGAAGAAAAACCACGAGGGTGTATCGCCTTCCTTCAGGCAGCCGTGCTTGTTGGGCGTCGTCCAGGTCCTGATGGGATAGAGCGCGCCGAGCGGGCCGGTGCTGCGGATATTCTTCTCGATCCACTCACGGCTGGTGAGCGATTCATCGCCGGTCAGGTACATGCCGCGGAAGATGCTCGCGAACCGGTCCTTGCCGGCGGGCGCCTTGGCGAGGATGTACCACATCCCCGGAAACTCGCCGCGCATCCAGGTGGCGATGCCGTCCTGGTCGGCGATGTCATAGACGCGGAATTTTTTCACGAACTCACCGAAGCCGGCCGCGCCGCGGTCGTGCTTCACGCGCCAGAGCGCCTGCGCGAGGTCGCTCTGTCCACCCCAGATCGCGATGTTCAACGGCATCTGTACGGTGCCGGCCTCAATGCGCTCAATGAGGAACCGCGAGCCTTCCGTGTCGTTACCCTCGCCAATGTGGTCGCGGCCGCGCTGCGGGTTGCCGCTCTTCACCCGCTGGCGCAGGGCCTCGGGCTCGGGCCAGCCGGCGGCGTGTTTTTTCAGGTTCGGCAGCACCTGCTCATAGCCGGCGATGATCTCCCGGATGAGGTCGGGCCGCGTGATGGCCTGCTTGAGTTCGCCGGGCGTGCCGGAGGCGCTGGCGATCAGCGCCTCGAGCTGGAATTCGTTGGCGTAGACCATCAGGCGGATCAGCGACTGCTGGTCATCGGGATCGCCGCCGATATCGGTCAGCACCGCCAGCCGCGGCCGCTCGGCCGCGACGCCGCTGCCCAGCAGCAGCGCCAGCCACACCGCGCCAAGGAATTTCCCGATCATGAATCAGTCGTACTCGAAGCCCTTGCGCGCCTTGCCGTCGTGGCCGAGCAGCGGCTGCGGGTCCTTCACGCGGCCGAGCTCGCGGCAGCCGGGCCCGATGCCATCGAGGCCGAGGTCGTCCTTCTGCAACGCGGCGAGGTCCTGCAACTGCTTGACGATCTCCGGGTGCGCGGCGGCCACATCGGTGGCCTCGCCGATGTCGGTCTTGAGGTTATAGAGCTTGGGCGCGGCCGGGCCGCCCGCCTGCTTCTTGCCCTTACCCTTGGCGCCCGGGGCATCGGCGACGAGCTGCAGCTTCCAATCGCCGTGACGGACCGCCTGCAGTTTAAGGCCGTGGAAATAGTAGAAGGTTTCGTGCGCCGGCTTGGCGTTCGGGTCGCCAGAGAGCAGCGGCCAGATATTCGCGCCATCCACCTTGTTGCCGGCGGGAATTTTCGCGCCGGCGAGCGCGACAAACGTCGGGAGCACATCCAACATGCCGGTGATCGCATCGCAGGTGGTGCCGGCGGGAATTTTCCCCGGCCACCACGCGAGCGTCGGCACGCGCATCCCGCCTTCGAGCGTCGTGCCCTTGAACCCGCGCAACGGCGCGTTCACCGCGCGCTGCGTGCCGCCGTTGTCGGACGTGAAAAGCACCAGCGTCTTGGCATCGAGTTTCAGCTCGCGCAAGACAGCGAGCACCTGCCCGACGCTCCAGTCCACTTCCTCGACCCAATCGGAGTAGATGCCGTTCGGCGACTTGCCCGCCCATTTTTTGCCGGGATAGATCGGGAAGTGGACCGCGTTGTGCGGCAGGTAGAGGAAGAACGACTGGTCGCGATGCTCGCGGATGAACTTCACCGCCGCCGTGGTGTAGCGCTCGACGATGCCCTGCTGCTCGTCCTGCTTCACCCGCAGCTTGACCTTCTCATTTTCCAGCAGCGGCAGCGGCGGCTGGCTATGGCCGCGCAGCCCCGCCTCGTCGTTGCCGGTGAGATTGGCCAGCCGCGCTTCCGGCAGCTTGTCGCCGAGGTTGCTCTTGGAGCCATCGGCCGCCGGGCCCATGTCGTTCGAGTACGGGATGCCGAGGTAATAATCGAAGCCGCGCCGCGTCGGCAGGAACGGCGGCTGGTCGCCCAGATGCCACTTGCCGACGCAACCCGTCGCATAGCCCGCCGTTTTGAGCAGCTCCGCGACGGTGCGCTGCTGCGGCGTCAGCCCGACCGCGCCCGCCGGAAACAGCACGCCGGGGATCGGCAGCACGCGCTTCGGATAGCAGCCGGTCATCAGCGCCGAGCGCGAGGGCGAGCAGACCGGCGCGGCGTAATAGCACGTGAGCTTACGCCCTTCCTGCGCCATGCGGTCGAGGTTCGGCGTGCGGTTGAGCTTCGAGCCGAACGGCCCGATATCGGCATAGCCCATGTCGTCAATGTTGATGACGATGAAGTTGGGCTTCGTTTCCGCAGCGTTCGCCGCCGCCAGCCACAGCGAGACCAGCAGACCAACCAGGATGCGCTTCATGTGTATTTCCTTTCGCAAAACCGAACGCACAACGGCGGAAACCGCCATCTTATTGCGCGCTTCCTGCCGGCGGTTTCCAGGGCTTGGAAAAACTCATGCTGCCCGTTTCCAAGCCTTGATGACACCGACAAAAGTGACAGCAGACGCCGCGTGAGGTCACGCGGCCTACAACATCTTGTTCCAACGCGCTGTAGGCCGGGTCACCCGACCCGGCGAAACAGACTATTGTCGGTACCATCAACCTCTGAAAATTTCACGGCGTGCTGATGGCCAGCTTGGTGATGCTGCCGCGGAACGGGCCTTTCACCGCGTACTCGGTCACCGGCACTTTGTCGTCGTGGCCGAGGCAGAAATTTTCCTGCGGCTGGCGGCCGAGCAGCCCGCCGGCCTTGCCGGTGACCGCCGGCTGGTCGCCCACCTTCAGCGTCAGGGTGCCATCCTTCGCGAGCGCGGCGGTGATCGGCGTCGCGCCCTTGATCTCTGCGCTGGAAACTTCCGCGGGTGTCTTGCCGTTCTTCACCGCAAAAACGACGCGCCCGGCCTTCAGGTGCAGCGCATAGCCGACCGCCGCGCCGCCGTGCGCGAGGATGATCGCGTCGCGCTGCCCGGTCTCGACGACGCACGAGATCGTGAACGGCTTGCCCGCGACCTGCGGCGCGGCGGCAGCTTCGAGTTCGTCGCCGGGTTTCAACCCGTCGAGCGCGACCGGCTGGCCGGCGTGCTTGGCGGGCGCGGCCTTCCCCTTTTTCTTGCCGTGCGGCTTGTCGTCCGCGCCGTCGTAGAGCAGCTTGGGTTCGGCCACCTCGCCGGCGGGGCGGCGCGCCTTGGGTTCCTTGCCGCCGACTTCCGCGGCCATCTTTTCCGCGAGCGCCTTCAGCTTCGCGACGAGGTCGGGATGCTCCGCCGCCACGTCGTGCCGCTCGCCGAGGTCCTCTTCCAAATTGTAGAGCCGCGGCGTATCGCCGTGGACATCATTCGCCGCGCCGCGGCCCATCGCCTCGTTCTGCGCGGCGACCGCCAGCTTCCAAGGCCCCTGTCGCACGGCCTGGAGATTATAGCCGGCGAAGTAGTAGTGCGCCTCGCGCTGCGACTCCTTGGTCTTGCCGAGCAGCAGCGGCGAGAGATCGCGGCCATCTATCACTGGCTCGGCGGGCACGTTGCCGCCCGCGAGCGTGACGAGTGTCGGCAGCAGGTCAATCGTGCCGGCGACGGCCTTGCACTCGGTCCCGGCCGGAACCTGGCCGGGCCACCACATCAGCGTCGGCTCGCGGACACCACCCTCCCAAGTGCTGCCCTTGCCGCCGCGCAGCGGACCCGCGCTGCCGCCATCGGCGCCCTTGGAGAGCCACGGCCCGTTATCGCTGGTGAACACGACGAGCGTGTTCTGGTCGAGCTTCAGCTCGCGCAGCAGGTCGAGCACGCGGCCGACGCTCCAGTCCACCTCCTGCACCCAGTCGCCGAAGCGGCCATTTTGCGACTGGCCCGCGAACGCCGCGCCGGGATGGATCGGCGTGTGGACGGCGGTGTGCGGCAGATAGAGCAGGAACGGCTGGTCCCGGTTGGCGCGGATGAACTGCAGCGCCTCCGCGGTGTAGCGCTCGACGATGCGGTTCTGCGCCTCCTCGTCGAGCAATTCGAGCACCTGCGCATCGCGCACAAGCGGGACGACCGGCACGCCCTGCGCCTTCGACTTGCGCTGCATGTCGTTGGAGTAGGGAATCCCGAAATAATGATCGAAGCCCTGCTTCGTCGGCAGGAAGTCCGGCTGGTCGCCCACGTGCCATTTGCCGATGCACATCGTCGCGTAGCCGAGCGGCTTCAGGCGCTCGGCGATCGTGAACTCCTGCGGGTGGAGCCCGAAGCGGCTGCTGGGGCCGAACACGCCGGGCACCGAGACGCGCACGCCGTAGCAACCGGTCAGCAGTTGCGCGCGCGAGACCGAGCAGACCGGCGCCGCGTAAAAGCTGGTGAACTTCAGGCCCTCGCGCGCCATGCGGTCGAGGTGCGGCGTCTGCTGCTTCGTGGCGCCGAACGGTCCGATGTCGCCGTAACCCAGATCGTCAATGAAGATGATGACGAAGTTGGGTTTGTTCGCGCCGCACACGGAGGTTGTGGTGAACAGCAACACTGCACATAGAGCGATCAGTTTTTTCATTTGGCCTGGCCCTTCATGAGAACGAATTCATCGCGCGAGAGGCAACCATCGCCATCGGTATCCCAGCCCTTGAAGCGCGCCCGCGCCGTGGCCTCGTCGGTCTGGCGCGAGAAGAATTCCTCCCAGCTCAACTTGCCGTCGCGGTTCTTGTCTTTCGTCTCGAACAACGTCGTGCGCTCCTGGATTTTCTCCGCGCTGCCCGGCACCGCGGCCTGCTTACCCTTGCCCGCCTTGGGCGGCGCCGGGTTCGCGCGCGGTGGCAGCGTCGCGCTCCAGTCGAGCCACGCCTTGTGCAGCTTCTCGGTCAGCTCCGGCTTTTCCGTGGCGCGGTCCTGCTTCTCGCCGATGTCGTCAGCGAGGTTGAACAACTGGCGTTTGGGTTGCGATGGACTCAAGAGCAATTTCCAGTCGCCCTGCCGCACCGCGCCCTGCTCGCCGTTTTTCCAGAACAGGATGTCGTGCGGCGCGCCCGCCTGCGCGCCGGTCAGGAACGGCAGCAGGTTCACGCCGTTGAGCTGCGTGCCCTCCGGAATCGGCGCGCCCGCCGCGGCGCAGAAGGTCGGGTAGAGGTCCATCGTGCTGACCGCCTGCTGATAGACGCCGCCCGCCTTGAGCCGGCCGGGCCAGCGCAGCAGGAACGGCTCGCGGATGCCGCCCTCGAAGAACGTCGCCTTGTGCCCGTTGAGCGGCCCGGCCGAACCCAGCAGCAGATCCTTCGGCACCTCCGCCGGCCACACCTGCGCGCCCGCCTTCGCCGGCCCGTTGTCGCTGGTGAACACGACGAGCGTGTTCTCCGGCAGCGCGGCCAGCACGCGGCCGACGTTCTCATCGAGCGCCGCGACCATCGCGGCGTAGAAATCCAGCGGCGGCTTCAGGTGCGCGTAGCGCGGCTTCCACGCCAGCTTCGCGTGCAGCGGCGTGTGGACCGCGTTGAACGCCAGGTAGAGGAAGAACGGCCGGCCGCCGCCCTTGTGTTTGGTGATGAACTCCACCGCGTGCCGCCCGATGCGGTCGGTCAGATATTCCTCGCCCGGCCGCTCCGCGCCCCACAGGCACTGCCGCTTGCTGGAGGCGAACTCGTTGGTGCTGTCCACGCCAAAATAATGACCGTTCGCGTCCGGCAGATAATCGGCTTCCCAGTCCAGCAGGTCGAAGATTTCGTCGAAGCACTCCCGCGCCTCCACCGGCACGTTCCACTTGCCGATGTGACCGGTGACGTAGCCGGCCGCCCGCAGCGCCTGCGGCAGCAGCTTGTGCCGGCCGAAGGCGTATTTCCGGCGGTCGTCGTTCCATTGCATCCCGAACCGCTGGTTATAGGCGCCGCTCATCAACCCGCAGCGGCTCGGCGCGCAGACCGGCGCGGTGACGTAGCCGGCGGTGCAGCGCACGCCGTCGCGCGCCAGCGAGTCAATCGCCGGCGTCGGCGTCAGCTTGCCGCCATAGCAGCCCGGCTCGCCGTAACCGAAGTCGTCGGCGAAGATGAGCACCAGATTGGGCCGCTCCGCCGCCGACGCCACAAGCGCCAGCCACAACCCCAACCAAACCGCGCAGCTTTTCTTCATGTTTCGCTCCTGTTCATCCTGCACCCGCCTCGCGGCGGGGCTACAAACGGCGCCGTTGGTAGCGCGCCCGCCAGAGACGCCGCATGAGGTCACGCGGCCTACAAAATCACCAACAAAAAACCGCTGTTTTTATTGTAGGCCGGGTCACCGACCCGGCGACACAGATTTTTGCCGGGAACATCCAAGCTTGGAAATTTTTCCGTCCGTTTTTCCGAGCCTTGGAAAAATTCACGCGCACTTTTCCAAGGCTTGGAACTTTTCGGCCCGACTTTTTCCAAGGCTTGGAAAAACCGGCGGTCCACTTTTCCAATCCTTGGAACTTTTTGGACTGCGGCGGCTCGACGCCGCTTTCCGCGACGCGTCGCGGCGCCCAAAGCGCGGACACGTCCGCGCACTCCAAAACTTTATTCGCCGGCCTGCTTGTTCTTCTTGCCTTTGCCCTTGCCCTGGCCTTTGCCTTTTTTCTCGGCGGCCTGCGGCGTGTTCGGCGCCGGCATCGGCGCGTTGATCGCCGCGCGCCACGCCAGCATTTTCTTGCGCAGCTCCTGCGCCTTGTCCGGCATCGCCTGCGCGAGGTTCTTCGTCTCGCCGAGGTCGTCCTTCAGGTTGTAGAGCTCGAGGTGGCCGTCCTCGAGGTACTCCATCAGTTTCCAGTCGCCGCTTTGGATGAGCGTGACGGGTGTCGTACGCCACTGGCCGGGGCCGGAGCCGAGGTAGCCGGGGAAGTGCTGGTAGATCGCGTCGCGCTTCAGCCCGGCCGAGGCATCGCGCAGCAGCGGGACGAGGCTTTCGCCATCGAGCACCTGCGCGGGCGGCTTGGCGCCGGCGATTTCGAGCAGAGTCGGGTAGAGGTCCACGTGGATGCTCGGCACCGCGCACGTCGCGCCGGGCTTGGTGACGCCGGGCCAGCGGACGATGAACGGCTCGCGCGTGCCGCCCTCGTAGAGCGAGCCTTTGCCGGAACGCAGCGGCGCGTTATCGGTGATGCCGCCCGCGCCCTCGCCATCGCCCTTGTCCTTGAAGCGACCGCCCTTGGCCGCGCCGGCGTCGCGGATCAGGCCATCGGGCCGGTCATAGCCGCCGACGCCGCCGTTGTCGCTGGAGAAAATGACGACGGTGTTGTCGGCGAGCTTCAGCTCGTCGAGCAACGCCATGATGCGCCCGACGCTTTCATCCACGCTGGCGATCATGCCGGCGTAGACGGGGCTGCGATGGCCGCCGACCGGCGGCTTGGGCTTGAAGTGCTCGATCCAATTCTCCTTCGCCTGGTGCGGCGAGTGGACGGCGAAGTGCGGCAGGTAGAGGAAGAACGGGCCGTCCTTGTGGCGCTTGATGAAGTCGAGGGCGTGGTTGGTCAGGAAGTCGGCGAGGTACTGGCCCTGCGGATAGGGCGTGTTCGGGTTCGTTTTGAAATTGAAATGCACGCCCATCGAGACGATCGCCTCGTCGAAGCCGCGCTTGCCGGGATGATAGTCGCCGTCCTCGCCGAGGTGCCACTTGCCGAACATGGCGGTCGCGTAGCCGGCGGACTTGAGCGCCTGCGGGATGATGACCTTCTCGAGCGGCAGCTTCGTCACGTTGTCCACCGGCCGCAGCGGGCGGGTGCGCCAGTCAAAGCGGTCGATGCCGCCGACCGTGTAGACGCCGGTGCGCGGCCCGTACTGCCCGGTCATCAGCGCGGCGCGCGTCGGCTGGCAGTTCTGGCAGTTGTGATAGCAGGTGAAGCGCTGGCCCTGCGCGGCGAGCCGGTCCAGGTTCGGCGTCTCGTAATACTTTGAGCCCTGCACACCCAGATCGGTCCAGCCGAGGTCATCGGCGAGCACGAAGATGATGTTGGGTTTCCCCGCGGCCCACGCGCTCACCGACATGGCCAACGCCACCAGCAACAACGCCCACGCCGTCTTCTTCTGGTTCATGGTCAAGCTCCCGGATTTGCGGACACGGCGCGCACCGTACCGCCACCGCGTAAGCCTTGTCCACAGCTAAATCGGCGGCTGGAAAACTCACGGAATTTTTTGCCGCCGGCCACGCGAGTACCTCCCTCACCACGCCATCCATGCCACACAGCATACGGTTCCCCTGAAGCAACATCGTTTACCCCCAAGCACCCTGTCGCTGACGGATCATGGCGTCAGCGGCTCTTCGACGCGAGAGGCGCGTCCAGCACGGGGAAGCGGGGACCGGTGTCCGGCTGTTCCAAGGCGGGGCTGACCAGGGCAACCAGCCTCGCAAGGTTCGACGGGGAACTGGGCGCGACACTTTCCCCAAGCATTGGAAAACCCAAAACAGCAACCCATACGGCCGCGCGGAGAAAACACCTTCGGCTCAGGGTCTTCATTTGTCATCCTCCTCCACGAGTTTACGGCGCTTGCCTTTTTTCTGCTCCCGGTTCGGCGCCTTGTAAGCGCCGCTGCCTTCCGCGCACCAGAGCAGGTCGGCTTTGACGGACGGCTGTTCGGCGTGCTCTTCCTTGCAGCGCTTCGCGTAATCCAACAGCGCCTGCGCCAGCTCGCGCACGACCGGCCGAGATGCCGGCAACGCGAAGATATTGCGCACTTCAAACGGGTCGGCCTCGAGATCGAACAGGCACGGATCGCTGTCGTTGGAGACGATGAACTTGTAGCGGGTGCTGACCGCCATCAGCCAGTTACCCGCCGAGTTGCGCGAGAAGGCGACGTTCTTCCAGCCCGCCGGTGCCTGGCCGCCGCGCAGCAGCGCCGAAGCATCGCGCCCCTCGTCCTTGGCATCGGCCGGCAGTCCCAGCAACCCGAGGATCGTCGGCTTGAAGTCCACGTTCGCGAGCGCCTCGTGGATCACCGTGCCGGGCTTGATCAGGCCGGGCGCGGCGATCAGGAACGGAATCCGCGCCGAGCCTTCCAGCGGGATGCCCTTGTTGACGCGGCCGTGCTCGCCGCACATATCGCCGTGATCGGAGGTGAACACGACGATTGTCTTCTCCGCGACGCCCGCCGCGCGGAGCGCGCCCAGAATCTTGCCGACGTTGTCATCAATGCACTTCACCATGCCGAAGTAGCGGCTCATGTTTTCCAGCTGCGGCTTGGCGAACGGCGCCGCGCAGCTCGGCAGGCCCGCCGCCGGCGCGTAGGCCGAGCGTGGCTGCTGGAACTTCAGATGCTCGAACAGCGTGTCGTAAGGCGCGCGCACGCTGTTCGGACCGTGCGGGTCGGGGAAGCTGACCATGAAGCAGAACGGCCGGCCCTTGTGCGCCTGGATGAAGGCGATCACCTTGTCGGCGAGAAAATCCGTCGTGAACGACTTCGCGTCCGCGCCCTTGATCGCGTAGCTGTTGCCGCCCTTGACCGCCGGGCCGGTCGGCGTGTCCTCGAGTTGCTTCCAGTGGCCGCGGTTGAACATGTACCTGTTCTCGGTGAAGCCGAACTGCCGCCTCGGCGACCAGCCCGGCTTCGCGTCGCCATCGAGGTGCCACTTACCCGCGTAGCCGGTCACGTAGCCGTGGCGCCGCAACGCCTCGCCGAACGTGATGATGTCGTCGTTCATCGGCAGATCGTTGCTCGGCGCGCCCGTGTTCTGCGGGAAGCGGCCGGAGACGAACGCCGCGCGGCTCGGCGTGCAGACCGGCGACGAGGTGTAGCAGCGGTCGCACAGCGCGCCACTCTTCGCGATCGAATCGAGATGCGGCGTCTCGACGGCGATGCCCTCGCCCCAGATGCAGCCCTGCTCCTTTGGCAGCAGCGCGCGGTAGCAGCCGAGCGTGCGGAAGTTGTGCTCATCGGTGTGGAGAACGAGGAGGTTGAACTGCGACTTTTCCAAGGCTTGGAAACCGCCACCCTCGTTTTTTCCAAGGCTTGGAAAAGTCAGGGCGGCGCCGGCCACGCCCAGGCCGGCCAGCTTCAGAAAATCGCGGCGTGAATTTTGTTGCACCATGTTCCTCTCCCTTTTCAGGGGCGATAGATGAAGGAATTCCAGTAGGCCATGTCGGTGGCGTAACAGTCCACGGCCTTGCCGGGCGGGCGGTTGGTGGGCAGGATGCCGTAGAAGGTCATCTCACGCAGATAATGCTCGTTTGGCTGGAAGCCCGGCATGTCGAAGCGTTTGATTTCCTCCAACTGCGCGCGCGAAGCTTGGACCGCGGCGAGCAACGTTTTGTAGTCGCTGTCGGCCGAGGAGGCGAAGACGGCGCGATGCGCGCCGGCCCCGGCATAACCGCCGGCGCTCGCGCTCAACGGCGTCAGCAGCAGCAGCGACAGCTCCGGGCGGCTCAAGTTATAGAGGATGTGATTCGAGTAGCGGTAGCGCGGGTCCTTGTAGTTGAGGCGCGCGCCGCCGAAGCCGATCTTCAGCACATCGTCGCCCGGCGATTCCGGCAGCCGCTTGGCGCCGCTGTGACACTCCGCGCACCGGCGCTGCAGCACGTCCGCCGTCGCCGCTCCCCAGCCGGCGACCGGCCCACCGTGGCCGAGCATGCCGGTGCCGAGCGCAGCATAGGTGCCCGGATAGGGCGCGGCGCTTTCGATCCACAGGCGCACGAGCGTCCGCTCGGCCTCGGTCGCCTGCACGCCGTGATGACCGCCCTCCAGCTTGTCGAGCAGCGGGCTCGCGGAGGAGCCGATGCTGCGCGGCGGCAGGTTGCCGCCGGCGTTGCGCCCGTCGCGGAACTGTTCGCGGATCGTCAGCATGAAGTAGGCGTGGGAATAGAACGGCCCGCGGTCACCCGTGAGGATCACGCCGCCGGCGCGCGGGCCGCCGCGCGCGGTCTTCGTATAGCCGTGGCAGTCCGTACAGTTCCGGTCGAGGATCGGCTGGATGTCGCGCGGAAAATCGAAGACTTCCGGTGTGCCGGGAATCGGCGCGATGGCGCTGGGCGCGCGGCGCATCGCCAGCGGGACCGCGCCGCTGACGGGCGCCTGCGTCCGCTGCTCGTGGCAACCGACGCAGCCGAGCGTCTCGCCGGGCTGGACCGTAAGAAAACTCTGCATGCGCTTCACGGAGCGACCCTTCTCGTCGAGCGCCACAAAGAACAGGCTGCGCAGCGCGGGCAGTTCCATATAGGCGGAGCCATCGGCCTCGACCGGCACCGTGCCGAGCACGCGTTCGAGCGTGAAGCTGCCGCCATAGGTGAGCGGCTCCCAGCCACCGCTGAAGTTCACCGGCTTCGGCAGCGCCTCCAGCACGAGCAGGCTGCGAATCTCGCCCGGCTTCACGCCCGCCATGTTCCGGCCCGTGTGTACCTGCTCCAGCGCCACGAGCCCCGTCGGCTTCGCGGTGCGGACGCGGTTCGGCAGCGCGAATTCGCGCGGGCGCGCCCGCAGCGGGCGCGGCTCGTGGACGCGCATGCGGCCATCCTCCGTCCGCCACGCCTCCGGCAGCGCGTAGAGCGAGAGGCAGTCGCCCTGGCCATCCATCAGCAGCAGCTCGGTACCGCGCGCGACGAGAAAAGCGTTTTCCGCCACCGGATAGGGATCGCGGTAGCCCCACGTGCTGCTGATCCGCTGCGCCGACTCCGGCTGGTCGGGGCCGAGCGCCGGGCTGACCACCGTGATGTAGCCCTCGTGCTCGTTCTTACCGTGGCCGGGCGAGAACGAGACGACCACCTTGCGCGTGCCGGGGATCGGCTTCGCATCGAGCATCACCGTGCCGACCTGCTGGTTGCCGTAATACACCATCTGCCCGGTACCATCGGGATTCATCGTCCACAGGTGATGGAACCAGACCTGGCTGCGGTCGATGTATTCCCAGCGCTGGTGCAGGATGCGGCCATCCGGCAGCGGCCACGGCGTGTTGTCCTGCTCGATGTTCGAGGAGAGCATCCGCACGTTCGCGCCATCGGCATCGCAGCGGTGGAGCACCGCGACGCGCACGTAGTAGCAGTTCACCATCCGGTTGCAGCGCGACGAGCAGAATACGATGCCGCCATCCGCCACGTAGGTCGGCTCGATGTCGTCGCAGTCGCCGCTCGTGAGCTGCCGCAGCCCCCGGCCGTCGCAGCCGATTTCATAGAGGTGATAGTAGGGCTGCCCGCCCTTGCGATAGGAGCAGAGGATTTTCTTTCCGTCGTAGTGGAGTTGCGGATCGCGTACGCCGCCGAGCGGATCATCGAGCAGCACCGTCACCTTCCCGGTGCGCACGTCGAGCCGGCACAGTTTGCCGCCGTCGTGATAGAGCCGGCGGTCGGGATTGTTCGACCACGTGCCGAAGTTGGCATACCAGTGGCCCTCCTGGTCCACCTGCCGGACGGCGAAGATGAGCTCCTCGACGCCGAGCGCCTGCAGGCGCTCGGCGGCCGCCTGGCGCTGGGCCGCGTTGCGCTGGCGCTCCTCCTTCTCGTCGCCAGCCGGCTCGGTCCGCGGCGTATCGGAGAGCCGGATGTCGTCCACGTTGATGTGGCCCCAACTGCCGCCGATCCGGTCGGCGATCCGCAGCCGCGCCGTCTGCCCGCGCAGAGCCGCCACATCCCACGCGCAGGGCTCCAGCAATTCCTGCCGCTTGCCCGTCGCGCTGCGCACGACGGTGTTGCTCACCAGCAGCTCCAGGCACGTCTGGTCACGGAACCCGCCGCCGCCAATGAGAAAGTTGATGTAGTTCCGGTCAATGACGAACTCCGGCGAAGTCAGCGTCCCGGTGGTCTTGTCGCCATGCCGGTAGCTGTTCACCAGTCCGCGCCCGGCGAAACCGGACACCACCTGCTGGTGCGGCAACGTACCGTGGACCGGCCCGGAGCCAAACGCGTCGCCCGTCACCTGCCAGCCCGCGTAGTCGGGTCCCTCGAAATCGGCCAGCACGCGGTCCTCCGCCGCGTCCGCCGCGAGGAGCAGCGCCAGGCCGGAGAACCAGATGCGCAGTGTACCGGACATGCTCATGTCATTTAACAACGGGGCCGAGCACGCCGTTAGTGTCATCGTTCAGCAGGTTGGTATCGAGGTCGTCGAGCACGATGATCCCGTGCAGCGAGCCGGCCAGCTTCGCATCGTGCCATTGGCCGACGAGCCTGCCATCCGGCGCATATTCGAGGAGCTGCGGCGCCTTCTCGCTATCGTTCGCGCCGTGCCCGGTCCAGTTGCACACCACGAGGTTGCCGTTCTTCAGAAGCTGGAAACCGGAGAAGAAATGCAACCCGAGTTCCTTCGGCGCCGACGCGCCGCCCCAGCGCCGCACGACCTGCCCCTCGCGATCAAGCTCGACGATGGTGAACCCGTAGCCCGTCGCCGCCAGCCAGTGCCCATCGGGCTTCTCGATCACGTGATAGGTGTGCTTCGCGCCCGGTACGGTGACGGTGCGCAGGATTTTCCCATCGAGATTCGCCTCCACGATCCGTTCGCCGCCCGCGCCGAACAGCAACGTGCCCCGCGGCGTGAAACGCACTGTGCGCAAGGTGTTCAGCGTGGGGAATTCCGCCGAACGCAGCACGTGATCGTCCGCGCCGAGTTCAAAAAAGAAGACGCCGTTCTTATGATTACCGCCGAGGATCGTGCGCCCATCGGGCAAACGCCGCGCCGTAAAACAGCCGGTGAACTTCGCGTCCTTGACCTCGCGCACCACCTCGCGCGTCCGCAGGTCATACTCGCGGAACCCCTGACTCGTGTTCAGCAGCACACGCTGGTTGCCGACCAGTTGCAGGTCGCGGTAGCGCTCCGGGAACTTGAGCGCCCAGTTGTTTTCCGGATGCGCCACATCCACCAGCAGCAGTTGCGACCGCGACTCGTCCTCGGCGAGGAAGCGGTGTTTGAGTGGCGGAATCCCCGAATCAGCGGCCACGGCGAACCCGGCGAGGCACAGCACAGCAGTGAATATTTTCATGATGGCGCAGTATTTTCCAAGCCTTGGAAAAAGTCGCGCTCTTTTTTCCAAGGTTTGGAAACTTTTCCGCGAGATTTTCCAATGCTTGGAAAAACCGGGAGTGTTGCTTGCGTTTGGCTGGGCCGCGTTCTCACGAACGCGGCTGCATCAGAACCCGTGTCACTCACTCATCCACGATTCGGGAATGCGCTAAGTGAACGCCCGGCGTGTGCCTCCGAGCGCCCGCCGCGGGCGCGAGGTAGCGCACCACGCCGTTGTTCGGTGTTCATGGCCTGAATCGCCGTCGAATGTACTCGACCATCTTCTCTCCGTTAAGTTGGTCAGTCGCTGGGTTCGTCCGCACATAGAACTCAGTCGAGTCCACAAAGCACTCCTTGTCCGACTCTCGGCAGTCGACACGGAGCACCTGCACGCCGTTGACATCAACCGTGTCATAGTCAATCAGCGGGTAGAAAGTCTCTCCGATGCTTCGCTTGAGGATGTTCTTGAAGTGCTTCAGAAACTCGTCTCGGCTGGCTTTGAAGAAGGAATCCATCTCTGAGCGTAATCCCGTGATGTTGCCGTCATCGGCGACGCCAACAAGCAGCGTGCCTCCCTGGGAGTTGAGGAATGCGGCAATTGTCTTCAAGACCATCTTCTCTATGTACGCCTCCTTGGTTCCCTTCTTCACGTCGAGACAGAGGGTCTGTTTGAATTCAAGAGTCCTTGACTCTCCTGACCGAACGAGGGCCAGTATCTCATCGCCCGCCGAGAGGCGGTGCACTTGCTGGAGCATTGCGTTTGCGTGGTCTACCAACGATGTTGCGCTCCGGGGATTCAGGGAAAGTTCTGCCCTGAAGTCCTGCAGTGCCTTGTCTAGGTCGATCAGTCGTGCATGAGCTAGGATGATCATTTCCTGATCCGGGCGATCTGGAACAGGCACAACAATCCCGTCCATGGCAACCTTCGGGAGATGGGGAATGGAGGCGCCTTGACTCAACATGCGTAGTGTCAGTTGTCCCAGATGCGAGCGGAAGTACAAGGCGAGGTACTCCGGGATTACGTCGGACGAGGTGAGCACCACCTGGATATAGTTATGGTGTTTGAGTGTGGCGTTCTCCAGTCGTGTGATGACAGGCGAGTTGCCAATCCGAGGGATGTAGATCGCGTTGTCTCGTGGGATGTGGGACTGACCGTTCCGGCACAGGTGCACGTTCTCAGGGGATGCTAACTCAGGAACTAGTTGCCGCTGCTTGTATCCTTTATAGTGCGTTTCCAGGGCGCGAATCTCGTTCTCGACGACCAATTGGTCAATTCCACGGAAAGAAGCGTGCGAGACGGGCAGCCCGTCTTCGATGGCTGCACCAAAGGAACCAGCGACGATTGATTCCGCGAGGACCTTTGTCGACGACTTCGGTGTGGCATCGGCAACGAAAAGAAAATCCCTTTTCTCGCGTGTGAAGACCCCCAGCGTCGGCGGAATGGTGGTCCCTGGGTAGGTCAAGCTGGGAAATCTGACAACTGCCGAGTGATACACGGCGAGTTCACCAAGCGCAGCGGTGAACTGGCCCCAGTCTCTTGACCAGAAGGCCGGCTCAAGCACAGCCACTGCAAGGCCATTGGGTGCAAGGCGAGCCGCTGCGGCACATATGTCCATCCAGTTCTGACGGCTTTTGGGAACCAGCGTGGCGCAAGGCGATGCCGCCAAGCCAGCACGCAACCCCAGCGGCAGGTCGGCTACGATGAAATCATACGGCGGCCCCGGTTTCAGGAGTCGCTCTCGCGACATCTCTACGTCATCGGTCTCAACGTTGTCAAAGAGCCGGAAGTCGGAGAGGGCGACTCTCAATCGCCTCTTTGCCCCCTTTGCTTGCGCCAAGGCCGTGACGAGTGCCAAGGGGTTGGATTCTTCATGTGCGGTCGTCATATTCATGTCCCTCGCACCGAACAGTATTATTGAACGAACTAAAAGTTGTCTTTATGCAGCCATGTGTTTCTTGGCGCACCGGCACGATAAGAAGGCCGAGGTGACAAGACAAGCGGGAAACAACTTGGCTTGAAAGCAATTAGAAGAGGGGGCGATTTCCTGCTTAACGGCGAAGTTGTCTTTATGCGGCTGCTGTGCGGTCTGGTAACGACAACTTGTATAACAAGGGCGGCGGGGCTGTGGCGCGCTCCAGGTTGGCGGTCTGGCTGGGTTCGTGTTCATCCCTGTTTCCCTGCAACGCTGCGGAGGCTAGCGGCGGGGATGGGGCTTGTCCAGACAGAAGATGTCAGTGGTCATTCGTCAGTTGTCGGTAGTCAGTGGTCAGTTGCTCGCCGGCCATGCTCTGCCGTCCTTTGTGATCTTTGTGTTCTTTTGTGGCCAACCCTTGCAGGATCGTTCGCGCCAAGGTCTGCCACCTTGGCGGGCTTCGCGCCCTTTGCGCGAAACATGCCCCCTCTGCCTCCTCATGATTTTGTAAGCATGATTTTGTGGAGCTTTGCCCATCTAACCACACTTGGAAAAATGAAATCGCGGCTTGCGGGATGCCAGGAAATGCGGCACGTTTCCGCCGCCGCCGGTGGGCGGCAGGAAAGGAATCGCGATGCACAAGAACACCAGTTCGGTCCGTAACCTCGACCGCCGTCATCTCCTCAAGGGCGCGCTCGGCAGCGCCGTCGCCTTGGCCGTGTTGCGCGCCGACGCCGTGGAGCAGGCCAAGGGCAGCGGCCGCATCAAGCAGTCGGTTTGCCAGTGGTGCTACGGCAAGATCACGAAGACCGCCGAGGATCGCGAGAAGTTTTACGCGGCGGTCGCGGCGCTGGGCATCAAGGGCGTGGACCTGACCGGGCCGAACGACTGGCCGGCGATGAAGAAGCACGGGCTGGCCTGCTCGATGGTCGGCTCGCACGGCATCGGCAAGGGTTTCAACCGCAAGGAAAATCACGCGGAGTGCATCAAGGCGGTCAAGAATGGCATTGACCAGGCGGCCGAGCACGGCTGGCAGAACGTGATCTGCTTCTCCGGCAACCGCGCGGGGCTGGGCGACGAGGAAGGCGCGAAGAACTGTATCGAGGGGCTCAAGCAGGTGATGGGCTACGCGGAGGAGAAAAAGGTCACCGTGTGCATGGAACTGCTGAACTCCAAGCGCAACCACAAGGACTACCAGTGTGACCACACCGCGTGGGGCGTCGCGGTCTGCAAGGGCGTCGGCAGCCCGCGCATGAAGTTGCTCTACGACATCTATCACATGCAGATCATGGAGGGCGATGTCATCGCCACGATCAAGGAAAACATCCAGTACATCGGGCACATCCACACCGGCGGCGTGCCGGGCCGGAACGAGATTGATGAGACGCAGGAACTGGATTATCCGGCGATCATGCGCGTGATCGCCGAGCTGAAATTCGATGGCTTCGTCGGCCAGGAATTCATCCCGAAGCGCGACCCGCTGACCTCGCTCGCGCAGGCCGTGAAGCTCTGCGACGTGTGAGCCGATCGCCGGGGAAGCGGAGCAAAAGCGCCGGGTTGGCCCGGCGCTTTTTTGTGGGCTTACTTTCATTGACACACCAGAGGGGTTCTGGTAAAAGCCCCCGCCCTTTTTGAGCGCGAGTGGTTTTCGCGTGGTGCAAGACGGGTTCAGGAGCAGAAGCATGGCCAAGAAAATTGCTAAGAAGCAGGCGTCAAAGGCGACCAAGAAAGTGGTCAAGAAGGCCGCCCCGGCCAGGAAGCCCGTCAAGCCAGTGGCCAAGCCGGCGAAGAAGGTCCTGCCCGCGCCCAAGGCGCCCGCCAAGCCGGCCATCACGCCGCCCGAAGAGGTCGTGCAACCCAAGCGCGTCCGCTGGCCGGCCGCCGAGGTCAAGGACTTCCGCGAGAGCCTCCAGAAGCTGCGCGACCGCGTCGTGGACGAGATCAACTTCCTCGCCGGCGACAACCTGAACCGCTCGCAGCGCGAGTCCTCGGGCGACCTCTCCAGCTACAGTTTCCACATGGCCGACCACGGCACCGACAATTTCGACCGCGAGTTCGCGCTCAACCTCGTCAGCAGCGAGCAGGACGTCATCTATGAAATTGATGACGCGCTGCGCCGCCTGCAGATGGGCACCTATGGCGCGTGCGAGAAGTGCAGTGAGCTGATCGCCAAGCCGCGCCTCAAGGCGCAGCCGTTCGCCAAGCTCTGCATCAAGTGCCAGTCGGAGGCCGAGAAGGGCCGTCCGCATTTCCGCGCCTTCGGCAAGACGATCTCCCAGACCGTCGAAGCCGAGACGTGAGGAACCGGCCATGCGCGTATGGCTGCTGGCGCTGCTGATTGCCGTGGCCGACCAGGCGAGCAAGCAGTGGATTCGCGACACCTACGCCCTCGGCGAATCCCGTACGATCATCGAGTCGTTCTTCCACTTCACCTACCTGCGCAACACCGGCGCGGCGTGGGGCATGTTCAGCGGCAACAACCTCTGGCTCGCCATCCTCTCGGTGGTCGTGCTCGTGCTGATGGTGATCTTCCGCCGCGCGTTCCTCGGCAACACGTGGGAGCACCGCGTCGCGCTCGGCCTGCTGGCCGGCGGCATCCTCGGCAACGTCTTCGACCGCCTCAAGCTCGGCTACGTGACCGACTTCCTCGACTTCTTCTGGCGTGGCCATCACTTCCCGGCGTTCAACATCGCCGACTCCGCGATCTGCATCGGCGTCACCCTCTACGTCCTCTCCTCGCTCTGGGTCGCCGGTCATCCGCTGAACGAGGCCCAGGGCAAGGCGGCGTCCGATGACCAACGCGCATCATGAGGCGTTCGTGCTCGTCGGCCCGACCGCGACCGGCAAGACGGCCGCCGCGCACCGGCTCGCCGCCGACCTGAACGCCGTCATCCTGTCCGCCGACGCGATGCTTGTTTATCGCGGCATGGATATCGGCACCGCCAAGCCCACCGCCGCCGAGCGCGCGCGCTTTGGCTACGGCGGGCTCGACCTGGTGAATCCCGGTGAGCGTTTCGATGTCGCCTCGTGGCTCGACCACGCGCAAGTTTTCCTCGCGCAGGCGCGCGCCGCCGGCCGGCCGGTCCTCGTCGTCGGCGGCACCGGTCTCTACGTCAAATGCCTGCTGACCGGCCTGACCGCGCAGCCCGACGCGGACCCCGCGTGGCGCGCCGCCGCCGCCAGGATGAATCTCGCCGAGTTGCAGGCGCAGTTGCAAAAACTCGACGCCGCCCGCTTCGCCGCCCTGACCGAGTCCGATCAGCAGAATCCCAGAAGATTAATCCGGGCTATTGAGATTATCCGGGCGGGGAAGCACGGGAGTGATGGAGTATGGGAGTGTTGGAGTAATGGCAAAGAACTCCAGACCAGTTCCCCATCAGACGCTCGCCCCCACACTCCAGCACTCCCGCACTCCAGTACTCCCACACTCCCATACTCCATCATTCCGGGCCTTTTCCTGTCCCCGGCTTTGCTGGCGCAGCGGATTCAAGCGCGGGTGGCGGCGATGTTCACGCAGGGCCTGCTCGACGAGGCGCGGCAGCTCCGCGAAAAATTTCCGCAGCTCTCCGCCACCGCGCAGCAGGCGATCGGTTATGCGGAGGCGTTGGCCGTCCTCGATGGGCGCGGCACCGAGGCCGAAGCGTGGGAGCAGATTTCAGCGCGCACGCGTCAGCTTGCCAAGCGGCAGATGACGTGGTTCAAGCATCAGGCGTCCGTCGCGTGGGTCGCCGCCGAGGCGCCCGCCGACGAAGTCGCCGCGCGCGTCCGCCAACTCTGGAGCGAACATGGGCCAACCCCTCTGGCCTACTGAAGGCGCGCGCGAGGTCGCGCTGCTCGTCGGCGTGCTGCTGCGCGGGCAGCAGACGTGGGCGCTGCAGGACTCGCTCGACGAGCTCGCGCTGCTGGCCGATACCGCGGGCGCCAGCATCGCCGGGCGCATCGTCTGCAAGATGGACCGGCCGCACCCGGCGACGTTCATCGGGCGCGGCAAGGCGGAGCAGCTCGCCGAGCAGGCGCGCGAGCAGGGCGTCAGCCTGGTCGCCTTCGATGACGACCTGACGCCGGTGCAGGGCCGCAACCTGGAAAAAATCTTCGGTCTCAAAATCCTCGACCGGACGCAGCTCATCCTCGACATCTTTGCGCAGCGCGCCCGGACGCGCGAGGGCCGCCTGCAGGTCGAGCTGGCGCAGGCGGAATACGCGCTGCCGCGCCTGCGCCGCGAGGCGACGGCGTTCGGCCAGCAGAAGGGCGGCATCGGCCTGCGCGGCCCCGGCGAGCGGCAGATCGAGATTGACCGCCGCCAGTTGCAGAAGCACATGACGCAAATCCGGCGCGACCTCGAGGAGGTCCGCCAGCGCCGCGGGGAATTGCGCCGCAGCCGCCACCGGCAGGGCTGGGCGCTGTTCGCGCTCGTCGGCTACACCAACGCCGGCAAGTCCACGTTGCTCAACAAACTCACCGGCGCCACGGTGCTGGCCGACGACCAGCTCTTTGCCACGCTCGACCCGACCACGCGCAAGCTGACGCTGCCGGATAGGCGCGCCGCGCTGCTGACCGACACGGTCGGCTTCATCCGCAAGCTGCCGCATCATCTCGTCGAGGCCTTCCAGGCGACGCTGGAGGAGGTGATCCAGGCCGACGTGCTGATGCACGTGATTGATGCCGCCCATCCGCGCGTGGATGAGCAGATCGAGGCGGTCGAGCGCGTGCTGGCCGACCTCGGCGTCCACGACAAGACAGTAATCCATGTCCTGAACAAGACCGATCAGCCGACCGCCGCCGCGCAGGCGGCGCGGTTGGCGGCGCGCCTGCCGCGCGCCGCAGCGGTCTCGGCGCTGACCGGAGCGGGTCTTGAGGATTTGCTGCACCTCGCCGCCGACTGCCTCGCGTGTGAGCGGCGGCTGTTCAAGCTGCGCATTCCGCTGCGCGAAGCCGCGCTGCTCGCCGCCGTCCGCCGCGAAGGCCAGGTGGTTGGCGAGCGCTACGACGAGCACGCCGCGCATCTCGAGGTCCGTTTGCCGGTTGATCTCGCCGACAAGTTCGCTCCTTTCGAGGGCAGCCCGAAGAAGAGCGATTGACAATTCTCCGCGGGAGGGCCAGCCTTCGGGCGGGAAAAATGTCGGAGGGCTGCGCCATGGGCAAGACAGACAAGACGCTGTATCCGGTTCTGACGCCGACCACGCCCGCGCGCGTCCGTGACTTGCCGCCGGATACGCGACCGCGCGAGAAGATGGCGCAGCAGGGCGCGGCGGCGCTCACCAACGAAGAACTGCTCGCCATCCTGCTGGGCAGCGGTACGCGGGGCTTCAATGTGCTGGAGGTGGCGCGGGCGCTGCGCGGGAAGTACGGCTCGCTCACGGCGCTGGCCGAGGATTCCGCCGACGCCTTCAAAAGCATCCGTGGCATCGGACCGGCGAAAAGCAAGCTGCTCAAGGCCGCGCTCGAACTCGCGCGGCGGATGAGCCACGAAAAGCTCGATGCACAACAGCTCGTGCGCACACCGGAGGACGTCGTAAAGGTGCTCGGCGAGGAGACGCGCGGGCGCGGGCAGGAGGTGCTTTGGATGCTGCCGCTCGATGTGAAGTACCGCCTCAAACGGCCGCCGGTCGCGATCACCTCCGGCCTGGCCGATGCCAGCCTCGCGCATCCGCGCGAAGTCTTCCGCGAGGCGATCGCCTGCGGCAGCAGCGCACTCGTGCTCGCGCACAACCATCCCTCCGGCGACCCGACGCCCTCGGCCGAGGACATCCGCCTGACGCGCGAGCTGGTCGCCGCCGGCAAAGTCGTTGGCATTCCGGTACTCGACCATGTTATCCTCGGCCGCCCCGACGACGCCGACCGCCGGCACGTGAGCCTGCGCGAGGCGGGGCTGGTCGAATTCAAAACCTGAAACACATTATGAACATTCATCCCACAGCGGTGGTGGAAGCGGGCGCCGAACTCGGCGCGGAGGTCAGTGTCGGCGCGGGCGCGTTCATCGAGGCCGGCGCGCGGCTCGGCGAGGGCTGCCTCATCGGCCCGCACGCGGTCGTCGGCCGCTACGTCACGCTCGGCCCGCGCTGCCGCGTCCACGCCAACGCCGTACTCGGCGATCTGCCGCAGGACCTCGGCTTCCGCGACGCCCCCACGTTCGTCCGCATCGGCGCCGACTGCACCTTCCGCGAGGGCGTCACGATTCACCGCGGCACAAAGCCCGACACCGTGACGACCGTCGGCGAGGGCTGCTACCTGATGGCCAACAGCCATCTCGCGCACAACGTCCAGCTTGGCAACCGCGTGATCCTCGCGAACGGCGTGCTGCTCGGCGGCTACGTCGAGGTGGGCGACAACGTCTTCTGTGGCGGCAACGCCGCGGTCCACCAGTTCTGCCGCATCGGCCGGCTCGCCATGCTGCAAGGACTCGCCGGCATCAGCCAGGACGTGCCGCCGTTCTGCACGATGCACGGCACGACAATGAACGGCGTCGCCGGCCTGAACATCGTCGGCCTGCGCCGCGCCGGCTTTACGCCGGAGCAGCGGCTGGAGATCAAGCGCGCCTTCAAGCTGCTCTACCTCGCCGGGCTCAACTACCGCGACGCCGTCGCCCGCATCCGCGCCGAGCTGCCGCCGGGGCCCGCCCACGAGCTGGCCGACTTCGTCGCCACCAGCAAGCGCGGCCTCGCTGGTTATGCTGGCAGCGCGGCTGACGCGGAAGCCGGGTGAACCGGGTCGCGTCCGGGGCTTGGAAGAGTCTGCTATTTTTCCCAAGCCTTGGAAATTTTCCGCTGTACTTTTCCAACCCTTGGAAAAACCGGTCCTCGTCCGGACCTTGGAGACCGGCCACGGTCAGATGCCGGCCAGATTGATATGACGGGTCAGGGCGGGCTGCCCCGCGAAGAATTTCGCCGCGCGCTCGCGCGCCACGGCGACCGTCGGCGCCGATTGCACCGACGTGAAAAAATTGTGGCCGAACAAAAAGTTACGGCAGAAATACGCCGTGAAGATTTTTACGCGGCCCAACGCGCGCGCGGCGGCGAAATCCTCCTCTACGTAATCACAAAACCGCTGCCAGAGCGCGGCGTGGTCCACGGCCAGTGCGGGATTTTTCCACTGCGCAAACACCCACGGCCGTGCGGCGGCGATGCGGCCGAGCATCAGGCCGGCGGCGGGCGCGAAGTCGGCGGCGCGGCTGTGGACGTAGTGCGGATCGAGGATGTCACCGTTGGCGATGATGGGCAGCCGCGCCTCGGCGGCGAGCTCGGCGTAGAGCTCGTGGCGCGGCGCGCGCTTGAGCTTGTCGCCGGCGAAGCGCGGGTGAAGCGTCAGCCCGTCCACGCCCTCCTCGCGCAGCAGCCGCAGCCTTTCGCCGAGCCGCGCGCGCCAGCCCTCTTCCTCGCGGCCGAGCCGGATTTTCACGGTCAGCGGCCCCGCGAAGCGCGCGCGCAGGACGCGCAGGATGGCGCGCAGGCGCGTTGCGTCCTCAAACAGGTCCGCGCCGCCGCCCATCGCGCGGATGGTCGGCGCGGGACACGAGCTGTTCAGGTCGAGCCCGTCGGGCGCGAGCGCGGCGAGGTGGTCGAGAATCTCCGGCAGCTTCGCCGTGTCCACGACGAGCAACTGGTAGATCACGCGGCCTTCGCACGCGCGCCGTTTCGTCCACGGTGAATGGTGCAGCTCCTCGTTGAGCAGTTGCTTTGCCGAGAGCATCTCGGTGAACAGCGCGCCCGCCCCGCCGAAGTCGGCGACCAGCCGCCGGAAGGCGCTGTGGGAAATTTCCGCCATCGGCGCGCAGAAGAGCGGCGGATCGAAGGCGACGCCGCGCAGCGCCAGCGGCGGCGCGAGGAACGGCGCCTGGTTCATCGCGGCCCCGGCGCGCGGTGCAGATGGTGCAGGACGATTTCGGGTGGACAGTTGTAGCGGCAATCCACGCCGCTGACGCCGCAGCCGGCCGAAGTATAGCCCTGCAACTGGTGATAGCGCCACGCGCCGCTGACCAGCCGCGGCGGCACACGCGCGTTCGCGATGATCGGCCAGCCACCCGGCAGACAGAGCTGCCCGCCATGCGTGTGGCCGCTCAACATCAGGTCAATACCGCCATAGGCCGCCTTGCGATAGAGTTCCGGCGAATGCGCGAGCAACACGACCGGCTCGCCGCCGGGAATCCCGGCCACCGCCTTTTCGATGTTGTCGGTTTCGTAAATGTGCGGGTCGTCCACCCCCGCGAACCAGAGCCGCGCCCCGCCCCGCTCAAAGGCCACACACTCGTTAAGCAGCAGGCGCACGTCCATGTCTTCCAGCGCGTCGGCCAGTTCCAGCGGATCGTGGTTGCCGAGCACGGCATAGACGGGACCGCGCAGCGCCTCGCGGACGCGCCGCAGTTCCGCCGCCGCCGGCTCCCACGGGCCGTGCGTCAGCCCGCGGTAATCGCCGGTCCAGACGCAGGCGTCCCAGTTCTCGTCCCGCACCGCGTAGATCAGCGCAGACATGGCCTCGTGGGAAAAATCGGCGTGCAGATCGGTCAGGTGCAGCAGCGTCAACCCTTCGAGCGCGGCGGGCAGTTCCGGCAGCACGACCGCGTTGTGATGGACGACGAACTTGGCGGTATTGCGACGACCGAGTCCATAGAAGCCGCTGAACTGGAGGAGCCGCTTGATGAAAAAATGCAGCCACAGCATGTTCTCGATATGGATGTGGATGAACCCCGGACCGAGGATGTCGGCCGCGTGGTGCGCCTGCATGTTCAGCCGCTGCTCCACATGGAAGCGCCCGAGCCGCCGCACGAACTTTTCGATGTCAAACTCGCGCATGATTTCGCCCGCGCCATCCTACCGCGCCCGCCCAAAAAGAAAAGCCGGGAGGTCGTCAGGCGGCCACCGGGAGCTTCCGCCCCCCTGCTCCTGCCTACAGGCACGGATACATGTTAGTAACATGTATCCGGCCGCGGCCAGCCGGCGCGATCCCGCGCGACATGGCCGCGACAACCCCGCCGGCTGTTTTTCCAAGGCTTGGAAAAAGCGCGCGTCCGGTTTCCAAGCGTTGGAAAAGGGCTTGACGGGTCGGGTCGCACCGGGAGAATGCGCCCATGCAATCCGCCTGGCTAGGGCTGGCACTGGCTGCCGCGGCGCACGCCGCCGATGCGGTCAACCTCGCACCACGCGCGCGCATCACCGCCAGCGGCCAGTACAGCAGCGCCTACCAGCCGCAGTTCGTCGCCGATGGGAAAATCCCCGCGGCGGAAGCGCACGCCGACGTGGGCGCGGCATGGTGCCTGCCGCGCGCGCAGGCCGCCAACGCGCAACTGGTCTTCGCGTGGCCCGCGCCGGTGACCATCGCCGAGGTCGTCTACTATGGCCGCACGGCGTGGCTCTGGGACGAGAACTTCCTGCAGGTCCAACTGCTCGCCGATGGCGCGGCGACGCCGCTCGCCGCGTCGGCGCTCAAGCCCGGCCACGGGCCGCAGCGCATCCGGCTGCCCGCGCCGGTGCAGGCGCGCCAGTTGACGCTGCGCTTCACACAGATGGATGGCGGTCCGAATCCCGGCGCGTCGGAAATCAAAATCTTCGACCGCTCGCCGCCGGACGAAGTGCTCGGGAAATTTTCCGCGCCGCACGCAACGCCCGGCCAGCCGGAGCTGCCAACGTCCGCCGCGCTCGCGCAGCAGCTCGCGAACGGCGGGCTGGGCTTCCGCGAACTCGTGCTCGTGCAGCGCCAGCCGATCAAGCCCACACACGTCTATACCTATCACTGCGAAGGGCTGCAACCGGGCGGCGGGCTCCATGTGCTCGATGTGACCACACAGAAGCTGCGGCGACTGGTGGACGCCACGCAGGGTGTCATCCTCGACTGCGATGTCTCGTTCGATGGCCAGGACATCCTCTTCAGTTGGATGCGCGACATGCGCCGTTTCCACCTCTTCCGCATCCGCCGCGACGGCACGGGGCTGACGCAACTGACCGACGGCGACGACTATAACTTCAACGGCTGCTGGCTGCCCGATGGCGGTATCGCGTTTCTCTCGACGCGCCGCGCGGCCTTCGCCTACTGCTGGAGTTCGCCCGCCGGCATCCTGCACCGCATGGACCGCGACGGCCAGAACGTCCGGCAGCTTTCCGCCAACTATCTCAACGACTTCACGCCCGCCGTGCTGCCCGATGGCCGCCTCATCTACTCGCGGTGGGAATATGTGGACCGGCCCGCGATCCCGATCCAGAGCCTGTGGACCATCAATCCCGATGGCACCGGCCTGCACGCGTTCTTCGGCAACCGGGTGCTTTCGCCGGCGACGTTCATGGAGCCACGCGCCATCCCCGGCCGCGACGAAATCCTCTGCATCCTGACCGCGCACAACGGCCCGTGCCGTGGCGCGATCGGTTTGCTCGACCGGCGACGCGGCGTCAACGCGCAGGCCGCGATCCGCAACCTGACGCCGGAGATCAACATCGGCGAGGTGGCGAAGGGCGATGGCAACCGTGTGCGCGGGCCCTACGAAAGCCTGTATCCGCTCGACGCCGAGCGCTTCCTCGTCTCGCGCGAGGGTACGCTGCTGGTGCGCAACCTTGCCGGCACGGAGCAGGCGGTCGTGCTCGCGCGGCCGGGTCAGCTCGGCAACTTCAACGCGCAACCGCTGCGCGCGCGCCCCACCCCGCCGGTCGTGCAGGGCCAGATCCCCGCGCGCAACACGGAGACCGACTGGGCCACGCTTTATCTACAGGATGTCTACGCCGGCCTCGCGCCCGACGTACGACGCGGCGAGATCAAGGAGCTGCGCGTCGTGCAGGAAATCGCCAAGCCCGTCAGCGTCAATCCCGACCGGCGGCTGTTCGGCTTCCAGTTCCCGGTGGTCTCGTGCGGCGCCACCTATGCGCCGAAAAAAATCTGGGGCAGCGCGCGCGTCGAGGCGGATGGCTCCGCGAGCTTCCGCGTGCCGGCCAATGTGCCGCTCTACTTCATGGCGCTCGACGGCGAGGGCCGCGCACTCCAGCGCATGCGCAGCTTCACGCACCTCGCGCCCGGCGAGGTGCAGACCTGCATCGGTTGCCACGAGGAGCGCCTGACGACGCCGACGCCGGCGGCGCGCCCGCTCGCCATGCAGCGCGCGCCGCAGCAGCTTACGCCGCCCGAGTGGGGCGTCGGCGGCTTCAGCTACGCGCAGATCGTCCAGTCCGTGCTCGACCAGCACTGCGTATCGTGCCACAACGCGCGACAGTACCCGCGCGGCGTGGACCTCGCCGGCGACCTCACCGATATCTTCAGCGTCTCCTACGACGTGCTTGCGCGCCGCGGGACGCCCGCCGAGGACCCGCACCGCGGCGGCGGCAGCATGGCCGCGTTCCGCACGCAACTGGTCAGTTGGATTCCCACCTATAACGGCACCGAGTCGAACATCCTCGACATCCGGCCGCGCGCCTGGGGCAGCCCCGCCAGTCCGCTCGCCGACTTGCTGCGCGCCGGTCATCCCGACGCCGCCGGCCGCCCGCGCGTGCAACTCACCGATACCGAGCGCCGCCGGCTCTTCGCGTGGATGGATTGCAACGTGCCCTATTACCCGACCAGCGCCTCGCACGACATCACGCTGCCCGGCTGCCGCCGGCTCTATCCCGCCCAGCTCGATGCCACGCTCGCCGACGTCGCCGCGCGCCGCTGCGCCGCGTGTCACGCCGGCGGTAAGATTCCGCGTCAGTTTTTCACCCGCATCACCAACCCGCAGGACAATCCGTTCCTGCTCGCGCCGCTCGCGAAACATTCCGGCGGCACGGAACGGTGCGGCCGGCCGGTTTTCACCAGCACCAACGATCCCGATTACCAGGCGATTTTGAAGACCTTCGCCGACATCCCGCAGCGCCTGCGTGACCGCCCGCGCCTCGATGGTCTCGCCACAACACTGCCTTGAGATTGCCCCTGGTCGCCCGTCCGTGTGCGCCTGACAACTTCGTCGCACGTAAAGCTCTTTCCCGACCTTGGAAGTTTTGGCACCACTTTTCCCAAACCTTGGAAAACGGACTGATCGCGGGTATGGTCGGCGCGCGGTAGGGACGTTTTATGAAAGACATCATCTGGCGGAACGTGCGGAGCAATATTCTCGTCGGCATGCTGCTGCTGTTGCCGGTGCTGCTGACGATCTTCATCGCCAACTGGCTCTTCGGCCTGACGACCGATTTCATCGTGGCGTGGCTGCCGAAGGCAGTGCAGGACGTGCAGTGGAAGGTCTTCCTGCTGCGCATCGTCTTCCTGGTGCTGCTGGTGGTGCTGATGTTCTTCGTGGGCCTGCTGGCGCGCAACGTCGCCGGCAAGCGGCTGCTGGACTTTGGCGACAAGGTGCTGGCGAGCGTGCCGATGATCAACAAGATCTATGTCTCGCTGCGCCAGATCAGCGAGACGATCCTCGACCAGAGCGGTGGGATGTTCAAGGAGGTCGTGCTGCTCGAATATCCGCGGCCCGGCCTGTTCGCGATGGGCTTCGTCACCGCCGAGGTGCCCAAGTCGCTTGCGCTGCGCGCGGCGGGCAAGGAGCCAAAGGAGGAATGGGTCGGCGTCTTCCTGCCGATCTCGCCGCCGACCTCCGGCTTTTTCGTCCTCGCGCGGCGCGCCGAGTTGCGCCCGTTGAAGGTCTCGGTGAGCGAGGCGATGAAGCTGTTCGTCTCCGGCGGCACGGTCTTCCCCGGCGCGCTCGACGAGGGCGGCTCGCTGCTGGAGAAGGCCGAGGACTGGGTCGAACGCCAGACATGAGCGCGGCGGACCCAGGCCACATCCTCAAGGACACCGCGCTCGTCCTGCGCATCGCGCCGGTCTCGAACACCTCGCGGATCGTGCAGTGGTTCGCGGTGGAACACGGCAAAATCGCCACGTTGATCAAGGGCGCGCAGCGACCCAAAAGCCCGTTCCTCGGCCAGTTCGATCTCTTCTATTCCTGCGAGCTGCTCTTTTACGCGCGCGAGCGCAACCACATCCACATCGCCCGCGAATGCACGCCGCTGGCGCGCCGTGACCGCTTCCGCAGCGACTGGCGCGCGGCCGCAGCCGCCTCCTACTGCGCCGACGCCGTCGCGCGGCTGACGCTGCCCGATGCGCCGCAGCCGCAGCTTTTCCGCGCGCTGGAAACCACGCTCGATGAACTCGCCGAGGCCGGCGCGACCGAGGCCGCGCTCTACTGGTTTGAACTCAAGCTGCTCGAGGCGCACGGCGTCCAGCCGCGGCTCGACGCCTGTCTCGATTGCGGCGCGGCGCTGCTGCCGGCAACGCGCGCGCCACACTTCGCAATGGCGCGCGGCGGGCTGGTCTGCGCCGGCTGCGCCGCGCGGGGCGAACGCGGCGAACCGGTCGCCTCCGATGCGCTCGCGATGCTCGCCGGCTGGCAGGCCTCGGCCAGCCCGCGCGCGGCGCGGCTGACGCAGTGTACCGCGCGCCAACTCGGTGCGATGGAGACGCTGCTCGGCCGCTTCCTGCAAACGCACGCCGAACTGCTACCGAACAGCCGCAGCCTCGCGCTCGGCCTGCTGCGCTCCACCTAGCCGCACATCGGCCAGCGGCGCGACAACGCCGCTGTGAACGCCGAGTCGAAGACCCGGCCTACGGAAAGCCATAACACACCCAGACTTGTTTTATGTAGGCCGGGCCTCTGACCCGGCGCGACCTGCCCAGGCAGGCCCCAATCTCATCGCACGTCAGCGCGCTTGACTTTCCCCGCTGCCGCACAAAAATGCGCGCGTGTTTTTGCCATGCGGACGCACAATCAGGAAAGGAAAACCATGAACGAGCAAAACGGTCTGACGCGGCGTGAATTTCTCGGCACCGGCGGCAAGGCGGCGGCGACGCTCGCGGCGGCCTCGGCCTTCGGTCCCACCATTCTCAAGGCCAAGCCGGCAGGCGAGACGGTCGGCATCGGCTGCATCGGCATGGGCACGCGCGGCGGCGATGTACTCAACACCGTGCTGAACTGCGACGGCGTCAAGGTGACCGCCATGTGCGATGTCTATAAGCCGCATGTGCAGAAGGGCGTCGAGCGCTGCAAGAATCCGGAGGTGAAAACCTATGTGGATTACCGCGAACTGCTCGCCGACAAGAACGTGGATGCCGTCGTCATCTGCGCGCCCGATCACTGGCACTGCCAGATGGTGCTCGACGCCGTCAAGGCAGGCAAGGACATCTACTGCGAGAAGGGCTTCTCGCGGACGATCGAGGAGGCCAAGCGGATGCGCGCGGCGCTCAAGCCCAGCAGTGTGGTCTTCCAACTCGGTCATCAGGCGCGGCAGTCGGCGTGCGCGCTACAGGCGAAGGAGCTGATCGCCACCGGCGCGCTCGGCCCGATCACCTTCGTGCGCACCGGCCGCATGATCAACACGCCGCCCGATCACCCGGTGTGGCGCTGGTACGGCTATTACAGCCAGTGGGAACGGCCCGACCCCGTGCAGGTCGCCAAGGACGTGAACTGGGATTTGTGGCTCGGCGGCGCGCCGAAGATTCCGTTTCACGAGCGGCACTTCTGGCACTGGCGCTGTTACTGGAACTATGGCACCGGCCAGGCGGGCGACCTGCTCTCGCACGAGCTGGATTTCGTGCAGTACATCCTCGGCCACGGCATCCCGGACACCTGCGCGTGCCTCGGCCTGAACGCGCTGCTGCGCGACGACCGCGAAATCCCCGACACGTGGCAGGCGACCTACCAGTTCCTCAAACTCGGCCGCACGGTCACCTTCACCGGCACCATGAACACGGCGGCCGGGCAGCCGGTGGAAATCTGCGGCAAGAACGCCGCGCTCAAGTTCGATGCGATCGCGCACGACCTCACCAAGTTCACGATCACGCCCGAAGGCTTCAACACGGAGGCGAATCTGCCAAAGGGCTACATCAGCGGCAAGACGCCGAAGCAGCCGAGCCACATGCAGGACTTCATCAACTGCGTCCGCAACCGCGGCACGCCCAAGTGCTCGACCGACGAGGCGTTCATTGAGACCGTCACCTACCTGATGAGCGTCGAGAGCTACCACCGGCAGAAGATCGTCCGCTGGGACGCCGCCAAGGAAGAGATTGTCTGATCGCGCCGGGTGTCAGCCTATAGCAGCCAAGGCTTCGGCCATGGCCAGGGGTTGGATCTGTTTTTCGATGCGCTTGCCCCCGGCCAGGCGGGCGGTCTCCAGTTCATAGCGCATTTGCAGATTCATCCACACCTCCTGCGAGGTGCCGAAGTAACGGGCCAGACGCAGGGCGGTGTCGGCGGAGATACCGCGCTTGCCAAGCACGATCTCGTTGATGCGGCGCGGCGGGACGCCGAGGTCTTGCGCCAGCCGGTATTGGGAGAGGCGTAGCGGCTTCAGGAAATCCTCCATCAGGATTTCCCCGGGATGCACCGGGTTCAAAGCTGGGTCTTTCATGTCACACTCTCCGGTTAATGATACTCCACGATCTCGACGTTCCACGCATGGCCTTCACGCCACTCAAAACAGAGCCGCCATTGATTGTTGATGCGGATGCTGTACTGGCCACAGCGGTCACCTTTCAGCTTTTCAAGACGATTGCCGGGTGGCACCCGCAAATCGCTGACCGCATGCGCCGCGTCCACCCAAGCCAGTTTCCGCAGCGCCAACTTACGCACGCCAACATCCCAGCACCGCACCAGCTCGCATTGCCAGACCTTTTCCGTGTCCCGGTCATGGAAACTCTTGATCACGGCCGCAGGATAACGCTTCCCGTTATGGAGTCAAGCGGGGCCACGCCCTGGCCAGCACCCACAGCCTTGCGCCGCGCCGCGAAAGCGACTAGAAGAACCGCGCCGTGCCTGTAGCTCAACTGGACAGAGCTTCTGACTTCGGATCAGAAGGTTGCAGGTTCAAATCCTGCCAGGCACGCCACCCGCAACCGCGCAACGCTCACGGTGCATCGTCCAGGAGCTTCCCGATTTCCGCCGGCGAGGGCAGTTGCAGGAAAAGTATTACACAATTATCCTCCCCGCCGTTCGTTCTGGTGGTCAGACGATGCGCGGCGAAAGGCGGCCTATGAAAATCGCGAACACCACGCGGCGGCAGTTTCTCCAGTGGGGCGCGCTCGGCAGCGCCGGTTTCTGGCTCGGCTGCCAGAGCGCGAAGGTCGGCGGACGGCGCCTCGCGCCCAACGAGAAGTTGAACATCGGCGTGGTCGGGGTCGCACGGCGCGGCGGCGCGAACCTCTCCGGCGTCGCCAGTGAGAACATCGTCGCGGTGTGCGATGTGGACGAGACCTTCCTGCGCGAAGCCGCCACCAAATTTCCGAAAGCGCAGACGTATACCGACTTTCGCCGTTTGCTCGACCGGACCGATCTCGACGCGGTCGTCTGCTCAACGGCCGACCACACGCACGCGGTGGTCGCCGTGGCGGCGCTGCGCGGGGGCCGTCACCTCTACTGCGAGAAGCCGCTGACGCGCACGGTTTCCGAGTGCCGCATCGTGCGCGAGGCGGCGCGCCATGGCCGGCTCGTCACGCAGATGGGCACGCAGATTCACGCGGGAAAGAACTACCGCCGCGCTGTGGAATTGGTCCAGAGCGGCGCGATCGGGCCGGTGGCCGAGGTGCACGTGTGGTGCAGCGTCAAGTATGGCGGCATGGAACGGCCAACCGACACGCCGCCGATTCCGGCCGGGCTGCACTATGACCTCTGGCTCGGTCCGGTTGCGGAGCGGCCCTATCATCCGGACTATCTGCCGGGCAAATGGCGCAACTGGTGGGCGTTCGGCGGCGGCGGGCTCGGCGACTTCGGCTGCCACTACATGGACCTACCGCACTGGGCGCTGAAGCTGCGCCACTGTTCCTCCGTGGAAGTTGTGGATGGCCCGCCGGTGCATCCAGAGACGGTGCCGCCGTGGCTCGTGCTGCGCTACACTTATCCCGCGCGCGGCGCACAGCCACCAGTGAAGCTGATGTGGTATCACGGCGGCAAACAGCCGGAGAGGCTCGCTGCCGTTCTGCCGGAGGAAACGGTCGCCGATAAAAAAGGCGGCAAGAAGAAACAAAAAACGCCGTGGTCGAGCGGCGTGCTGTTCATCGGCACGAAGGGGATGCTGCTCGCGGACTACACGCGCCATGTCCTGCTGCCGCAACAGTCGTTCGCCGGCTACGCGCCACCGCAACCGTTCATCCCGGATTCGATCGGCCACCACGAGGAATGGATCGCGGCGTGCAAGAGCGGCGGCGCGACCACGTGCAATTTCGACTATTCCGGCGCGTTGACGGAAACCGTGCTTTTGGGCAATGTCGCCTTCCGCGCCGGAAAAAAACTGGAATGGGATGCAGAAAGCTTGCGCGCCGGCCACTGTCCGGCCGCCGATGAATTCATCCAGCATCGCTACCGCAAGGGCTGGAGCCTTTGAAACGAAGAAAGGAAACACCATGAAGAAGTCGTTTGTTGTTGTCGCCCTGTTAGTGGGCCTGGGCTTGAGCCAGGCCGCACAGAACGAAGCGCCCGCCGGCTTCACCGCGCTGTTCAACGGCAAGGACCTCGCCGGCTGGTACGGCTGGGGCACACAGGATCCGCACGACCTGTGGGCGATGACGCCGGAGCAGCAAGCCGACTACAAGAAGAAATCCATCGAGGGCGGGCTGACCGACAAGAAGGGCAAGCCGCAGAGCGATTACCTCAACGCGCACTGGAAAGTGGTGGATGGCGAACTCATCAACGACGGCAAGGGGCTCTACCTCACCACCGACAAGGACTACGGCGATTTCGAGTTGTGGGTGGACTACAAGGCGCTGCCCGCCGGCGACAGCGGCATCTATCTGCGTGGCATTCCGCAGGTGCAGATTTGGGACGCGACCAAGGGCGACCCGCGCGGGCTTGGCCAAGACAAGGGCTCCGGCGGCCTCTGGAACAACAGCAAGGGCGCGCCGGGCAAAGACCCCTCCAAGAAAATGGACAAGCCGTTCGGCGAGTGGAACACCTTCAAGATCACCATGATCGGCGAGCGCGTCACGGTGGTCTTCAACGGCGAGACCGTGGTGGATAACTGCGTGCTGGAAAATTATTTTGCCAACCGGAAGGCCGGCTACACCGCCTTTTCCAGGCCCGGCCAGACCAATCAACCGGCGGCGGCGGCGAAACCACCCAACGGTTTCATGCGCGACCCGGTCCCGCCCAAGGGCCCGATCCAGTTGCAGACGCATGGCAGCGAAATCCGCTGGCGCAACGTCTTCATCCGCGAGATTCCGCCCGAGGAGGCCAACGCGCGGCTGGCCGCCGGCGGCGAGGAAGGCTTCGCGCGCCTCGATAACGGTCAGGACTTGAGCAACTGGATTGGCGCGGTGGACAACTACGAGGTCAAGGACGGCTGCATCATGTGCAAGAAGGGCAAGGGCGGCGACCTGCTCTCCAAGGAGGAATATGGCGACATCCTCATCCGCTTCGAGTTCAAGCTGCCGCCCGCGGGCAACAACGGCATCGCGCTGCGCACGCCGCAGACCGGCGGCTCCGCCTCCCAGGGGCTGGAAATCCAGGTGCTCGACAGCGATGGCTATAACGCCGCGCACCCCAAGAACCCGCTGCTGCCCTACCAGTATCACGGCTCGCTCTATCACTGCGTCGGCGCCAAGCACGGCTACCTGCGGCCCGTCGGCCAGTGGAACTACGAGGAGATCGAGGTGCGCGGCCAGAAGATCAAGGTCACGCTCAACGGCACCAAGATTCTCGACGTGGACATTGACACTTTCGACCGCAGCCAGATCAAGCACCCGCCGAAGGGCCTCGACCGCCAGAGCGGCCACATCGGCTTCGCCGGCCACAGCGACCCCGTCGCCTTCCGCAACTTCCGTGTGAAGCGGCTATAATCACCGGCTCCCCACCCGCTGTGAGTTGGTGATCCGCCACGCTGTGGGCGGAACATTCCAGCAGCGGAGCTACCGTTTTCCAAGCCTTGGAAAATCCATCCACAGATTGCACAGATTTCACGGATTCCAATCGGTGTAACCTGCGAAATCTGTGGATGACTTGCGCCGCTTTTCCAAGCCCTGGAAATATTGGGTCAGATTTCTCCAAGCCTTGGAAAACTGCCCGCTGACCTCTGTCCTCTGACCTCTGTTTTTTCCAATCCTTGGAAAAAGTGCCGGGTTGGTTTTCCAATCCTTGGGAACGGCGCGGCGTCGCCGCGCCCTCCCCCCTGCTTTTTCTGCCGCCTGTTTTTCTGTCCACCTTTTCCGGAGCGCGCGCGGGGCTTGGCAGCGGCGGGGCGACTTGCTATATACACCGCGCTCCTCGCCGGAGTGGCGGAATGGCAGACGCACTGGACTCAAAATCCAGCGCCCTTCAAAGGCGTGTGGGTTCAACTCCCACCTCCGGCACCAGCCTATGCTTCCCAAGCAGTAGCCATTGCGCTTGAGCCCCCTGCAGCGCGGCTTGCCCCGCCGTGCTTTACACAAGATTGTAGCGGCCAGGGGCGATGATGCCGTTGGGATCGAAGACGTGTTTGAGGTCGCGCACCGTGCGCCAGAAGAGATCATGCTCATCCACGATGAGCCGGGTGTCCTGCGGGCCGACGCGGTACGGCGGATAGCCACGACGGATGAACTCGGTGGTCAGCTCGTCGTTGCAGGCGTGCGCGGCGGCGACACGCTCCGGCTGCCGGCGGTCGAAGGCGTTGTTGATGACGCACTCCAACGAACGGCTGTCCACGAGGTTGAGCGTGACAAACGGGGTGAAGCCGTGCTTCGCGTAAACCTGATAGGTCAGATCCATCGCCTCTCGCGCACAACGGCCGTCAGGCGGCAGGAAGGGCACACAGAACAACATGCCGCAATGACTCTGGTCGGGATCGTCGCTGGGTTTCTCCGGCAGTTCGCCGAGCGGCCACCAGACGCTTTGCATCGGGCCATCGGTGGGAATGCCACGCGCGAGGTCGGCTAGGGGACGCACGGAGTGGAGCATGATGCGCTGGTCACGCACCCACGGCACAAAATCAAACGGACGGGAGAGGGTGTCGGCAGCCCGCAGCAGGCCATCGGTGATAAACATGACCTGCGCCAAGCCGTGCAGCGCCGACCGAATGGCGCGGCGAGCCAGTTTCAACTCACCGGCGCTGCCGAGGATGCCACAGACCGCGCTCCACGGGCCAAAACCGGCGGCGGCAATCAACGCCTCGGCCTTGGCGCGCAACGCGACGAAAGTGGCGTCTGGCTCACGCTGCCGCAGTTGGCCAAAGACCAACGGGCCGAGCGCGATCTGCGTCCGCTCACGGTTGCCAATATGCCAGACACTGCGGACCACGTCGCGGCGCCGCAGGTCGGCGAGCGCCTCCACGAAGGCAGCGAGTTGAGCGGCGTCCTTGATCTTGGCAATGACAGCCATGGCGGCTTCGGGCTTGGGCATCAGCTCGAAGCCGGCGGAGGTCACAATGCCGTAGTTGGACTGCGCGAACAGGCCGTCGAGTTCCGGGCCGATGCCATGGCGGTAGCCATGGGCGGTCTTGACATGGGCGATGTGACTGAAACCCGTGCGCAAAAGTTCACCGCTGCCGAGTACGATCTCCAACCCGGAAAGGCTATGGGCGCGGGTCGAAAAGTAACCAATGCCGCGCTCGAGCGCGTTGCCCAGCAGACTGGTATCGCGCGAGGCACCGGTGACGTTGAGCAGCAGCGGCAGCTGCTGCTGTTCCAGGTGGTCGAAAAGCTGCCCCTGTGTCACGCCCGGCTCCACCACGGCATACTGGCCGGCGACGTTGACCTCGCGGATGCGGTTCAGGCGCGCGAGGTCCACCACCACCACGCCGTCGCGACCGGGCAGACGCGAGCCGAGGCCCCAGTTGCGGCCGCGGCTGATCGGGTAAAGCGGCACGCGGTGGCGGTTGGCGAGGTGTACGACCGTCTGGACCTCGGCTGTGCTGGCGGGCCGCAGCACGGCGGGGATGTGGCGCTGCAGGCCGCCGACGTTGTTCTGGTAGGCCGCGAGGGTGGCCGCGTCGTCGCGCACGTGCTCCGCGCCCAACGCCGCGCGCCAGTCGGCCAGCGCGGCCGCCAGTTGGGTCAAGGCTTGCATATTTTTTTTGCCAGGGGCAGCCGCACGATAAACGTCGCGCCCGCGCCGGGCGTGCTCTCGGCAGCGATGGTGCCTCCGCGCTCAACGATGACCTGTTGCGTAATGAACAGGCCCAGACCGGTGCCCGCCTTGCCCTTGGTCGAGAAATAGGGCTCGAAGATGCGCGTCAGATTTTCCGGGGCGATGCCGGGGCCGTTATCCACGATGCGGATTTCCACCCACGGGCCTTCCTGCCGGCAACGGACGGCGACACTCCCGGTGTGTTCGGCGACGGCGTCCAGCGCGTTACTGACCAGATTGCTGAAGGCGCGCACCAACTGGACGTGTTCGCCCTCGATCTGGCAGGGCAGGCCGCTCGGGATATCGAGCTTGAGCTGGCAGCCGCGTTCGAGGCACTGTAGATGCACCGACTCGGCGACCTCGTGCAGCAGTTCGGCCAGCGACAACACCTGTACCGCCTGCCGATCCTTGCGCCCGAGTTGCAACCACATCTGCGTCAACTCACGGCAGTGCTCCAGGTTTTTCTCGATATTTTGGAGAAATTCCGAAGTTTCCTCCCACTGTGAACCGAGTTTGTCCTTGGACTGGCGCAGTTCATCGCCGAGCAACTCCACGTAACCCAGCACGGCAGTCAACGGGTTGCGCAGATCGTGGAGGAACTCGGCGGTCTTTTGCCCCATCTGCGCCATGCGGTCCTTGCTCGCCAGTTCCTCGATCAACATCTGGTTGATCTGGCGCAGCGCCTCGGTGGTCTGGCGGTGGCGGCGCTGGAAATGCGTGCGTTGCACATGCTTGCGCACCGTCTCCTGCATTTCGCGGGTATCGAACGGCTTCTTCAGGTAGTCGTTCGCGCCGCGCCGGATCGCCTCCTGGGCGGTCTCCAGGGTGCCGAACCCCGTCAGGATGAGTACGGACACCTCCTGGTCGAGTTTGCGAATCTCCGTCAGGCCGTCAATGCCGTTCATGCCCGGCATGCGGATATCGAGCAGGATCACATCCGGGCCCTGCTCCTGGAGGAGCCGCAATCCGCTGGCCACATTCTCCGCGAGGAACACCTGGTACTCGTTCTTGAGCAGGATACGCAGGCTCTCGCGTGGTCCCAGCTCGTCATCAATGACGAGCACCTTGGAGAGAGGGGTGGATGACATGGTGATGGTTCGCGCGGTTAGAAGGAGAACGTGTAGGACGCCGCCAGGATTTGCGAGTTGATGTCGTAGGTGCCGTTGTAGGGCGGAACCACCTGCGCCATGGTCGTGCGCTTGTGGAAGAAGCTGTAGAGGAAGGCCAGGTCCAGCGCATGCGCGCCATGCTTGTAGCCAAGGCCCACGCTGACCACGCTGCGGTCGTCATCGGGCAGCGTGGGCGCGAGCGTATCCTCGGGAACCGGGCTTTGAATGAACTGATAGCCCGCGCGCAACGCCCAGTTCGGGTTGCACTGATATTCCGCGCTGACACCTGCCGTCCACGCGTCCTTCCAGTTCTGCGGGATGGTCGCCGGTGCCGTCGGCGGGGTCGGATCACCCGCCGGATGCAGCAGCGGATTGTCGCCATCGGCGTCGAGCGTCAGCTCGGCATAACGGCTGAACTCAATCCATTCGACATCGGCCTCCAGTTTCAGATGTTCCAGCGGCTGGCAGCTATAGCCCAGCCCGACCGTCGAGGGAAAGGCGATGGAGGTGCTGAAGTCCGCGCGCGGCAGCACGAGCCGCTGCATCAGCGCCGGGATGTTGTTCACCTCAAAATGGCCGTCATAGTTCACCGTGACCGGCGAACGGTAGGTCAGTGCGAGCCGCTGGCTGGCGGTGATCAGCCACGTCAGCGCCGCGTTGCCGCCGAGGCCGACGCCGCTGCCCTCCAGTTTCTCCAAGCCATCCGCCGCGCCGGGGCCGGCGACCGCCGACCAGGCCACGAACTGTTTCATGGTGAGGTCCGAGACATAGATGTCCGCACCCACGCCCAGGCAGAGATGCTCGCCGACCTTCGCGGCAAGGGTCGGGTTGATGTTGAAGACGCGCAACTCCGCGAAGTGCGGCGCGGTGTACCGGAACTGGCCTTCCTGGCTCCAGACCGTGGACTGGCCGTAGGGCACATCCACGCCCAAGCCCAGCGCCAGGGTATTGTTCAGCGGCAGCGCGGCAAAGGCATAGGGCAGGAACTTCCAGGGGTCCTCCGTCGTATCAGTCAGGCCGGAAAGCGCCGACGTGAATTTGACCTTGGAGTGGATGATGTTCGCGCCCACCTGCACCTGCGGGGCCGGCAGGAGCGCCAGATTGGCGGGGTTCCGCGCGACGGCCGAGGCGTCGTCGTCCTGCGCGATGTTGATGGCCGCCCGGCCGAGGGTGGCGCCGCCCGCCGGTGGATTACGAAAACCTTCGGCCTGCGCCGGCCCTGCGCCCAGGCATAAACCCAGCGCCACGACGAAGCGAACAACACCACGGGTCAGTTTCTGCGTCTGCATGTTGCACCTTTCTGTTGGTTGCTCCCGCCCTTACCTGTTGGCCTTTCCCAAGCCTTGGAAAAATCCGGCCCGCGTTTCCCAAGGCTTGGAAAAAACCACCGCGTTTTTCCCAACCCTTGGAACCGGCACCCATGCGTGCGGAGTCTGCCCCCGCGACCGCGGCGGCGTCAATTTTTTTATCCCCGCCTTCATTTGAGGCCGATGAGTACGCCATGGTCGCGGACCAGCGCCCGGCGCAGTACGCGCGTGAAACCGGCCGCGCGCAGCCACTGTTCATACTCGTTCCACGTGTAGAGCATGCCGACGCCGGTGGCAAGCGTGAGGAAGTACGGCGAACCCATCGCCGCGCTCAAGGGGCCATCCTCGGTGTCGTGCTGCATCTGGTTGAAGATCAGGACCGCGCCGCCCGGCGCCAGCGCGCGATGGGCCTTGCACAGCAGTGCCTGGTTTTGCTCCGGGGACCAGATGGTCAGGAAATGGCAGAACAGGATGCCATCCACACCCGCGGGGAACTCGTCCTGAAAACAATGGCCCTCCACCGCCCCCAAGCGGTCCGCCAGGCCGGCGGCGCGGATACGCTCGCGGGCGATGGCGCAGACGGAGGGGAAATCAAACACATCCGCCTTGAGCTGCGGATGCCGCTGCGCGAGGCGCAGGATGTTCGTCGCGTTGCCGCCGCCGACATCCAGCAGGCGCCGGAACTGGCCGAAAGCCACCGCCTCGGCCAGCAGGTGGTTGGACTGCCGCGAGATCGCCTCCATGGCATCTTGAAAAATTTTTTCCAGCGCCGGGTTGTGGGCCAGCCGCTGATAGAGCGTCGGCTCATCGCCGGGGAACTCGGCCAGGCCGGTGTTGCGGTTGGCCAGCAGCGCCTCGTGGAAATGGGCCAGCGCGCGGTAATTGATGAAGTGCTGCCAGAGGACGACATCGGCGACGTTGCGCGGCCGGTCGCGGTTGAACAACTGATCGGCCAGCGGCGTCGCCGTGTAGGTTCCGTTTTTGCGCCGCAACAACCCGCAGGTGGCGAGGCCGAGCAGCAGGATGCGCGCAGGTTGCTCGGCCAGTTTCAGCTCGCCGGCGATGTCCGCCCGCGTCAGCGGTCCGCGCCGGCCGAGCAGGGTGAACAGATCGAGCTGCACGGCGGCGCTCAAGGTCTGGAAGTAGATGTGGCCACCGATGAGGTGGTAGATATGCGCGAGTGGCCGGCGCAGCACCGTGCGTTCACGCACCCGCTGCCACCACAATTTCCACGAGCGCCGCAACAGAGCCTGTTCCTTCATGCGTCTTTTCCTCTGATCCCATCATGCACAGCGCGGGGCGCAAGGGCTCCCGGCGCAAGTGCAACGCGCTCTACTCATTTCCACGCCGGCGTTCCAAAGCTTGGAAAGCCAGCGGCCCGTTTTTCCAAGCCTTGGAAAATCAGGCGGACTTGGCCGGACCCAGGCTGCCCTCGCGGGCGGGCTGCGCCAGACGGTCGGCCGTCGCCGCGGGCAGCAGCAGGGCGATGCCCGTGCCGGTACTGCCGGTCTCCAGGTGCACGCGGCCGCCGTGATCGGTGACCGTGCGCTTGACGATGGAAAGGCCGAGACCGAGACCGCGCGGCTTGGTGGTGCAAAACGGCGAGAAGACGCGGTCGCGCAGGGCGGGCGGGATGCCGGGGCCGTTATCGGCCACGGTGATTTCCACCTGCGGCTCGCCGTTGAGGCCGCGCGCGGGCCGGGCGGTCACGGTGATCCGGCCGTCGGCGCGCCCCTCCAAGGCTTCGCGGGAGTTGGTCAGCAGATAGCCCAGGGCCTCGGCCAGCGCGCGCGCGTCGCCGCGCAACGCGGGCGCCTGCGGATCCACCTGGATCTCCACCTTCACGTTGCCGCGCACCGCCTCCGGCAGCACCTTCTCGGTGCTGGTCTGCAACAACGCCCCCAAGGCGACCGTGGTCATGGTCAGGTTCGGTGGGTGGGCGAATTCGTTGATCTGGGTGATGATGCTGTTGAGGCGCTGGACCTCGGCGGTGACGATGCGGCTGAAGTCGCAACGGAACTCCTCCTCCTGATAACGTTCCGGCAGCAACTGGGCAAAGGTCTGGATGGTGACCAGCGGGTTGCTGATTTCGTGCGAGAGGCTGGCGGCGAGCTCGGCCCAGAAGACAGTGCGTTCGAGCTGCTCCTCCTTGGCCTTCAGCGCCACCTGCGCGGTCATATCCTGCAACAGCGCGACGGAGCCGAGGCAGAGCTGCGCGTTGGTCAGGCGCAACGCGATGACGGCGATGGTCTTTTTGCTGTGGGCATCGGTCCACATCAACGGCGGCGAAGGCGGCGGTTCGCCCTGCAGGCTGCGGCGCACGACATCGGCCAGCCGGCTGCCAAGGTTCTCGATCGGCTTTTGCATCGCCTGGCCGGCGGGCAGGCCGAGGATGCCGGCGGCGGCGGCGCTGTACCAGCGCACCACGCCCTCGGCATCCACGGCGACAATGCCAACGGGCAGCGATTGGAGCAGCGTCTCGGCCAGCGTCTTCTGGACGGTCAACTCCTCATACAGGATGGCGTTCTCCAGCGTGGTGGAGACCTGCTCGGCAATCAGCATGAGGCGCTCGAGTTGCGCCCGCTCGAAGGGCAGGCCGGTGGCGCGGTGGCCGATGAACATCCAGCCCAGCAACCGGTCGCTCGAATGCAACGGGATGATGACCTCCGCGCCGAGCACATCGAGCGTCTGCAACAGCAACAGGCGGGCGGCGGCGGCGTGGATGTGGTCCAGGTGCGGGCGATAGACCATGTGCGCGTTGCGTTCGAGCCAGCGGACCAGTTCATCGCCCGGCTCGTAGGTCAGGTGCTTCGCATCGTCGAGGCAGCGCAGGCCGGCACGCAGCGAATAGGTCTCGCTGTCGCGCGAGCGGCAGAAGATGCCGACGCGGCTGACCATCAGGATATCGGCGACGCCCTCGGCGAGACTTTCGAGCATCGCGTTCACATCGTCGAACTTGTGGAGCGAAAACGGGAATCGCCGGGTGGCGGCCGTGCCGACGGGCGCCTCGGCCATCACGGTGCCAGCCTTGGCGGCGGCGAATTCGCGCGTGACGCGCTCCAGTTCCATGCGCAGCACGCGGCTCTCCTGCTGCGTCTGGAGATAGGCCAGCGCGCGGTGGACCAGCGCCAGCAGGCGGTGGCGGTCCACGTTCAGGTCCTCGACAGCGAACAGGTTCAGCTCCTCGGCGGCCAGGAAAGGATCGGAGCCGGGAGTCCCGAAGGCGATGACGATGGCCGTCGGCCAGCGGGTATGCACATGCCGCACCTCGTCCAGCGCATGGTCGCCACGCAGATCCATCAGCACCACTTGCAGGCTTTGACGCTCCAGCGCGCTTTCCAGTTGCAGCCGCTCGCTGAACGGGCGCACGGTCAGATGATCCGGCAGGTTGCGTGCGATACGGTCGGCCCACGCGCTATCGAGGCTGAACAAGAAGCAGATGGTTTTTGCGGTCATAGGCGGCGCGCTTCCCTTAGCATGTTTTTACCCGCAGCGGAAAGAAAATGTGGAACTGGGTGCCCACCCCCACCCGGCTCTCGACCTCCACCATGCCGCCGTGTTCACGGACGATGCCATAGGACACCGAGAGGCCCAGCCCGGTGCCCCCGCTCTTGGTGGTGAAAAACGGATCAAAAATGCGCGGCAACTGCTCTGGCGGAATGCCACAGCCCGTATCGGCAATGTCGAGACGCAGGTAGGGCTGCGGCGCGCCCGCCGCCGCCGCATCGGGACTGAAGCGGCCCTCGACGATGCTCGTCGTCAGCGAAATGCGGCCGGGGGCCCGCAGGGCGTCGAGCGCATTGAGCAGGAAGTTCAGGAACACCTGCTGCAACTGGTGAATATCGGCCAGCAGGGCGTCGTTGCCCGCCTCGAAGCGTGTGGCGATGACCACCTGCTTTTTCAGCGCCGCCTCCGAGACCAGCCGGAGCGGGCGTTGGAGCACGGTGTGCAACGAAGTTTCCACCAGCTGGGGTTTGGCCGGCCGCGAGAATTCCAGCAGTTGATTCACGATGCCATCAATGCGTTCGATCTCCTGCTGCGCCAGCTTGGAAAAGGTGTCGCGGAAGTCCGCGTCCTCGTAGCGTTCCGGCAGCAGTTGCGCGAAGGTCTTAAGCGCGACCAGCGGGTTTTTGATCTCGTGCGCCATGCCGGCCGAGAGTGTGCCGACGCTGGCCAGCCGGTCGGAGCGGCGGATCTGCAATTCCAAACGCTTGATGTCGGTGATGTCGCTGAAGACCAGCAGTGCGCCGAGCCGCGCGCCGGCGTGACCGGTGACCACCGCCCCACCGGCGCGCAGGGTCAGTTCCACGTGCCCGCCGCGCAACTGGAGCTCGCGATCCAGCACGCGCCGGTTGCCATCCCAGATATCCCGCAGCACCTGCGCCAGCGGCAGCGGCAGGCACTGGAACGGCTGGCCCAGCACGGCCACCGGCGACAGGCCGGTGACGCGCTGCGCCTCGCGATTGAAGACATTGACGCGGCCCTCGGCATTGACGGCGATGACCCCATTGACGAGGTGGTCCAGCAGCAGGTCATTGTAGATTTTGCCGTCCTGCACCTGGGTGTAGAGGCGGGCATTTTCGAGCGCAACGGCCAGTTGGTTGCCCAGCAATTGCAGGGCGTCCTGCTCGATGGCGCTATAGACGCGGCCGGACAGGCGCGGGCCAAGCAACAACAGCGCCTCCAACCCGCCCTTCCCGCGGATGCCCACCACCACCGCCACGCCCAAGGTGCGCATCTGCTGTGCCGCCGCATCCAGTTGGTCGTTCTGGCGCGGGCGCTGGAGCAGGTCGAGCACCAGGGGCTCGGCGTTCTGCGTCACCTCCCGCACCAGCGGTGAGTCCCGTTCCACCAGCAGGCCTGCGCTGCCGTTCTGCGGAAAGAGTTGCCGGAAGCCGGCGGCCTCCGCGTTCAGGAATAAAATGCGCTCCGTGGCCAGCGACTCTGTGATGAGTTGCGCAAACCGTTGCAGCAGGCCATCGAGGGTGGTGACGGTTTGCAGCAGCGCGCTGGCCCGCTGTATGGCGTGGCTGGTGTCCGGCGGGGCCAGGCTCAAGAACAGGCGGTTGGCAAAGCGCTGCATATAGCCACTCGCCGGCGCCATCGAGAAGGCGACCAGCAACGCCGCTACGAGGTGCGGCAGCATGGCCGAAGGCGCTTGCAAGGCGGCCAATGTCCGCTCCAAGACAAACCAGAGACCGATGTAGAGCAGTCCCAAGCACCCGCACAGCAGACTGTAGGCAATCAGGCGCCGGACGAACGCCGCAACACCCAGGATGCGCCGCGTCGCTATGCCGTAGGCGATGATGATGTTCATCGCCACCACGCTCAACGGCCCGAACTGTTGCGACTGCGTGCTGCCGGTGAGCAGCGGCCCCAACAGGTTGATCGCCAACCCCAGCGGGATCATCGTGATCGAGCCGATCAGGATGAATTGCAGTTCCAGCCGCTGGACGCCCGTCGCCACGCGATAAACGCGGTAGAAGTTGTAGATGATGATGCCGAAGGCCACCGGGAAATAGAGCGCAAACAACAGGAACCCCGGCCCGTAGTTGGCTTCCGGTAATAAGCCGGCCTGGGTCGGGATCTGCACGTCGCGCAGGAAAAAGCGCGTGCCGGTCAGCAGAATGATCACGACGCAGCAGCTCAACGTGACGGCGGAGGCGCGGATCACGCCAGCCAGTTGTTTCTCCGGCTGCCTCACGGAGAGGAACAACCAGTGAAAGAACACCGGCAGCAGCGTCGAAACCGCCGAGGCCCAACGGATCAACAACTCCGCTGTCTCCGGGTGCTGGCTGCGCATGATGCCCATCACCAGCAGCCCCCAGACAGTGAGACTCAAGGTGAACAAGAGGAAACATTGGTTCTGGACACGTCGCGGATTGGTCAGGAAAAGCACCACACCGATGGCCGTGTTGACCAGCAGCGTGACGGAATGCACGTTAAAGAAGGAGGCTTCCATGTGTCAAGCCACGCGCCCCACCACCATCGCCCCGTTGCCGCGTCCGAAGCCATGCGTGTTGATCAGCGCTTTGCGAATCTGAACATGCCGCGGCCGGAGCGGCACATAGTCCAGATCGCAGCGCGGATCGGGGACCTCATAGTTCGTCGTTGGCGGGATGAGTCCGTGCCGGATCATCAACGCGGTGGTGATCAACTGCAATACGCCCCCCACCCCCATCGGGCAGCCCGTCGCACCCTTGATCGAGGTGACCGGCACGCGATAGGCCGCCTCGCCCAACGCTTCCTTGATCATGTCGGTCTCGGTGATGTCCATGTCTATATCGCTCGGCCCATGAGCATTGACATGATCCACCTCGCTTGGTTGCACACCCGCGTTGGCGAGCGCCTGCCGCATGGCGTTGGCCAGCCCACCGCCCTCGCGCGAGCCGGCCGGATCGGCGCAGGTTGTGTAGCTCAAGATCTCGCCGTAGATAGGTGCGCCCCGCGCCCGCGCATGGTCGGCGCTTTCCAGGATCACAATGCCCGCCCCCTCGGCCATGACGCCGAAGTCGCGGTGCAGATCGAACGGGCGGCTCGCCTTGTGCGGTTCGTCGTTACGCATTGAGCATTTCCGGCACGCCAGCATGCTCTCGCAGACATAACGCGTAATGGCGCCCTCGCCGCCGCCCGCGATGGCGATCTCGTGCTGGCCCTGCTGGATCAGGCGCGTCGCATAGGCGATGGCGTCGAGGCTCGAAGCGCAACCATCCGACAGCGTTACCAAGGCCGGTTCGCGGTGGAACAGGTAGCCAATGGCGCTCGTCAACGCATGGGGCACCGCACTGACTGCTGTATAAGGCGCGGGCCGCTTGCCGACCAGATCCATCGCGCTGGTACTCACGCCCATCACCACGAGGAGATTCTGGATGTGATCCATGCCGTGCGGCTTGAGTCCCGCGTCGTCCAGCGCCAGTTTCGCCGCCACCAAGCCGAGTTGGGTAAAGCGACCCATCCGCCGCGGCTTCATCTGCGGATCAAGGTAGTCGTGCGGGTCAAAATCCTTGACCTCGCCCGCAATCCGGCTGGGCAGATCGCGCGCGTCGAACAGGGTGATCGGCCCGATGCCGCTGCGGTTTTCCACCAGCGACTTCCAGTAGGCTTCCTTGCCAATTCCGTTGGCCGCCAGGACGCCCACGCCTGTGATCACCACTCGCTGCTTATGCATGGCCCATTCCCCGCGCCGGCGTTGCCGCGCCGACCGTGGGGAAACTGAAGAAACACGTCTGCATTTGCAAGGCAGAATTTTTGACCACGGCGCTGGCGTCCGCCTTGGGTCTGGCATCTGCATAGTGGCCCTGACATACTCCGCGCATGTCCGCTTATGCGCTGACGATTTTTGTGGGGGCCTTCCTGCTGTTCCAGGTCCAGCCGTTGATCGGCAAGTACATCCTGCCGTGGTTCGGCGGCGGGCCGGGCGTGTGGACAACCTGCCTGCTCTTCTTCCAATTGCTCCTGCTCGGCGGCTACGCCTACGCGCACGTCCTCTCGCGCTGGCTCCAGCCGCGCGCGCAGGCCCTTACGCACCTCGTGCTGCTCGGCGTGGCGGTGACGCTGCTGCCCATCACGCCGGCCGATGCGTGGAAGCCGCACAGCGGCGACGCGCCGACGCTGCACATCCTCGCCCTGTTGGCCGCCTGCCTCGGCCTGCCCTACTTCCTGCTCTCCGCCACGAGCCCGCTGCTGCAACAGTGGTTCAGCCGCGCGCAACCCGGCCGCTCGCCGTACCGCCTTTACGCGCTCTCCAACGTCGGCTCGCTGCTCGCGCTGGTCAGCTACCCGTTTTATTTCGAGACGCACTTCACCCGCCAGACGCAGGCCGCCCTGTGGGGCTGGGGGCTGGCAGCATTTGTATTCTGTTGCGGCTTTTGCGCGTGGTCGCTCTGGCGCGCGGCCGGCCGCGCCGAGCAGACTTCCACCGAACAAGCGCCCATCAAGGAGGTCGAGCAGCGCCCCACCCTGCGCGGCCGGCTGCTCTGGCTGCTGCTGCCCGCGTGCGCTTCCGTGCTGCTGCTGGCGACGACGAACAAGATCTGCCAGGACGTGGCGGTAATGCCGTTCCTGTGGGTGGTGCCGCTGGGGCTCTACCTGCTGTCGTTCATCATCTGCTTCGACAGTCCGCGCTGGTATGTGCGCCCGCCGTTTCTCGTCGCGCTGCTCGCCTCCGGTTATGGCGTGTGCTGGGCGCTGGCGCAGGGCATCGAGCT
>CAISWQ010000102.1 GCA_903889245.1 uncultured Lentisphaerota bacterium | reverse complement strand
CGGCAACACCCCGAACGCTTTGTCAAAGGACTGCCGGTGCCCAGGCGGGTGCCGGATCAGGTCTGGATCAATCCACCCCAGCCAAACACGACTAAATCATGATGGAAAATGTGTCTCACTTTCATTGACAACCAGCGGCCCTGGAAACTTTCCATAATTTTTTCTATAGAGTAGCGAATACGTCTTCACTGTAGCGGCGGGCTGTGCCCGCCGGGAATCCGGCCTGCAACGGCGCTCATAGAGCGCCGCTACAGCCTGGCGGCCATTACATGGCACGTGGTCTTAACCCATGCGGCGCAGGAGGCGCAGGTTGCCGGGGCGGTCGCGCTGCATGGCGACCATCAGGCGCGGGGCGTGCGCCGGCGCGGGCACCAACGTGGGCCGCAGCGCCGCCGGCCAGAAGGACCGCGCCAGCCGGCGGATGGTTTCCTCAACGAGCAAGGTGGTGTTCATCAGGCTCCTTCGCAGTGTGTTCCCCAAGGCTTGGAATTTCCACCGTAGAATTTTCCAATGCTTGGACAGGGTTTGCTCAATAGATCCGGTAGTCCCGCCGGCGGTGCAGTTGGGACAGGTGGCCGACCTGTTCCCCGCCCTCCACACGGAAGAAGGCGGCGTGGATCACGGTCTGCTCGTGCAGCAGCGCCGAGCCGACGGTGCGCGCCCCCTTGTAGCGGTAGTCCGTGCCCAGGCCGGCGGACTTGAACTGCTTTTCGTCGCAGCCGGCGATGTCCGTCAGGAAGGCCTGGGCATGTTTATGCGCCGCGGCCGGGGCGGAGACCTTGCGCGGCTTGCGCGTGAACGCATCCATGACGTAACTCCTGACCAGCTTGCCGTGCAGCCGGGCGAAGGCCGCCGGCCGCGAGACGTAGTCGCAGCCGGCGGGTTCGCCGTTGATCAGCACGAGCAGGCCGCGCTGCTCGGGGAGCAGCTTGATGGACCGCAGGGCCGCGTCCAGGTCGGCGCGCTTGGCCTCGAAGGCATCGCGCATCGCGCCGGTGGAGGAGGGGGCGAGCTCCAGGTTGGCCGCCATCTCGGCGATGCCGTCCCACACCTGGCCTTGATCGGACTTATAGCCGACGTTGGCCGCCAGGTTATCTGTGACCGAACTGGTCTTGGCCGCGCGGAGCCGGCAGTGCAGCACGTTACCGGATTCATGGAATTCAGGGGAGACGTAGGACCAGCGGCCCTGCTCGGTGCAGCTCACCGGGATTTCCATGTCCTTGCCGGCCGGGACCAGGATGCTCGTGTTGAGCACGCGGTTCTGCTTGGCGCCGCACAGCTCCTCGCCATCGAGGAGCAGGACGGGCTTGAGGCCCGCGTTGACCACCCGCAGGTCCGGCACCGAGCCGCCGTGGCTGACCTCGGTGACGGTCAGGCAGCGCAGCTCCAGCGCCTCGGCGAGCGTCAGGTAATCCGGGGAATGGTTCGCCGCCGCGGACAGCGGAAACACGGCGATATGCTTGAAGCGCTGGAGTTCCTCCAGCCGTACCCCCGCGAGCAGTTCCATCACTTGCTTGTTCATACTGCCTTGCCTTTCTGCGGCGCCACGCGCCGCGTAAACGTGGGCTTTTCTTTTCCCGCGCACACGCTACGCTGGCCGCTGGGACAGATGTTGTCCCAGGCTCCAAAATATTTCGGGAGGCTGGCGGCGCATGAAAACCAAGGTCAAAAAGAGCAAGTTCAAGCCGCAGTACCGGCGGCTGTTATTCATTGACCGGAAAATCCGGGAGGGCGGCTGCCCCAACTGCTTCAGCCTCGGCGCGGAGTGGGAGGTCAGCTATAAGACCATCCAGCGCGACGTGGACTATCTGAAATACGAGCTGGATGCTCCGATCGAATATGATCCGGTCAAGCGCGGCTTCTTCTACAGCGACCACACCTGGTTCCTGCCCTCGCTGCTGCTGACCGAGGGCGAGCTGATGGCGCTGCTCATCGGTACGCAGGCGCTGGACATGTACCAAGGGACGCCGGTCGCCGGCACGCTGCGGGAGATCTACCAGAAGCTGGCCGAGCTGCTGCCCGACAAGATCACCCTCGCGCCGGAGCTGCTCTATGACCGGATGAGCTTCATCAACGCCCCGGCGCGCGCGATCTACGACGACATCTGGAAGGCGGTCATCCGCGGCCTGATGCATCAGCGCGTGATGCAGCTCGACTACAAGTCGCCCAAGTCGCCGCACACCAAGCGGCACGAGATTCATCCGCTGCACCTGGCGAACATCGAGGGCGACTGGTATCTGCTGGCCTTCGCCCCGCGCTTCGCCGACATCACGCAGTACGCGGTTTCCCGTATTCAGCACGCGGAAGTCGGCGAGCAGATGTTCCGGCCGCCGGCCGGCTTCGACGCGGCGGCGGTGCTCAAGAAACGATTCGGGAAATATATCCACCGCGCGGGCGCGGAGGTGCTGGTCAGGGTCCGCTTCTCGGCCGAGCTGGCGGCCTTCGTCGCCGAGAAGACGTGGCACCCGCAGCAGAAGCTCCTGCCGGGCCGCGCTGGCGGCGTGGAACTGACCGTGCCGACCGTCGCGCCGGAGACCATGCTGCCGTGGCTGTTGAGCTTCGGCGCCCACGCCGAGGTGCTTGCGCCGCCCGCCCTGCGCGCGCAGATGCGCGACGAGGTGCGGAAGATGGCGCAACCCTATGGCCCATGACGCCGTTTGCGCGGTGGCCGGTGATGGCGTAGAATCGGCCCACAGAAAGGCAACCATCATGATCAAGAAAAATATTGTCGAGGCGGTGAACAAGCAGATTCAACACGAGCAAAACAACGCGCACAGCTACCTGGCGGTCGCGCTCTACTTCGAGGAGCTGAACCTGCACGGGCTGGCCGCGTGGCTCTTCAAGCAAGTCGGCGACGAGCGCGGCCACGCCGAGAAATTCATCAAGCACATGCTGGAGCGCGGCGGCAAGGTGGAGCTGGGCGCGCTGGCGGCGCCGAAGGCCGGCTTCGCCAGTCCGCTGGAGGCCGTCCAGCAGGTCCAGGCGCTGGAACGCGGCACCACGGCGCTGATCCACAAGCTGACCGACCTCGCGCGCAAAGAAAGCGACTACGCACTCGAAGTCCTCATGCACTGGTTCATCACCGAGCAGGTCGAGGAGGAGCAATGGGCCGCCGAGTTGCTCGCGCAGATGGAGCAGTTCCACAAGAACCCCGGCCAGCTCTACATGCTCGACCATCACTGGGGCAAGCGCGCCAAGGGCGGCTGACCGCTGCCCCGCTTGACTTCAGGATTACTTCATTGGGTGCGATGGGCGCTTGATACAGCGTGTCCTCGCAGTCGCCATCGAGCTGGAAAAACAGCAGCATATCGAACCAGGAACCGCAGCATGTTGAAGTCTGCACTTTGGAACTGAAGCTTCAATATTTGCGGTTCACTTTTCCAAGGCCTTGGAAATCGGCTGCGTTCTTGTCGTCGTCCTCGACCGAAGTTGATTGTGCGTTTTCGGCTGACTGGGAGCGGCGGCATGCCTGCCGCCGCACGAGCAACGCGCGCGCGGGCCTGGCAGGTACGGCGCGGCGCAAAGCGGGCTTAGGCTGTGGTTCATCGGCGGCTGGAAAGCCGCCGCTCCCAGTTAGTCGCCTTGGACTAGAGCACCGTGCAAAACAATGACCGCCCCTAGCCCCGTCGCAACACGAAAGAGTGGCGACAACCTTGCGTCAACGCCAATGTAACTGCTGTTTCAGGAGGCTTGGAAAAATCAGTTGCCGTTGAGGGGTTTTCCCCACTGCGCGAGTGGGCGGGTGGCGGGCGCGAGCTGGGCGGCGTCTTCGGCGAGGAAGGCCACGGCGAGGCGCGTGGTCTGCGAGGCCGTATAGCGGAAGCCCAGCTTGCTGGCGTGCAGCGGATGGCCCTTGGGCGGCGCCGAAGGCACGGTCAACTCCTCGAACTTCGCCGTCGCCGGTTCCAGGATGCGCACGATGAGGGTCTCGCCATTTTTCAACAGCTTTGCCTCGCGGCCGGCGAGAACAATCTTCGCCGGTGTATGGATGGCCCAGATCAATTCCTGCGACTTGCCGAGGCTCCATTCGTCCTGCACCAGCACGCCGGCATTGCCCAGCAGTAGCACGCCGCGCCGCGCGCTCCGCGCCGCGGTCGGGTAGCCGGCCGTCAGGTCGGCGACGGCGCAGGCCTTGCCGGGCGTGCCATCGAAGGCGAGCATCGCGGCCCTGGCCTTCGGGTCCTGGTTCGCGCCGCCGGCGGTGACGACGTTGTGGCCCTCGCTCTTCAGCCGGTAATAGGTCCAGCGTTGCTTGCCAAAGTAGCCGGGCAGGTTGTACTCGTCGCTGCCGAGGTCTTCGCACCAGCGCACGCCGCGCATATCGAGGACGAACGTGCCGAGGTCGAGGTGGCTGTGGTTCGCCTTGTTGTCGCCCGCCTTGAAACCGACGAACGTCGCGCGCCGGTCCCAGCCGCTGCGCAGAAACGCCACGTCCACGCCGCGGAAGAGCGCGCTCGGCGGCAGCTTCTCCACCAGCGCGGCGTCCGGCACGGGCGCGGGCAGCCAGTAGAGATAGAACGGATCCCGCAGGGACTTCTTCCCGCAGAAAAAATTGAACGCGCCCAAGACCGGCTGCTGGTAGGCGCGCGCGAGCCAGAACAGCGCGGGCGAGGGCCCGGTGCGCTCGCCCGCGTCGGCGAAGTTGAACGACAGGTTCTGCGGGCCGGCGGCATAGAGGTGGAAGAACCCCGCGCGGTCGAGGCCGGGCGCTTTCTTCAGGCCAAAATCCTTGCCGAGCGCCGACTCCAGCGCGCAGAGGATGAACGCGGTATAGCGCGTGGCGTAGTCCCAGTAGCCTGGCCCCTCGTTCCAGCCGCCTTCGGGCGCGTAGCTCGCCAGCGCGCGTGGCAGCCCCTCGAGCGACTGCTTCAGGACGCGCCGGGCCAGCTCTGGCTCCTCGTCGGCGAGCGCGAGCGCGCCGATGCCGAGTCCGCCGTTGCAGACCTGATTCCAGTTGTGCGTCGCCTTGAGCCAGAAGCGGCTGCCCGCGCCGGGCGTGTCGCTAAGCCCCGGCTTCAAGCCCTTCTCGATGATAGCCTGCTTGATCGCCTTGCGCTCCTCCGGCGGCAACACGTCAAAGAGCCAGTCGTAGCCGAGCGCGAGTGCCGTTGTCATCTCCGCCACATCGAGGAAGTGCGAGGGATTCCAGTCGGCGAAACCCGCCGCCGCCAGCAGCTCCTGGCGCGCCCGCGCCGCGTAGGCCGCCTTGCCCGTCAGCCGGTAAAGGCCGGCCCACAGGCTCACGCGGTGGAGACAGGTCCGGCTCTTATCGAGCAGGCGCGGGCCGATCAACTCGCGCTTGATGGGCGCTTCGCCCAGGGCCTGGTCGGCCGCCGACTGGAGGTCCTGCAACAATTTCTTTGCCACCGGGTCGCTGGCGGTGCGCGCCTTGAGCGCCTCCCAGTCGGCGCGCGTCAGCATCAGTCGCGGATGGTCCTTGCGCAGCGTCGTCAGCGAAAACGGTTCCGCACCCGCCGCCAGCGCGGTGCCCAGCAATAAACCGACGAGGATGGCCTTCATGGTGGCCGGAGAATGTGCCGGATGGGTTGCACTTTTCCAAGCCTTGGAAAAAATCACAGGTCGTTTTCCAAGCCTTGGAAAAGCCGGCCACCGTCCCCCAAAGCGATGGTGAACAAGCCCATGCCGGCTTGGGTCCCCACCCCTCACGTGATCTGGGTTGCTGTAGTGGCGGCCTATGGCCGCCGACGGCGACCGCAGGTCGCCGCCACAGTAGGCCAGATCTCCATCCTCGGCCATGATACATGTTAGTAACATGTATCGGCCGCCTGGCGGGTCGGAACTGGGGAGGAGGGCGTCCCTGCGGCGGGTTCAGGGGCAGGTGTAGCCGTTGGATGGAGTCAACTTCCAGGCTCCTGAAATCCGGCGGTGAGCGGCAGCGCCTCACCGCCGCAGCCACAGCAGGGCCGGGGCTCGACGGGCGCGGCGGCGGCGTGCTAGCTTCCGGCCGTGAAGGAGACTCTCATGAAAACAGCGCTGTGGTGGGGTGGGTTAATGTGGGTGGCTGTCCTGGGGTGCGGCGAGGCGCGGGCTTTGCAGATGGACCTCGGCGGCGCGTGGCAGGTGGCGGAGGCGGGCAGCCGCGAGTTCCTCCCCGCGACCGTGCCGGGCTGCATCCATACCGACCTGCTGGCCGCGAAAAAAATACCCGATCCGTTCTGGCGCGACAACGAGGCGCGGGCACAGTGGATCAGCGACAAGGCGTGGGTTTATCGGCGCGAATTCTTCGCCGCGCCGGCGCTGCTGGCGCGCGAGCGCGTGCTGCTGCGCTGCGAGGGGCTCGATACGCTGGCCACTCTCACGCTCAACGGCACGGAACTCGGCCGGACCGACAACATGTTTCGCACCTGGGAATTCGACGTGAAGAAGCTGCTCAAGTCCGGCCGGAATGCCATCGAGATCAAGTTCGACCCGGTGTTGCCGTTCATCCGCGCGAAGGAGAAGGAGCGCAAGCTGCCGACGTGGGCCTATCCGGGAGCGGCCTACCTCCGCAAGGAGCCGTGCAACTTTGGCTGGGACTGGGGGCCGACGCTGATCACGTGCGGTATCTGGAAGAAGATCAGCCTCGTCGCCTTCGACACCGCGCGGCTCGACGGCGTGCTGATTCTCCAAGACCACAAGCAGCCCGGCCAAGTCGGCTTGGACATTCAAGTGACCGCCGACGGACCCGCGCCTGCGGCGCAGGTGCAGGTGATCGCCCCGAACGGCGAGATCATCGCGACGGAGAAGGCGGCGCTCGCCGCGGGCCAGGGCAGCGCGAAGGTCGCCGTGATCAAGCCGCAGCTTTGGTGGCCGGCGGGTATGGGCGCGCAGCCGCTCTACACGGTCAGGGTGGCTCTTCTCGACGCACGCGGCAAGACGCTGGACAGCACGGATAAGCGCATCGGGTTGCGCACGCTACAGGCGGTGCAGCAGACGAAGGAGCAGCCGATGCACTTCGTGGCCAACGGCGTGCCGTTCTTCTCCAAGGGCGGCAACTGGATCCCCGCCGACCAGTTCGCGACGCGCATGACGACCGAGCGCCTGCGCCGCTTCATGGAGGATGCCGTCGCCGCGAACATGAACAGCCTGCGCTTCTGGGGCGGCGGTTATTATGAGGAGGACGAGTTGTTCGACCTCTGCGACGAACTGGGCCTCTGCGTCTGGCTCGACTTCAAGTTCTCCTGCACCACCTATCCGGCGTTCGACGGCGCCTTCCTCGCCAACGTCGCCGCCGAGGCGCGCGACAACCTCAAGCGGCTGCGCCATCATCCCGCGATCGCCGTCTGGTGCGGCAACAACGAGATCATGTACTTCCGCGACAAGCAGTGGACCGACAAGAAAATGGGCGAGAGCGATTACTACAAGCTGTTCCGCGACACGCTTGGCAATCAGGCCCGCGAACTGGCGCCACAGACCGACTACGTCACGGGCTCGCCCGACTGCGGCGACGTGCACTTCTGGGACGTATGGCACGGCGGCAAGCCGTTCGAGGTCTATCGCAACATCCACGGCTTCGTCAGCGAGTTCGGCTTCCAGGCGTTCCCGGAGCCGAAGACCGTCGCGGCGTTCACCGAGCCGGGCGACCGCGACTCCGTCTATGGCCGCATCATGATGTGGCGCATGCGCTCGAACCGGATGTACATGGACGTGAAGGAAGACGGCAAGATCGGCACCGACAAGATCATGAAGCTGGTGAAGCAATATTTCCGCGACCCGAAGGATTTCGAGAGCACACTCTGGTTGAGCCAGATCACGCAGGGCTACGGCATCAAGTACGGCGCGGAAGGCTGGCGGCGCGAGATGCCCAAGAGCATGGGCTGCGTTTACTGGCAGTATAACGACACGTGGCCGTGTACGTCGTGGTCCTCGATGGATTACTTCGGCCGCTGGAAGGCGCTGCACTACATGGCGAAGAATTTCTACGCGCCGCTGCTCGTCTCCGGCGCCGAGGATGTGAAGGCCGGCACGGTGGACCTCTTCGTCACCAGCGACCGCATGGAGGACTGCCGCGGCAAGGTGACGTGGGCCGTCAGCGATGTCGCCGGCAAGCTGCTCAAGACCGGCGCGCTGGAGGTGAACATCCCGGCGCACAAGAGCCAGAAGGTCGAGACGCTGAAGCTCGCCGGCGAAATCCAGCAGCACAGCGTCAGCAACCTGCTCGTCTGGCTGAAGCTGGAGGTCGGCGGCGCGACGGTCTCCGATAACCTCGTCACCTTCGCCTATCCGCGCACGTTCAACCTCGTAAACCCGCACCTCGCAGCGAGCGTCACCGAGCAAGGCAGCGCGTTCACGGTGACGCTGACTGCGGAGTATCCCGCGCTCTGGACGTGGCTGGAACTCGAGGGCGTGGACGCGCGCTGCTCCGATAATTTCGTCCACGTCCGAAAGGACGCGCCTGTTGCGATCACGGTGCGTCCGGCGCAAGCGTTGACGAAGGACGCGTTCCAAAAAGCGCTGCGCGTCCGCAGCCTCTTCGACACCTACGCGCCTTGAGCCGCCCCGGCCGGCTTGACAGATGGCGTGGGCGCTGGTAACTAGCGCGCCACGATGTTGCTGTGGCCGTCAGTTTGGGTGCAGGGGTTGGGGGGGCGGGGGCAGGGCTGGGGGGCCTTGTCTGGCGTCGGGCCACGGCTTGAAAGGGGTGCGTTGTGCCAACCATTGAAAACTTCCAGTTGCTGATCGCGCATTTGCAGGATGTGGTCTATAGCGTGGACGTGGAGACCAAGCGCTTCTCCTATATCAGCCCCGCCTTCGAGCGCCTGTTCGGCTACACGGCGGCCGACATCCAGCAGATGGGCGACCGCGTCGAGTTCCTGAAGACGGTGATCCAAGGTGGCAAATTCATCGAGCAGGACCGGATTCTGGAGGAGCTGAAGACCGGCAAGCGCGTCGAGCGTTTCCGCCACGTCGCGTGGTGGCGGTGCAAGGACGACACGCTCAAGTGCATCGAGGACCACTGGGTCGCCGTCTGGGAAGAGGGCCGGCTGATCGCCACCGATGGCGTGCTGCGCGACATCACCGAGCAGAAGCGTCTGGAGACCGAGCAGGCGCGGTTGATCGCCGAACTCCAGCAGGCGCTCGCCAAGATCAAGACCCTGCGCGGCCTGCTGCCCATCTGCGCCTCCTGCAAGAAGATCCGCGACGACGCCGGCTATTGGCGCCAGGTCGAGGACTTCCTCGCCGCCAACGCCGACATCACCGTCACGCACGGCCTGTGCCCCGACTGCCGCGACAAATACTTCCCACCCGACGCCGCGGCGGCCGCTCACAAGCGAGATTGACAAGTGCGCCCCGCAGGGCCACAGTCACGCGGCCAAAAGGACACCGTATGAGCCGCAACAAATATCTCGATGAGTTCATGGCCACCTTCCCCCACGAGGGCCTGACCTTCGACGACGTCTCGCTGGTCACCCAATACTCCGACTTCCTCCCGCCCGAGGCCGACGTCGCCAGCCCGCTGACCGACCGCATCACGCTCAACATCCCGTTCGTCAGCGCCGCGATGGACACCGTCACCGAGGCCCGCATGGCGATCGCGCTCGCGATGCTCGGCGGCATCGGCGTCATCCACAAAAACATCTCCCCCGAAAAACAGGCCGAGATGGTCAGCGACGTGAAGAGCCACCTCAACGGCCTGATTGATGACCCCGTCACCTTCCGCGTCACCGATACGCTCAAGACGGTCGAGGCCACGCGCAAGGCGAAGGGCTACACCTTCAACGGCTTCCCGATTCTCGACGATAACGACTGCGTCGTCGGCATCCTGACCACGCGCGACATCAAGTTCGCCAAGAACCCGAACGCGAAGATCAGCGACCTGATGACCAAGCAGCTCATCACCGCGCCGCCGAGCACGACCTTCAAGCAGGCCTACGACCTGATGATGAAGCACCGCATCGGCAAGCTCCCGCTGCTCGATCCGAAAGGCACACTCGTCGGCCTCTACAGCTTCACCGACGTGCGCACGCTGATCCAGAACGTCGAGCCCATGTACAACCGCGACGCCAAGTACCGCCTGCGCGTCGCCGCCGCCATCGGCCCCGGCGACCACAAGCGCGTCGAGGTCCTCGCCGCGCACGAGGTGGATGTCGTTGTCGTGGATACCGCCCACGGCCACAGCAAGGGCGTCCTCGAAATGACCAAGTGGGTCAAAAAGAATTTCCCCGCGATGGACGTGATCGCCGGCAACATCGGCACCGGCGAGGGCGCGCTCGCCCTGCGCGACGCCGGCGCCAACGGCGTCAAGGTCGGCATCGGCCCCGGCTCCATCTGCACCACGCGCGTCGTCGCCGGCGTCGGCATCCCGCAGATTTCCGCCATCTACGCCGCCGCCAGGGCGCTCGAAGGCAGCATCCCCGTCATCGCCGACGGCGGCATCCGCTTCTCCGGCGACGTCGCCAAGGCCCTCGCCGCCGGCGCCAGCGTCGTCATGATGGGCGGCGTCCTCGCCGGCACCGACGAAAGCCCCGGCGAAAAAATCATCTATCAGGGCCGCCAATATGTTTCCTACCGCGGCATGGGCAGCCTCGGCGCGATGCAGGCCGGCGCCGGCAGCCGCGAACGCTACGGCCAGAGCGACGTGCGCAGCGAGGACCTCGTCCCGCAGGGCATCGAGGGCATGGTCCCCTACTCCGGCACCGTCAAGCAGGTGCTCACCCAGTTCATCGGCGGCGTCAAAGCCTCCATGGGCTACTGCGGCTGCCGCACGCTCAAGGACCTGCAGGCCCGCGCCCGCTTCGTCCGCGTCAGCAGCGCCGGCCAGGTCGAGGCGCACCCGCACGACATCAAGATCACCAAGGAATCGCCCAACTACCGCCTCTGATTCCCCGCCGTTCCAAGGATGGGAAACCGCGCGCCGCTTTTTTCCAGGGCTTGGACCGTTTCGCCGCGCGCCGTTCCAAGCCTCGGAAAAAACCGCCGAGATTTTTCCGGGCCTTGGAAAAGAGCACAGGAAATTTTCCAAGCCTCGGAAACGCCGCAGCAGCGGAACCACGGAGCACACGGCAGGGTTGCGGTTGGCCGCGGACTCACGTCCGCGGCTACAGACAGGCTGCCTTGTGGGCGGGAGTTCCAACTCCCGCGCTCACCAGTTTGTGGTTTCATTTCGCGGGAGCTGTAGCTCCCGCCCACAAAGGCCAAGCATCCGGCACGGGAGGGCGAGCGTACCCGCGAGCCGCTTCCGGGACCGCTCAAAATATTCGTCACAGCCAACCCGCCGCTCTTTGGCGAGTGCAGCAACAACAGAAAGCCATCCTTCGATGTTCGATGTTCGCTGCTGCTCCTCCGCCGCCCGGCCGCCCGTCCTCGCTCACAGCGGGGTATTGAGCTTCAGGATGCAGTGGCCGAGGTCCAGCGTCGTCGCGCCCGGCGGCGGCTGGAACGCCGGCGCGATGCGATAGAGCTGCCCGTAATAGACCGCCGCCAGCCCGAACTTCTTGAGCACCGCCAGATGCTTCGAGGTCAGCGATGGATCGCAGCCGATCCGCCGCGCGAGTTCCCCGAGCGGCAGCGCCTCGCCCTTGCACAGCACCCGGATCAGCGCCCACCGCACCGGCGCGCCCAGCAACGTACACAGCGTCTCCACTTTGAACGGCAACAAAACCGCAGCCTTCGTCTCGCTCATAACCACTCCTTCCTTGCGCAACGGTGGCGATACTACCCCCGCCACCATGCTTCACGCAAGAACCTACATTCTTCCTTACAGAAGCGAGGTTCCGTGCCGCAGATGCGGGATTCGTCGCAACAGAATGATAGTTCTTTCCAGCAGAATCGGCCTTCGTTGCGCCAGAATCATGCTTCTTTGACAAAGAAGCTACATTCTTTAGATGAGAAGCGAGATTCTTTGCAGAAGAAGGGAGCTTCCGCCCAACAGAACGGAGATTCCATGAGAAACGGATATTTCATCACTGCGTAGGGAAAATATCGCGCAAATCCTCAATAAAATGGCTGTTTACATGATTGCGGACCTTGGAAACACATACGCCAGCCCATCAAGGCCAGGTAATCCGGCACGGGGCTGGCGAGCGTACTCGCGAGCCGCCTGCCGTCACCATCACGGCGAATGGGCTTCGATATAGGATCGCAGCACGGCGTTGATCCGCGTCTGATACCGGGCGCCTTGCTGGCGGAACCAGCCGAGCACATCGGCATCGAGCCGGATGGAGACCAGTTCCTTGGGTTCCGGCATCCGCACGACCATCTTCTTGAACAGGGCTGGGTCAATCTTGGGGATGTCGGAGAAATCAATGTCCTCGTCCCGCTGTGCAGACAGCCGCTTCCAGTCAGTCCGCGATTTCGTCGCTGTAGATTTTTGTTTCATGTTTCGTGGCCTTTCGGGCGGAGATGATGCGGATGGTTGCCGCATCCGGTTCCGTGAAGACGATGACGACCGGCAGCCCCGCCAGCAGGCCGATCCCTATCCAACGTTCTTCGCCATACTCTTGGCGCTGATCCAGGAACGTTACCAGCGGCAGGCGGAACATCGCGGGCACATCCACAAAATCAATCCCATGCTTGCGGATGTTCCCCCGGTTCTTGCTCTCGTCCCACGTGAACTGCACGGCGGGACTGTATATACAGATTGTAGCGCCGTCAAGTAATCCGCCGTCGCCGTCCCACCCACCGCGCGCTGACCTGCGCCGCCACTCTGCACCCGCCCCAAAAGCTTACTCGTGGCGAGCCCGTTGCCTCCACCGTTGCCAAGCCGCTCCGACCAGGTAAAACATCATGAACCAAAGTGCCATCCAGAACAGAAGGTTGAGCCACGCGCCCAGATAATCAATGTTGAATCCTACGGCAAATTTCGCCCCGTAAATTTCCCGGAAGGGGAAGCCGCGTTGAAATTGTTCATTCGGATCAAATCCCCAATCCCGATAGGAGATGGCTTTGACAACTTCCGAAGTCACGCAGCCCAGGAGCAGCGCGTAACCTGTTCGCCGGACAGTCCGGCTTCGCCCCAAACGCGCCAGCAGCGGCGGCCACCCGCGACCACGGTCGTGCCTGCCATAAACGTAGCCAACGAGCCCGAGACAGCAGACCCCAACCACCAACGAGATTGCGAGGTCAACGTATGTGCTTGCGGCCGGTATGGCAGGGAGGGACCAAAGAAGAAATATTGCGTCAGCTGTGAAAAGCGCGCAGGCGACCAAAAGTTTTTGCCGCGGGACCAGGAGGGCGGGCGGCACAATCGTCGCCAGAACACCCAGTCCCGTCATCAGCCCGGTGGCAATGCCTACGGGAATGGAGCCGGCGAGCAAACTAACCAGTTTCCAATCGAGGATAAACGCCACGACCAACCCGGCCGGTATGCTCACCATCGCTAAAAGCCATCGCCACATCTGTGACCTCTGCGAACCTCTGTGACCTCTGTGGTGAAATCTTCTTCCGCTGCTTTACTTCGCCTCCACCACATCCAGCTCCGCGACCGAGGCGAATTTCTGGCCGGCGGCTTCGCTCAAGGCGACGAGTTTGAGGTAGCGGCCGGTGGCGGGCTTGGCGAGCTTCACGGTCTGTTCCTTTTCCTTGCCGTTGAAGCTGCCCTTGGCTACCGGCTGGCCCCATTGCTTGCCGTCGGCGCTGACGTAGAACTCGTAGTTCTTCACGCGGCCGTTGGCCTGGCCCTGACGCGGCGTGTAGACAATCGCGGCGATGTTCATGGCCTTGCCAAAATCAATCTGCAGCCAGTGCGGATGGCTCGGCGCATTGTTTGACCAGCGCGAGTGCCAGAAGCTGCCGCTCTGTCCATCGATGGCGTTGCCGGGTTCGCCTTCGCCGCGCTCATGGCTGCTGGCGCTGGCTTTCCAGCGCGCGCGCGGGTCGAGCGGCGCGAGGGGCACTTCGCCGGTGAAGGCCAGCATGCGGTCGGCGCTGGCGGTGACGAGCAGCCGCTGGGCGTCGGGCGCGGCAAAGGGCGCGGCATAGGTTTGCAGGCTGCCGCCCGTGGGCTGGTATTGGATTTTCGCGTTGGGCGTCGCACAGGTCAGCGTCACGAGGCCGTTCCAGTCGCGCGTGGCCTGCACGGGCGCAACGTGGTTGGCGGGCGCCTGCACGCGGCCGAGCGCGCGCACGTCCGCGCCCGCGGGCAACAGGCGCAGCACATAGCTGAACGAGGCGGGCTGCGACCAGACGATATATTCATCGGCCGGGCGCGGGCCGCAGCCGTTGGAGCCGACGCCGGTCGTGCGCGCGCCGAGGACGAGCACGCTCGCCTTGCTCGGCGGGAGGTCCACCGTGTACTCGACGGGGTCCATCTGTTCATCGGTGTAGGGCAACGCGCTGGCTTGCAGTACGCCGCCGGCCTCCGCCTGCGCGAGTAGGCCGGGCAAGCCCTGACCGGTGACGGCGGCCCAGCGCACGTCCTCGTGGTTGCCGCATTCCATCGGCTTGGCGTAGGGCGTCATGTTGCCGCGCACGGTCGAGGCAAACACGCCGACATCGAAGCCGCGCTTGCGGTCGGCGTAATTTTCCATGGGGCCGCGGCCGAGGAAGGTGAATTGGTCGAGCTTTTGGTCGAGCAGCAGCCGCACGCCGAGGCGCGCGAGCGGAATCTTCTTGCCCTGCGGGACCACGCAGTTATCCACCGCGATGGAGCCATCGCCGTAGATGGTGTAGACGGCGGTGTGGGTCAGGCGGAAGTTGCCGGTGTTGTTGAGCTCGCGGGTCACGACCACGCGGACCATGTTGGGCGCGTCCTGCTGGAAGCTGGCGATGGGCGCCTTCCAGGTGGGCTCGACGAGGCCGTAGCGCTTCCACTCGTTGAAGGCCCACATGTCGTCGGTGCGGTGCGCGGCGCGCCAGAGGTGGAGCTGCGGGCCGCCCTCGGCGGCGAGCAGGTTCCGGCCATCGCGCTCCAGCGCGGAGATGATGCCGGCGGCTTTATCGAACTTCACGGCGAAGCCCTCACCGCTGATCGCGAGGCCCTGCGCATCGTTGGCGACCTTCAGTGGCTTCATCGTGGCCACATCGGCGACCGGCGCGGGCGCAGCGGCGGGCAGCTTGAACTGCTGCCACGCAACCTCGTGCCCGGCCTTGGCCCACAGTTCGTCCTTGGCGAGCTTGAACGAGACGCGGAGGAAATATTCCACGCCCGGCTTGGCCACGAGCGCCGGCAGCGCGAGTTGGATGTCCTGCTCCTTGCCCGCTGCGAGATCGAGCGCGGACAGCTTGCCGCTGCCGACTTGCTCGCCGTCGCCAATCACCGTCCACTCGGCGGTGAAGCCGGAGAGCGGGATGAAGGCGTACTTGTTGCGGATTTTGATTTTGCCGGCGGCGAGGTCGGCGGCCTCGATGCCGATCCACTGGTAGGCCTTCTTCATCTCGGGGTAGTGCGGCTTGGGCGAGCGGTCGGCGAAGACCACGCCCTTGTGGATGAAGTAGTGGTCGTTGGGCACCTCGCCGAAGCCGCCGCCGTAGGCGAGATAGACGTGGTTCGGGTCGCGCCGGTTCCAGAGGCCCTGGTCCTGCCACTCCCAGATCGCGCCGCCCATCAGCGCGGGATACTTGTCGAACACGTCGTTATATTCACCGATCGAGCCCATCGAGTTGTTCATCGCGTGGGCATATTCGCACATGTAGAACGGCTTGGTCAGCTTCTCGTCCTGCGCGATGCGCTCGACCTGCGTCCAGTGGGTGTACATGTGGCTATCGACGTCGGCGGGATTGTTCGCGCCATCGCCGAAGCGCTCGTAGTGCGTCGGGCGCGAGGTGTCGAGCACCTTGATCGCCTTGAGCGCGGCGTGGAAGTTTTCGCCGTTGCCGGCTTCGTTGCCGAGCGACCACATGACGACCGAGGCGTGGTTCTTGAAGTTCTCCACGTTCGTCACGTTGCGGTCCACGTGCGCGGCCATCCACTCCTTCGGATGCGAGAGGCTTTCCTTGCCGTAGCCGTAGCCGTGGCTCTCCACGTTCGCCTCGGCGTTGAGGTAGATGCCCCATTCGTCGCACAGCTCGTACCAGCGCGGGTCATCGGAATAGTGGCAGGTGCGGACGTGGTTGCAGTTGCCCTGCTTGAGCACCTCGAGGTCGCGGATCATGCGCGCCTCGCTGACGGTGTGCCCGGTGTCCGGTTCCATCTCGTGACGGTTCGCGCCCTTGAGCTTCACGGGCACGCCGTTGATCGTGTAGACGCGGCCCTTGATCTCCACCTTGCGGAAGCCGATGCGGGTGGAAAGAATTTCGAGGGGCGGCTCGCGCTTGCTCACTTGCGCGGCGATCGAAGGCCGCAGTTGCAGCACGGTCGTATAGAGGTTCGGCGTCTCTGCGGTCCACTTCATGGGATTGGCGACATTCAGCTTCACCTGCACGGTGGTCTCTGCGCCCGGCAAGAGGGAATGGATGATCCCGCCAGAAGCGGGTGCCTCCACCGGCTGGCCGGCGGCGTTGAAAAGTTTCACGTCGAGCGCGATGATGCCCAAATCGGTGGCGCCGTAGTTCTTCACCTTCGCGGTCACGGTCAGCGTCGCGTCCTTGTATTGCGCGTCGAGGTCCGGCAGTGCGAAGAAGTCGCGGATGTGCACCTGCGGCGCGCTCCAGAGGTAGCAGTCGCGGAAAATGCCGGAGAGCCGCCACATGTCCTGGTCTTCGAGATAGGTGCCGGCGCTGAAGCGGTAGACCTCCACCGCCACCATGTTCTTGCCGGGCTTCACGAACTTCGTCACATCGAACTCCGCGACGTTACGGCTGTTGACGCTGAACCCAACCTTCTCGCCGTTGACCCAGACGAAGAACGCGCTGTCCACGCCGTTGAAGGCGAGGAAGACGCGGCGGCCGGCCCAGTCGGCGGGCAGCTCGAAGTCGCGGCGGTAGCTGCCGACGGGATTGCGCTCGACGAATGCGGTGTAGTCCTTCGGCGGCTCAGTCATCACGCGCGGCCAGTCCTTCTTGATGATGTAGCCCATGTTCTTGTAGTAGGGTGTGCCGTAGCCGAGCACCTGCCAGCAGGAGGGCACGGGGATGTCCTTCCAGCCGCTGACGTCGAACGCGGGCTTGAAGAAATCCAGCGGCCGCTCGTCGGGATGCTTGACCCAGTTGAATTTCCATGTGCCGTTCAAGAGGCGGCAGAACGAGGAGTCCATGCGTTTGGCGGCGAGCGCCTCCTGGAGGCTGGCGTAGGGCATCAGCGTCGCGTGCGCCGGCTCCTTGTTGAGGCCGAGGCACTGCTCGTTCTCGATCTCCGGCGGCCAGGCAGCCCGCGCCCTGGCAGCGAACATGCCCGCACAAACCACGGCGAACAGCAGCGACGTTTTCATGATATTCCCTTCGGTTGGCCAGCGACGCGGCAGAGTTTTCCAAGCCTTGGAAAAACCGCAAGCTTTTTGAATGAGGAAAGCAGGAGCGGGACCTTTCTTCTCCTGCTTTCCTCGCGCAACATCCGCTCTGTCCGCAAGGTGGAACGCGACCTCCGGGCGCGTTCCGGGCGTGCCCGGAGATTCGACCCGTTCACTACAGGCGAGCCTGTTCCACCTGCCGCAGCGCGGTAATCCCACGCAACAAAGCTTTCCGTCCCGCCACACAGGCCATTCCGCTTGCGGTGCTCCGAGCTTCCGGCATATAACCGCGCGCGGCAACGCGGAGAAAAAATCATGAGCACAACCTTTTCACGGCGGCAGTTTTTCGGCAGTAGTCTGGCGGCGGCGGCAGCGGTTGGATTCCCCGGCGCGGCCACGGCGGCCCGAGCGCAGGCTCCGGCCACGGCCAAGCCCTATCGCTTCCGCTACGGCCTGAACACCGGCACGATCCGCGGCTACAAGCTGGGCTTCGCCGAGCAGGTCGAGGTGGTCGGCAAGGCGGGCTACGCGGGCATCGAGCCGTGGATGGGCGACGTGGAAAAATTCGTGCTGGGCGGCGGCTCGCTCAAGGACCTGGGCCAACGTTGCAAGGATCTCGGGCTGGCGGTCTATGGCGGCATCGGCTTCGCGGCGTGGATCGTGGATGACGAGCAGCAGCGCGCGAAGGGCGTCGAGCGGCTCAAGCAGGAGATGGACTGGCTCGCGCAGCTCGGCGGCACACACATCGCCGCGCCGCCCGCCGGCGCGAACCGCCAGTGCGCCAAGCTCGACCCCGACCGCATGGCCGAACGCTACCGCGCCATCCTCGAGATCGGCAGGCAGCTCGGCGTGATTCCGCAACTCGAAATCTGGGGCTCGTCGGTCAACTTGAGCAAGCTCCACGAGGCGCTCGATGTGGCCGCGCGCGCGGGCCATCCCGATGCGTGCATCCTCGCCGACGTGTTCCATCTCTACCGCGGCGGCACGGACTTCTCCGCGCTGCGCCTGCTCAGCCGGCAGGCGATGCACTGCTTCCACATGAACGACTATCCCGCCACGCCGGAGCGCGCGGTCATCACCGACGCCGCGCGCGTGTGGCCCGGCGACGGCATCGCGCCGCTGAAGCAGATTCTCGGCACGCTCGCCGCAAACCACTGCGACGCCTTCCTCTCGCTGGAGCTCTTCAATGCCGAGTATTGGAAACAGCCCGTCGCCGAAACCGCCGCGACCGGCCTCGCCAAAATGAAGGCCGCCGTTGCCGCCGCCGGCCTCGCCTGACCGCAGATGCCGCGTGAGGTTTATCCCGCCTCAAGCGGGAGTACGCGTTTGCAGCTTCCACGCACCTATAGGGCGGGTCACCCGACCTGGCGGGTTCCAAGCATTGGAAACGCCGCCACCGTCTTTCCCCAAGGCTTGGAAGCAAGGACGCCGAGTCGGAGACTCGGTCTACAGAATGTTGCTGACTCGTAGGCCGGGTCTCTGACCCGGCGCCAATCCGGCCGTACTCACGTCAGCGTCTGGTTCATCGTCAGGATCGGCAGGAGGATGGCGAGGGCGATGAGGAGGACGAAGACGCCGACGATAATGATCAGCGCGGGCTCGAGCAGCGCCATGCTGCGCATCATGAGGCGGTCCCACTGCTGCTGGAAGCGGTCGGCGGCGTGATCGAGCAGCGCATCGAGGTTGCCGCCGGCCTCGCCGGCCTGGACCCACGCGGGCAACGCCATGTTCAATGGCTCAATGGTCCGCAGCGCGGCGGCAAGGCTGGCGCCGTGCTTGACGCGCTCCGCGCCCTGCGCGGTGGTCGCGGTGACCCACGTGCTGCCGGTCGCGCGCCCGGCGATGGCGAGCGCCTCGACGAGCGGGACACCGCCGCGCAGGAGCATCGCGAGCGTGCGCGCGAAGCGCAGGTTGATCAGCGCCGCATAACCGCGGCCGACGAGCGGCCAGCGCAGCAGGCGCTGGTCGAGCCGCTGCTGCACCTCGTCGCTCTCGGCGACGCGGCGGCGGAAGCGCAGCCACGCGAGCACGCCGCACGCGGCGGCGGCGAGCAGCAGCGGGCCGAGCCACGCGCGCAGCGCGAGCATGAACTTGGTCAGGCCGGAGAGCGGGACGCCGGCGTCCTGCATCATGCGCGTGACCCACGGCAGCAGAAAGCCGAGCAGCACGGTGGCGACGAGCAGCGCGAGCGTGAGGACCACCGCGGGATAGAGCAGCGCGGTCAGGATGCGCTCGCGCATTTTTTTCTGCTCTTCCAGGAATGCGGCCAGCCGTTGCAAGACCTGCGCCAGGGTGCCGACGCGTTCGCCGACCTCGATCACCGCGCGCTCGAAGGCGGTGACTTCGCCGCTGGCCTGGGCGAAGGAGCGGGCGAGACCCTGGCCTTCGCGGATGCGGTCGCGCACGCCGGCGAGCCGCAGCAGATTCGGTCCGAGTTCCGGCGATTGGATCAGGATATCGAGTGCCTGGATCAGCGGCAGGCCGGCCTGGAGGAGCGAGGCGAGTTCGTGGTAGCACATCGCGCGCTGGTCGAGGTTGAAGCGTGCGCGGCGCTGGCCGTGGCCGGCCTCGGCGGGCGAGACGGTTTCTGGCAGAACGCCGCGCGCCTGCAACTTCTCGCGCGCTTCCTTGAGGTCGAGCGCCTCGATCAGGCCCTGCGCGGCGCGGCCGGTGGCGTCATAGCCCTTGTAGGCGAAGGTCTTCATGGCGCGGCGTCGGGATGGCCCACGGCGCGCAGCAACTCGGCGAGGCTGGTGACGCCCGCGCGGACTTTTTCGAGGCCGTCTTCCCACAGCGTACGCATGCCGCCGGCGCGCGCGAGGCGGGCGAGCTGGTCGAGCTCGGCGCCGGCGCGGACGGCCTCCAGCAGCGGCGCGTCGGCGGTCATGAATTCATAGATGCCGGTGCGGCCGCGGTAACCCTCGAGGCAGTTCGCGCAGCCATGCGGCCGCCAGAGGCCGTCGGCGAGCCGTGCCGCCCACGGGCCGAGCGCGGCGCGCTCCTCGCTCGTGAGCGCGGCCGCCTCGCGGCAGTCGGGACACAGGCAGCGGACGAGCCGTTGCGCGAGCGCCGCCTGGAACGCCGAGGCCAGCAGATAGGGCTCCACGCCCATATCCGCGAGACGCGCGACGGCGCCGACCGCGTTGTTGGTGTGCAGCGTACTGAACACCAAGTGGCCGGTCAGCGAGGCGCGCACGAGGATTTCCGCGGTCTCCAGGTCGCGCGTTTCGCCGACGAGGATCACGTCCGGGTCCTGGCGCAGGATGTGGCGCAGGCCGGCGGCGAAGGTCAGGCCGATCTTCGGCTTCACCTGGATTTGTCCAATGCTTGGAATTTGATATTCGATCGGGTCCTCGATCGTCATCACGTTCAGCCGCTGCGTGTCCACCTCGCGCAGCGCCGCGTAGAGCGTGGTCGTCTTGCCGCTGCCGGTCGGGCCGGTGACGAGCACGACCCCGTGCGGCTCGCGCAGCACGCGGCGGAAGCGCGCCAGCGTGGCCTCGTCCATGCCGAGCGCGGTCAGCGGCAGCAGCGCGGCGGAGCGGTTGAGCAGGCGCAGCACGACGCGCTCGCCCTCGGCTACGGGAATGGTCGAGACGCGGATATCAATCTCGCGTTCGCCCACGCGGACGCGCGCGGAGCCATCCTGCGGCAGGCGCTTCTCGGCGATGTCGAGCTTCGCCATCACCTTGAGGCGCGAGACGAGCGCGGCTTCGAGGTGCTTGGGCGGCGAGGTCTGCTCATAGAGCAGGCCATCAATGCGGAAGCGCACCGCGAGCCGCTGCTCGAACGGCTCGACGTGGATATCGGAGGCGCGCGCCTTGAGCGCCTCGATCAGGATCAGGTTCACGAGCTGCGTCACCGGCGCCTGCTCGGCGACGCGCAGGAGGTCGTCGCTGCGCTGGACCTCGACGGCCTCGGCCGGGCGCGTTTCCTCGAGGTCGCGGAGCAGGTCCTTCGCGGTGTCGCTCTTGCTGAAGTAGCAGCGCTCGATGGCGCGCAGAATTTCGGCGCGCGGCGCGAGGAGGGCGTGGACTTCCTGGCCGAGCAACAGCGCGAGGTCGTCGTGCGTGGCGACCGCGGTCGGGTCTGCCGTCACCATGCCGAGCGCGCCCTGCCAGCGGATCGGCAGGGCGCCGTTCGCGCGCGCCCACTCGACCGGCAGTTCCTTGACGAGCGCGGGATCGAGCCAGGCCTCGTCCACCGTGCGCACGGCGGTCAGGCCGAACTGCTGGGCCAGCGCTTCCAGCACGTCGAATTCCGTCACCCAACTGTTGGCCACGAGAAGTTGCCCGAGCAGGCGGCGCGGTTGCTCCTCGGCCTGGGTTTGCAGGGCGGTGGCGAGTTGGGGGTCGGTGAGGCGTCCGCGCTGCACAAGGATTTCGCCGAGTTGCATGGCGGCGGCTCCTTAGGGAAACAACGTGGCTTTCGTGTGGGTCGGTGCGGGCGGCGGCGCGTTTGTGGGCACGGGCGCGAGAATCAGGTTGGTCGCGGCGTTCAGGCCGGTCTTGGTTTCGAGCGCGCGCTGCAGTTCGAGGGCGCGCTTCATGTCGCTGACGATGTGCGGCGTGACGAAGATCAGCAGGTTGGTGCGCTGGGTCTTCTCGCTGGTCGAGCGGAACAGGACGCCGAGCAACGGGATATCGCCGAGCAGGGGGATCTTGTTCACCGACTGGATGCGGTCCTGGCGGATCAGGCCGCTGATGATGATCGTGGCGTTGTCCGGCACGGTGACGGTGGTGCTCACGTCGCGCTTGGCGATGGTCGGCGCGAACTGGTCGGCGGGGCCGGGATCGGAGATGGCCTCGATCGCCGGGTTGAGTTTCATCATCACCTGGTTATCGGGATTCACCTGCGGTGTGAACTTGAGCTTGATGCCCACATCCATGCGTTCGATGTTCTGGATCACGTCGCGCGCCGTGCCCGCGCCGCCCTCGATGGTGGACTTGCGGATCGGGATGTTGTCCACCACGTTGACGCTCGCCTCGACGTTGTTCTGGGCCCAGAGCGGGACGTTGGAGAGGATCTTCACATCGTTGTTGCCCGCGAGCGCCGTCACGAATGCGACCACGTTGGGCAGGACGTTGCCCGCGGCGTCAGTGTAGTTGCCGTTCGCCACCCCGACCGCGAGCCCCTGCGGGAACGAGTTGGTCAGCGCGCCGGCGAGGATGTCGGTGGCGGTGCCCCGGAAGCGGCCGAGCGGCGTGGTTTCGCCCGCGCTGGGGACCTCAAGCCGGTTCCACTGCACGCCGAGGTTCAGGCTCTTGCCCATGCTGACCTCGGCGATCAGGATTTCCACCATCACCTGTTGCGGCATCTGGTCGAGCTTGGTGATCAGGCCGCGAACCAGCTCGAAGTCGGCGGGCGAAGCTTCGATCATCAGCGCATTGTTGGCGGCGTTGGCCTCCACGGCGATACGCTGCCGCTGGTCCTTGTCCACGGTCTTGGCCAGCAGCGCGGTCAGGCTTTTGGCGGCGTCGGCCGCCGGCAGATATTTCAGGAACACCGCGTTCAGCCGCCCCGCCGTCGCGGGCGTCGGCTCCACGTCCATCTGCCTGATCAGCGCCTTGATCTCGGTGAGCTGTGACTGCCGGCCCGCCAGCAGCAGCGTGTTCGCCTGCGGCGCGGCCACGATGACGATGTCCGTCGGCAGCCCGGTGCCGCCGCCGCCGAGCTGCTGCACCTGCCGCGTGATCCGGCTGCCCGCGGTTTCCGCGCCGCGCAGCGCCGCGTTGATCTGCTGCGCGACCTCGTCGGCCGCCGCGTGCTCCAGCTTGATGATCTCGATGCCGCGCGACGCGCCGGGCTTGTCCAGTTCGGCGATGATCTTCTCCAGCCGCGCGATGTTCGCGCGCGTATCGGTCAGCACGAGGTGGTTGGTCTGCTCGACCGCGGCCAGTGCGCCGGCCTTGCCGCCGCGCACCATGGGTTCCAGCACCTTGCGGACTTCCGCGGCGCTGATATTCTGCAGCGCGATGATCTTGGTCACCAAGCCCTGCACGGCATTGGTGTCGCCCGCCAGGGGGGCGGCGGAAATTCCGCGCTCCGGCAACGGCACGATATGGAACATCTGGTCGTGCTCGACCACCGAGTAGCCGGTCGCCTCGAGCACGTTGAGGAACAGCGGATAGACCGTCGCTTGCGGCACAGGGGCGGGCGTCACCACCGTCACGCGGCCGGTCACGGTATTGTCCACGAGGAAGCGCCGGCCGGTCATCTCGCCGACGAGCCGCGCCAGCGTGCGGATTTCGACCTGGTCGAAGTTGAAGTTGAGCGATGGGATGCCGCGTGCCACGGTATTGGTCGGGGCGGCCAGTTGCGCTTGTGCCGCGCTGCCCAGCAACGCGGCGCAGGCCACCGCCATGAGACCACGCTTGTTCATCGGGTGATGCCCCGCTCGGAAGCGCGCACGAACGCCACGAGGTGCGCCACTTCCGGCCACTGCTCGACTCCAGCCTCGATTTTTGCCAGGGCCGCCTTGGCCGTCAGGTTCTCGCGATACAGAATTTTATAGGCCTTCTTCAGCGCCGCGACCGCGGTCTCGCTGACGCCGCGCCGCTGCATCCCGATGGTGTTCAGCCCATGCACGCTCAACGGATTACCATCGGCCGTCATGAACGGCGGGATGTCCTGCGTCACCTTCGAGCAGCCGCCGGTGATGGTCAGCCGCCCGATGCGGACGAACTGGTGGACGCCGCACAGCCCGCCGATGATCACCTGGTCTTCCAGGACCACGTGGCCCGCCAGCGTCGCGGCATTGGCCATGATGACCTCGTTGCCGACCAGGCAGTCGTGCGCAACATGCGCGTAGGCCATGATGTGGCAACCGCTGCCGACGCGCGTGACATCGCCATCGTTCGTCGCCGCGTTCACGGTCACGTACTCGCGCAGGGTCGTGCGGTCGCCGATCTCCACGCGTGGCGCGCCGCCACGGAATTTCAGGTCCTGCGTCTGCTGCCCGAGGCTCGCGAACGGGAACAGCGTGCAACCCGTCCCCATCTTCGTGTGGCCGGCGACCACCACGTGCGACAGCAGCTTCGTGCCGGCGCCCACCTGGACGTGCCCGCCGATGACGCAGTAGGGGCCGATTTCGACACCGTCGCCGAGTTCGGCGCCGGGCGCGATGACCGCGGTAGGGTGGATCTGCGTGCCCATGTCAGTCCGACTTCGCCCCGAACATCATCTCCGCCTCGCTGGCGACTTCGCCATCCACGGAGGCCACGCCCTTGACCTTGTACATGCCCAGCCGGGCCTTGAGCACGGTGATCTCCATGCGGAGCTGGTCACCCGGCCGGACGATCCGGCGGAAGCGCGCGTTGTCAATCGAGATGAAGTAGGAAATCTGCCCCTCGCGGTGGAGCATCTTGTTCAGGAGAATGCCGGAGAGCTGCGCCATCGCCTCGAGCTGGAGGACGCCCGGCATGATCGGGTCGTTCGGGAAGTGGCCGATGAAGAACATCTCGTTGAACGAGACGTTCTTGAGGCCGACGATACGCGTCTGCAGATCGGTCTCCACGACCTTGTCCACCAACAGCATCGGGTGGCGATGCGGCAGAATCTGCGGAATCTCTTCGGATTTGATCTTATGCACGCTCTGACTCCTGATTGGGTTGCTTACAGCGCCCGAGGCGCGGCGCGGGTGCTTATAGCAAACGCCGCCGCCCCGCGCCATACGGAAAAGCGGCCGGTTTTCCGGGGATTGGAAAGCCAGCCCCCCGTTTTTCCAAGCCTTGGAACATCAGGCGGGGGCCGGGCCGCGGCGGCGCGCTTCCTCGAGCAACGCGAGCGTCTCGGCGCTGGCGCGCTCCCAGGTGAAGCTGTGCGCCCAGTCGAGCGCGGCGCGGCGGAACGACGCGTAGAGTGCGGGCTCGGAGAGCAACTGGTCCATCCGCCTTGCGAGTGCGGTCGCATCCCCGTGCGGGACCAGGAAGCCGGTCACGCCATCGCGCACCGACTCCTGCAGGCCGGGCGAGTCGCTCGCGACCACCGGCGTACCGCAGGCGTTGGCCTCGATGACCGAGAGGCCCCAGCCCTCCTTGGGGGAGGTGTAGAGCAAAAGGTCAGCCCGCTGCATCAGCGCGACCTTTTCCGCGTGCGACACGAATCCGCGGAAGCTGACGTGCTCCGCCAGCCCGCGCGCCGCGACCTGCCGCTGCAACTCCGGCAGATAATCGCCGCCACCGGCAATCGCGTACTCGAGGCGCGGAAATTTCCCGCGCAAGCGGGCGAGGGCGTCGAAGCCCAGTTCGATGCCCTTGTAGCGTTTGAGCCGGCCAACGTAGAGGAGCAGCGGATGCTCGCCACGCGGCTTCACCGCCGGTGCGCTGTAATCTTCCTGCGTCAGGCCGCTGCGGATGACGCGGATATTCGCCGCGGGCAGGCCGCGCCCGCGCAGGTCGGCCTTGGTGCTTTCCGAGAGCACGGAGAACAGGCTGTGGCGGTAGGCGCGGCCGATCGTGCGCTCCAGCAGGTAGACGTAGGCGGCGACCGGCTTGGAAGCCTCGCGAAAGACCGTGGTGCCGAACAGGTGCGGCACGATGCACGCCACCGGCACGCGCCGCTCGAACCACGGCATATTGAACGGCACTTTGTCTATGCCCTCGACGATCACATCGTAGTTATGCCGCCGCAGTTCGCGGCGGTAGACCCACGGCACGAGAAAATTGAAATACGGTTGGCGGCCGCGGCGGAGGATGCGGAGGCCGTCGCGCAGTTCCTCGCGCGCCGCGCCCGGATAATGGTTGCAGAGATAGTCCACCTGGTGGCCGGCGGCGACGATCCGGCGGAAGACCTGCTGCAGGACGACCTCCGCGCCGCCCGCTTCCGGGTGCGTGATGTCGCGGAATTCGATGAGCAGTATTTTCATGCCGTGCCGCGCGCTTTGTAGCCAACGCGGCGCGGTTGCTCAATCCTGAACTGCGCTGGCGGCGCGGTCGGTGGCCACGGTGAGGCGGGTGAGGCGGTCCTTCAGTTTGCGCGTGAGCGCGCCGGACTGCATCCGCCACTGCCAGTTGCCGCCGAGCACGCCGGGCGTGTTCATCCGCGCGTCGGAGCCGAGCCCCAGGACGTCTTGCAGCGGCACGATGGCGAGCCGCGCACGGTTGCGGAAGGCGACCTCGATGAACGCCCAGTTGATGTCGGTGTCTTTGCGTTTGTGCAGATACTGGAGGATGTAGCGGCGCTCGGCGAGGACGGCGGCGGCGGGGCGGGTGTCATGCGCGCCGGGCGCGGCGCGGAACCAGCCGCAGGTGGTGTCGTTGTCGTGCGTGCCGGTATAGACGGCGCAATTTTCCGGGAACGCCTCCGGCAACAGCGCGGGCTCGTGCCCCAGATGGCCAAAGCTGAAGTGCAGAATACGCATGCCGGGCAGCGCGAACTCGTCGCGCAGGCGGTGGACCTCGTCGGTGATCAGGCCGAGGTCCTCGGCGATCAACGGCAGGCCGCCGAGCGCGTCGCGCACCGTTGCGAGGAAAGGCGCGCCGGGGCCCTTGACCCAGCGGCCGTGGATGGCGGTCGGTTCGCCGGCGGGGATTTCCCAGTAGGCCTCGAAGCCGCGGAAGTGGTCGAGGCGCACGAGGTCCACCTGTTCCAGGGTGCGGCGCAGGCGCGCGAGCCACCACGCGTAGCCGGTCTGCGCATGCACGTCCCAGCGGTACAGCGGATTGCCCCAGAGCTGGCCGGTGGCGCTGAAATAATCCGGCGGCACGCCGGCGACGACCGTCGGGCGGCCGGTGTCATCGAGGAAGAACAGCTCGCGATGGGCCCAGACATCGGCGCTGTCCTGCGCGACGAAGATCGGCGCATCGCCGATGATCTGGATGCCGTTTGCGCGCGCGAGCTGGCGCAGCGCCTGCCATTGGCGGTCGAACAGGAATTGTTGCAGCCGCACGTCCTCGAGCTCGGCGCGCCACTGCTCACGGGCGGCGGCGAGTGCGCCGGCGTCGCGGCGCGCGTGCCCGGCGGGCCAGTCGGTCCATGGCCCACCGCCATGCGCGGCCTTGAGCGCCATGAACAGCGCGTAGTCCTCCAGCCAGCCGGCGTGGCGCGCGCAGAAGCCACGGAACTCGGCCTGTAACGCGGCGGATGCGCGCTGCGCGAAGGCGCGCGTGACCGCGCGCAGCACGGCGCAGCGCGCGGGGATCAGCGCGCCGAAATCCGCGCGGCCCGCGGGCAGCACCGGGAAATTTTCCAGCTCGGCGGGCAGCAGCAGGCCCTCGGCCAGCAACGTGTCGAAGCTGATGAGCAGCGGATTGCCGGCGAAGCTGGAGAAGGACTGGTAGGGCGAGTCGCCGTAGCCGGTCGGGCCGAGCGGGAGCACCTGCCAGTAGGGCTGGCGCATCGCGGCGAGGTCGCGAACGAACGCGGCGGCTTGCGGGCCGATCTCGCCCAAGCCCCACGGGCCCGGCAACGAGGTCGGGTGCAGCAGGACTCCGCTGGCGCGCGGTAGGGCCATGGCGTCACCGCTGGAAGACAAAGAACTTGCGGCCGGCGTAGTTGATCGCGAGCGCGGCGCCAGCCTTGGCGATGTAGGCCGCCACCGCACCCATGCCGAACCAGCGGATCAGCGCCCAGCCGAGGCCGGTGCCAATCACCGAGGAGGTCAGGGAGACGCCAAAGAACAACAGGAATTCCATCCAACGCGAATGGCGGCCGGGATGGAAAACCCACGCCACGTCTATCAGGTAGGCAGTGGTGTTCGAAAAGAGGAACGCGATCGCCATATCACCGGCGAAGTGCCATGCGCGCAGTTGGTCGCTGAGCTGCGGGACCTGCACATGGAACAGTTTCACAATCAGTTCGTTTTCGGAGAGCGCCGGCAGCAGCAGCCACGCACAGAGCGAGAAGGTCACCATGTCCACCACCGTGGCGATGCCGCCAGCGATGGCATACTTGATGAACTGGATCTGGTTGCTCGCCTCGCGCTGCGTGAACTGCTTGAGCAGGTGCTTCATGCCTGGCCCTCGGCGCCCACGTCGGCGGGCGGCGGTGGTTCGGAAGAGATCCAAGCCTGGATGGTGTCGGACAAGCCGCTCACCTCGGCGAGCACGCACTCGGCCTCGCCCTGCGGGGCGGGGATCCGGATGGTCGCGCCAGCCCCTTGGCCTTCGAGGGCGCGGGCGAGCTGCGAGTTGCAGGAGATGATGCCTAGCGTCTCTTCACGATCCCATTCGCCGAGGATCGTGAATGTCTCGCGGTGGCCGTCGGCGTGTTGCAGGGTGACGCAGGTGCCGAGCCCGGCGCGGTCGCACGGCAGGTCGCGGAAGTCGCTCGGCTGAACCTTGCTCAGCATCTCCTCCAGTTCGGCCTGACGGCGCAGCAGCACCGTCTGCATTTCCTTGGCGGCCTTATACTCGAAGTTCTCACGCAGGTCGCCGTAGCTGCGGGCGACGCCGATCTCGCGGGCGATCCGCGGAATCTCGACGTTGGTGATCTTCTCGAACTGCAACTGGCGCGCGCGGTAGCTGCGGCGCGCGGTGACCGCGGGCCGCGCGGGCGCGGCGGCGGCCTCCGGTTTGTTCGCCAACACGCCGGCCAGCTCGGGGAAGAGCTTGACGATGCAGCCCATCGCGGAGCGGCGGTCGAGCTCGGCCCAGTTCGGCGCCTTCTTGACGCGTTCGAGGAAATCCTTCCGCTGGACGGCGCTCATCGGCGTCAGCGCGGAGCGGACCCAGTCCCCGACCTCGACCAGTTCGCGGAGTTGGTTCTGCGCGCGCAGGCGCTCGCCCATGTAATCTTTTTCCAGTTCTGTCAGCGCGAGGCCGGCGAGTATCGGCCAGGTGTCCGGCACCCACGTCTGCAACTGTTCGGGATGGCGGAAGAGCCACAGCAGGAACTCGACCTCGGCGCTCTGCCGCGCGACGCTGGCGCGGAAGACCTGCGCCGCGGTCTCGGCCCGGTCACCCTTGAGCAGCAACTCCATCGCCTCGGTCAACGCGGAGAGCTCCAGTTGCGGCAGGACGGAGAGCAACAGCTCGGCGGCGCGCGTGGCATCCTTGGTCGCCAGCCAGTCGAGAAACGGAGCGGCGAGGCGGACCGGCAGGTCGTGCAGCGTGGCGATGAGCAACTTGGCTTCGAGGAAGATCGCGGGTGTTGGCACGTGCGCCTGCTCCGGCAGCGCGAGCCCGAGCGCGTCGGCGTTCATCAGCAGGCGCGCGAGCTGCGCCGCGTGGCGCGTGCCCGCGCCCTTCGCGGCGAAGGCGAGGCGGTCGGCGGCGATGGCGCGCGTCGCGTCGGTCCACGTCACGTCCTGGCCCGCCGCAATCAGTTCGTCGCTGTGGTCGAGGATCGGCTGGACGTGGCGCTCCCTGGCGAAGATCGCGAACCAGTCCGCGTCATAGGCATGCGCCTTCTGTAAAAGCTGGATGGGCTCGGTGCGCTTCGCCGGCAGCTTGACCAGCGGGTCCTGCTTGAGGCCCTTGCGCGCGGCGTCCCAGAAGCGCTTCCAGTCGGCCTCGGCGACGATGTCTGGCACGAGCCGCTTCTGGAGCGCGTCGGCGGTCAGGGCGCCGTAGCTGCGCAGCGCGCGGCGGACAACCTCGGCGGCGTCGCCCTGCACCATCACCTTCAGCTCGTCGGGCTGCTGGTGACGCAGCACCATGATGTGGTCGGGCGCCGGCAGTTGCAGCGCCTCCGCCACATAGGCCAGCGACATCTCGTGGCCGCGCTTCTTCTCGAAGTCAATCGTCACGCGGCCGTAGAAGACATCCACGCTCCGCACCACGCCGAAGCCCCACGTCTTGTCGAGGCACATTAACCCCGGCTTGAGCAACAGCAGCAGGTTCAGGCGGCGGAAGCATTCGGTGGTCGTCACCGGCGCCTCGAAACCGGCGTGCTGGACGAGGCCCTGCAGTTCGCGCGCGGGCGAAAGCGCCCGCTGGGCGAGCTTGAGCCACTGGGCGCGCTTCTCCGGCGCGCCCAGCCACCACGCGGCGCGGCGGCGGACGCATTCCACCGCCGGGGCGAGCGCCCCGCGCTCCACCAGCGCCTCCAGCAGCATGTCTGACCACGGATCGGCCTGCTCCAGACGCCCCTGTGCGGCCTGCGTATCGAGAAAATCCAGCAGTACCGGCGCGGCGTCCGGCAACTTTTCGAGCTGGGCGAGAAGCCATTCTTCATGTTGTGACGGGTCGGATGGAATTGTATTTTGTTCAGTCATTTTTCTTCCTGGAGTGCGGCAAACGGCGGCTTTCATAGCCGCCACCCCCCCCGCAAGGCAAGGTTTTCTTTTCGGCCGGCTGTGGGTTTCCAAGGCTTGGAAAAACGGCGCTGATTTTTTCCAGGGCCTGGGAAAAAACCGCCGAAATTTTCCCATCCCTGGAAAACAGCGGTAAAAATTTTCCAAGCCTTGGAACGTAGGGGCGGCTGCCGCCTAACCCAACTGGCGGCGGAAGTCGGCAAACTGCCGCTGAAGTTGCCCGACGGTGTCGCGCAGCGTGGCGATTTCGCCTTCAAGCCTGGCGAGACGCTCGTCCCCGGCCTGCACGGCGAGGCGCGCGGGCTCGAGGGGTAGGGCGGGCGCAGCCTCGCTTGTGATCTCACCGCAGAGCCCATGGGCGTAGCGCTGTTCCTTGCGACCGGGCTGGCGTGGCAACAGCACCACGAGCGGGTCGGGCCGTGCCGCCAGGTCGCGGATGTGGCGTTCGGCATCGGCGGCATCCAACGCGGCCAACAGGCGGCTGGCGTGGCTGCGCAACTCGGCCAGCGTCTGCGGGCCGCGCACCAGCAGTTCGCAGAGCATGGCCAGTTGGTCCTTCTCCAGTTGCAGCGCGGCGGCGGCCTGATGCTCATATTTGACCACCCGGCTGCCGGCGAGGCTGACCAGGCAGGCGAGCTTGCGGTCGCGCAGTTCATCGAGCGCGCGGATCACGGTATTCTCGTCGAGAGCCATCAGCGGGTCGCGGTTGGACTTCTGGTTGCAGGCGTTGGTCAGCGAGTTCAGTGACAGCGGATAGACATCCGGTGTGCTCAATTGCTTCTCGATCAGGCAGCCGAGCACGCGCGCGGCGACGGGGCTTAAGTCAAAGGGCATTAGCTGCTCCCGGTTCCCAAGGTGCCACCGCTTCAGGATGAGGCGGTCGTACGGCTGTTTCGACGGCGGCGGTACAGCACATAACCGCCGGCCAAACCCACGCCCAGCGCTGCCATGGCAAGCGTGGCTGGCTCCGGCGCCGCCGGCATACCCTCGCGGTCGCCCCAGCCGTAGTTATTGCCCTTGCCGCCATTGGCCACATCATTCGGATTGCCGATGCCGCTTTGCGCCTGCACGACGCCAAGCATCAGACAGAACACGAGCGCCGCCAAACCCAGCCCACCGCTTTTATGCTTTGCCTTCATGGTTGTTCCCTCTGGCACCCGGCACCATAGCCGCTGGTTATGGGTGTCCTTTGTCATGGTCATCTCCTTGACCGAACATAGTGCTCTACGGCATCCAGATATAATAGTACCAGGACGCTTGATAGCACCTTTATAGGGTTATTCACTAACACGCTTCAAAACCCTGCATTTATCAGAAGCTCAACAGCAGTTGCCAGATGTACATGTTGCCGAAGCCATCCACCTGCTCCCAGATGTTTTTGGCAAGGGCGGCGTCGCCGGTGATCGGCGGGATGGTGGGCAGTTTCTCGGCCCACGGGAGGACGACGCCGGGGACGACGCGCGGGGCGGGCTGGCCGCTCATGCCTTTGAGCTTCGCGCGGTCGGCGATGGAGGCGGCCGTCTGCGCGGGTGGCGTGGCGTTGAGCTCGGCCTGGCCATCGCCATAGACGCCGAACTCGCGCGCGGTCTCGGTGAGCGCGCGCATGTTCTCGATGCTGGCGTCGTTCTGCAAAATCGCGCCGGAGTCGAGGATGTAGCCGCCCTCATGCGCGACCTCGGTAATGATGCGCCGGACCAGCTCGCGCACGGCTTCTGGTTTGCCGAGGCTCAAGAGCGTGTTGGGCACGCCGCCGCTGATGGCGAACTTGTGGTGCAGGCGGCGGTGCGCCTCGAAGACGTCGTCGCGGTCCACGTGATAGACGATGCTGCGCGCGGGCAGTTCCAGAAACGCGTCGTAGTGGTGGTGCCACTTGCCCTCGGCGTAGAACAGCGTCTGGCGACCCTGCTTCCAGAACTCCTCGATGATCGGCTTGAGCGTGGGCCAGTAGATGGTGTTGAACGTGTCCGGGTTGACGAACGGGACGCAGCCGCGATGCATCCAGAAGCCGATGGGCACGGTGCCGCTCGGGTCGCTGGTGGTCAGGCCCACGTGGCACAGGTGCGGCGCGAGCGCCTCGCACGCCTGCTTGACCTTCTCCGGCTGCGTCTGGAGATCGTCGAGCAGGCCAAGGTAGCCGCGCAGCTTGTCGGCGATGATGTCGAGCGGCGCCTTGAAGATGCCGGCGATGGCGCTGGGCATGCCGCACTCGCTGCGCATGCGCCCGACCTGCGGGCCGAACGCCATGAAGTAGGCGAGCATCGCCATCGAGCTTTTCACAAGCCCGACCGTCGCGCGCTTGCCGCCCGCGGCGACTTCCTCGGAAACGCGCGGCAGCCATTTCTCGTAGAGGAAGCCGGTCGGGTCGGCGATCAGCGCGTCGTATTCGTCGGGCTGCATGAACGCCTTCTCCTCGGCGGGCTCCACGTAGTTAAAGCCCACGTCCGGCGGCAGGCCGATGCCGGGGATCGCGTAGTAGCGCAGCCCGGCCGACTGCGTCAGGCCGGTCCAGACATAGACCATGTTGGCGACCATCGCGTCCCAGTCGAATTGGCGCGCGCACTTGAGCACGGCCTCGAACGCCTGGTTATAATCGTGCGTCACCTGCTGGCACGTCATGCCGGCGCACTTCGCGCAGAACTCGGCGACGAACGGCCGGATCGGCACGCGGTCGGGTTTCTCATTGCGCATCGCCGTCACATAGCGCGCCAACCGCCGCTGATAGAGTTGCTCCATATCCTGGCTCATGTTCTTCTCCTCTTAATCTTGATTCCTAATCTTAATCCTGACTTCTAATCCTAACTCCTAATCGCTCCGCCCTCCGCCCCTGTAGCGGCAGTCTGCGGCCGCCGCCACAGAGAACGGCTCGCCGGGAGGTTCGCCCTCCCAAGCGCTACGCAAAATCAAAGACCACGCACTTGGCACAGTTGGGTTTGAACGCCTTGGCGATGAACTCATGGTGCAGCGGGTGGTCCTGATAGGCGTCCTGCGCCGCCTCGTCATCGAAGATGATGTTCAGCGCCACCTGATAGCTCTGTTCCACCACCGGCCGATGACTCGGCACCATTGTGCCGACGTGGAAGCTGCGGACGCCGGGGACTGCGGCGAGATATTTTTGCGCGCCGGCGAGGAGCGCGTCGGCGGCGCCGGGCACCTCGGGCTTCGTCCAGAAGATCACCACATGCGAGAACATGGCGTGTCCTTTCGTTTGACGGCGCACACCATAACCGCCCACCCGTCAGGCGGCAATCCGTTTCGGAACCACAGTTTTTCCAACGCTTGGGAAATTCAACGCCGAATTTTCCAACGCTTGGAAATTTTATTCCGAATCGGTGCGGAACGGCGTCGCGGGCAGACCGGCCTTGTTGAAGAGGTTGATGTCCGGCACGTTCGCCCAGCCGTAGCGGACGGCGACGGGCGCCTGCACACCGGCGGCGCTGACGATGACGGTGTCGCCTTTGATCTCGGCGGTGGCAGCGACGTGCTTCTTATCCGCGCCGGCGACCGTGAAGCCCTTGAGCGCGCCGTCCTTGGCGACGAGTCCGCCGCCGAGATGCTCGAAGCTCAAGACGGCTTTGTCGCCGTTGATCCGCATCTGTTTGAAGACGGGGCCGGAGTATTCGATTTTTTCGCCGTAGGTCAGCGCGCGCGCGGCGAGCGCGAGGCGCTGGCCGACCGGCTCCTTGTTGGTCGGATGGATGTCGGCGGCGTCGCCGTGGTCGGTGATGACGGCCATCGCAGTGTTCGGCGTCTTCTGCCACGCGATGAGCTGCGCCTCGCGAATTTCCGGCGGCTGGCCGTTATAGGGCGCGATCTGCACGAAGAAGAACGGGAAGTCGCCGAGGCCCCACGTCTGCCGCCAGTTGGTGATCATCGCGGGGAAGAGCGTCTGGTATTCCTTGGCGCGGCCGGCGTTCGATTCGCCCTGATACCAGATCGCGCCGCGGATGGCGAAGGGTTGGAGCGGCGCGAGCATCGCGTTGAACAGCACGCTCGGCCGGTTTTTCGTGGTGCGCGGATCATCCGGCACGCGCGGCAGGCTCGGCGCCTTCTTGCCTTCCGCCTTGGCCTTGGCGACGGTGGTCTTGAAGTTGTCGCGGGCCTTCTTCACGTTCTGTAGAGTCTTCTGGTAATTCGCGATGGCCTTCTCGCTGATGCTGTCCTGGTGGCGCGTGAACGCGGCGGGCAGCACGCGCTCCAGCGTGGCGCGGTCGGTCCATGCCTCGGCGTAGGAGCCGCCCCACGCGGTCATGATCAGGCCGACCGGCACGCCAAGCGCCTGGCGCAGGTCGCGGCCAAAGAAGTAACCGACCGCAGTGAAGCCCTTGACCGCCTCCGGCGCGCTCACCGCCCACGCGGCGTTGACGCTGTACTGCGGCGTATCGGCGGTGACCATCGGGACCTTGAAGAGGCGGAGCTGCGGGTCGGCGCTGGCGGGAAGCGCCGCGGCGGCGTTGGAAGCACGTTCCATGGTGAAGCCCATGTTCGACTGGCCGCTGCACACCCACACCTCGCCGACGCACACGTTCGTCAGCGTGATCGTGTTCTCGCCGCGGATGACCATTTTGAACGGACCGCCCGCTTCCATCCTGGCCAGGCACACTTTCCAGTTGCCGTCAGCGTCGGCCGTGGCTGTGAGGGTCTGACCGCGAAATTCGACGGTGACTTTTTCGCCGCCCTTCGCCTTGCCCCAGACGGGCGCGGCCACGTCGCGCTGCAACACGCAGCCCTCGGTGAACAACGGATGCGGCTGGACCTCGGCGCGGGCCAGCCCGGCCACCAACATAGCGACGGACAACCATAGGTTACGGTTCATCGGCAGGCTCCTTTGCTCTTGGATTCGGGCGACAAACGGACGTGACTGACTTTTATTTTGGTTTTGCATTCAGGCTACAAACGAAACTTTGAGGCGGTTTGAGGGTGAAGGCAATCTTCTCGCCCTCGACGCCGAGGTGGCCGCCCCAGCCGGCGCTGATCGCCGTCACCTTGCCCAGATCAAGCGGCACGTCGGGCCCTTTCATCCAGCCGGCGCGATGGAACTGGTTGAACATCACGTAGGAGCGATACGCGCCCGGTGCATTCAACAGGCGGCCGGTGCTGGCGAGATAGGCGTTGCCATCGCTGGTGTGCAGTTGGATGAGCAGTTCGACGCCGGGCTGCGGCGCGACGGGGACGATGGTGTTGATCACCAGCCCATCGCTCGTGTGCAGGTCCAATGGCTGCGCCAAACGGAACGAGCAGAACAAGTGCGTGTCCACGCCGCCCTTGGTCACCGTGGCCGCCGCGGTCCAGCCGGCGGTCGCGTCGCCGGTTTGCTCAACTGTCACATACTGGCCCTTGCCGACCGCCGGCGCGCTGGTGGGCAGCGGCGCGCTGCTGAAGCTGGGCGCCGCAAAGTGGCCGCCACCGAGGCGGCGCGGCGCGGCGATTTCCGCCGCGCGCCACAACATGCCGCCATAAGGCCCGAGTTGCAGCACGACGTTCGTGCCGACGGCGAGTGGCGTCATCGTGCCGGTCGCCGGGTTCCACTGTTCGCCGACGCCGCGCCCGGGGAACTGCACCGCACCAGTCCACGGCGCCGCGCTGTCGTTGATGGCAAAGTACACATCGTGATCCGCGACGCGGCGGTGCGTGATCTTGATGGGCGCGCGCGCGTCAGCGGCGCAGGCATCGCGCTCGAGCACCATATCCAGCAGGCGCGGCAGCAGGCCGAGCATGCCGACCGGCAGCGCGATGCCGACGCCGCCGGCCTTGTTGGACGTGATGGCCGGGGCCTCGTTTTCTCCGAACAGCTCGCGCGCGAGCGCCTGCACGCGCGGCGAGGGGAATTCCTTTTCGCTGTTCGCGGGCCGCGCGCCGAGCACCACCACCACGCCGCCCGCGCGCCAGAAGGCGGCGAGATTTTCCCATGCTGCGAGCGGCAGTGTGTCGGTCGCGGGCAACACGACCACGCGCCAGCGCAGCTTGCCATGCACCAGCACGTCGCCCTGTGTTTTGGCCTCGGCCAGCGCGCGCGAGTCCACATAGGTGAAATCGCGGTTCGCGCCATAGAGCGCGGTCGCGGCGCCATCGAAGATGCGCTCCGCCTGCCGCACCGTCTGGACATCGGTCGGGCCGTAGCGCGCCGGGATGAACTTGGGCCAGAGGCTTTCGATCGGATAGAGCACGGCGATGTCGCTCACCTGCTGGCCGCCGGCGAGCATTGTGCTGCAACGGCCGACCCAGAGGTTGAGCTGGCGCAACTGGTCGTCGGAGAGGCCGCCGAAGGAGTAGTAGCTGGTGAGCGTGTTGATGCCGCCCCACAGCAGCCGGTTGCACGTGCCGCGGATTTCGTCGCTGGTGACGACGTGGATCGGCCGCTGGTCGCCCGCCGGCCGGTAGCGCTGGCTGTGGTCGGAAACCTCGCACATCGTCACCGTGCGGCCTTCGAGGTCGGCGATGGAGCTGATCAGCCGCGCGATGTACCACGGCACCTGCGAGGGGATGCTCGTCAGGCAATCAATGCTCGGCGCATCGAGCCGGCGCGCGCAACGGAAGAAGTCGCCATAGAGCGGCACATGCCCGGCGAAGTTTTCCTCCATCAGCAGATGGCCTCCCGAGGCGAATTGATGGTGGCGGCACCAGTCCTGAATCTGGCCGAAATAATTTTCCGAGACCAGTTCCGCGATGGTCAGCCAGAAGTCATAGCGCGCCTTCGCCCCGCGCGGCCCGGCCTCGGTGACCAGCGCCGGCAGCAGCGGCGCCAGCTTCGCGCCGCGCCGCCGCAGGAACTCGTCGGCGAGCGTCGCCGACCACGGCAGTACGAGATGCGGCATCGGCCGGAACCAGTAGTTCATCAGCGAGGGCTCGTCGGTGAACGTCGCGACAAACCACTTGCCGAGGTTCTGGTCGAGCCGCGCCGCGTACTGCTCGTGCGTCACTTCGAGAAAGCGCGCGGTCGGCTCGCGCATCAGCAGGTTGATGCACGGCTTCTTATACGCGAGGCTGACCGCGGCGTGCGTGCCCTCATAGATCAAATCATCGGTCATCGCCAGCACGCACCACTCGCCCGCCGGCGCCTGCCACGTCAGCCGGCCATCCTTGACCGCCGCCGCAAGATCCTGCGCTTGGTCGAGCGCGGCGACGCCGCCCTGCACCGGCAGCGCGACGGCCTGCACGAGCTGGCCCGGCGGCAGCGCGAGCTGCACCGCGCCGCCGGTCGTGTTCGTCATGGCGATGAGCAGCCCGCGCGCGGCCCACTCCGGATGGCCGCGTAACGTCAGGTCGCGCGCGCTGCCGGAGGGATAGCCGCACTCGTCGTAGAGCCAGAGCGACATGCCCGCTGCCTTCGCCGCCCGCACGCCGCGCAGGAAAGCGGGCCACTTGGTCTCGTCATCCACGTAGCCGTTGAAGCTGACGTTGCCAACAAACCCGCCGAAGCCCTGTCCGGCGAGCTGCTTGAGCTGCTGGTCCTGCAGTTTGGGATTGTCGTGTTGGTGGTGGAGAATGCGCAGGATGCGCGCGGCCGCGGGCGGGTTCTCGAACCGCGCCGCGAGCGGCCGGTCGGCGGCCGGCTGCTGCGGCAGCACGAGGTCGTTGGTGGCGGCGCCGCTTATCCCGGCGAGCAAAAGTCCGGTTATCCATCCGTGTAGTGTGTTCATGGGCTGTTTCACTTTTTGTGTTGGTGACACTCGAAGCCATCCGCCCTCCCGCGAAGGGCGATCCACTCTGGTGGGCGGGAGCTCCAGCTCCCGCGATTCCCAACCACAAGCTGATGCACGCGGGAGCTGGAGCTCCCGCCCACAGGAGGCGCCGGTCTGATTGTATGCACTGAAATACTCACCGCGTCTTCTGCAGTGTGGCCAGCGCCTTTTCGCAGATGTCGGCCATCGCGCCATCGGCGGTGTTTTCTTCCTGCCAGTTCAGCGAGCGGTAGGGCGAGGCCGCGCCGGGCAGTTTCGGAATTTCCGCGCGATAGTCGCTCCACGCCCGCTGCCACGCGGTCAGCTCGACCCGCGCCAGTTGTGCGTCCGCGGCAGTCTTGGTGTCCTGCCAGCGGTAGAACAGGAACATGCCGCGCACGTAGTGGCACATCACCGTGGCCAGCTTTTCGAGGTAGACGAAGCCGGTGTGCGCCTCGTCATAGGCCGGCCGCCCGCGCGCGGCGACAATCGCCGCCTCCGCGCCCTCGAAATCCTTGCGCATCTGCTGCGCGAGCCGGACGGCCTCGAGTTTTTCGGCCAGCGCCTCGTCGAGCTGGGTTTTGATCTCCGCGTAGATCAGGTTGATGGCGCCCTCGCTGTGCGAGCCCTTCTCGCCGCGGATGATGTCGTCGCGCGTCAGGTTGCGGCTCGGCAGCCAGCCGGGATGCAGCCGGCCGTAGGGCGCCACATAGAGCGCCTTGCGCACGCACTCGTGCGAAGGCCGCACGGCGCGCACCACGGCCGGCGCGGCTTCCGTGCCGAACTGCTGCGCCGCCCACTCGAGCGCGGCGGCGTCCGCCGTGAGCTTGGGATCGTGCGCCAGCCGCGCGAGCGCGAAGATGTTCAGCCGCACCCACAGGTCGTTCTTGAGGAACGGCCCGCCCCAGCCGCCGCCGAAGTTCCAGCTCCAGACGCCCTGCGCGCCCAGTCCGCGCGAGCGCTGGAGGTCGGCGGCAAAGCGCTCGCCAGGATAATTCGGATAGGCACCCTTGCCCTCGTACTCACGCGCGCACTGGAACTCGATGAGCTGCGTCACACCGCCGCGCCCGATGCAGGGATTGAAGTCGTTGTACTGCCAGTAATCCGTCTGCGTGTGCTTGACCGCGACGAGCAGGCCCTTGCGCTCCTGCACGCCCGCGAAGATGCGGTCATAGATGTTCGTGTTGGCGTGGAAGCCGTCGTTGCCTAAATCCCACGTGCGCCAGACCAGCGTGCGCCCGGCCTCGTCCACGACGAGCTTGCGCGTCTCGTTGATCAGCCGCTGCATGTGCGCGATGTAGGCGGCGTCGATCTTCCTCCCGCGGATGGTCTGGCCGGCGAACGTCTTCTTGTGGTTCGCGTAGTTCTCGCCGGTGCGCACCATCACATACTTCACGTCCGGGAACGCCTTGAGGACCTCGCGGTATTTCGCGCGGTAGAACTTCCAGAATTCCTCGCTCGCCAGGTCGATCCGGTTCTTGCTGCCGTGCTCCGGCGCGGCCTTGAGCAGGTGCTCCCAGACCGGCACGGGGAACTTCGCCTCGTCGGTGGAAAAGCAGATTGCCAGCTTCTGCGCCGCCGCCTGCGCGCAGGTGCCCTGCATCGAGCGGCGCGCGCGCTCCACGTCCTTGCGGACCTCGGAACCTTTTGGCAGCAGCCCGGGCGCGACCGCATCATAGGTCGCCAGCAGATTGAGGTCGCCGGCCACGACCACGCCGATGCCGTAGTCGGCATAGCGCGCGAAGTCCTTCTCGCCGCTGCCGAAGTACAGGGGGAACTGCGCCTGCGCCGTCCCAAGCGCCAGCAACACCATCAGCCCTGATCGGATTTTCATGGCCGGTGACGATACAAAGCGACCGCGCCAAAAGCGAGCCGCAGAAAAGTTCCAGACATTGGAAAACAAAACCAGCGCTGTTTCCAGACCTTGGGAAAAATCATTTCCGTGGAATACGCAGGGTGACGGGTTTGCCGTCGCGTTGAAGTTGGGAGACGAGTTCAAAGCCGTCGGCGGTTTCGCGGCAGGCGAAGGGCGCGCCCTCGCCCCACGGGTCGCGGCTGCGGGCGGCGGCGGCGGGACCGGCGCGCATCACGTCGAGTGCCACATGCAGCATCTGTTCCTGTGCACGCGCGGAGTCCATCGTGCCGCGTGTCCCCGGCAGAATGGGGAAGTAGAGCCCGGCGATCGCGTTCTGGTTGGTCACCTGCGCGGTGACGGCCTTGCCCCACGCGTCGAGGTTCTTGACCGGCGTCGCGCCGGTGGCCGCCAGCGCGCCGAGCAGTTCGGAGGCCTCCATCATCTCGTGGACCAGCCGCGTGGAGTTGGTGCCGACGACGGCGGCGACGCGCTGCGCGTCCCGCTCGCCGAGCAGCCGGAGCAGCTCGTTGTTCATGAGCTTGATGTTGATCGGCTCGATCCGCCGCTCCTGCAGCAGGACCAGCGCGGCCTGGCCATCCTTGAGCAGGATCGCCTCGCCGCGCCGGAGATCGGCGGAAACCAGCTCGATCCCGTGCTTGCGCTGGCCGAGACCGAGCCAGAAATTGTCACCGTTCCTTTCCTCCAGCCCGATCTTCAAGCCGACCGGCCCGCCTGACGCCATCGCGCTCATCCGCAGATTGAGCGCGAAGTTGGTCGCCGCTGCGCCCGTCTGCGCGTCGCGGCTGACCGCGACCACATGGTTCATGAACCAGTCGATCCCGAAGGATTTCTCCGCGAGCATCGCCCTCTGGAAGTCCACGCCCGGCGGCAGCGCGGCGAGACGTGCGCCAAGCTGCGCGAGCTGGTCCGGCGAGAGCGCGCCGAGATTGCCGGCGAGCGCCTCCAGCGAACGCTGCCGGATCGCCGCATCGAACAGGCCGGAGATCAGCGGCCAGCCCTCGCCCGCGTGCGCCGCCGAACGGATGGTGTCCTCGTGCAGCGCGACGAACGCCGCCGGGTCGTTTTTCTTGACGCGCTCGGCCTCCCACGCCGCGACCTTCGAGAGCTGGTCCATCGGGCCCATGTGCGGCAGGAGCGACTTAAAACTGATGTCCTGCTTGTTGAGATCGATGCCCCAGTCGCATTTCGGCAGGTTCGCGGCTTGGCGGTAGAGCGCCAGCGCCGGCGCGAGCCTCCTGCTCAGCGCGGCGGCTTCCGGGCCGGTGGGCTGGTCCTGTAGCAATTTCTGGTCGGCGGCAGAAAGTTTCGGCAGCGCGGCGAACGCGCGACGATAGACCTCCGCCGCGTTCGGCGCCGCGCCGGCGCGGCCCGCGGTTGCGAGCAGCAGCACGACGAGCAGAATGTGCACGCATTTCATGGCGATAGTTTCCAAGGCTTGGAAAATTTTAGCCAGCTTTTTCCAAGCCTTGGAAAAATCGCCGGAAGATTTTCCAAGCCCTGGAGGTTCAGCGCCGCGGGATGCGGAGCGTGACGTTTTCGCCTTTGCGTGTGAGTTGCGAGACGAGCTCGTAGCCCGTGGGCGTCTCGCGGCAGGCGAACGGCGCGCCGTTGTTCCATGGGTCGCGGCTGCGCGCGGCGGCGGCCGGCCCTTCGCGCGCCACGTCCAGCGCCACGCGCAGCATCGCCTCCTGCGCGCGCAGCGCATCCATCCGTGAGCGCGCGTTGCCCACGGCGGGCAGCAACTGGCGGGCGAAGGCATTGTTGGTCGTGGCCGCTTCGATTTGTTTGCCCCACGCCTCGGGATCCTTGACCGGCGCATCGGCGCTGGCGGCGAGGGCGCCCATGATGTCGGAAGTTTCCAGCATCTGCCGCACAATTTCCGTTGAGTTGCTGCCGATACCGGCGAACAGGTCTTTGGGTAACTCTTCGCCCAGCAGCTTGCGCATGGCCTCCCCGATAAATTTGAGGCTGATCGGCTCGATGCGTTTTTCCTGCAACAGAACCAGCGCCGCTTGATTACCCTTGAGCAGAACCGCCTGGCCCTTGCGGATATCGGCGGAGACCAGTTCGATGCCGTGCTTGCGCTGGCCGAGGCCGAGCCAGAAGTTGTCGCCGCCCACCTCCTCGAGTCCGATCTTCAAGCCGAGCGGCCCGCCGCCGACCACCGCGCTCAAGCGTAGCGTCGCAGCAAAGTTAGTGGCGGCGCTGGCGGCCTGCTGCTCGCGCTGCAACTCAAAGAGGCGGCGCATGAACCAATCAATACCGAAAGCCTTTTCCGCCAGCATCATCTTCTGGAACGAAGGCAGCGGTTGGATGTTTTCGAACTGCCGGCCCAGCTTGGCGAGCATCTCCGGCGGCAGCGTGGTGAGATTGGTGCAGATGGCATCGAGCGAGCGTTGGCGCATGTTGGCCGCCACCAGGCCACAGATCAGGGCCTCACCCTGGCCGGCATGGACCGAGGACCGCAGGAGGTCATCGTGCCACGCCGCGAACGCGGCCGGGTCAGACGGCCTGGCGCGGTCGGCCTCCCACTTGGCCGCCCGCGAAAGCTGCATCAGCGGCGAGAGATGCGGCAGCAACGTGCCGAAGCCGGTCTTCTCAAAGTCGAACCCCCAGTCGCAGTTTTCCATGCGCGCGGCCTGACGGTAGAGCGCCAGCGCTGGAGCGAGCTTCTGGCTCAACTGCGCCGCGTTCACCTCCGCCGCCGCGCCGCGCAGCAGTTGGCCCTCCGCCTCGGTCAGCTTCGGCAGCGCCTCGAACGCGCGGCGATAGACCTCCGCCGCGTTCGGCGCCTCCGCCGCACGCGCTGGCAACAGCAGCCATCCCACCAACAAAATAATCAGAGGCTTCATGCTCTTTCTATCCGCATGGGGGACGCCGGCGGCAGTCGAAGTTGTCTATTCGCCAACCCGCAGAACCTTCGATTCTCCCAGCTTCGCGTCCCAGAAAACTTTTTCACCATCGTCGAGTTTTTCGCCGGTCAACAGGTCGCGGACGGGGCCGGCGCGGCCGGTGTTGATTTCCAGCTGGCCGTCTTCCGCGGCGTGGAGCGAGATGAAGGGGCCGTTCGCATGGAGGTTGCAGTCGCGCTGCGTGAAAAGATGGACACCGGCTGTGCGCGCCGCGAGCCGCACGAGTTCGCTCGTCAGGCCCGGCACGCCGCAGAACAAATCGCCGCCGTTGCCAGCGCGGCGCAAAACAATGGCGGCGGAGCCATCGGGATAGGTCGCGAGAACTTCCTCCGGCTGCGCATCGCTCACGGCATACAGAGGTTTGATCGGCGCCTTCGCGCCCAACTCCGTCGTGAGCCCAAGCTGACGGCCCACCGCGGTCGGCGTCGCGAGTGCGATGACGTTGGTCAGCGCCTTGAAGGTGAAATCCGTCAGACCGGGCGTGGGCTCATAGCACCAAATGCGCAACGCGCTGCGCGTCGCACGCCGGATTTTTTCGACCTGCGCGGCGTCGGCTCGCCACGGCGTCAGAAAGACGAACAGCTTCGCGCCGACGCGGCCGGCGGCGACGTCGTCTTGCAAATAGTAACCGCATGGCGCGCCGCATCTCGCGAGCGGGCGGCGGATTTCGTAGAGGCCGGGCCGGGCCAACGCCTCACCGCCGGCGGCGATTTCGCGCACGGCGAGTTCATCAATCACGGCGGCGATCTCCGGGCGGAAGGCACGCGGCTGCTTGAGCAGCACGGAGTCGAGCGCGTCGAGGCGACGCATCTCGTCCCACAAACCCTGATCGTTGAACCAGCCGGTCGCGCCGAGGTCCATCCACCACGTGGCGAAGTTACGCAGCGCGCACTGCGCCGTGTTGCGGCGCAGCTCGGCGACGGACTTCTCGCGCGTGTCCACGTGGTCGCGTGCACCGGGCGGCTCGCCGGTGGCAAGGTGGGTGTGCGTGTCGTCTTCAAAGAGCCACATTTTTTTCGCAAGCGCGACGCTCTCGGCGGCGGTCATCGCTGGCGCGCCCTGGCCGAGTCCGCGGTCGAAATAGGAGATCGGCGAGCAGAGCACGTCCACGTCGGGACAGTCGAGCAGGCGGCGCAGCGCGTAGTGGCCCGCCTTGGCCGGTCCCTCGAAGATCGGTCCAAACTCGAAGACGTAGCCGTAGAAAAAGCAGACCAGCTTGCGGCCGGCACTCGCGGTACGGACGGCGTGCGCAAACTGGCAGACCGTCTCCGCCATCTCCTCCTGCCGGAAGTCGGCCCAGTCGAGCAGCCGCCGCTCGGTCAGCGGATCGCGCAGCAAGCCATGCGGCGCGGCGAGCCGTTCCACTGGCGGTGGCACGTCAACCTTCGCCAGCGCGGCCAAGGGCTCGTTCCACGCCGCGCGCAGCTTGGTGTCGTCGCGATAGCGCATGAGCAGCCACGCGCGCCATGCCGCAGCATCGGCGGGGGCGTAGCCGCTGATCGCGCGGTCCCACGTTTCGGGATAGAACCATTCGCCGGTGTTCTGGCCGCACGGGTGATAGCCGGCGAGGCGCGCGCCGAATTTCTCCTCGAGGTGCGCGACGAGCGCGGCGAGATTCCGCGTCGCCTCGTCCCGATATTCAGGAGTATAGACGACGGCGTAGCGGTGTGCCTTTGCCGGCAGCTTGTCCCAGACCATTGCACAGTCGGGATGCGCATCGAGCCACCATGCGGGTGCGTCCATGCCGATGCGCGGCAGCAGCAGCGCGCCGGTATCCACGTCGCAGACGCGCTGGCAGCCCTCGTCCACCGCGCGCCAGTCGGGTGCTTCGCCGGGCTTGGGCCACGGCAGGTTGATCGGAAAAGTGATGAAGCGCGCGCCCGCGGCGACGGCCATCCTGATCTGCGCCGCGAAGCCGTTGTCCGGCGCGCCGAGCAACGTGTAATGCTGTCCCGGCCGGTAAAGCGCCACACGCAGTTCGCGCGGTGCCGAGGCGCGGCACCAGAAACTGACGCGGTAGCGGTGACTTTTTTCCAGCGTGAGATTGGGCTGATGATAAATATGGAAGTCCGGCCACCTGCCCGCCGCTGGCGTGCGCAACGTGACGCGCAACGCGGGCCGACCGCCGCGGCCCGCACCCGGCGCGGCGGCGAGCGTGCCGACGGTATTTTGTGCGCCGGGCGGCCAGACGTTCCAAGCCTTGGAAAAACCGGCGAGTCCTTTTTCCAAGCCCTGGAAACCATCGCCACCGAGCACCTCACGGCCGGTGCCGAGGTCCACAACGTGCAGATCGGAGAGAGCAACTTCACCAGGTTGCTCGCTGAACCGGAAATGAAGCGTGCCGTGGCCGGGCTCGTCCTCGGCGGCGGTGAACTCGAACGCGGCCTCGCCGGCGGTGGGGCCGACCGTGAGCGGGCCGCTGCCGGGAGCGCCATAGAACATCCGCGCGCGGACCGGCTGGCCATCCACACAAAGGCGCGGCGCGCCGCCGGTGGCATCCACGCGGACTTCGAGCGCCAGCGCGGGGGCAAGAAAAGCGAACAGCGCGAACAGGCAGCGGGCTGTCATTGGGGGGCGTGCGCGGCGAGCTGATCGCCGAGCCAGCGGATGAGCACGTCGGTGACGTAATTGATCTGCGGGTTGGTGAGTTTCCGGCCTTCGGGAATCTTGTGCCACTTGGCGAGGCAGCCGCGGCAGCAGGTCGCGGTGGCGTGCTGCGCGACGAAGACCGGGTGGCCGGTCATCGGCGTCTGCTTGCCATCGTTGGGCGGATCGCGCGGCGCGACGCGGCGGGTGACGAAATCGCGGGCGTGGGTTTCGAGGACTTCGAGGCCGCGGTCGCGGGCGTAGGCGAGTTCCTTCTCCGAGAGCCGGAACTTGGCGCGGAAACTGGAACGACCCAGCCGCTTCTGCAAGGACTGCCATGTGGCGTCAGATAACATAGGTGCGCCTTGACGGCGCGCATTTTCCGCATCGGGCCGCGCAATGTCAATGCGGGAAATCGGAGGGTTACGCTTTGGGCGACGTCTCGTCCTTGACGACGATCTGCGCAACGGACTTGCGCGCGTCCACCCAGGTGCCGATGTAGTCATTCTTCGCGTCGTGGTGCAGGCGGTCGCTGATCTCGGCGCGGCACTCGTCCAGCGCCTTGGGCCGCGCGGCCTTGCGCTCGGTGACGGTGGCGATGTGGTAGCCGAACTGCGTCTGGAAGACCGGCGAAATTTCGCCGATGTTCATCGAGAAGGCGACGACCTCGAACTCCGGCACCATCTGGCCGCGCGGGAAGAAGCCGAGGTCGGGGCTGGCATCGTTGCACGCGGATTCCTTCTGCGCCACGTCCATGAACTTCTCGCCGGCAAGCAGGCGCTGGCGGACGGCGAGCAGTTCGGTGAAAGCCTTCTCGGCTTCCTCTTGGCTGCGCGGATGGCGGACCACGTGAAGCACGTGGACCTGCTCCGGCTCGACGAAGTCGGCGGAGTGTTCGGAGAAATAAGCGGCGATGGCGGCCTCGGCCGGTGCGGCCACATTGCGGGAGAGGTCGCCGAGGAAACGCGTGACGCGGAGCTGCGCGGCGAGGTCGGCGCGGATGCGCTGTTCGTCGCGGCCGGTCAGGTTATAGCGGCGGAAAAACTCCGGCTTGCCGCCGTGGCCGTCGCAGAGCTTCTTGAACTCGGCCTCGACCTCGTCGGCGGGCGGCTCGAGCGCGAACTTCACGGCCTCCTGGCGGATGAGCGCCCACTCGACCACGGCCTCGCGGGCGCGGTCGTTGATCTGGGCCTCGGTCCAGTCGGCATGTTCGCGCCGCGCGTTCTCGCGCTCGCGCTCGATGGCCGTTTCCTCGATCTGCTCGCCGTTCACCGTGATGTGCATGACTCGCCTTTCGTGTGCGGGCGCACACGGTAGCGGAAGCGCGGCGTGGGGACAAGCGCGGGCTTAGACCAGGTCGCACGCCTCCGGCGGCATCCAATGCCGGTCGCGGCCTTCCCACTTGACGTTGCAGCCGATGGGGTTGGTCACCGGCACGCTGACCGGCCGGCCGGCGCAGATTTCCCCCAGTGCGCGGTCGAGGTCGTTGACCTTCATCCGCGCCGTGTCGCGCGGGCTATCCACGCCGCGGCCGGTGTAGACCAGCCTGCGCGCGCGGTCGAAGACGAAGAAGTGTGGCGTGCGCAGCGCCCCGTAGGCGCGGGCGACCGCCTGCGGCTCGTCGTGGAGGTAGAGCCACGGGAATTGCTGCTCCCGCATCCGCGCGACCATGTGCGGAAAATCGTCCTCGGCATAGGTGTGCCGGCTGTTGGAGTTGATGCCGACGAACCTGACGCCGCGCGCGGCGAATTTTTCCGCCGTGCGCCGCGTGACCTCGTCGGAGCCGATGACGTAGGGGCAGTGGTTGCAGGTGAAGAAGAGCACCAGCACCGGCGCGTCGGTGAAATCCGCGAGGCGGTAGGTCTGGCCGTCTGTTGCCGGCAGCGCGAAATCCGGCGCCGCCTGTCCGATCTGTAGCGTGAAGCTCATGGGCATCCTTTTTGGCCGGAAGATACGCCGGCGGCCCCGCCAATCAACTGCGACCACACGGCTTTCCAAGGCTTGGAAAATCAGCGGTGGAATTTTCCAAGCCTTGGAAACGGTCGGCCTGGTCCGGCTGGGCAGGGCAGGGTGGAAAAGCGATGGGTGTGATTTTGTTGTGGCATTTTTCACGGCGTTCCGTAAAGTGTGCGCCGCCTTCGGGCGTACGACACAGGAGCATCCGATGAAGAAACTGATACTGGGCGCAGTGCTGACAGCGATGGTCACGATGGTTCAGGCCGAACCGATCCGGACCATCTTCACCAAGGAAAATCAGTTCCCGGAGAAGGGCCAGTTGGAATTGAGCGCGTTGGCCAACACCGTGCAGTATCCCGAGCGGAATTACTTCACCGAGGCCATCATGGCGCGCTATGGCCTGTTCGGCAACCTCGCGGTCTACGGTTTCGTTCCGGCGCACCAGGTTCGCGTCAAGCAGGGCCTCGGCAACAACGAAAAGGGCATCGGCGACTGCGGCATCGGCATGGAACTGTTGGCCTATGAGGACATCTTCCGCTTCCCCTACATCCTGCCGCACCTTGAAATTCAGTTTCCGACCGGCGATGAGACCAAGGGCATGGGTTCGGGCGAGGTCTCCATCATTGGCGGCGTGACGATCGGTACCAAGACGTGGGAGTGTGTGGACTGGGCGCTTGATGTCAGCGGCGCGCACCTGACCACCAACGACCCCCAACTCAAGAGCGACACGATCATCATTTCCGGTTCCATCATCTGGAATCTCGACGACCAGTTTGCGCTGGTGTCGGAACTTAGCGGCTCGGACCAGACCTATTCCGCCGGCCATCCGATCACCTTCGAGGGTGGCATGGTCTATAAGCCGATCGAGAATCTGATGTTCGGCCTTTACGGCGGCAAGACTCTGCACACCGACGAGAGCTGGAACGGCACCTTCCGGATCGCCTACAGCTTCTAAGCTGCCGGCTCAACCCATGCAGCGCGCGGTCAGTCCCTTCCTCTGCCACGTGCTGGTTTGCACCAACGACCGCCACGGTGCGCGCAAGGCCTGTGCCGACGGCGCCTCGGTCCAACTCCGTGAACAGCTCAAGGAGGCGGTCGGGCAACGGCCACACCTCAAGGGCCGCGTCCGCGTCTCCGCCGCCGGCTGCCTCGGCCTTTGCGCGCAGGGCCCGAATGTGCTGCTCTATCCGCAGTCCCTCTGGTTCAGCGGTGTGACGCCGGCCGATCTGCCGCAGCTTCTGGCGGCGATCGAGCAGGCCGTTGCGTGAGGAGAAAAACGATGAAGACCCCGCTGGTTCTCGCCTGCATCCTGACCCTTGGCGTGGCGCGGGCCGCGACCGAGGCCTGGCCCGCCACGCTGCTATTGCGCAGCAACGACCTCGCTCGCACGCGGGCTCTGATAAAAGCCAAGGACCCTGCGGTCGCCACCGCGCTCAAGAAGCTGCGGCACGAGGCCGGGAAGGCGCTGGCCGCGCCGCCGGTCGCCGTCACCGAGAAAAAGCATCCGCAGCCCGGTTTTGATCCGCACGACTACGTCAGCCTCGCCACCTATTACTGGCCCGACCCGGCCAAGTCCAACGGGCTCCCGTATATCAGCCGCGACGGCGAGCGGAATCCGGAGACACAGGAATATGACCACGCCGCGCTGGGCCACATGCAGCGCGCGGTGCACAACCTCGCGCAGGCGTGGTACTTCACCGGCGAGCAGCCCTATGCCGACGGCGCGGTGCGGCAGCTCCGGGCGTGGTTCCTCGACCCGGCGACGAAGATGAATCCCAACCTGGACCACGGCCAGATGGTCAAGGGCAAGGACACCGGCCGCGCCACCGGCATCATTGATACGCACGGCCTGCCGGCGCTGCTCGACGATATCCTGCTGCTCCACGGCGCGCCCGGCTGGACCGCCGATGACGAGCGGAAATTGCGCGACTGGTGCCGCGAGTTCCTGACATGGCTGCGCACGAGCAAGCTGGGGAAAAAAGAGGCCGGCACCTCGAACAACCACGCCACCTGGTATGACGCGCAGTGCGCCGCCCTCGCGCTCTTCATCGGCGACCGCGCACAGGCGCAGGAAATCCTGGAGCAGACCAAACCCAAACGCATCGCCACGCAGATCGAGCCCGACGGCCGCCAGCCGCAGGAGCTGCGCCGCACGCTCTCGATCAGCTACACGTTCTTCAACCTCGAGGCGCTTTGCGCCTGCGCGCGGCTCGGTGAGCACGTGGGCGTGGACCTCTGGAACTTCCGCACCGCCGATGGCCGCGGCCTGCGCGCCGCGCTCGACTGGACGCTGCCCTACGCGCTGAAGGAAAAGACGTGGACGGACAAGCAGATTCACGGCGGGAGCTTCGGCCCGCTCTACAGCCTGCTGCGCCGTGCGGCCGTGGGCTGTCGCGAGCCGGCCTATGCGGACCAGGCGGAAAAACTGCCGGTGAAGGACGACGACAAGCTGTGGGTCAACTTCTACTCGCCGCCCATGAAGAAGTGATCGTAGAGCGCCTGCTTCAGTTCTGCGATGCCCAGCCCCGTCGCGGCTGAAACTTCCAGCACCTTCTGCTTCGTGCGGCGCTTGAACTCCTTCAATTTCTCCGCCGCCTCCGGCAGGTCCATCTTGTTCGCGACGACCCTGCGCGGCCGCTCCAGCAGCTCGGCGCGGTGGAGCTTCAGTTCCTCGAGCAGATTGCGGTAGTCGTCCACCGGGTTGCGCCCCTCGGTGCCGGCCATGTCGAGCACGATCAGCAGGAACTGCGTGCGCTCGATGTGCCGCAGAAACGCGTGGCCCAGCCCGACGCCCTCGTGCGCGCCCTTGAGCAGGCCGGGGATGTCGGCGACGCGGACGCGCTTATAGTCCTCGTACTCCACCGTGCCGATGTTCGGGTAGAGTGTCGTGAACGGGTACGCGCCGACCTTCGGCCGCGCCGGGCTGATCGCGCGCAGCAGCGAGGATTTGCCCGCGTTCGGATAACCCACAAGCCCGACATCCGCAACCGTCTTCATCTCCAGCATCAGCTTCTTCGTCTCGCCGCGCTCGCCCGGCGTCGTCTCCGTCGGCGCCTGGTGCGACGAGGTCGCGAAGTGCCGGTTGCCCAGCCCGCCCTTGCCGCCGCGCGCCACGAGCAGCTCCGCGCCGTCGGCGATCACCTCGCCAATCCACGCGCCGGTCTCGGCGTCACTGACCTCTGTGCCCATCGGCACGAGCACGATGCGGTCAGCACCGTGCCGCCCATACTGGTCCTTGCCGCGTCCCGGCTCGCCGTGGCCCGCGCGCTGGAGCGGCTGAAAGTAGATGTCGAGCAGCGACGCGCAGTTTTTGTCGGCGCGCAGCGTCACGCTGCCGCCGCGTCCGCCGTCGCCGCCGGAGGGTCCGCCATACGGCTCATACTTCTCGCGCCGGAACGCGCGGCAGCCGTCGCCGCCGTTGCCGGCGATCGCCTGCACCTTGCAGCGGTCCACGAACGTGATGGTTTTCATGCGCGGCGAAGATACAGGACTGCGCCCCTGCCTGTCACGGCCGGGTTTCCAGCAGCACGGCGGAGAGCGGCGGGAGCTGGAGCACCGGCGCGGCGGGCGCGGGTTGGAACGGGCCGGGCGCGGCGGCGGGGTCGCGCAGCACGCGCATCTGCGCGGGACCGGGCAGGCGCACGGCGATGGCCTGCTCTGCGTCCGGCAGGTAGTTCACCAGCACCTGCGCCTCGCGCCCATCCGGCGCGCGCCAGCGCGTGGCGAAGACCGACGGGAAATGATGCATGTCGTTCTTCCACGTCAGCACCAGCGGCACATCGCGCGCGCCCTCGACCGGCCACGGCTTGAGCATGCGGCCGGTGACGAGGAACGGCTTGGCCGCGCCGGTCCGCCACGCGTTGAGGTGCGCGACGAATTTCTTCGTCGGCGCCTGCGGCGGCGGGGGCACGTCCCACTTCTCGCACCAGTACCAGTGGATGTCGCCCTTATCCTTGAGCACCACGGAGAGCAGGTCGCCCGCGGCGAACGAGTAGGCGAGGCGCTGGAACAGATTCAGCGGCGACTGCTGCTGGTTGGAACCCACCTGCACCTGGTTGCCCATGAAGTTGTTCACGTACTCGTGGAAGACATAGGCATAGGCGGGCACCGGCCGGCCGAACGAGCTGATGTTGATGTTGAACCGCAAGTCGTTCAGCGGCAGGTGGCGCAAATAGGCATCGGCCGCGGCGGCCTCGCAGCCGATCAGGATGTGCGGGTTGACCGCGTCGAGCCGCTGCCGTACGCCTGCGATCAGTTCGCTCATCGCGTCCACCTGCCACGCGCCGGGGCCGGGAGGATGACCGTGCGCGGGCGAGTAGCAGTTGCACGGCGAGGCGCCGATGTTCTGATCAAAAAGCTGGATGTAGTCCACGCCGGCGCGCGCGATCTTCTCCGCCTCGCTGGCGATGACGTCGCGCGTGAACGCGCGCGCCGGGCACAGGTCATAGCCCCAGCGGATGGACTCGTGATTGCAAATCGCGCTGCGCACCTCGCCGGTCGGCCCGGCGCACGACTCGGCGCGGATGTTCAGCCGCTCCGTCTCGGCCTTGGTCTGGTATTGGCCGTCGCCTGTGTTCGCCTGCGTGGTCCATGCGATGCCGGAGCAGTAGACGCCGAGCAGATTTCCTTGCGCGTGTAGTCCCTCGACGAACTCGCGGAACGCCGCCTCGCCGCCCATGGGCGGCCACACATACGGCGGCGCCCACGGCGCGGTGCCTTCCCACTGCATCAGCGTCGCGAGGATTTTCGCGTTTAGCTCGCGGCCGAGCCGCGCGGTGACCGGCAGCGCGTTGGTGAACGGGAAAAATTCGTTCGGCGCCTGTGTGTAGGCGTGATGCCCCACGCCGCGCGTCGGCCAGATCGCGACAACCGGCGACTCCCAGAACCACGCCGGCAGTTGCTTGTTCTCGGTCAACTTCGGTGGCAGGCACGCGCGCGGCGCGGACTCCAGCCACGCGCGGTAGATGTCCGCCGCGTCGTGCCAGTCGCCGCCGATGGCACCGAGGACGATGTCATGATCCATCGCCCACTCGCCGCGGCCAAGGCCGGAGAGATAGAGCTTCAGCACCAGCCGCACGCGATCGCCTTCTCGGACGTAATCAATTTCCTTGGAGGCGAAGCGCGGATCGTGCGCGCCCAAGTAGAAGCCCGCGCCGCGCCGCAGATAGGCCATGAACGGCATCTGCACCGCGCCGGGATAGCGGCCACACCAGCCGCCGCTCGGATAACCTTGGGGCTTGTAGGCCTGACCGTGCCGTTTGCGGAAGTCGGCGTCGGTGACGAGGCCGCCCTCGTTACCCGACCAGAAAAGCTGCGCCTTGTCGGCGCCCTCGCCCAGATCGTTCGGTACGCTGACGCACGGGAACTCGACCCACTCCAGCCGCAGGTCGCTGCGGTTGGCGAGCGTGATGCGCCAGAAGGAACGCCCCTCGCGGTCGTCGTAGCGAACCTTCACGCGCGCCTCGACCGGCAGCCCGCCGAGGTTGGCGAAGGACAACTCGTGGGTGTTGGCCGAGCGCGCGTCGCCGGCGAACGCGCCGGTTTCCGAGCCGAGGATGACTTCCTTACCGGCGGCATCGCGTGCACCGACGGCGAACAATCGTGCGTTGGTGGAGACAGCGACAAGATTTTGGCCGGCGACGGTGAACGCCGTCAGCTCGCCGTGATTGCCGAACGCCAGCGGCTCCGCCGCCTGCGCCGCGCCCAACAGTGCGATGATGCCAAGCAGAAATTTTCCGTTCATGCCGCCTCGCAGTTTTCCAAGGATTGGAAAGTGGCCGGCATGATTTTTCCAAGCCTTGGAAAAAGCAAGGCCCAACTTTTCCAGGGCTTGGAAAGCGTGACGCGGCCGATCAGAGGCTGACGTAGTGGATGTCGAGCTTCGCGGCTTCCTTGCGGCAGAAGAAGTTCTTCACGTCCACGAGAACGCGCGTGCGCATCTTGGCCTTGAGGTCAGCCAGCTTGAGCGTTTTGAACGCGGTGTGCGCGTTGATGACCACGACGGCATCAATATGCTCGGCCTCCTCCGGCAACAGCGTCTCGACGCCAAAGTACTTCGAGAGCTGTTCGGGCGTGGCGTGCGGCTCCCAGACCTTGACGTTGGCCTTGAAGCCCTTGAGGTAGTTGACCACGTCAATCGCGCGCGTGTTGCGGAAGTCAGGGACGTTTTCCTTGAAGGTCATGCCGAGCACCCAGACGTTGGAACCGGCAGGAACGCGCTGGCATTCGTTGAGCGCGCGGACGGTGAGTTCGCCGACGTAGAAGCCCATGCCGTCGTTGATGCGGCGCGCGGACGAGATGACTTCAGGATAGTAACCGAGCTTGATCGCGCGATTCATCAGGTAGTAGGGGTCCACGCCGATGCAGTGGCCGCCGACGAGGCCGGGGTGATATTTGTGGAAATTCCACTTGGTGCCGGCGGCGTCGAGGACGTCCTTGGTGTGGATGCCCATCTTGGCGAAGATCTTCGAGAGCTCGTTCATCAGCGCGATGTTCAAATCGCGCTGCACATTCTCGATGACCTTGGCGGCCTCGGCCACCATGATGCTGGAGGCCTCATGAATACCGGCCTTGACGGCGGAGCCGTAGACGGCGGCGGCGCGTTGGCACGCGGCGGCATTATGGCCGCTGACAATTTTCTTGATGGTGGTGACGGTGTGTTCCTTGTCACCGGGATTGACGCGTTCCGGGGAGTAGCCCAGATCGAAGTCGCCGAGCTTGAGGCCGCTCCTGCTTTCGAGGATCGGCAGGCAGGTTTCCTCGGTGACGCCGGGATAGACCGTGCTTTCGTAGGAAATCATCATGCCTTTTTTCAGGATCGCGCCGACGGTTTCGGTGGATTTGATGACCGGCTCCAGGTCCGGCTCGTTGGCGGCGTTGACTGGCGTGGGCACGGCGACGATGATAAAGGTGCAACGTTGGAGGTCGGCGGGATTACTCGTGAACGTAAGCCGCGGATTTTTAAGCTTGGCGGGATCGCCTTCGCCGGTGTGATCCGCGCCGGATTTGAGTTCAGCGACGCGCTCTTTCTTGATGTCAAAGCCGACCACGTCGTTCTTTTCGGAGAAGGCCAGCGCCAACGGCAAACCCACATACCCCAAGCCCACGACGCCAATCACTTCCTGATCCGTGCTCATGGTTCTGCCCCTTTCTTTAATCATTTCCATAACGGTGCGGGATAGAGCCCCGCATCCACCAGTTTTTGCACACCCGCGGCGACCGCCGGTTTGTCCTCGGGATAGGTGACGCCCAGCCAGCTCTCCCTTGAGGAGAGTAACTTGACCTGCGCCGCGCCGCGCTTGATCAGGCCATCCACGGTCGTCGGCAGCAGGCACTCGGACTTCGGCAGCGTCCCGCTCTGCGCAATGAAATTCTTGAAGGCGGTTTCCGCCTGCGCGAAAAACTTTGGCGTGAACCCCCACATGTTCATCGAGACGGGTTCGTCGGCGGTCAACGGCACCCACGTCTCGCCATCGAGATAACGCGCGGCCTGGCCGGCCTTCTCGATCTTCAGCCGCTCGACGACGGTTTGCAGGTGGCCCTGCGCGTCGGCCTGGCAGACGCCGCGCGAGACGGTGCCGTGCTCGCTCAACGTATTGCGTAGCGTGAAGCCGACGATCGCGTAGTGCGGCGCATCCGGCTGCACCGAACGCAGGAAGTCCGCCAGCACCTCGTAAGATTGCCGGCCATAGAAATCGTCGGCGTTGACGACGCCGAAGGGCTCCTTGACCGCACTCTGGGCAACCAGCGTCGCGTGGGTGGTGCCCCACGGCTTCTGGCGCTCGGCCGGGATCTGGAAGCCCGCCGGCAGTTCGCTGGCCATGTCCTGGAACACATAGTCAATCGCGACGCGACCCTTGACGTTCGGCTCGATCTTCGCGCGGAAGGCCTCTTCGATGTCGCGGCGGATGACGAAGACGATTTTGCCAAAGCCGGCGCGGATCGCGTCGAAGATGGAGTAATCAATGACGATTTCGCCGGCCGGGCCGATGGGATCAATCTGCTTGAGTCCGCCATACCGGCTGCCGATGCCGGCGGCCAACACCACGAGGGTTGGTTTCACGCTCATGTTTTCCAATCCTTGGAACCCCGTTCCGTTATTGTTCCAACCCTTGGAAAAGCCAGCCCGTCCGGCTTCCAAGGTTGGGAAAGCGGCGGCACTGTAACGTGCAGCGGACGCAGACAAAAGCAGAATTTGCAGCGCTCACGCGGGCCGGGTAGCCAGCCAGATGAGGTGATGGCCACCCTTGTGGCCGCGGCGGGCGCGGACGGGAATCGCCTCCACGCTGAAACCCACCTGCTGCAAGCGCCGGACGAAGGCCTGGTCCGGCGCGGCCGACCAGACGGCGAGCACGCCACGCGGGCGCAGCGACGCACACGCGACGCGCAGGCCGGCGCGGCCATAGAGCCAGTCGTTTTCCTTCCGCATCAGCCCGGCCGGGCCGTTATCCACGTCGAGGATGATCGCATCGAAATAGTTCGGGCGCGCGTGCAGCAACTGGCGCACGTCAGCCTCGTGGAGGGTCACGCGTTTATCCGTCAGCGCCGCCCCGGCCACGTGGGCCAGCGGGCCGCGGCACCAGGCGACGACCGCTGGCACCAACTCCACCACCTCCACGCGCGCGTCACCTTTGAGCCGTGGCAGGGCCGCCGCGAGCGTGAAGCCCATGCCGAGCCCGCCGATCAGCAGGCGTGGCGTGGGCCGGCCAGAGAGGCGTACGCAGACGCGTTCCGCCAGTTCCTCCTCCGATCCGTGGACGCGGCTGTTCATCAACTCGAAGCCGTTGGCGCGGATCGAGTACTCGTCGCCGCGCCGGTAGAGGCGCAGTTCGCCGCCCTCTCCGGGGACGGCGGCCGTGTCCAGCAATTCCCATCGCAGCATGTGTCCGGTCTCCAAGTCGCTGATCGTGTCCGCGGAAGAGAACCAGAAACGCGCCGCGGAGTCCATCCAAGGAAAGCGCTTGCTTCCTTTTCCGCTGCGCGGGAATATCCGCGCCATGCTTATGCGAAAGGAACCGCCATGGAACAGCCCCGACGTGATTTCCTGAAGACCCTCGCCTGCTCGACCGCCGCCACGGCGCTCGCGGGCTGCCAGACAGCCGCCCCGGCGCGCAGCCAGGGCGCGGGTCCGGTCTTTGGCCTCAAGGCGCCGGCGCTCGACGAGGTGCGCGTCGGCTTCATCGGCGTCGGCCATCGCGGGCCGGCCGCCGTGCGGCGCTTGAGCCGGATATCCAAGGCCAAAGTCGTGGCCCTCTGTGATGTCTTTGAGGCGCGCGTTGCCAAGAGCCAGTTTGATGTCGTGGCGGCCGGCCATCCGAAACCGGCGGGTTACTTCGGCTCCGAGCACATCTTCAAGAAGCTGTGCGAGCGGCCGGACGTGAACTTGGTCTATGTCTGCACGCCGTGGGAGTGGCACGTGCCGATGGCGCTCTACGCGATGCAGTGCGGCAAGCACGTCGTGGTGGAGGTGCCCATCGCGATGACCGTGGCCGATTGTTGGAAGCTGGTGGACATGGCCGAGCGGACGCGGCTCCACTGCATGATGCTGGAGAACTGCTGCTACGGCGAGGACGAGCTGTTTGCCCTCACGCTCGCGCGCCACGGCGTGCTCGGCGAGCTGGTCCACGGCGACTGCGGCTATATCCACGAGTTGCGCGCGGGCCTGTTGGACAACACCTATTACAAAAACTACCCGCTCGAATTCTTCCGGCGGCACGCGGGCAACTCCTACCCGACGCACGGGCTCGGCCCGCTCTGCCAGTACATGGGCATCAACCGCGGCGACCGCTTTGAGCGGCTGGTCTCGATGGAGTCGGCCGAGTTCGGGCTGACGAGCTACATCAAGGAGCGCTTCGGCCCGAACGATCCGCGCGGCCAGGTCCGTTACGCGGCGGGCGACATGAACACCACGGTCGTCCGCACCGCGCGCGGCCGGACGATCATGATCCAGTATGGCCGCTACAGTCCGCGCCCGTACACGCGCATCAACCTGATCAGCGGCACGAAGGGTACGCTGTGCTCCTACCCGCTGCGCGTCGCCTTGAGCCCGCGCTGGCACGACTGGGTGGACGAAAAAACGCTGGCCGAGTTGAAGGCCCGGTTCACGCATCCGCTGTGGCAAAAGGTCGGCGAGCTGGCGAAGAAGGCGGGCGGTCACGGCGGGATGGATTTCTTGATGGAATACCGGCTCTGCCACTGCCTGCTCAACGGCCTGCCGCTCGACCACAGCGTCTATGACGGCGTCACATGGAGCGCACTGGTGGAGCTGACCGAGCAATCGGTCAAACAGGATGGCAGTTCGGTGACCATCCCCGACTTCACGCGTGGCGGCTGGCAAACCGCCGAGCCACTCGGTTTGGTTGAGGTGTGAGTGCGGAGGTTGTCTTAGCGCGCGGGGAATATGGGCAGCGTCCGGGCAGGTTCCTGGGCGCGATTCTTCTTGGCCGCATGATCCGCTGCGGTGGTGAAGACCACCACACCGATGGACAGGCAGAGGAAGAACAACACCAACACTACAGAGGCGGCGACATTCAGGGGTTGGTTGTGCTGCGCTACACGCGGGGTGAACATCGCTGGCGGCGGTGGCGGGACAACGTGCCGTACAGGTAAGGGCGTGGGTGGCACCTGTACCGGCGCGCAGGAGGCCGGCGTTTTCGTATTTTCAAATATGGGCGAAGTGAACATGGGTTTTGTCCCGGGGCTTTGTGAGCAGGTCCCACACCAAGGTCCCGGTACTCTCGATCCTCCAGAGGCAGGAAAAAAGAATTGTGTCCCGGGTGCAACGGAGTCTTCGCACTTTTGCGCCACCGTCTGCCGTGGACAACTCGCCGCGGCTGGCGCGCAGGCTCTTTTCACGGGACGGAGGTGCACCCCTCAAATAACAGCAGGCTGCCATCTCACCAAGTAGCCAGCGGATAAAGACGGATAGGACTCTCCAGCTTGCCGCCCGGCACCAGCGCCACGGCCAGTGTTTGTTTACCGAAGGCGTATCATCCTTGCGCGCCACATAGACGGACTGGACGTCCCAGCCGCTGCGAGGTTGGGCTTGACTCGGGTCGCGGCAGGCTTTATTCGGCGGCCATGAAAACTGTGACGAACACTCCTGCTCCGCAGCATTGTCCGGGTTGCCCGGGACACCTCAATCGCCGGCAGTTCCTGGCGGTCGGCTCTGGCTGCGTGCTCGGCGCGCTCGCGGTCGCCGCTGCGGATAAGAAAAAGCTGCCGACTGTGGATATCGGCAAGCTCAAGGACTACACCGAGGATGGCATCTCCGAGAAATTCACGGATGACGATTTCTTCGTGATGCGCCACCAGGGCAAGCTGTTCGCCGCGAGCACGACCTGCCCACACATGGGCAAGACGCTGCGCCGTGATCCGCAGGACGCGACGCGGATTCTGTGCGGTGCGCACGGCTCGACGTTCGATGGCGAGGGTATGGTGCAGGTCGGTCCGGCGACAAGCGGTCTCGTCCGCCTCGGCATCAGTGTCAACGCCGAAGGGCACGTGATCGTGGATCCCAACAAGGAGTTTCCGCAGGACAAATGGACCGAGAAGGGCTGCTATCTCGAAAGCAACGAAGTCTCTTCAAAATAATCCCGCGCAATATCCGTTTGACGCCAAACTTCACCAAAGGAGACCCCTGATGAATCGTAAACGGTTGTTGTTGATTGCCGTGTTGTGTGTCGGGCAGGTTGTGGTCCGGGCCGAGGTGCAGCCGCATCCGCTGTTCACCGAGGGTGCGGTGTTGCAACGCGAGGCGCGCATCCCTGTCTGGGGCACAGCCAAGACCGGCGAAAAGGTGACGGTCGAGTTCTGCGGGCAGACGGCAACGGCGACCGCCGGCGCCGATGGCAAGTGGCAGGCGAAGCTCGGCAAGTGCAAGGCGGGCGGGCCGTTCAAGCTGGTCATCCGCGGCGCGAACACGATCACGCTGACGAACGTTTGCGTGGGCGAGGTCTGGGTGTGCAGCGGGCAGTCGAATATGGAATGGCCGCTGCGTGCCGCGGAGAACGGAGTGCAGGTGATTCCGAACACGGCCGACCCACAACTGCGCCTGTTTCATGTGCCGAAGGCCACGGCCGATGAACCGCAGACCGGCGTCAAGGCCGTGTGGCAGGTATGCGATCCCAAGAGCGTCGAGAGCTTCAGCGCCGTCGGCTATTTTTTCGCACGCGATCTGCGCAAGGCGCTGAACATCCCGGTCGGCATGATCGAGAGCGACTGGGGCGGCACCTATGCCGAGGCGTGGACCGAGCCGGCGTCACTCAAGAAGGCGCTGCCGGAGGCGCTCACGCGGCAAGCCGAGGCCCTCGCAAAATTCGATCCGGTCAAGGCGAAGGCGCAGCATGAGCAGGCGCTGGCGAAGCACAAGGAGGTGGTCGCCAAGGCCAAGGCCGAGGGCAAGCCGGCGCCGAACGCGCCGCGCGCGCCGCAGGACCCGCGCACCGGCCCGAACCGGCCGAGCGTGCTCTATAACGGGATGATCGCGCCGCTGCTGCCCTATGCGATCCGCGGCGCGATCTGGTATCAGGGCGAATCGAACAACGGCCGCCAGAAGGAATACCAGACGCTGTTCCCGGCGATGATCGGCAGTTGGCGGAAGGTCTGGGGCTTGGGCGACTTCCCCTTCTTCTTCGTGCAGATCGCGCCGCACCAGGGCATGACGCCGGAACTGCGCGAGGCGCAGCTCATCGCGTGGCAGAAGACGCCGAACACCGCGATGGCGGTCATCACCGACCATGGCCACGCCACCGACATCCATCCGCGGGCCAAAGAGCCGGTGGGCGGCCGCCTGGCGCTCGCGGCGCGCGCGCTGACCTACGGCGAGAAAATCGAATACAGCGGTCCCGTCTTCAAGAAGCTGAAGGTCAGCGGCGGCAAGGCCGTGCTGACGTTCGAGCACCTCGGTGGCGGACTCGTCGCCAAGGATGGCGACTTGAGGGGCTTCACCCTCGCCGGCGCCGACAAGAAGTTTGTCGCCGCCAACGCCATGATCGAAGGCGACACCGTGGTCGTCAGCGCCACCGAGGTCAAGGCACCGGTCGCCGTCCGCTACGGCTGGACGAACGTCCCGGACCTCAACCTCTTCAACAAGGCCGGCCTGCCCGCGACGCCGTTCCGCACCGACACAGAGAAATAAAGTTCCAAGCCTTGGGAAAAGTTCCGTTCTTTTCTCCAAGGGTTGGGAAAGTTGCCGCAGCGATTCCCAGCCCCTGGAAAGCGCCGCAGTCGTTATGGGGTGGGGGGCTGTAGTTCGGCATCGAGCCAAGCAAGCAGTTCTTCGCGCGTGGTCAGCGCGCCTTCAAGCTGTCGTTCGTAGGCGCGCTTGTGCCAGCGACCCAACTCTGGCCCGGGCTTGAGCCCGCGAGCCAGCAAGTCGTGGCCGGTAATCCATGGCTTGGGCAGGACCGGCTCATTTTGCAGTTCCTTCCGAAACTGCCGGAGAAATGCGACATTCACGACATCGCCGTGGCTCGCGGTGCAATCGAGGCGGTGCAGTTCGAGCTCGACCGGAAACGTCCGCGCGCCAACGAGCTGCCGCAGTTTCGCGCGACGCATCTGCCGGACCTCCTTGAAACGCATGTGGTTTTTGACGCAGTAAGTGATGTCCTCGATTTCGTCGGCGGGCATTTTCAGCCGGCGCAGAATTCCCCCTGCCATTTTTGCGCCGGCCTCGTCGTGGTAATGGAAGCGGATGCGCTCGCTGCCATCGGGCTCGCGCGTCAGCGTCGCGGTCGGCGGCTTACCGATGTCGTGCAGCAGTACGGCCCACGCGAGTACACGGCTGCGGCCAGCGGGCATCGTGTCGAGCATGATGACGGTGTGCTCGAAGACGTCGCCTTCGGGGTGGAATTGCGGCGGCTGTTCCTGGCCTTCCAGCGCGGCGACTTCTGGCAGCAGCGCGGGGAGCAGCCCACTGCGCTGGAGCAGTCGTAACGCCTGCCCGGCGCGCGGGGCCTCGACGAGCAACCGCGACAGTTCCTGCTGGATACGTTCTGCACTGATGGCTGTGATACGCGGTGAGGATTCAGCCAGCGCCGCGAACGTCTCTGGCTCGATGGTGAACTCCAGTGTGGCCGCAAACCGCACAGCGCGCAGTAGTCGTAGATAATCCTCGGCGAAGCGCGCACGCGGTACGCCAATGGCGCGCACAATTTTCTTTTCCAAATCCGCGCGCCCGCCGACGTAGTCAATGACTTCGCCGGTCTCCGGATCTTGAAACAACCCGTTGACCGTGAAGTCACGGCGCTGCGCGTCCTCCACCGGAGTGCTGAAGGCGACGGTCTCAGGCCTCCGTCCGTCGGTGCCGCCGATATCACGGCGGAAAGTGGCGACCTCGGTCGGGTGTCCCGCCAGTACCACCTGCATGACGCCGAACGCGCGGCCGGTGGCGAGGGTGCGCGGGAACAGGTTCGCGATGTCGTCGGGTGTGGCGCTGGTGGCGATGTCGAAATCCTTCGGCGCGCGGCCGAGCAGTAAGTCGCGGACACAGCCACCGGCAAAGAGGGCTTGGTGGCCGGCCGCCCGCAGCGTCCGCGCGATCTCGTGGGCGTGCGCTTCTTGGGCGGCGATGGGGAGTTCAGTCATGGCGGCAGTATCCCAGATTTTCCATGCCACGTTAAGGATTGAGTCGCCAGATAGCCAGATTGAGCGTCCCCGCGAAGATGCACCAGGTGAGATAGGGGACCAGCAGCGCGCCGGCGAACGCGTCGCGGCGAAAGAAAGTGATGGTGGTCGCGAGGAGTGTCAGACAGAGCGCGGTGAGAATGACCAGCGCCCCGCCGACCTGATGCGCACCAAAGAAAACCGGCGACCAAGCCGCATTAAGCGCGAGTTGCAGTCCAAAGAGCGCCAAGGGCAAGCGGCGGTTTGCACGTAGCGTGATGCGCTGTGCGGCCACGGCCATCATCAGGTAGAGCGTGGTCCAGACCGGGCCAAAGAGCCAGGCGGGCGGAGTCCAGACGGGCTTGTGCAGTGCGGGATACCACGTCTTGATGGAGTCCATCGTAACCAGCGAACCAAGGGCGCCCGCGCCCAGACAGAGCGCCAGCCAGAACAACAGACTGGCCCAGTTTTTCCAACGCAGCATGGTTTTCTCTTTCCAAGGATTGGAACCGCCGCCGGCGATTTCTCCAAGTATGGGAAAATCTCAACCGGTGTTTTTCCAGGGCTTGGACAGGCGCTTCAGCGCTTGGCCGCGCGGCCGACGCCCTTGCAGCCGGCGCACAGAATCTGGCCTTGGCCGCCGCACTCGGTGCAAGCGACCTCGCGTATCTTGCCCGCGCCGCGGCAGCGGTTGCAGGGCATCGCGCCATCGCCTTTGCACCGGCTGCAGACGGGATTCTGGCCGTTGCCGGTGCAAGTCTTGCAGACGGTGATGGCCTTGTTGCCGCAGGCCTGGCACGGCAGGCTGGCCGCGCTCTTGCAGGTTTTGCAGGTGATCCGGCCGGTGCCATTGCAGGTCTGGCAGAACGAGCCGATGGATGTGTAGCCGCTGCCATAGGTGGCGGTGGAGGCTTTCTTGTTGGGTTTGCCGGTGCCGTTGCAATCGGAGCAGGGCATGGTGCCGGATTCACAGGTCATGTTGCTACACTTGATCCAGCCGGCGCCATCGCACTTGGTACAGGCGGCCGCACCCATGCCCGCGCAGTCCACGCAGGGGCTGCCAAGGGTGCGCATCAATTCCAGCCGCTCCTTGAGGGTGACCTCACGCGCGAGGTCCGCTGGCAGCCACACGCCGCTGAGGCTGTCCCAGCCGCGGTCTTTCTGGAGGGCATCATAGTCGCGTTTGACTTGGGCGCGACTGTGATTGAGAACGTCGGCCCGCACAAAGACCGGCAGCGCGCCGGGCCCCTCGCAGAGTTTGCACTTGCTGGCATCGCTGCGGATGACCTGCTCGCGGCCACTGGACATCTTGATGCGGATATCGGCGCGCCCGGTGCCTTTGCAACGGGGGCAGGTGACGGTGGCGGAGCGGAGCAGTTTTTCATACCCCTGCTGCAGGGCGATGAGCTTGACGGCGCGGGCGGAGTTGGTGCCTTCGGTCATCATGTTCAGGGTGTAGGCGTTCCGGGCATAGAACCAGGCGAGCCAGAGTTTTTTCTGGGTGGCGGCCTCGCTGGATTTGCGCCAGTCCTCGTCGGTGGCCAGAGCCCAGGTGGGCTTGACGGGCTTGATAACCTCCTGAACCACCTTGGGGGGCGGCTTGGGCAGCGCGGCATTGCAGTGGCTGCATTTGTCTGCGCCCTCGACCTGTTCATAGCCGCATTTGGGGCAGGTCAGCACGGCGGCGACCACGGTGAACACGGCGCACAGCAGTACCATCAACGCCACCCGCCAGGTTTTCTTGCTCATAGTCATCCTCACGTTTTCCGCAGCGGGTTTTTGGCCTGCCGCCTGCTTGGTCTGCAATTTAGTATAGCTTTTTCACGTTTTTTGGATAGGTTATAGTTGAAACATGAAGGCGGGCACCCAACGCGGGCAGTGGCGGCGGAAAGCCGGGCAGGCCATGGTCGAGTATGCGGTCTTGACAGGCCTGACCTTGGGTATTTTACTCCTGCTCGCCGTCTTCCTGTTCGCCTTCAAAGAGGCGGGCGGGCGCGTGTTGGATTTGATCGCATATGAGTATCCGTGATGGCACGGAGTGAAGAGGAGCAAGCATGAAGAAGCAGAACAAACGCGGGCAGGCGATGGTGGAATACATCATCATCGTGGTGTTGGTGGCGATCGCGGCGCTGGCCGTCTTCGCGGCGTTCAGCGATACGATTCGCGCCAAGCTGTCGGGCGCGGTGTCCGAGATGGACAGTGGCACGGGTGCGCAGCAGGCGCAGGCCGCAGCCCAGACCAGTTCGCAGGATACCCTGAAGAACCTCGACGCGACGGGCACGCACTAACATCCGGCGGCTTTGATCGCCATGCAGGCCATCGCCCAGCGACGGGCACGTACCGTTGCCGCGGGGCGTAGGAAAGCCGGTGCCCCGGTCAACAGGTATCGTTGTTGCACGTCCCGGTCAGGCCAGAGCCTGATCGAGGCGTGTATTGTCATTGCCATTCTGTGCCTCGTCGTCTTCTGCGGCGTGCAAATGTCGCAGATCTACATGACCAGCGAGGTGCTGAACCACGCGGCCGTCTGTGGCGCACGCGCGCGGGCCGTTGGCTTCAACGACTTCATGGTCATGAAGACCATCCGCGCCGCCGCCATCCCCGTGGCCGGCCCGTTGCGTTCCGGCTATGTGAACGTCACCAGTTCCTACGATCCTTACGCCATCACCTTTTCGGGGCCGAACAACATCGGCCGGGCTTGGGACCGTGCCGTCCGCCTCGTGCCGGGGGCACGCGGTGATGCACAGGATGCGGCCTTCCAGTCCTTCGCCGACGCCGAGCGCGAGACCATTCCGCTCTACCTTGGCTCCGATCTGGGGCAGAGCGTGCTCGACTATGAGCGCTGGCCGAACATCAACTACTCCTTGGCGGAAGGCACCTACACCGTTCAGGCCCGGGTCCGGCAGGACATGCCGCTGGTCTTCCCTCTGCACCGCGCGTTCATCGCGGCGGACTCCATCCTGATGCAGGGCGAAGCCACGATGGATAACCACTATCCGCTCTACCTCGAATGAAAAAACTATGGTTCCAACGCAGCCGGCGCGGCCAGACCATGGTCTTCCTCGTCATGGTGGTGGTAATTCTCGCCTTCATCGCCCTGTGGAATTTCGACCTGCACAAGGTCATCTACGTCAAGACCCTCACCCGCAACGCCGGCGACGGTGCGGCGCTGGCCGCCGCCCGCTGGCAGGGCATCACCCTGAACCTGCTCGGCGAACTCAACGCCGCGCAGGCGGTGGCGATCAACGATGCGCTCTTGCGTGGCGACACGAACTTCGCCGAGGCGCGCGCCATCGCCGAGCTGCAGGCGCGGGTCTGCTTCGCGGGGCCGATGGTCGGGTTTGCCGCGGCGCAGCAGGCGGGCAAGAACAACGGCGTCCATGTGAACCGGGATTACACCTCGGAAATTCTGCAACATGCCGCCGCCATCCGCGCCTTTGCCGCCGCCGTGCGCGCGCAGAACCTCGCCCAGCCGCCCTACGTCAACGCCGATGGCTCGAACGCGTGGGATGATTACGCCGACATGCTCACTGTGGTCGGTGGCGATGGCGTGGTGGCGATGCCCGGCCGGCAGTCGCCCTACGCGGGTTATCACATCCTGCTGGATCAGGGCTTCTATCAGGCGATCGCCACGATGAACTGGTGCTGGTTCTATAACCACGCGCGCAACCTGCTCCAGACCTATGCCGGCTGGCAGAGCTGGCCGCCGCTGCCGCCCCTGTTCACACGCGACTTCAACGCCTCGGAATATTTCCCGATCAACGTGAACACCGTGCCCTACCTCGACTCCCTCGCCGGCTATATGGGCGACCAGAACATGCCGACGCGCGCGCTGCAGCAGCTCTCGCAGATCGCCGGCCAGTCGCTGGTCTCCGGCGTCACCCAGGTGCCCGCCGCCTGGTATTGCTATGACCGCAGCCACTGGATTCCCTGGACCCAGTGGATCAGCACCAACCAGAACGCGAGTGGCAGCGGGGCGTTCCCCTGGATTTCCAGCGTCAGGCCGCAATATGATTACGCCGGCTGCGATGCCGGCCTGGCCGTCGTCGCCGATTCCTCTGCCACCCTGTTCAGCAAGAAGCGCTACGGCATCACCTGGGTCGCCGCCGCCAAACCCTTCGGCACGCTCGATGGCGATGTGCCGCCGCATACCTACGGCATCGTGCTCCCTGCCTTCACCGATGTGCGCCTGATCCCCTATGACTCCAAGATTTCCCCGGACGGCAGCACGCCCGACGACCTCGGCTGGATCGAGCACATCACCGCGCATCTGCCGATCTACATGAAGTACGGACCCGACGGCATCCGCGACCTGGCCGCCGGGTGCAGCTATTGCCGCAACCTGATCACGTGGGAAGACCCCGCCTTCCGCCAGACCGGCGTCGCCTGGCTCCAGACCTACTGGACCAACTGCATCCAGCGCGGCGGTGGTGGCGGCGGCGGCGGTGGCGGTGGCGGCACCTCGCACGGACACTGAAGCGATGGTGGATGATTGATGAGCTTGGAAAAATGAACGCGACGAAAAAAACATGGCGGCAGCGGCGGCGCGCGCGCGCCGGCCAGGCCATCGCCGAGTTCGTCGTCGGCCTGATCGCCCTCGTCGTGTTGTTCATGGGCATGCTGCAAATCCAATATCTCGCCCACAACCACACCCTGACGCTCAACGAGGCCCGCGCCCAGGCCGGCCAGGACGCCATGCAGACGCCCTACATCCTCCGCTACAACGTCCCCCGCTGGATCGGCGACTGGAACAACGGCCGCGACAACGTCATCTACTCGCAGGACGACACGGTCGTGTCCGGCAACCCCGGCAGCGTCACCGCCGGCATCGTCTCCCATGCGCACCCGACCGACCTTTCCACCTATGCGCCCGGCAACGAACTCTCCGCCGCGGCCAACACCGCCTCGCTCCTCGATGGCCTCATGCTCACCCACGGCCGCGAGCGCAGCCCGCCCGTCGCCATGTTCCCCATCATCCGCCACATCGTTTACGACACCGACTCCATCACCATGCAGGGCGACGCGTGGCTGACGTGGACCCATATCGAAAACGTCCGCTGATGCCCGCCGGCTCCCCAGTTCCCAGCCTTGGAAAAACAGGCGCGTACTTTTTCCAAGCCTTGGAAAATTTTGCGGGCGGATTTTCCAAGGCTTGGAAAAACAGGCCCTGCGGTTGTCCAATCCCTGGACAAAAGCCGGCGTTCTTTTTCCAAGCCCTGGAAAAGTCCGCCCCGGATGTTCCAAGCCTTGGAACTTTTTCCCGGCTTTTTTCCAAGCCCTGGAAAACCGCGCTGCTCGCAGTCGCGCTGTTCGCGCCGCTCGCGGCGCCGGCGCTGATCTTCGAGCGCTGGGGCGCGCGCGGCCACGATCCCATCCGCAACCTGATGGTCGGCGAGCAGCCCGCCTACTCCGCGCCGATGCAGCTCAACAACGGCGCGGGCGCGATGGAAGTCTTCATGTGCGAGGGCTCGCCCTCCAGGATTCTGGAGCGGCTCTACACCGCCTACCAGGCGCTCGGCGGGCAGGTCTTCTGCGTCAGCGGCGCCAAGCTTGGCTGGGGCGTGGTGCTGCTCGATGGCAAAATCATCCGGCTGCTCGTGGCCCACACCGGGCAGCGCAACACGAGCACGGTTTTCCGGATCGAGCAGTCCGAGGCCGACTTCGCCCGTTCGCTGCAGGCGCCGGCCCGGCCGCTGCCGGCCGACGTGCCGGCCTTCCCCGGCTCGCGCTGGACGCAGGCGATCCGCAACGACGCCGCGCGCTCGACCGTCGCCACCGCCACGGTCGGCGCCGACGCGAACACGGTGCTGCGCTATTACGCCGACGTGCTGCCGCGCGCCGGCTGGCTGCCGGGGCTGGGCCCGCGCGACCAGGCCAGCGGCCTGTATATGCGCGGCTCGGAGCTGCTGCTGGTCAACGCGAATTCCACTGGTGTCCGCGGCCAGACTGTGGTTATCTTGCTGCACAAAAAAATCAAGTAGACGCCGCGTGCCACCGGCGTCCGGCGCGGGAGCGAGACTATGAAACAAAAACTGGTGCTGATCATCTCCGTGGTCGTCGGCCTGCTGGCCTTCATCCTGGCCAACCGCTACCTCCAGGCCGAGCGCGACCAGCTCTATCGGGACGCCGAGGAAGTCGAGGTCATCGCGGCCGCCAACGACCTGACGCAGGGCACCGAGTTGAAGTTCGAGGACATCGGCGTCATCAAGATTTTCCGCAAGCGCGGCGGCTACACCAAGGACTACATCGAGAAAAAGGACAAGGACCTGATCCTCGGCCGCAAGCTGCGCTACACGGTCGAGCGCCGCCAGCCGATCCTGTGGGCCGATGTCGAGATGCCGGAAGGCATCCGCACCGGCCTCTCGCCGATCATCAAGCAGGGCATGCGCGCGGTCTCGCTCGCCATCGCCGGTGAGGCCGCGGTCAGCAGCCTTGTCCAGCCGAACGACCGCGTGGATATCATCGGCACCTTCTCGATCCCCTCGCGCACGAACGCGAAGGAGATGGAGACGGTGACCATGACGCTGCTGCAGGACGTCAGCGTACTCGCCACCGGCCAGCGGCTCGCGAAGCAGGAGCTGGAAAATCTGGGCGACCGCTGGAGCCGCGTCGGCGCCAGCAGCTACAGCACCGTGACGTTCGAGGTCACGCCGCGCGAGGCCGAGCTGCTGGTCTTCGCGCAGAACGTCCAGGGCCGCCTGACGCTGACGCTGCGCAATCCCGATGATGTCGGTTTCGAGAAGATGCTGCCGGAGGTCAACTTCCAGCACATCGAGAAGAGCCTGCCGGACCTGAACCTGAACCGGCAGAAAGTCATCCGCCACAAAGCCAATCTCTGACCATGCCTATGCAACTCCAATCGGTCCGGCTGATCATCACCAAGCCGGATGGCAAACAACACCCGTTCAACCTGGAGCCGGGCGTTTACACGGTCGGCTCCGACGAGAAGAACAGCATCGTGCTCGCGCATCCCACCGTGGCGTGGCGGCAGGCGATCTTCACGTTTCAGGACAAGGGCTCGTGGGTGGAAAACGTCGGCGCACCCACCGGGCTGGTGCTCGATGGCCGCCGCGTAGCCGGCCGCCACGTCTGGCGGCTGGGCGAGATCGCGCAGATCGGCCCGTTCCAGATCACGTTGGCCGAGGTGCTCGCGAAGCCGCCGGCGACGCCGGCCGCCGCCGCGCGCGAAGCCGCACCCGCCAAGCCCGTGCCCCCGGCCCCGGCCGCCGCGCCGGCGGCCATACCGCCGACGCCGCCGCCCTCGTCCGCGCCCCAGACGCCCGCCGCCGTCAACATCAGTTCCAACGCCGATGAGGCGCGCATCCAGGGCATCAAGCGCCAGATTCACGCCGAGCTGATCAAGCGGCTCGACCTCAAGCGCATGACCGCCAGCCGCGTGGATGAACCGGAACTGCGCAACAGCGCGCAGCGCGTCATCGGCGAGATCGTCAAGGAAGTCCGCGACAAGCTGCCCAGCGGCCTCGATGCCGTGAAGCTGACGAAGGATATCACCGATGAGGCGCTCGCCCTCGGCCCTCTGGAGGATCTGCTCGCCGATGCCGACATCACCGAAATCATGGTGAACGGCTGCGACAACGTCTATATCGAGCGCAAGGGCAAGCTGTTCAAGACCGACAAGCGTTTCCTCAACGACGACTCCGTCAAGGCGATCATCGAGCGCATCGTCTCGCCCATCGGCCGGCGCATTGATGAGAGCCAGCCCTACGTGGACGCGCGCTTGAAGGATGGCTCGCGCGTCAACGCCATCATCCACCCGCTCTCGCTCGTCGGGCCGTGCCTGACCATCCGCAAATTCTCCAAGGACCCGTTCAAGGTCTCCGACCTGATCGGGTTTGGTTCCATCTGCCAGGAGATTGCCGACTTCATCCGCGCCAGCGTCATCATGCGGCGCAACATCATCGTCTCCGGCGGCACCGGCTCCGGCAAAACGACGCTGCTGAACGTCTTGAGCTCCTACCTGCCGAACGACGAGCGTATCGTCACCATCGAGGACGCCGCGGAATTGCGCCTGACGCAGCCGCACGTCATCCGGCTGGAGGCGCGCCCGCCGAATATCGAGGGCAAGGGCGCGGTCACCATCCGCGACCTCGTGCGCAACTCGCTGCGTATGCGCCCCGACCGCATCGTCGTCGGCGAGTGCCGTGGCGGCGAGGCGCTCGACATGTTGCAGGCGATGAACACCGGCCACGAAGGCTCGCTGACCACCGTCCACGCCAACACCCCGCGCGACGTCATCTCGCGTCTCGAGACCATGGTGCTGATGTCCGGCATGGAACTGCCGACGCGCGCCATCCGCGAGCAGATCGGCGCCGCGATCCATCTGATCATCCACATCTCGCGTTTCAGCGATGGCACGCGCAAGGTGGCCAAGGTCACCGAGGTCTGCGGCATGGAAGGCGACTCGATCACCATGCAGGACATCTTCATCTTCAACCAGCAGGGCGTGGACGAGCACGGCAAGGTGAAGGGCCGTTTCGAGCCGACCGGCTCCGTCCCGACCTACGTCGAGGAGATGGCCGCGCGCGGCATCCAGATGAACCACCGCATCTTCGACCCGGAGACGTGGGGGCTGCGATGATCATCCTGATCTCATTGCTCTACGGCATGTGCTTCGCCGGCCTGGCCTATATCATCAGCCAGGCCATCGCCGAGGGCAACGAGGGCTATGCGAACACCTACGCCACGGAGACCGCGCGGCAGTTCGAGGACGTCTTTCTATTCATTCCACCCAAGCGCCTAGCCGACATCGCGCGCATGAGCGCGGTGGCGCTGTTCCTGTTGAGCTTTTTCATTTTCGGCGAATTCGGCGATCCCGGCGGCATGTTCCGCGGCGGCTTCTTCGGCGTCATCTTCGCGCTCGCTGCGCTGGCGGCGCCGCGCGCCGCGCTGCACCTCATCAAGCTGCGCCGGCTGGAGCGGTTCAACCTGCAACTGCTCGATAGCCTGCTCTCGATGAGCAACGCGCTGCGCGCCGGCTTCAGCATCCTGCAGGCCTTCGAGACCGTCGTGCGCGAGCGGCGCAACCCGATCTCGCAGGAGTACGGCCTCTTCCTCCAGCAGATCCGCCTCGGCGTGCGCTTCGAGGACGCGCTCAACCAGATGGAGAAGCGCGTCGGCAGCGAGGACCTGACGCTGATGGTCGTCTCCATCGAGACCGCGCGCCTGACCGGCGGCAACCTGACCGAGGTCTTCGAGAAGATCGCCGCGACCATCCGCGAGCGCATGCGCATCCAGGGCCGTATCCGGTCGCTGACCGCGCAGGGCCGCCTGCAGGGCATCATCGTCGGCGCGATGCCCTTCGTGCTGATGGTTGTGCTGACGATGATGGATCCGCAGATGATGGGCAGCTTCTTCCACTCGCGCTTCGGCATGATCGCGATCGGCACGGTCGTGGTCCTCGTCACGCTGGGCGCGCTGGTGATCCGGAAGATCATTCGCATCGAGATCTGATATGGGCATGACCTGGCAGATGTTGGTGATAGATACGCTGTGGGCGTTGAGCATCGGCGGCTTGGTGTGGTACATCGGCCGCGTCTGGACGCAGATCACCTACGTCACGCTCGCCGACGGCCGCCAGCAGGAGCGCCGCCTGCCCGTCCTGTTCCGCCTGCTGCTGCCGCTGGCGCCGAACGTCACGCCGTTCTTCCGCACCCAGCGCTTCGACAAGATGCGCGACGACATCAACCGCCGCATCGTCATGGCCGGCTACGAGGGCCTAATCACCGCGGAGGAATTTCTCGCGCTGCGCGTGCTCGTGCCGCTGGTCGTGGGTGTGGTGCTCTCGCTCTCGCTGGGCTTTGCCATCGCGCACATGCCGCCCAACATCCAGTATAAGCTGGCGGCGCGGCAGGTCCTGTTCTACATCATGTTCTTCGCGCTCGGCTTCATCTGGCCCGGCATGTGGCTGGGCAAGGCCATCCGCCTGCGCCACCGCCAGATCGAGCGCGCGCTGCCGTTCGTCCTCGACCTGCTGACCCTCTCGGTCGAGGCCGGCATGGACTTCATGAGCGCGATCAAGCGCATCATCGAACGCCGCACGCTTGACGCGTTGAGCGAGGAGCTGATCCGCGCCTTCCGCGAGGTCCAGCTCGGCCGTACGCGCCGCGAGGCGCTCAAGCTGATGGCCGAACGCACCGGCCAGGCCGATGTCAATTCCGTCGTCTCCGCGCTCGTGCAGGCCGACGAGCTCGGCGTCAGCATCGGCAACATGCTGCGTATCCAGGCCGACCTGATGCGGACGCGCCGCTTCCAGCGCGCCGAAAAACTCGCCAACGAGGCGCCGGTCAAGATGCTCTTCCCGCTGCTCATGTTCATCTTCCCCTCGGTCTTCATCGTGCTGCTCGGCCCGATCGTGGTGCAGTGGCTCAAGTCCGGTTTCTGATGGAGCCCGCGCGCGCATGACAAAACGCCCTCTCTTCTACGGCTGGTGGATGGTCGCCACCGCCTTCATCTTCATGATGCTGATCGTCGGCTTCGCCCTCTACGGCCTGCCGCTTTTCTACAACCTCTGGGTCGCCGAGTTCGGCTGGAAGCGCGCCGACATCCAGTTCGGCAACACGCTCGGCAAAATCATCGCCGGGCCGCTGCTCGGCTTCCTCGTCGGCTGGCTGGTGGACCGGCGCGGCCCGCGCGGCGTCATGGTCACCGGCGCGCTCTTCGCCTCCCTCGCGCTGCTCGGCTTCAGTTGGATCGCCTCCCTCGCCGCGCTCTACGTCTGCTTCTTCAGCAACGCGCTCGGCTACCTCTGCGCCGGCCCGCTGCCCAACCAGGTCCTGCTCTCGCACTGGTTCCGCCGCCTGCGCGGTCGCGTCATGGGTATCGCCTACGTCGGCATCGGCGTCGGCGGGATGCTTGTGCCGTGGGTCGTCTTCTTCCTCAACCGCCAGTTCGGCTGGCGCGGCTCGCTCTGCGTGTTGAGCCTGCTCTTCGCCGTCGTCATGCTCACGCTCCTGCTCTTCGTCCGCCGCCGGCCCGCCGAACTCGGCCTGTTGCCCGACGGCGAGGAACAAACCGCGGCCAGCGCACCCGCCGCGCCGCCACAGGTTAGCCTGCTGAAAATCCTGAAGACCTCCGCCTTCTGGCTGCTCGCCGCCGGCAGCATCTTTAGCATCGGCGCCATCGGCGGCATCATGCAGAACCTCGCGCTCTACATCGCCGACATCGTGCCGAAGGAGGCCGTCGAACTGACCAAGACCCGCGTCTTGAGCCTCGCCCTGTTCGCCAGCGTCGCCGGTCGCCTGACCATGGGCTGGCTCGCCGACCGCTTCACCAAGAAATACGTGATGCTGGTGACCTACCTGATCGTCGGCCTCTCGATTCCGCTACTGCTCGCGGCGCGCGGCCAGCCGGAGCTGCTCTATGTCTTCGCTATCGCCTTCGGCTTTGGCCTCGGCGCCGACTACATGCTGATCCCGCTGATGGCCGCGGAGTGCTTCGGCCTTGGCGCGTTGAGCCGCGTCCTCGGCATCATCATCATGAGCGACTCCATCGGCGAGGCGACCATGCCCTACCTCGTCGCCCACATCCGCGATGCGACCGGCTCCTACGCGACCGGCTTCGTGCTGCTGACCGGCCTCGCCCTCGCCGGCGCGCTCGCCATCCTCGCCATCCGCTACCGCGACGGCAAACCCGTCAGCCGCGCCCAAGTCGAGGGCTGATAGGAGTGGAGTGATGGAGCACCGGAGTAAAGGAGTAATGGCGTCGAAAACCTGTAGCTGCGCTCGTCAGAGCGCGGCCCACTCCACCCAACCAAACCGCAGCCGCCTCCCCCATCACTCCATTACTCCACCACTCCGGTTTTCTTTGTTCCTTCGCTGATTTCGGAGCTTTTCCAATGCCTGGAAAAACCACACCTCCCGGTTTCCAACCCTTGGAAACGCCGCTGCTGCTGAAAAACCTCACCAGCGCCGAGTTGCACCAGAAGCTCGCGCCGCTCGGCCTCACCGCGCGCCATGCCCGCCAGTTGCAGGTCGCCGCCGTCCGGCATGGTGACTATCCACGCGCCGCGGCCAACGGCTTTTCTGCGCGGCTGCTAGCCGGGGTCAGGCGCGCCACGGCCATTCCGCGCCTGAAACTTTTGGACCGGCGCGTTTCTCCGCGCGATGGCTTTGCCAAGTATCTTTTTGCCGGCACCGATGACGCGCGCTTCGAGGCCGTGCGGATTCCGCTGCTGCACAAGGCGGGCGACCAGAAGTACGTGGTCTGCGTCAGTTCGCAGGTGGGTTGCGCACTCGGCTGCGACTTCTGCGCCACCGGCCGGCTCGGTTTCCAGCGCGACCTCACCACGTGGGAGATCGTGGACCAAGTAATCCAGATTCAGGCTGATTCCGCGCATCCCGTCCGCGGCGTCGTGTTCATGGGCATGGGCGAGCCGCTGCTGAATCTCAATGCCGTTTTGCGCGCCGCGCAGATTTTCGCCGAGCCGTGCGGTCTGGCGATCTCCGCCAAGGCCATCACCATTTCCACCGCCGGCATTATCCCCGGCATCCGCCGCCTCGCCAGTGAGTGCCGCTCCTACAAACTGATCGTCTCGCTCACCAGCGCCGACCCGCGCCGCCGCCGCGAGCTGATGCCGGTTGAGCAGGCGCATCCGACGCCGGCGCTGATCGCTGCGCTGCGCGACTACCACGCGACCACCGGCCAGCGCATCACGCTCGCGTGGCCGTTGCTCGCCGGAATCAACACCAGTGCAGAGGCTGCCCGCCAGCTCGCCGGACTCACGCGCGGCCTGCCGGTCCAGCTTGACCTGATTGACGTCAATGATCCCACCGGCCGCTACCGCCCGCCGACCCGCGCCGAGTTGGACGCCTTTCGCGACGCCCTGCGCGCCCATCTCGCCGTGCCCGTTGTCCGGCGCTACAGCGGTGGCCAAGACATCCACGCCGCCTGTGGCATGCTCGCCGCCGCCATGTCCTGACGGACCCGAATCGCACACCTTTAAAGGTGTGCGATTCAAGCCCCCGCGAATGGCGCGCGCAAAATCCCGCCAGCAACATCTGGACACCTCACACAGTCCCCCGCCCGCAGGTATTGCCTATGTGTACACATTTGCATATAGACCCGCTGGGGAGGAAATCAGGCGCGGAGGAGTGTGAATGACTTTGGACTTTTATGAGGGGGCCGCTATCATCCGGCGCATGGCGATTCTTCAAGAGCTGATTCAGATGACGCGCGAACTCGGGCGCGTCGAGCATGGCCTCGCAATCACCGGCGAGGGCAACACCAGCGCAGCGCTGGGCGACGGCACCTTTCTCGTGAAAGCCTCCGGCGCGGGGCTGGGCAACATCACCGCGAGGGGTTTCTGCCGCGTGGATGCCGCCCGCGCGCTGGCGCTACTCGATGATCCGCGCTGTACCGACGCCAACGCCGGCGAATTGCTGCGCGACGCACTCGTCCGCGCTGGCGATCCGCGCCCCTCCATTGAGACCATGTTGCACGCGTTTTGCCTGGCCGATCCGGAAATCCGCTTTGTTGCGCACACGCACCCGCTCGGGCTGCTGCGGATTCTGTGCAGCCGCGCCGGGGTCGCGCCGTTCCGTCGCCACTTCTATCCCTTCGCTGTCGTCACCTGCGGCCGGCACATCGCGACGGTCGGCTATCACAACCCCGGCCTCGCGCTGGCCCGCGCCGTACGCGCCGAACTGGCACGCTACCGTCGCGCTCACGGACGCTCGCCGCGCCTGTTGCTGATGGCCAACCACGGCGCAGTCGCCCTAGCTCGTACTGCGGCTGGGGCGCTGGACATCTCGCTGATGGCGGAAAAGTGGGCGCAACTCTTGGGTGGCGTCCAACATTGGGGCGGCCCCTCCTTTCTCCCGGCCCATGCCTTCAAGCATTTGATGGCATAAGCATTCCTGCCCCCGTATCATTACCTAGAAAATAGTATTGACAGGTGTGCTGGAATATCAAATATTTTGCGTCGTCGAAAGTAGTGGCGATGGGTTGTGTATAAGGGACGAGCAGCGCGATTCGGTTGCACGGGGTTAGCTGTCAGGGGAACCGGATCAGGGTGTGGTTAAACTGTAGTATGGGGCAGCCATGCGTACGAATTGGGCGATACGACTGGAAATGGGTGCTTTTCTCCTGCTGCTCACAGGCAGCGTGATCAGTCTGGCCATCCTCTGTTTCCGGCAATTTGATGACAAGTGGGACACACATCTGGCAATCAGTGTGGCACTGACGATGCTGGCGCTGGTATTGTTAATTGTCTGCGTCTGGTGGCCGAGGCCACATCGCGGTCTGAATACTGTTGAGCAGACGAAATCCCAACTCCCTTAATTTCCAGTAGACTCCTCACACACCACCGGCCGGTCCCGACCATCCCCTGGTCGCGGGCCGGCCGGTTTATTTGTCCAAACCTTGGGAAAAGGCTGCTTTTATTTTCCAAGCCTTGGACAATGCTGCGGGTATCCATGCGAACTTCGGCTAAGGTCTTTTGCGGCATGACGCTGGCGGATGCGGTCCACGCAGCTGGGTGGCAGTGGTCCGCGCCGGTGACGTCGGCGGTCTCGCCGGAGACGGGCGACCATCCGCGCGCGTTCCTCTGGATTCCGCCGGACTGCGCGCGCGTCCGCGCCATCGTCCTCGGGCAACACAACATGCTGGAGGAGCCGCTGCTCGAACATCCGGCTTTCCGCGCCGAACTCGCCAAGCTCGGTATTGCGGAAATCTGGGTGACGCCGATGCTCGGCGGCGCGGCGAAGTTCGACGCGGAGGAAGCCGCGCAGTGCGACGAGATGTTCCGCGCGCTCGCTGCGGTCTCCGGCTATGCCGAGCTCGCGCAGGCACCGGTCGTCGCCATCGGTCACTCGGCGCTGGCGGATTTCCCGTACCTGTTCGCCGCGCATCAGGCGGCGCGCACGCTCGCCGCGATTTCGCTGAAGGGCTCGTGGCCGGACATGAAGAAGAAGCCGCCGCCCGGCTGGTCGGGGCGCGACGTCGCCGGCGTGCCGCTGCTGCTGGTCAGCGGCGAATATGAGTGGGCCGACGAGCGCGCGGGCAAGGCGCTCGCATTCCGCCGCGAATTTCCCGCCGTACCGTTCGCGATGCTCGCCGATGCGGGCGGGGGGCACTTCGACATGCACGACCGGCTGGCGGACTTTCTCGCGCTCTACATCCGCAAGGCTGCGCAATACCGCCTGCCGCGCGAGGTCGGGCAGCCGTTGCGGGCGCTGGATGCGACGCGTGAGGGCTGGCTGGTGGATCGTTGGCGGATGGACAAACCGCCGCGCGCGCCGGCGGCGCCGGTCGGGAAATTCTCCGGTGACGTGCACGAGAGCTACTGGTGCTTCGACGAGGAGCACGCGCACGCCACCGAGCAGATGCAAGCCGCTTTTGCGGGCCAACAGGCACAACTGCTCGGCTACGAGCAGGCCGGCCGCGTCGTCCAGCAGGTCAATGGCACGCACCAGCAGGTGACGCTGAATTTTTTACCAGCGCCCGGCGGCGATGGGATCACCTTCAAGCTGCGCGGAGTTTTTCTCGATACCGTGCCCGCTGGCCGGCCCGAGCGGTGGACGAAGCTGAAGGCCGGCGCGCCGGTCGCGCATGCGAGCGGTGGCGGGCCGGTGGTGATCCGCCGTATCTGTGGACCGGTCGCCCAACTCGATGATGAAACGCTTGCGCTGCGCTTCGACCGCGTGGGTTGCGACAGTCCGCGGCGCTCGAATGAAATCTGGCTGCTGGCCGAGCATCCGGGCGACGGCCATTTCAAACGTGCTGTGCAACAGGCGGTGCTGCATTTCCCGCTGCGCAACGAGGCCGGCGCGGAACAGCAGCTCACCTTCGCGCCGCTCCCCGACCAGCGCGTCGGCGCGCCGCCGCTCAAGCTGAACGCGACCTCCAGCGCCGGCGCGAAAGTGCATTTCTATATCCGCGAAGGTCCGGCGGAACTGGATGGCGACACGCTGAAATTTACCGCCATCCCGCCGCGCGCGAAATTCCCGGTCAAGGTCACGGTCGTCGCGTGGCAGTGGGGCCGGAGTCTCGAACCGAAACTGAAAACCGCCGCACCGATTGCGCGGACATTTTCCATCGTGCAACCATGAGGAGCAATATCGTGAAAAAATTGATCCTGTATTTCTGCTGTGCCGTGTTCCTCGCCAATGCGGGGCTGGCGGCGGGCGTAGCGCTGCCGGGGTTGCGCAAGCTGATGGATACGCCGCTGCGCGACACCTCCATCTGCCGCGGGCCGGATGGCATGTGGTACCTGACCGGCACGGTGGAACCGTTCTGGAAATTCAATGAGGGCATCAAGGTCTGGAAGTCGGCGGACCTGACGAACTGGGTGGAGTTGGGCTTCGTCTGGAAATATGGCGGCAGCCCGTGGCACAAGCCCTATCTCGCGGCGCAGAAGCCGCTGTGGGCGCCGGAGATTCATTATCTGAAGGGCACGTTCTGGCTCACCTACAGTCTGCCCGGTTGGAAGGCGGGCGATCCGAAAGGCACCGATGCGAAGAACAGCGGCTGCGGCTTGCTCAAGAGCACCAGCGGCAAAGCGGAAGGGCCGTATGAGGATGTGCAGCCGAATGAGCGGCTCGGCGATGAGATCGATGCCTCGCTGTTTCAGGACGATGATGGCGAGGTTTATCTCCTCTGGCACAGCGGCAAGATCGCGCGGATGAAGCCGGACATGAGCGGGCTGGCCGAGCCCTATCACTGGCTGAAGACGACCGGATCCGATCCCAATCCGAGACATCACTCCGGCCTGTGCGCGGGGATCTTCGGCAAAGATTCGTTCGATCATGTCGGCTTCGAGGGCATGTTCCTGTTCAAGGCGAACGGGCGCTACTATCTGGATTGTTCCGATGTGATCGACGGCCGCTATAGCTGCATGATTGCCACCGCGACGAATCTGTTCGGCCCCTACAGCGCGCGCTACGAGGCGCTGCCGCATTGCGGCCACAACATGTTCTTCAAGGACGAGCGCGGGCAGTGGTGGTCGAGCTTCTTCGGTAGCGACAAGACCGCGCCGTGGCGCGAGCGGGCCGGCCTCCTGCCGGTCGAGTTCGCCGCCGATGGCCGTGTTGGTTTGATGTCACCCACAAACGGAGTGCCGGCGGTCGAGGCCGCGACGATGCAGCGCGTCTTTGACGAGGTGAAGACGCCGTTCAAATATGGTGTGGTCATCGCCGGCGCGGACCGGAACGAGCTGGTGGATTGTCCGAGCATCTTCCGGCGCGACGGCCAGTGGTACATGATGTACGTGGCGATCTCGAACAAGGTCGGCTACCAGACCTACCTGGCGCGTAGCGACGATCTGCTGCACTGGCAAAAGCTCGGCCGCGTCCTTTCCTTCGGCGCGACCCATGCGTGGGACGCGTGGCAGGCCGATGGCGGCGTCGCGCTATGCGATCCGCGCTGGGACGGCTCGCATGAGCTGGAAACCTTCGACGGCAAGTATTGGCTCTCCTATATCGGTGGCGCGCTGCAGGGCTACGAAACCGATCCGCTCTCCATCGGCATGGCGTGGACGAAAAATCCCGCCGCCGTGGAGGAGTGGCGGCGCGCGCCGGAAAATCCGGTGCTCACGCCCCAGCCGCCGGGCGCGCGCAGCTTTGAAAGCAAGACGCTCTATAAAAGCCAGATCATCCACGATGCCGCGCAGAGACTCGGCTGGCCGTTCGTCATGTTCTACAACGGCAAATTCAAAAACGGCTTCGAGCAGATCGGCATGGCCGTCTCGCGCGATCTGGTGCACTGGCAGCGCTACGGCGACCGCCCGGTCATCAGCAATGGCGTGGAGAAGCAGCACGGCATCAGCGGCGACCCGCAGCTTGTCAAAATGGGCGACGTGTGGGTGATGTTTTATTTCGGCGCGTTCTGGCAGCCGAAGGCGTTCGACACCTTCGCCTGCTCCCGTGACCTCGTGCACTGGACGAAGTGGGCCGGCCCGCACCTCGTCGAGCCCTCCGAGCCGTTCGACGCCTCCTACGCGCACAAGCCGTGGGTGCTCAAGTGGAATGGCGTCGTCTACCACTTCTACTGCGCGGTCGGCGATCAGGGTCGCGTCATCGCGCTGGCCACCTCGCGCGATATGAAGCCCGCCCATTGAAGTCGCGCGGATTTTCCAGGGCCTGGAAAACTTCGCGTGAAATTTTCCAAGCCTTGGAAAAGTTTCCGCGAAATCTTCCAAGGCTTGGAAAAACCGCGGCGCTTGACAGGCCCGCGCGCTTCTCCTACACACGCGGCCATCATGTGGGGCTTCCTGAAACCGGCTGCCGCCGTTGCACCGCTGCCCGCGGAGCGCGTGGATTCCGCCTACAAGCGGCTGCGCCGGCAGGTCTTCGCGGGCATCTTTGTGGGCTACGCGGCGTTCTACCTCGTGCGCAACAACCTCGCGCTGGCGATGCCGGACATCCTCAAGGAGCATCCGGAATTTTCCAAGGCGCAACTGGGCCTGGCGCTGACGGCGCTCTCGATCACCTACGGGCTCTCGAAGTTCCTGATGGGCTCGGTCTCCGACCGCAGCAATCCGCGCTATTTTCTGCCGCTGGGCCTGCTGCTTTCGTGCGGGCTGCTCGCGGTCTGCGGTCTGGTCAAGGCGCTCTACACCTCGCTGGCGCTGCTCATCGTGCTACAGGCGCTCAACGGCTGGGTGCAGGGCATGGGCTGGCCGCCGTGCGGCAAGACGATGGTGCACTGGTTCAGCACGCGCGAGCGCGGCGTGACCGTCTCGCTGTGGAACGTGGCGCACAACGTCGGCGGCGCGCTCGTCGCCAACCTCGCGCTGCTCGGCGTTTTCCTGTGCCACGACTGGGGCGCGAAGTTCTATTTCAACGCCGCGGTCGCCGCGCTCCTCGCCGCGGGCGTGTTCTTCCTGCTGCGCGATACGCCGCAGTCGTGCGGCCTGCCGCCGGTCGAGGACTATAAGAACGACTACCCGCCCGACTACTCCGCCGACCACGAGCGCGTCTTCACGTTCAAGGAAATCTTCCTCGGCCACGTGCTGAACAACAAGTATCTCTGGGCGATCGCGCTGGCGAACGCGTTCGTCTACTTCGTCCGCTACGGCGTGGTGAACTGGATCCCGACCTACCTGGAGACGGCGAAGGGTTTCTCGTTCAAGGATTCGAGCCTGGCGTGGGCGCTCTATGAATACGCGGCGATCCCCGGCACGATCTTCTGCGGCTGGGTCTCCGACAAAATCTTCAAGGGCCGCCGCGCGCCGGCGAACATCCTCTTCATGGCGCTGACGCTCGTCGCCGTGCTGGTCTACTGGGGCAACCTGCACGGGCCGCTCTGGATCGACTACGTGGCGCTTGTCGCCGTCGGGTTCCTGATCTACGGCCCGATCATGATCATCGGCCTGCACGCGCTCGACCTCGTGCCGAAGAAGGCGGCGGGCACGGCCGCGGGCTTCACGGGTTTCTTCGGCTACGTCTTCGGCTCGGCAGTATCCGGCACCGGCGTCGGCTGGATCGCGGACCACTGGGGCTGGCACGGCGTCTTCATCGCGATGGTCGTCTGCTGCGTGCTCACGATGGCCTTCAGTGCGCTGACGCTCTCCCACCAGGCGCACAGCGTCCGCCGCCCCAGAGGCCGCACGTCACTCTGACGTACTTCCGCCTAAGGAACGGACGGGCCGGCAGCGCGGGATTCTGAAGTAGCCGCGTTCGTGAGAACGCGGCCCAGCCTGCCACAAGCTGCCAGCCCGGCTCGGCAAGCCTCGCCCTCCAACCACCCCATGGCGGGCGAGGCTTGGCGAGCCGTTTTTCCGAAGATTGGAAAACGAAGCCACCGGTTTTTCCAAGCATGGGAACTTCTCGCGGGAAATTTCCCAAGGCCTGAAAAAAGCGGCGGGGGAAATTCCAAGCTTTGGAAAGTCAGGGCTGCGGGCCGATGCAGAAGAGGTGCTGGTAGCCGCGGATGAAGAGCTGGCCGCGGCTGACGGCGGGCGAGGCAAAACATTTTTCGCCCAGCTCGTTCCGCGCGACGACGTCAAAGGTCGGGCCGGGTTTGACCACGGTCATCAGGCCGGAGTCGGCGAGCGTGTAGGCGAGGCCGCCCGCGGTGATGAATGAGGCGTGCGTGCTGCCGATGCGCTCGCTCCACTGGATCGCGCCATCGGTGGCGCGGTAACAGGAGAAGGTGCCCTGGTCGGTGATGTTCAGGAAGTAGTCGCCGAGCGAGGCGGGCGACGGGACATAGCCGGCGCCCTTCATCGTGCGCCACGCGATGTGGGTTCGGGTGATGTCGCCGACACCGTCGGGTTTGATGGCGAGGATGTGCAGTTCGGGGAAGCCGCCGGTGTAGAAGAGGAGGTTGGCCTTCTCGTTATAAACGAGCGAGGCGACCATCTGCTCGGTGGGGCCTTGGATGATCCAATGGCGCGCGCCGGTGTCGGGGTTGTAGCTGGCCACGGTCATGTCGCCGGAGAGGATGAGCTGTGTGCGGCCGGCGAGTTCGCGGATGATCGGCGTGCAGTAGCTGCGCGTGTGGTGCTCGCGCGGAATTTTCCAGAGCGTCCGGCCGGTAGCGCGGTCGAGCGCGACGATGTAGGAATCGCCGTCGTGGTCGCCGTTGATGATGACCTTGTCCTTGAACAGCACGGGCGAACTGCAGAAGCCGTGCTTGCTGGAAAACGCGCCGGGGCGCACGATCCACTTTTGGTTGCCGGCGAAGTCGTAGGCGGCGGCGACCATGTTCGACTGGTCGAGGAAGGTGCAATAGACGAGCTTGCCGTCGGTGACCGGCGTGCTGGAGGCGAAGCTGTTAAGGCTGTGTTTGCGTTCGAGCGGCGACGTGACAACCGTGCGCTGCCAGAGCAGCTTGCCGTCGCGGCGGTCGAGGCAGAGCACGCAACGCTCCTGTTGCTGCGTGAGGGCGGCAAGCATGAAAAGCTTGTCGTCCCAGATGATCGGCGAACCGTGGCCGAAGCCGGGCAGCTCGACCTTCCACGCGATGTTGCTCGTCGCGCTCCAGTGTACGGGGATGGATTCCGTGACGCTGCCATCGCCGCGCGGCCCGCGCCAGCCCGGCCAGTTCTCCGCCTGCGCCCAGCCCAGCGCGCACACCACGGGAACCCAAGCCCAGCGTTTCATGGAACCCTGCTTTGTTGAGAATGCCGTCACACGTGCGCCCATAGAACGCGATGCCAGCGCTCCTGTCAATGATGCAAACCAAGCCCGCGGCGGTGTGGACGTGAGGAGCCCTGCGATGCTGTGGCCCTGACATGAAGGCCAAGAAATTTTGGGGAAAAGATATTGATGGCGTTTTGTTTTCAACCATTTCCCGCGTTAGTTTGTGGACGGAGTTCTGGAGTGAACCACATGAAGACGGGGCCGTATGCGATGTGCGAATGGGGTGTGATGCTGGTGCTGGCTTGTGCGGCGGCGCCAACAGTCCCCCAGCCCGTCAGCAAGGTGGCTCATCCCCGCATTCACGATGCAGGGTCTGACCCTACCGTACCCTTGCGGGCGCGCTACAAACGACGCGATCTGGAATCAGTGCCGTTGGTAGCCCCGCCGCAAGGCGGGTGCTGGTATCGGCGGCTACGCGCACCTCATCTGCGCCGCCGCGCAGTGGCTGCTGCTCCTCGAAAACCGCAACGACTGGGACGCGCAGTTCGGGCGGAAATAAAACCGTTGGCCGAAGCCGGGCCCAAGCCAGCTCAGCAGCATGGCACTGGCCGGAACGTCAGCCATCTGCGGCGGCGCGATAGCGACGTACGCAACTGGGCTTGGTTCGCCAGTCTTCCTCGTCAGAATCCGAGGCTCTGCTGAACTGGTTGTCCTCCGCCGAGTATGCGTGCCCGTGCAAATGCAAACGCCTTCTCCAAGGTCTTGATGCCGATTCCGGGGAGGGCCGCGAGTCTGTTGAGTTGGCAAATCTGCGGATTCTGTAGTGCATCCAACACCTTCTTCACGTAGTCGGAACGGAGTCCGGTCGCCTCCTTGATCTCCTCCGGGGCCATGGCGGTGAGCATGTCGCGGAAGCGATCATAAAGATCGTCTGGGGCCATTGGGTCGTAGCGGTAGATTTCGACCGGGATACTGCACTTGAGCAGGTACGATTCCATCAACTCCTGAGAGCGATCACGGTCGATGCCCCCATGCTGCGCTCCGAGCAGCGGAAAGGCGATGGACTCGATTTGCTTTTCCTCGTAGGTCTGCATGAACTTCCTCAGTCCGGCATGCAGATACTCCTCCTTGCTTGGATCTTTCCAGTGGCGCTTAGTCGGGAAGTTCAGAATCCACCGGTCGGATGCCTTGTAAAGCCACAGAGAACCGACTTCGATCCTCCTTTGATCGCAGAGGGCCACGTACTTTTCGTGCATGTCGGGGTAGCGAAGACGGCATTCGAGAGCGATGCCAGCTCCCATCACGCCAACACAGTTGACGGTGTTGACGAGTGTCTGTGCCTTTGTGGTGAAGATGTTCCCGTCTATGACATGCAGTTCTGACATGATTCGATCCTCTCAGTAAAACGCGGCTGTGTCGGTCACGATGGGGACCGGACATGTCCCGCAGATGACATTTGCCAAGTTCTGGTTGCTACAAATCACGGTGACAATGAACCGAGCTTCCACGGTCGGGAACACCAACACCTCGGCGCTCCGCCGCCGCTTCCCATCTGGCACTTCTGACCAGCACACAGCCCGGAGCGCGGTGTCGGATGGCGCAACGATCTGACGATCCGTTGAGAATTGCGTATTGTGGCACGCGGCGTTGCCGTCTGAAAACACGTACTCATGTTGATGAAGCACATCCGACGAAACCTTCAAGATGACCAGTTCGTGCTGCAGATGTCTGCGGACGTAGAGCATGGCATTCTTGGGGTTGATAAAGAGTGGTGCGTAATCGTGAATGGAGCGACGGTAGACGGGTTCACAGCGAGCCCGCCACCGCTGGACGGATGGATCGGAAATATCGGTTTCTGTCAGCCCTTTAGCGTGGGCTTTCGTCCACGACAGGATGCCGTGATTGAAGATCCCAGGCAGGTTCCGGTGGTGGGTCAAGTGATAGAAGGCTGCCCACAACTCAAAACCGCGCACCGGCGCGGGCGGTGGTGGCGGAGCTTTAACATAAACAACAGCGGGGCGAGCAGGTTGCGGTTGCGGGATTGCCGGCCGGGTGGCGGCCACCACCGAGGGAACTGGGGGCGGAACTGGGACTGGCGCCGGCGGGGGCTGCTCCGGCATGACTTGTGCCGCTGGAATCCAATCGACAGGCTGGTACGACGACCGAACTCTGAAACGTACTTCGGTGCCGTCCAGCGATGAGCCACCGGGCAGCGCGGTCCCCTTGTTTCCGGCGAGGGCTGCGAGGTAGCTCGTCCCCGTTTGCGCATCCTGGATCTCCCCGTAGCCACGGTCGCGACGCCAGTTCTGTATTGTCCCTTTGCGCGGGAAGTCATGGGCCGCGTCAGCCATAGGATAGCGTCTCCGTACATCGTCTCGTCTTCATGGCGAACATTCTTAATGGGACAAAGTTTCCGGGAAAAGACGAAATAGGAAACTGCGTCCAAACGTGGCGGAAACTAGGCGGGATTCGTCGGGGAGTCAAGCGTGTGGGGCGGGCAGCGTGTGGGCGGGTTTCTTGCCGATGATCGCGGCGCGGCAACGCCGCGCCCTCCAGACGGAGGGCGGCGTGAGTGAGCGCCAAGAACTGGGTCCGCCAGCGTGACGTCGCGAGGCTCCGGCCGCGGTTTTTCATGCGGCTGTGAGAAACCGCCGCTCCCAGTCAGTGCGCAGCTACACTCCACGTCGGTTTTCAGAAAGCTTGGACGTTCGAGGACGACGACGAAAACGAGGACGATTTTTCCAAGGCTTGGAAAAAACGCAGATAAATTTTCCAAGCCTTGGAAAACATCGGACCGTGGCGGGTCGGGCTACTCGTTTTCCGCGGCGGGTTTGGCGTCAACTTTGGGGGCGGTGTGCGGGACGGTGCGGAGCCAGGCGGCGGGGAGGGCGTCGGGGCCGACGGCGGATTCGATGCAGGTGCGTGAGGCGCCATAGAGTTCGCGCATCAGCCCGACCGGGCTGCCGAGCGAGGGCTTCGTGGGCAACTGTCCGAGCGGCACGTCGTAGCAACTGAATTGCTGCGCGGGATCAAAGCGGAAAAGCGTCTTGCGATGCGCCTGAATCACGTCGAAGGCCTGCGCGAGGTGTTGCAACTGCTGCGGGTCGGTGGTCAGCATTTCGGCCTGATAGCGCAGGTAGCGGTAGCGCCAGAGGCTTTCGTCCAGCGCCTTGGCACAGATGGCGAACTCGCGCAGCCAGTCGAAGCGCGTGGCGAGTTCGGCGGCCTGCGCCGGCTTCAGATGCGGCTTGGCGAGTTCAAGCTCGCGGAACATCTCGTCAATCTGCCGGAGGCAGTCATCCTTCTCGGCGATGATGCGCTGGATGTTCTCCAGCGTCGGCGCGAGGGCGCGCTGGCCCTCGGGCAGGAAGTAGCGGTTGGTGTATTTCAGCAGCGTCTCGCGGCGGGCGATGTTGCTGGGGAAGCCGGAGTTCGTGTCGCTGCCGAAGCCGAGCGCCGAGAAGAGGCGGTTGACGCAACTCTCGGAGAGCTTGAGCGCCTTGACGATATGCGGCGCGGCGCGCGCGCCGAAAATGGGCGTGGCCCAGTCCAGCCAGATTTGATCCACGTCGGCCTCCGGCTGCCACGCGAGCGCGCGCCACGCGCGGACGTTGATGCTGTTGGCGATATCGTCGAGCAGATCGTAGTGCGTCTGCTTCGTGCCGCCGAGGTAGAGGCTGACGCCGCCACCCGGGCCAACCAGCTCGAAACTTTTGCGCATGGTCAGCGCGGTGTGGTTCACGGTGGAGGCCGGGAGGTAGAAGCGGCCGGTGGTCTGGCCGGTGATCTGCCACTCGGCGATCTCCGTGTGCGGCTTGGCCTGGCCGAGCAGCGGCGAGAAGCGCGCGTCGGGCTGGCAGTCGGCGTGATAGACCTTGGTCTGGAGCAGGATGTCCGGCGGCAGCTCGCGGATGACGCGCGCCCACAAAGCTGTGGCCGCGCCGCCGAAGTGGTCGTAGCCCGGCGCATGGACCCACTGCTCGCCGAGCCAGTGCGGCACGCCGGAGGACCACGTGCGCACGACGAGCTGCTTGCCGATGGGCTGGAGCGCGGCGTGATAGTGCCGGACACATTCGGCCAGCTCGTTCGGGAATTGGTGCAGCCCGTTCTTCCGGCAGCGCTCGCACTGGCAGAACAGACCGTAGTTGTCCCAGAACGTCGCATAGATGCCGCCGCCGGGGGTCTGCTGTGCGAACTCGCTGACATAGGCCTCAATGATCTTCCATGAGGCCGGCTCGGAGGGACAGAGCGTGGCGCGCTCCCACGATTGCGTCGCGGGCGTGCCGCGCGCCGCGGGATAGACCTTCAGTGCGGCCGTGAGCAGGGTGGACGACCAGCGCGCCAGATCGTTGCCGTAGAGCAGCGGATAGAAATCCACGTCGGCGTCGCGGCATTCCTGCACGAGCTGCGCCTGTTTTGCGGCGTCACTGGCCTGCTTCTGGCGCAGCTTCGCCTGCGTCGCCGCGTCGAGCTGTTGGAAAATTTCCGGCAGCGCTTTCTCGAACGTCACCGCGCCGAAGGAGCCGCCGAGGACGATGTTGCAACCCAGCTCGGCGACGAACTCGGCGATGGTGTGGCGCGTGTGGAAGGCGGCGGTGCGGATGGCGAAGGCCGGGTCGCGCGTGAGCGTGCCGGAAGTCTGTTTCTGCCAGAGATGGACCTCGCCGGCGGCGAAGAGCAGCGCGCGTGGGCGCGCGCCGCAGATGACCGCGCCGCCGCTGGCGAACGTGGCGGTGTAGCCATCGTGCTTCAGTACCGGCTGGTTCGGCACGATCTGCAGCACGAGGGCGCCGGGCGCGGCGGCGGGCTGCGCCGCAGTTTGAATCGCGCCCTCCGGCAGCGCGAGTTTTTGCGCGATGATTTTGGCCGCCGCGCGCGCGGCCGGCGGTGCGGAGTCGGGAATGATGATCTTGTCGAACGCCTGCGCCGTGGCGCACAGCAGCAACGCGGAGAGAATTGTTTTCATGGCGGCATGAGGATAGAGCATTCCCAAGGTTTGGGGAAGACAGAGGACGGAGAGCAGCTTTATGAGGAGGACAACGCGGCCAGCGACCGCAGTGGGCAGGGTTGGGGTGCGGCCTTGTCTTCGCATCCTGACAGTGCTATAGAACCGGTTGGTTGAAATGGGCGCAAGCAAAGGAGATCATCATGAAACGGACTGGAAGGAAGCTGGGGTGGAGCGGTGTGCTGGTGTTGTTGGGCATGGGGCAGGGCTTGGCGCAGTACCAGGTGGTGCATAACTTCGCGGGCGGCCCCACAGACGGGTCAACGCCCATGGGCACCTTGCTGGTGGTCGGCACCAATTTATTTGGCATGACCTATTCCGGCGGCAGTGCTGGGTTGGGTGTGGTGGCCTCCGATCTGGGTGTACTCCATTCCTTCGCCGGCAGCCCGGGGGATGGCGCCGGCCCGACCTTTGGTACGCTGGCGCTTTCGGGGACCCATCTTTTTGGCATGACCCAGTGGGGCGGAACAGCCGGCAGCGGTGTGCTCTTCAAGGTGAGCACCTCGGGTGCAGGCTATGCGGTGCTGCATCACTTCACTGGAACAGCCAGTGATGGTTCGCGACCCGTTTCCACGCCCACCATCATCGGGACGAAACTGTATGGCTCCACAGGCGAGGGTGGCGCCTCCAATCTGGGCACACTCTTTTCCATCAACACCGATGGTTCCGGCTACGCGGTGCTGCATCACTTCGCCCCAGCCGAGGGCGGGTATCCCTATGCCTCTCCGATACTCTGCGGTGACGCACTTTATGGGACAACGATGGGCACGATTTACAGGCTCAATCTTGATGGCTCCGGCTTTACGAACCTGGTTGTATTTTCCGAGCCAACCGGCGTAACTGCGTTGAGCGGCTTGGTCCCGGTCGGCGATACTTTCTTTGGTGTGACGGAAGCTGGCGGTATTAGTAATAAAGGCGTGATCTACAAGGTGGACACCAACGGCGGCCATTACACCGTCCTGCACCATTTCACCGGAGTGGGGAGCGATGGTCATGCTCCGCGCGCAGCGCCAACGGTGCTGGGTGCCATGCTGTATGGCACCACCGAATATGGCGGGCTCCATAATCTGGGGACGCTCTACAAAATCTGCACCAACGGAACAGGTTTCACGACCCTGCATTCCCTCGCGGGCGGCCTCGGTGATGGGGGGCGTTGTCCGGGAGGCTTGGCGTTGCTGGATACCACGCTCTATGGCATGGCGATGTCGTCAGGCAGTAATGGTCATGGAGTGGTGTATGGGCTCATGGTGGTCGGCCCCAAGCTGTTCTACCAGGAACCTGCCGGCACGCTGGCCAGCTGGATTTTGGAAACCAACGGTCTCTTCCAAATGGCGTATGTCCTCGGCAACACCGGCGGCTGGCTGCTCAAGGCGGCGGGCGATATTGATGGCGATGGCGTCGCCGACCTCCTGTTCCAGACGGCGTCCCATGACACCGGTGGCTGGTTCATGGGCGGCGACGGCAAACCCATCAACCAGCGTTTCTGGTGGAACACCGGCGACTGGGAGATCCGCGGCTGCGCCGATTATGACGCCGATGGCTATGCGGAGATTTTCTTCCAGCGCCCGGATGGTACGGCCGCCTACTGGGACGTGGCGACCAACGGCGACTTCCAGAGCGCCACGGTGCTCGGGGCCATGGGCGCGTGGCAATTGCGGGCCGCCGGCGATCTCGATGGTGACAACAAGGCGGAGGTCTTCTGGCAGCAGGCCACTGGCCTGGTGGCCGTGTGGTTCCATGACGGGCCGGGCGGCAGCATTCGCGGCCAGCTCATGGGCAATACCGGTGGCTGGCAACTGCGTGGCGCCGCGGATATTGATCAGGATGGCATCACGGATCTGGTCTGGCAGACCGCGGCGGGCCTCACCGGCGGCTGGTTCATGAAGGCCGACGCCACGGCGAAGGCGGCCAGCTTCTGGTGGGGTACAGGCAGTTGGCGCCTCTCGGGCGCGGGCGCGCTCTAAGGCTGCGCGGCCTCGCGTGCCTCAACAAGGTTGTGGTGGCGTTCCAAGGCTGGGAATTTTTTCGCCGGGTTTTCCCAAGCCTTGGAAACTGGAAGGTGGGGCGTGATCGCCAGACACGCCCCGAACGTGCCCGGAGGTCGCGCTCCACCTGTGCTCCAAGGCCTCCGTCCAAGGCTTGGAAAAAATACAGCGCGCTATTCCAAAGCTTGGAACCCTTCGGCCCCGACCGGGACATCAGAGGTCGTGATGCTGGTCGCGGATGACGCGGAAAGCACCCGGGCGCAAATCCGTCTCCGTCTGCCGGCCGATGTTGATCAGCACGCCGATCATGACGTAGGTGAAGAGGATGCTGGAGCCGCCGTAGCTGATGAAGGGCAGGGCGAGGCCCTTGGTGGGCATGCAGCCGGTGACGACGGCGATGTTGATCGCGGCTTGCAGCGTGATCATCAGCGTGATGCCGAAGGCGAGCAGGCGGCCGAACTGGTCGGGCGCGCGAAAGCTGATGCGCATGCCGAGGATGAAAAACACAACGAAGGCCAACGCAACCGCCAGCGTGGCCACCAAGCCCCACTCCTCGCCGATGATGGCAAAAATGAAATCGGTGTGTGCCTCCGGCAAGTAGGATTGTTTCTGGATGCTCTCGCCAAAGCCGACGCCGGTGGGCCCGCCGAGCACCAGCGCATAGAGGGCCTGCAACAGTTGGTAGGCCTCCTTCTGCGCGTATTCCTCCGGCCAGAGAAACGCCAGAATGCGGCGCATGCGCACGGGGTTGTGCATGATGAGCAGGGCGAAGGCGACCAGGCCGCCCATCCCGGCGAGGGCCAGGAACTTGAAACGTGAACCACCCAGGAACATCAGGGTCATGCCGACGAACGCCACGAGGAAGGTGGTGCCAAAGTCGGGCTCCAGCAGAATCAGTACCACCACCAGTCCGAGGCCGAGCAGCGGCATGGCAAACCCCAGCCGGGCGTCGGCCGCGCGGCGGCGGACACGCGTCATCCACCACGCCAGCCAGCAAACCACGGCAAACTTCGCCAGTTCCGACGGCTGGAAATTGACCGGGCCGAGAAAGAGCCAGCGCCAGCTCCCGTTGATCGCGTGCGCGAGCGGCGTATGGATATGCAACTTCCAGAGTCCGTGCAGCACCAGCAGCAGGCCCAGCAAGCCGATGGCGAGCAGCGTCAACGTGATCGAGAACCTGCCCCAGAGACGGTAATCAACACAGGCGCAACCTGCGCCCACCGCGACTGCGAGGCTGATGAAGACGACCTGGTGCAGCACAAAATAATACCAGGCGTGCTTCATCTTCTCGGCCTGCGCCGGGCTGGCGCTACCGAGCATGATGAGCCCAAACAGGGTGAGCAGCAGCACGAGGTAGATCAGCAGCTTGGTGGTCTTGCCCATCGCAGGCCCCGCGAAAAACTACGGACAGAAAAAACGCGGCGGTGGGCCGGGGCCCGCCGCCGCGTTTCCATCAGGTCGGCTGCTTATTGGGCGGGCACGGGGATCTTGATGCGCATGCCCGGGCGAATCTGGGCGGCGTCGGTTGCGCCGTTTGCCTTGAGGATGTCATCCTTCTTCACGAGGAAAGTCTTGGCGACGCTATCCACGGTCTCGCCATCCTGCACGGTGTAGTCGAGCAAGGTCGGCGGCGCGGCGGGGACGGCGGGGGCCGGTGTGCCGGCATCAGCCGCGGGCGCGGGCGTGCCGCTGTCGGCGGCCGGGGCGACAGGAGCGGCTTCGCCGCCCTTGCCGGGGATGGCGAGCTTCTGGCCGACGCGAATCTTGTCGCTGGTCATGTTATTCGCGGCCTTGAGGTCCGCCACCTTGACGCCAAACTTCCTGGCGATCTTTTCAAGCGCATCGCCGGCCTGAACTTCGTAGCCGCCTTCCGCGGAAGGCTTCTTCGCCGTCGAGCTGACCACCTTCTTCGAGCCGGAGGTCTTGCCCGCCACACTCTCCTTGACCTTGCCCACGGGGAGGTCCTTGGCGTAGCCGGGCAGCGTAAGCTTCTGGCCGACGCGGATGCTGTTGGCGTTCTTGAGATGGTTCAGCGCGACGAGTTCGTTGACCGAGACGCCGGCGCGGCGCGCAATCTTCGAGAGCATGTCGCCGGGCTGGACGATGTAGGACTTCGGGCCCGTGGTGGGTTCCTTCGCGAGCGGCTGCAGATCCAGCACAGGAGGCGGCGGGATGACGGCTTTCTCCACCACCGGCGAGGGTTCCTTCGTCGGCGGCATGATCGGGGAGGCGGGCGGTTCGATCTTGGCGGTGCCGGCGGGCGTGGTGCAACCGACGAACAGCACGAGCGTGCTCGCGGCCACACTGACGATCAAGCGGGACTTCCACGGATTCTTCTGCTCAACTGCTTGCATGACTCACTCCTGTTGGTTTTTCCTTGCCGATTCCATTTTGTTTAAGCGCAACCACCAACTCGGCGAACAGGCGGCCACGCTCTTCGAAACTCTTGAACTGATCGAAGCTCGCACAGGCTGGCGAAAGCAACACCGTCTCACCCGTCCGCGCGTCGGCCGCCGCCCGTTCCACGGCGGCCTGCAACGTGCCGGTTTCACAGCACGGCGCCGCACCCGACCATGCTTGGGCCATGAGCGGCGCGGAGCGGCCGATAAGATAGACAGTTTCCACTTTTTCCGCCAGTAAATCTTTTACGCTGGAGAAGTCCTTTTCCTTGGGCAAACCGCCGGCGATCAACCGCACGCGGCCGGGCGTCATCGTCAGCGCCGCCGCCAGCGCGGTCAGGTTGGTGGCCTTGGAGTCGTTGACGAAACGGACGCCGCCGACCTCGGCGACCAGTTGCAGCCGGTGCGGCAGCGGCGTGAACGCGCGCGCGGCCTGTACCGCGGCGGCCGGGCCGGCGCCGGCCGCGTCCAGCGCCGCGACCACCGCGGCCGCGGCCTCGCCGAGGATCGCGTTATCGAAGCGCGTGCCGCGCAGGTCGGCGACCGCGTGTCCGGCGTGCTCAACGTGGCCCTCCGCGAAACGCCACGTCGCATGCCCGGCGAGGCCGAAGGTTTCCCAGCGGCCCGCGCCGCCGGACTGGCGGCGGACGGACTCCAACAAGAGTGGCGGGACGAGACAGCAGTCGCCGCGCAGCGTGTGGGAGAAAAGCTGCGCCTTGAGGTACGCGTAGGTCGCCATGTCGCCGTGCCGGTCGAGGTGATTCGGGAAGATGTTCAGCAGGATGCCGATGTCCGATCGAAACTCGCGGCAGGTCTCCAACTGGAACGTACTGACCTCGAGGACGAGCCAGTCGAGGTCCGGCTGTTCGCGCACGACGCGCGTGACGGGCGGGCCATAGTTGCCCGCGGGCGCGGCCTTCAGCCCCGCCGCCTGCAAGGATTCGGCGAGCCACTTGACGCACGTGCTCTTGCCGTTGGAGCCGGTGACCGCGATGGTCTTGCCGCGATGCCGGCTCCAACCCAGTTCCAATTCCGCGAGCAGCGGAATACCGCGCTGCCGCAGCTCCGCAACCCACGGCGAGTTCAGCGGAATGCTCGGGCTCATCACGGCGACCTCAAAGTCACCAGCGGGGATGTGTTCCTGGTTGAGTTGCGCGCAGACCGCCGAGGCCTTGAGCGCGGCGGCGCGTTGGCGCAACTCCGGTGTGTCGCCGCGATCAAGGGCGACCACGTTGCAGCCCTCACTACGCAACAGCAGCGCCGCGGCCTCGCCGCTGGAGCCCAAACCGCAAACCAGCGCTGAACGGAAAGTAGTCATCACCGGATCTTCAGCATCGCCACGCCGATCAGCGCGAAGAGGATCGAGAGGATGCAGAGCCGGACGGTGATCTTCGTCTCCAGCATCCGCTCCGGGCGGCCCTCGGCCTGCGCGGCGAGACGCTCCTTGAACTGGAAGTGATGATGCAGCGGCGAGCAGTAGAAGATGCGCTTGCCCGTGAGCTTGAAGCTCGCCACTTGCAACACAACACTCATCGCCTCGATGACGAACACGCCGCCGACGACGACCAGCGCGACCTCCTGCTTGATCAGCACGGCGATCATGCCGATGAAGCCGCCGATGGCGAGGCTGCCGGTGTCGCCCATGAACACCTGCGCGGGATAGCAGTTGTACCAGAGGAAGCCGAGCCCCGCGCCGAGCAGGCAACCGCAGAGCACCGTCAACTCGCCCATGCCCGGCATGTGCGGAATCTGCAAATATTTCGAGAGCCCGGCGTGGCCCGCGGCGTAGGCCATCACCAGGTAGGCGACCGCGGCCGAGTTGCTGCACCCGATGGCGAGGCCATCAAGGCCATCGGTCAGGTTGACCGCGTTGGTCGCGCCGACAATCACGAGCCAGAGGAAGCCGAACGAGAGCACGAGGCCCATGTCGGCGATCACGGGCTCCTTGAAGAACGGCACGAACAACTGTTTCACCAGCTTGCTCGTTGGTGGCCACGCCAGCAGCACCGCCAACAGGACCACCACCCACAAGGTCTGGAACAGGAACTTGTGCCGCGCGCGGACGCCCTTGGAATTTTTCCTGGTGATCTTCAGGTAGTCATCCCAGAAGCCGAGCGTGCCCATGAAGAGCATCGTGGCCAGCGTCAGCAGCACGTAGCCGTTGGGCAGCGCCCACAGCAGCGCGCTGCCGACCGTGGCGAAGAGGATCAGTACGCCGCCCATCGTCGGCGTGCCCTTCTTCGAGCGGAAGAAATCCTTGAGATGCGCCACGTCCAGCTCGCGGCTCTGCTCGGCGAAGTTCAGCTTGCGCAGCCAGCGCACCACCAGCGGCCCGAGGATCAGCACGATCAGGAACGCCGTCGCCGCTCCCAGGAAGGCGCGGAAGGTGATGTACTGGAACATCCGCAACGGCGAAAACCATTCAGTCAGTTCCGATAGATAATAAAACATGTCGCCCTCAAGTCTGCGTCAAAGTGTCCAGAACCCGTTCCAATTTTTCGCCGCGCGATGCCTTCAGGAGGACGGCGTCGCCGGCCCGCAGGCGCGCGCGCAAGATCGCCGCCGCCGCGCCGCAGCCATCGCAAATCTCAATCCGGTCCGGCGTCATGCCGGCCTCGAACGCGCCGGAGGCGATCCACGCGCCGAGTTCGCCGACGGCGATCAGGTTGACCTCCGGCAGCCCGGCCACAAAATGGCCCAGCTCGTTATGCAAATCCTCCGCGGCGACGCCGAGCTCCAACATGCCGCCGAGCACAACCCAGCGCTGGCCCGTCGTCGGGATTTCCATGAACGTGCGCAACGCCGCCGCCATGCTCGGCGGACTGGCGTTATAGGCATCGTTGATGATGAGCGCCTCGCGCCACGCGCTGCGCTGCCAGCGCAGGCCCACCGGCTCATAGGCCGCGAGCGCGGCGCGGATGCTCTCCCACGAAGCCGACTGCGCGCGCGCCGCCGCCACCGCCAGCAGCGCGTTGCGGATGTTGTGCGCGCCGGGGATGGAATTTTGCAGCGCAACAGCGGACTCGCCGCCGCGCTCGGTCACCGTGAACGCGCCGTTCAATTCCGGCGCGATGCGGCCGACGTAATCGGCGGCGGCGCGCAGCGAGGTGGTGAGCAGGCGGCAGGGCGTCGCATTACGAAGCAACTCGAACCAGTCGCCATCGGCGTCGAGGATGGCAAGACCATCCTTCGGTAGACAGCGCAGCACCGCCGCCTTCTCCTCGGCAATCGCCTGCACCGAAGCGAAAAATTCAAAGTGGACCGGGCCGACCATCGTGACGATGCCGATGCTGGGCTGGAGCAGCTTGCATAGCGGCGCAAGCTCGCCGGGATGATTCATGCCGAGCTCGAAGACGCCGAACTGCGCGTCGGGCTCAACGGCAAGCAGGCTCAGCGGCAGGCCGAGCTCGTTGTTGAAGTTGCCGTGCGTGCGTGCCGTCGGGCCGACCGTCGCGAGCAAGTCGGCGGTCATCTCCTTCACCGTCGTCTTGCCAACGCTGCCGGTAATGGCGATAAATTTTGCCGTGAGCGTCGCGCGATAGCCGGCGGCGATGGCGCGCAACGCGGCGGCGGGATCCGCGACGGCGAGCAGCGGCAGCTTCGCGTGTTTCTTCGCGAACGCGCGGCGGACAACCGCGCCGGCCGCGCCGCGCGCAAGTGCGTCGGCGACATAGTCGTGGCCATCGGCTTGCGCGCCCTTGAGTGCGAAGAACAGGTCGCCGGGCTTGAGCGTTTGGGTATTGATCGAGGCGCCGGTCGCCGCGGCGGGCGCGTGCTGCCAGACGCCGCCGGACCACTGCGCCAAATCGGTTGGAGCGAAAGTCGGCATATTCAAATTGATGGGCGGAGACTAATCACTTTTCCAAGGATTGGAAGCAGGAACCACTGATTTCTCCGAGTATTGGAAGATTTCACAAATATTTATCCAGGGCTTGGAACTTTTCGCCGGATTTTTCCCAAGGCTTGGAAAATATTTCGGAAAAATTTCCAAGGTTTGGAATCAGGTTTTTTTCAGGAGGCGGGCGACGCAGTCGCGGTCGTCGAAGGGGACGATGGTGTGGGCAAATTCCTGGTAGTTCTCGTGGCCTTTGCCGGCAATCAGCACGACATCGCCGGGGCGGGCGCGGGCGAGGGCCTTGCCGATGGCCTTCTCACGGTCAACCTCGGTCTCGAAGTTTTTATGGGCGCCGAAGCCGGCGGCGATCTGCGCGATGATCTCGGCGGGGTCCTCGGTGCGCGGGTTGTCGCTGGTGATGAGGGCGTAGTCGGCGAGGCGCGCGACGATGGCGCCCATTTTGGGGCGCTTGGTCTGGTCGCGGTTGCCGCCGCAGCCGAAGACGGTGATGAGCTGGCCGCGGGTGAGTTCGCGCAGGGTGCGCAGGACGTTGCCGAGGGCGTCATCGGTGTGGGCGTAGTCCACAAAGATGGTCAGGCCGCGAGTGTTGGCGACGGGTTCGAGGCGGCCGGGGACGGGGGGCATGGCGGCGAGGACGCCGACCATGGTCTTGAGCGGGACGCCGAGCGCGCCGCACGCGGCGAGCGCGGCGAGCGCGTTGGAAACATTGTGGCGGCCGAGCAGGCTCAAGTGGACGGGCGCGTTGCCCCAAGGCGAGGTGAGCTGGAAGTCGCAGCCGTGGCCGCCGACGGCGATGTCGTCGGCGCGGATGGTGGCGCCGGGGTGCGTGCCGAAGCCGAGGACGTGGGCGGTGAGGCCGCCGGTGTAGGCGAGCTGCTGGCCCCACGGGTCGTCGAGGTTGAGGCAGGCGGTCGCTTTTTTGTCGGCCTGGCCGAGCGCGCGGAAGAGCAGGGTCTTGGCGGCGAAGTAGGCGTCCATCGTCTTGTGATAGTCGAGATGATCCTGCGTGAGGTTGGTGAAGACGCCGACATCGAAGTCCATGCCCCACGTGCGCTTTTGGTCGAGGCCGTGGGAGCTGACTTCCATGACCGCGCTGCGGCAGCCGGTGCGGACCATTTCGTCGAGCATGCGCTGGATGTCGGGGGCTTCGGGGGTGGTGCGGCTGGCGGGAATCTGGCGCTCGCCGATTTCGTAGCGGATGGTGCCGAGCAGGCCGGGCGCGCGGCCGTCGGCCTTGAGCATATCGCGGCACATGAAGCTGATGGTGGATTTGCCGTTGGTGCCGGTGATGCCGATGAGCTGGAGGTGGCGGGCGGGGTGGTTATAAAACGCGCAGGCGATCTCGGCCATGGCGCGGCGGGCGTCCTCGACGCGGATGTGGGCGATGTCGCGGCGGGTCCAGCCGTTGCCCTCGGTGACGATGGCGACGGCGCCGCGGCGGAGGGCTTCATCCACATACTGCGCGCCGTTCTGGTGCAGGCCGCGGAGGGCGACGAAGAGGAAACCGGGCTGGACGGCGCGCGAGTCATAGGCGAGGCCGCGGATGTCGAGGTTCTGCGGACCGGAAATGGTCAGCGGCTGGATGATGCGGCTGATGTATTCGAGCTTGAGCGTTTCGGCGCACAGTTGTCCGAGGATCATAGTGGGCCTCCGGTGGTTTCCGCCGCGCCGGCGAGGAGCGTGGCGGAGGCGGGGATTTGCAGGCAACGCACGGCGTTGGACGCGATCTGGCTGAAGATGGGCGCGGCCACGAGGCCGCCGGTATGCAGCGGCTGCGGCTCATCCACGACGACCATGAGGCCGATCTCCGGCTTTTCGGCGGGTAAGAAGCCGCAGAACGAGGCGACGTTATAGCGCGAGTCGTACTGGCCGTTGACGAACTTGACGGCGGTGCCGGTCTTGCCGCCGACCGTGTAACCGGCGACGCAGGCCTTGGTGGAAGTGCCGCCAGGCTCGGTGGCGCGGATGAGCAGCTTGCGCATCAGGCGTGCGGTGTCCTCGCGGATGGGCTGGCCGAGCTCGACCGGCGCGCCGCGGCGCAGCACGAGACCCTTGGCGTCCTCGATGCGCGCCACCACATAGGGGCGCATCAGATGGCCGTCGTTGGCCACGCAGCAGAGGGCGTTGAGCAGTTGCAGGGCGGTGACGGCGACCTCGTGGCCCATCGGGATGCGGGAGATGGAGAGCGCGGTCCACTGGCGGTGCGGATAAAGAATGCCGCCCTCCTCGCCGGGGAGATCCAGGCCGAGGCGGCGGCCGAAGCCGAACGCGCGCAGATACTGGTCCAGCCGTTCCTCGCCGAGCGTCAGCGCGATCTTGGCCGCGCCGATGTTGCTCGATTTCTTGATGATGTCGGCGACGGTCAGGCGGCCGGCGGGATGGTAGTCGTGCAAGAGCCGGCCGCGGAACAGCCACTTGCCGCTCTCGCAATCGAAAATCTGGTCGGCGGTCACGGTGCCGGCGTCGAGCGCGGCGGCGACCGTGGCGAGCTTGAAGGTCGAGCCGGGTTCATAGACGTGGCTGATGGCGAGGTTCTTGATCGCGTTGGTGTCGGCGTTGCGGTAGTCGTTCGGATCGAAGTTGGGGCGCGCGGCCATCGCGAGGATCTCGCCGGTGCGGACGCGCTCGACGAGGCACCAGGCGCGTTTGGCCTGATGCACCCGCATGGCTTCATCCAAGGCGCGTTCCACCAGGTGCTGCACATGCATATCCAGCGTCAGGTGGACATCGGCGCCATCCTGCGGCTCGATCTCCGTGCCGCGCCGGTCATAGATTTCGCGGTGTTTGCCGTCCTGTTCGCCGATGCGCAGGCCGGGCCGCCCTTTGAGCAGATCGTGGAAGCGTTGTTCGACGCCCGCGCTGCCGACCCCCTCCAGGTTGGCGAAGCCGAGCACCTGACAGGCGAAGGTTCCGTGGGGATAACGGCGCGCGCTGGCATCCTCAAAGAAAACGCCGGGCAATTTCTGGGCCGCCAGATTAGTGGTGATCTCAACGCTGACAAACTTCTGGATCACCTTGTAGCGGCTCCGCGGCGTCTCCAGCCGCGGCAGGATCAACGCCGGGTCGAGATTCAGTGTTTGCGCGAGCTTGAGCGCCACGTCGTATTTCTGCTGGTCGTTGGTGGTCAGGGTGGGGTCGGCAATCACGTTCTTCATCGGCAGGTCCAGCGCCAGCAGATGGCCATGGGTGTCGAAAATGCGGCCGCGGGCCACCGGCAGTTCGCGCTTGAGGATGTGGCCCCCTTGACTGTCCTCAACCAGTTTCTGCGAGGGGAAGAGGTGGAGATAGACCAGCCGCCCGCACAGGCCCGTCCAGACCCCGAGTACGGCGATCAAGACCAGGATCATCCGCCAGGTTGTCGTGCGTTCAGTCATGGGCGACGCCGCCGGCGCGCGCGTACTGCCGGCGCGACGCCGCGGGCTCCGCGGCGGACGGCTCGTCGGCCACCCGCCGGATCCGGATGATGTTGCGTTCGTCGGGCCAGGCCATGGTCAGATGATGGCGCAGGAGCAGTTTCTCGACCTGGTCGAGCGATTTCGCGCTCTCCCAGCGTGAGCGCTCCTGTTTGATCTGCCGCTGCAGCTCGGCTTTCTGTGCGTCAAGCTGTGACAGGCGGCGGCCCAGCGCCTCGCAGCGCTGGTTGAGCCAGAGATAGGCGAAGGCGGCCACGGCCGCGAGTCCCAGCGCCAGAAAGAAGGGCGCCTGCCCCGCGGCTTCACGGCTGAATTTCTTACGGTTTCTGCGAATCTTCATGAGGCTGTCTGTGTATGCACGCCTTCCGCCGCGCGTAACTTGGCCGAGCGCGCCCGCGGGTTCCGTTCACATTCCTCCGCGGTCGGCGTCAGCGGCCGGCGCGTCACCAACTGGACGGTCGGTTGTGTCCCCACCCAGCGCCGCCCGCCCGCCGGCAGGTTCTCCCAGCGGCCGGCGTGGGCCTGCAGCGTATGCTTGACGATCCGGTCTTCGAGGCTGTGGAACGAGATGACCACCAGCCGGCCCGCCGGGGCGAGCAAGCGCAACGCAGCATCCAAACCTGCCTGCAGGTGCTCCAACTCCTGGTTGACCGCGAGCCGCAGCGCCATGAAGACGCGCGTCGCCGGATGCAACTTGCCGTGGCGCCCGCCCACCGCGCGCTCCACTGTGGCGGCCAGCTGTCCCGTGGTCGTGATCGGCGCACGGGTACGCTCGGCCACGATGGCGCGGGCGATACGGCGCGAGGCCGGTTCCTCACCATAGCGCCAGAACAAGTCGGCCAGCGCGGCCTCCTCCAGTTGCTGCACCAAGTCTGCCGCCGTCAGGGCCTGGGTCCGGTCCATCCGCATATCCAGGGGGGCCTCGCTCATGAAGCTGAACCCTCGTTTCGGTTCCAGTTGAAAGGAAGAAATGCCCAGGTCAAGCAACACGCCATCGAACTGGGCGAACCCAAGCCGGAGGGCGAGGGCTTCCATCTCGGAGTAATTGGCCTGTTCCACTTGCACTTGTGTTGCCCACCTGTCCAGCCGCTCACGAACCCGATTGACTGCTGCTTCGTCCCGATCCAGCGCCAGCAGCCGTCCTGCTGGTCCCAACCGCTCTGCTATTGCTGCCGCATGACCGCCGCCGCCGGCCGTTCCATCAAGATAGCTGCCATCCACCCGTATCCGCAGCGCCTCCAGCGCCTCGCCCAGCATCACCGGTACGTGCATGGGCAGCTCACCCGCAAGCCAGTACGAAGGCTGCCGGCCGCGGTTGCGTTACCGGCGGATGCAGGTCTGCCAAGGCGCGATGGAAACATTCCGGGCAGTAGGTATGCGTCAGCAGCAGGCCGGCCTTTGCCTGGGCCGGGAGACGTACCCAGCGTGCGTTCTGTTCCACCCGCTGGCAGACGCAGCACGAACGCAGAATGGTATGAGGCGCGACCATGTCACCACCTGCCATCTGCTGGCGTCAGCATCCGTGCCGTGCGCCGCTCATCCACCACCGCGGATTGCATGGGATCATGTTTACGCATGATCTGAATGCGCGGGGCGCGCCAGGAGCCCGGCAAGGCAAACCACCGCGGACCGCGCGCACTGCCCTGCACCACGCCGCCGAGTTCGAGAAACTTCCCGATGCCGCTGACCTTGTGCATAGGTTTTTCCTCCTGCGCTATCTGGCCCTGGCTGTGCGTCTGCTGTTTCTGGACCGGACTGTCCTCAAACAAACCGCGCCCGCCCGGCCCGACGGCAATCTCATTCCAAAAAGAACGCTTGTGTCGCTGGTCAAACCACCGCGCCGGCGCGGCGGCGGCGGAGGCCGCTCGCGCGCCCAGCAGGCGCTCGCCCAGCAGCGTCACAATCCGGTAGATTGAAACGCCGACATGATCACCGTGGAGTCCACGGTCTCCTCCAACTGCTTCCATTGTTCAGGCTCCCATAATTCAAACCGCTCCAACGCGCCCACCAGCATCACTTGGCCGGTCAGGCCCGCATGTTTCAAAAGATCGTCATTGACCCGCAGCCGTCCCGCGGCGTCCCACGTCAACATCTCCGAGCGCGAGGCCAGCACGCTCAAGGCGTTCCGCACCTTGGCATCCGCGCTCGACACTTTGCGCAAGCCCGCCAACCGCTGATTCCATACGCGTACCGGATAGATCCAGACACTGCGCTCCAGAGGATTGTTCGAGGCGCTCGGTACGGCCACCAAATCCGTGGGCGTCCCGACCTGCATCCGCCACGTCGCGGGGATGGTCAGGCGTTTTTTCCCGTCGAGTGCGTGCAGGTAACGGCCCATGAAACTGGCCGTCCCGACTTCGCTCTGCTCCATTGTGACATTGTCGCCCACAGCATGACCTTTCGCGGCACCTTATCCCACTTTGCCCCACAACCCGTCAACAACTTTTTGAAACTTTTTTTCAACAAGACTCATCTGATTGGAAGTTATGCAATTACGACGTATTGAAAACCTGTGGATAACTTGTGCGAAACTACCGGTTTATTGACACTTGGCCCCACCACTTTCGCACCGACCCAAACCACTACGATCCTGAAGACCATTTCTTCCAAGGTTTGAAGAAGCCCCGGTGATATTTTCCAAGGCTTGGAAAACCACGCCTCGCACGTTCCCATGCTTGGAAACGGAGCGCGGCAGCGGCCGACGCCGGCTCGACAGGCAGGGGCGGTTCTGCTATCTGTTCCCGCCGTTTTTGCCATGAACGCCAATCTCCAGCAGCGCGCCTCGCTCAAAACCGCGCGCAAGGTGGTCGTGAAAATCGGCAGCCGTGTGCTCGTGCAACGCAACGGCCGGCCCGACCTGCGGCGGTTGCGCGAACTGACGCGCGACCTCGGCCAGTTGCGCCGCGCCGGCGTGGATGTCATGGTCGTTTCGTCGGGCGCGATCGGGTCCGGCATGCAGGCGCTCGGCCTGAAACGCCGGCCGACGGAGATCGCCGAGTTGCAGATGGCCGCGGCCGTCGGCCAGTCGCGCCTGATGGCAATCTACGAAAAACTTTTTGAGCGCGAGCGCTGCCGCATCGGCCAGGTGTTGCTGACGCACGCCGATCTGAAGGATCGCACGCGCCACCTCAACGCGCGCAATACGCTGCTCACAATGCTCGCACACGGCATCATTCCGATCATCAACGAGAACGACGTTGTCGCCGTCGAGGAAATCAAGTTCGGCGACAACGACCTGCTCGCCGCGCTCGTCGCGCTGCTCGTGCCCGCGGACGTGCTGGTGCTGTTGACCACGGTGGATGGTTTCCGCGCGCCGGCGGCGCATGGCCGCACGCAGCGCGTGCGCTGCTTGAGCGGCCTCAACGATGAAACGCTCGCGCTGGCCAAGGGGAAAGGCAGCGAACTCTCCACCGGCGGTATGGCGAGCAAGTTGCGCTCGGCCGACATGGTCGCGCAAGTCGGCGCACCCGTCGTCATCGCGAACGGCCGCGCGCCGCAGATCGTCTCGCGCATCCTCTCCGGCGCCGATCTCGGCACGCTGTTGACCGCGCCGGCGCAAGCCGGCCGTGGCGCGTTCAAGCGGTGGCTCGCCTATTTCCAAAAACCCGCCGGCGTTTTGACCGTTGATGACGGCGCATTGCGCGCGCTCTCGCAAAAAGGCAGCAGCTTGTTGCCCATTGGCATCAAGGCCGTCACCGGCGAATTCAAGGCCGAAGCAGTCGTGGATATTCAGGCCTTGGATGGCCAACTCGTCGCGCGCGGCTTGGCGGAATACGGCAGCGCCGAGTTGCGCAAGATCGCCGGACACCACACAGGCGAACTAGTCGCGCTGCTTGGCACCGAGGGTGTCGCAGAAGCCGTCCACCGTGACAAACTGGTTTTATTGAAATCTTGAACCTTACTCGTAATCCTAATCGGATTAAGATTAGGAGTTAAGAACAAGAGCCGGAAATTTTGAAAGAACGAACATGAGCTTGCACGATGACATGATCCAGATGGGCGACCGTGCCGTCGCCGCCGCGCGCGCGCTGGCGCTGCTCTCCAGCCGCAAGAAAAATTCCATCCTCGAGGCGATGGCCGCCGAACTCGACGCACAACGCGCCGCCTTGAAGGCGGCGAACGCCGTTGACCTGGAAGCCGGCCGCAAGGCGGGGCTTTCCAGCGCGCTGCTCGACCGCCTGCAACTGACTGACGCGCGCGTGGACGCGATGATCAAGGGCCTCCGCGATGTCGCCGCGCTCAAGGATCCGGTCGGCCAGTGCATCAGCCGTTGGATGCGTCCCAACGGGCTGGAGATCCAAAAAATCCGCGTGCCCATCGGCGTCATTGCGATCATCTACGAGTCGCGCCCGAACGTCACCGCCGACGCTGCGGTGCTGTGCCTCAAGGCGTCGAACGCGGTGATCCTCCGCGGCGGTTCCGAGGCGCTGTACTCGAACCAGGCGATTGCCGCCGCGCTGCAAGCCGGCGGCGCGAAGAAAGGGCTGCCGGAACATGCCGTCCAGCTTGTCGCCACGACCGACCGCGACGCCGTGCGGGAACTCGTCCAGCTCGAGGGCCGCGTGGATCTCGCGATCCCGCGCGGCGGCGAGGGCCTGATCCGCGCCGTCGTCGAGCAGGCCTACGTGCCGGTGATCAAGCATTACAAGGGCGTCTGCCACGTCTACGTGGACGCCAGCGCCGAGGTCCCGATGGCGCTCGACATCATCGAGAACGCCAAGTGCCAGCGGCCCGGCGTCTGCAACGCGATCGAGAAAGTGCTCGTCCACGAAAAAATTGCCGCGACGTTTTTACCGCAGATGGCCGCGCGCCTTGCCGCGCGCAAGGTCGAGTTGCGCGGCAGCGACGCCGCGCGCGCCCTCGTACCCGCGATGAAGCCGGCGACCGAGGCCGACTGGTTCGAGGAATACCTCGACCTGATTCTGACCGTCGGCCTCGTCAAGGATGTCCACGCCGCGGCCGCGCACATCAACCACTACGGCTCGCATCACTCCGACGCGATCGTCGCCGCCGATGAGTCCGCGCAGAAGGCCTTCACCGACGAGGTGGATTCCGCGACCGTCTACGTCAACGCCTCGACGCGCTTCACCGATGGCGGCGAGTTCGGCATGGGCGCGGAGATCGGCATCAGCACCGACAAACTGCACGCGCGCGGCCCGATGGCGCTTGAGGAATTGACCACCTATAAATTTATCATTTGGGGGCATGGTCAGGTGCGCAAGTGAAGACAGCATGAGCTGAAAAGCGATGATTGACGTTGGCGGACTATTGAGTACATTCACCCCGTCTTGAGCACACGAAAGGATCAAACAACATGAAGAAGAGTCTGTGGTTGTTGGCTGTGCTGGCTGCCGTCGCCGTGGGTTCCATGAGCGCCTATGCGGATGCCTGTGGTGGTTGCGGCAAGGGCAAGAAGGGCGAGGGGGCGCAAGCCGCCACCTGCGCCAAGTGCGGAGAACTCAAGGGTGGCGAGAAGTGCTGCAAAGCGGACGTTGCAAAATGCGCCAAGTGCGGCCTCAACGCCGGTTCGCCCGGCTGCAAGGCCAAGTGCAAATGCGGCACGTAAGTGCCGGTCAGGTGTTTAACCGCAGGCCCGTCCCACGCGAGTGTGACGGGCCTTTGTGCTGGTGGCGGCACGGTGCGATGGCATTAAACGCGTGACGGCGTGCCCGTGGTGTGCTTTTCTCCCGCGTACGCGATGCAACCGACGATCTTCGAGCAACTGGAACTCTGGCTGCGCGGCTGTGCGCGGCGCCGGTTCTGGCTGGCGCTGGCGCTGCTGGCGCTGCTGACCTTCCTCTATTGCGGCGTCGGCACGGTGCCCCGGGAGTTCTATCGTGCGCTGGCCCAAGATCCGTTCAAGCAACGCACCGATATCCATCAGGAAAACTATTTCCAGGAATCGCCGCTGCTGCCCACGCTGGGCTTTGTGACGGGCTGGCATGCGCCGACCAGCTTTGGCCTGCTGTGCTTCGCGTTCATCGCGGCGGGCTTTGTCTATCTGGTGCGGGCTTCGCGCCGCCGGTACGGGCCGCTGTGGTCGCTCTTGCTGCTGGCGCTGCTGCTGGCGAACCCGGTGACGGTGGTGCTGCTGTCGTGGATCGGGATGCCGGACGCGATCACGTTCCTGGTGCTGGCCTTGATGCTTTATGTGCGGCAGGGGTGGCTCATTTTTCTGCTGGCGGGGCTGGGCGCCTATAACCACCCGACGGCGACCTTCGCGGTGCCGAGCGTGCTGTTGTTGCGCTGGCTGGCGCGCGAGAGCGGGTTGACGTTCCGGCATGTGGCCACGGGGCTGGCAGGCGTGGTGGCGGGCTGGCTGGCGGTGCGCGTTTTCCTGAACATCAACAACATCGAGGTCGTCTCGCGGGCGGAATACATCGGCGACCGCAACCTGCTGTTCTGGATCAAATATAACCTGGCGCATCTGCCGGTGGCGATTTTTTCGCTGCAAAACATCGTCTGGTTTGCGCTCGCAGCCAGTTTCCTGGTGCTGCTGCGGCTGGACCGCCGCTATGCCTGGACGTTGCTCGGGTTGCTCGTGGCGTTCTATGGCATCACGTTCTTCTGTCTTGATACGACGCGTGTGTTTGCGCTGTTGGCGTGGGCCCCGGCCTGGCACTGTGTGGTTCATGCGCTGCAGAGGGCGGAGCAGGAAGACGTCCGGTTGCGGCTGCAATTAGAGCGTGTGTTGCTGATCGTCGCCGTGATCGGGTCGCTCGCGCCCACCTATTACATGTGGTTGGGACAGGTCTTCCATCGCGAGCAAAACGCCTGGGATGTCTGGACGTGGGTGCGCTCCCTGTTGTGAGCCCAACATGGATGCCAAGCTACATCGTGAGTTGCGGGACAAGGTGCAGCGCGCCGCGCGTGCGGTGACGCTGGCCCTGACGGCCAAAGCTCTGGCCCGCTGCCGGGAGGCGCTGCAGCAGGCCGAGGCGGAACTCTGGGAGGTCAACGCCGCCTTGCAGTGGCCGCCCCCGGTGACCGCCTTGGCGCTGGCCTCCTTTGCAGACGTGGATTTGAAGGGGCGGGCGCTGCGACTTCTGGCGGAACGGTTGGCGGCCGAACTTTACCGGCAACGGCCTCCCGCCCTGCGGCGCAAGGCGCGGTGGCGCGTGGCGTTCTATGTGCTCGCCGCTGTCGTCGTATGGTTTGGCTCGATGGGTCTCGGTGAGCGACGCCGCTGGCGGCGGCCGGACGGTTTGTTCATGACGTATTTTCGGGACACCAACCTGACGCAGCTCGGCTGGCAGACGACGACGTTCGATGTGCTGCTCTCGCCGGCCGACCGGCCTTTGCCATGGTGGTTCGGGCGCGGGGATTTTTCCGCGCGCTGGTCTGGCTGGCTGCTGGCGCCGGAGACCACGAACTATGTCTTCCAGTGTCAGAGCCGCGGGGGCCTGCGGCTCTTCCTCGGGGGCCGCTGCGTGTTGGATAACTGGCGCGACCAGACGTGGGAGGAAAGTTTGCGGCGGGTGCCGCTGGAACTCACCAACGGCTGGCATGAGTTGCGGGTGGAGTACTACACCCGGCAGCGCCAGGGCGCGGCGGTGTGCGTCCGCTGGGGCGGCGGCAGCCTCCGCACGAACACGGTTTTGGCCGCGCCGCACCTGCGCAAACGCCTCTGAAGGCGCGCGGCGAAAATAATCCGTGAGAAGGGTTGACAGCCCAGAGGGCCGCCGTTATTCTCCGCGCCCGTTTCTGCAATCCAAAGGCAACGAAGAATGAAGACGACATTGGCTAAGGAAAGTGAAGTCCAGCGCGCCTGGCATGTTCTGGATGCGACCGACAAGCCCGTCGGGCGGTTGGCCGTCCAGATCGCCAAACTCCTGCGCGGAAAAGATAAGCCGGCGTTCGCGCCGCATCTTGATTTGGGCGATTTCGTGGTGGTGCTCAACGCCGCCAAGGTCAAGCTGACCGGCGCGAAGGAAACCCAGAAACTCTACTCCAGCTACAGCCTCTATCCCGGCGGCCTGAACCAGAAGACCGCGGCGCAGGTGCGCGCCAAACACCCGGAATTCCTGATCACGCACGCCGTGCGCGACATGCTGCCCCGGAACCGCCTCGCCCGCACGCTGTTCAAGCGTCTCAAAGTCTATGCCGGCGCCGAGCACCCGCACAGCGCCCAGAAACCCGCGGCCCTCACCGCCTGATTTATAAGGGAGAACCAACGTGGCCAAATCCGCAAACATTCATGGCGCCACCGGCCGACGCAAAACCGCCTCGGCCCATGTGCGTATCCAACCCGGCACGGGCGTGACGCTCGTCAACGACCGGCCCTTCACCGCGTATTTCCCGGTCGAGACCCTGCGCATGTTCATCGAGCAGCCGCTCAAGGCGATCGAGGGCGTGGGCAAGTACGACATCAGCGCCTCCATCACTGGCGGCGGCCCGGCCGGTCAGGCGGGCGCGATGCGGCACGGCATCGCCCGCGCGTTGCTGTTGGTGGACCCGAATCTGCGCGGCACGCTCAAGAAGGGCGGCTTCCTCACGCGCGACTCGCGCATGAAGGAACGTCTCAAACCCGGTCAACCCGGCGCCCGCAAGCGCTTCCAGTTCTCGAAACGTTGATGGGACTGGCGCGCGACGAACGACCCCGCGGCTCCGGCTGGCGGGGTCGTTTTATTTCCAGCCATGGGCCGGCGCAAGTCAACGTGCGGCGGAAACCAGAAAGCAGAGAGCTGTTTTCCAAGCCCTCGGAAAACCATCCACAGATTGCACAGATTCCCAGCGGTGTTAATCGGTGAAAATCTGTGGATTCCTCCTCCCTTTCCTCTTTCAAAAATAAATCAGGAAAGCAGGAACGGGGCTGCACAGAAGGCAACGAAGACAACGAAGCCTGCCTTGTGGGCGGGAGCTACAGCTCCCGCGCTCATCAGCGTGTGGGTTTGTTTTCGCGGGAGCTGTAGCTCCCGCCCACCAGCAGACTGTAGCGGCGCGCTATGCGCGCCGACGGCGGGCGCAGCCCGCCGCTAAAGACTGCAACCACGGACAAGAAGATCATCCGCAGATTACGCGGCTTTCACAGATTCCCATCGGTGTAATCTGTGAAAGCTGTGGACGACTTTCCTCCGCCGTTCCAGGATCCCTGAAAATAGAAGTGGAGGAAGCTGCCTTTCCGGCAGTTGGCGCGCGGCGGCAAACGTGATACGTTCGCCGCGCAGCGGAAGGGAAAACTGGAGTAATGGAGTGTTGGGATGCCGGGAACAGCGAGGCAGGGGCCCTCTTTCTTGCTGACCGCATCACTCCCGTACTCCAACACTCCATCAACGCGGGTCCATTTCAGGAGATAACATGAGCAAAGTGCAGATGGTGGTGCAGGAAACGGTGCAGTTGCCGGGCGGCTTTCGCGCGGCGGGCGAGGCGATCGGTTTGAAGCGGAGCGGGCGGCGTGACATGGCGCTGCTGGTCTCCGATGTCCCCGCGGCGGTCGCCGGCGTGTTCACGACCAACCAGGTGCAGAGCGCGACGGTCAAGCTCGACCGCGAGCGCGTACGCGGCGGCGTGGCGCGCGCCGTCATCATCAACAGCGGCAACGCGAACGCGTGCAACGGCCCGCAGGGTCTGCGCGACGCCGACCGCATGACGGAACTGACCGGCCTGCTGCTCGGCGCGCCGAAGAAACAGGTGTTCGTCTGCTCGACCGGCCGCATCGGCATCGCGATGCCGATGGCGATCATCGAGGAAGGCATCGGCAAGGTCGCGGCGGCGCTCTCGCCGCGCGGCGGCAAGAACGCGGCGACCGCGATCATGACCACCGATACGCGGATCAAGCACGCGACGGTGACGTTCAAGGTGAACGGCAAACCGGTGACGCTGACGGGCATGGCCAAGGGCGCGGGCATGATCGAGCCGAACATGGCGACGATGCTCGCGTTCATCCTGACCGATGCCGCGGTGGAGCGCAAGGCGTTGCAGGGCGCGCTCAAGGCGGCGGCGGACCAGAGCTTCAACCGCGTCAGCGTGGATGGCGACCGCAGCACGAATGACACGACGTTGCTGCTGGCCAACGGCGTCGCGGGCAACAAGCCGCTCAAGCCCGGCCATCCGGCGTGGGCGACGTTCTGCGCGGCGCTCAACGCCGTGGCGCTGAACCTCGCGATCAAGATGGCGGCCGATGGCGAGGGCGCAACCAAGCTCGTCACCGTCCGCGTGCTCGGCGCGCGGAGCGATGCCGAGGCCGACCTCGCGGCGCGCGCGGTGGCAAACTCGCTGCTCGTGAAGACCTCGTGGGTGGGCGACTATCCGAACTGGGGGCGGCTGATGGATGCCATCGGCTACTCGCGCGCCAAGGTGGAGGAGGAGAAGGTTTCGATCCACTACGACGACCTGCTCGCGGTGCAGAACGGCGTCTTCGCCGGCACGCCGCTGAAGGCGCTGGAGAAAATCCAACGGCAGAAGAAGTTCACCCTCACCATCAACCTGAACCTCGGCCAGGGCGCGGCGGTGGTCTATACCTGCGACTGCACCGAGGAATATGTGCGCATCAACTACGTGGAGTGACCCGAATGAAGAAAGTGATCCAGAAGGCGGAAGTGCTGGTCGAGGCGTTGCCCTACATCCAGAAGTTCCGCGGCGAGACGGTCGTCGTGAAGCTCGGCGGCAGCGCGATGGAGGACAAGGCCTGCGTCGAGAGCGTGCTGCAGGACGTGGCGTTCATGGAGTGCGTTGGCTTGCGCCCGGTGGTGATCCACGGCGGCGGCAAAGCGATCAACGCGCGCATGAAGGAAGCCGGCCTCAAGCCGAACTTCGTGCAGGGCCTGCGCGTCACCGACGAAGCCTCGATGCGCATCGTCGAGCAGGTGCTCAACCAGGAGGTCAACCCCGACCTCGTCACCACGCTGGAAGGCTTCGGCTGCAAGGCGCGCGGCATCCACGGTGAGGACATCCTGAAGGTCAAGAAGCACACCAAGCAGGATTCCGCCACCGGCGAGACGCTCGACTGGGGCTATGTGGGTGACGTGGTCGAACTCGATGCCGAGCCGATCAAGGCCTATCTCCAGGCCGACATCACGCCCATCATCACGCCGCTCGGCCGCGGGCCGGAGCGCCACATCTACAACATCAACGCCGACGAGGCCGCCGCCGCGATTGCCGAGCGGTTACAGGCGCGCAAGCTCGTCTTCCTGTCGGATGTCCCCGGCCTGCTCGCGAAACTCGATGACCCGTCGTCGCTGATTTCGACATTGCAGATGAGCGAGGTCGAGGATCTGATTGCACGCGGCGTGATTTCCGGCGGGATGCTGCCGAAGATCGGCGGCGCGCTCAAGGCGATCAAGGCTGGCGTCCGCAAGACCCACATCATTGATGCCGCCCTGCCGCACTCGCTGCTGCTGGAGCTGTTCACCGACCAGGGCGTTGGGACCGAGATCATTCCCTGAGTTCCAGGGATTGGAAATGGAAACCGCGGTTTTTCCAAGGCTTGGAAAATTTCAGCGTCATTTTCCCCAAGGCTTGGAAACCGGCGGGCGGATTTTTCCAAGGTTTGGACATGGACAGGGCGGGGCGGGGTTGGTAGCATTCGCGCCCGTGGCGCCGGGTGCGCCGAGGGCAATAACGACCGGAGGAGACCATGGATATTGAACAGATCAAGACCGTGATCGAGTTGATGAAGAGCAACGAGCTCTGCGAATTTGAAATGGAAGAAGAGGGCTTTCGGATCGCGATCAAGCGGCGCAATGCCGCCGAGCCGCAGGTGATTGTCTCGGCGCCGGCGGCCCCCATGGTCATGGCGGCTCCCGCGCCTGTCGCGGCACCCGCCCCAGCCAGCGCCCCCGCCGCCGCTCCGGCGGCCGCGGCGCCCGTGTCGGAAAGCGGCAAGAAGCTGGTCGAAATCAAGTCGCCGATCGTCGGCACGTTCTACCGTTCGGCCTCGCCGGACGCCGAGCCGTTCACCGGCGTCGGCGCGCACGTGGACGCGGAGACGACCGTGTGCATCGTTGAGGCGATGAAGGTGATGAACGAGATCAAGGCCGAGCTCAAGGGCACGGTCCGCAAGGTGCTGGTGGAAAACGCCACGCCGGTGCAGTTCGGGCAACCGCTCTTCCTCGTGGAACTGGATTAAGCAGGCGCCATGTTTGAACGCATCCTCATAGCCAACCGCGGCGAGATCGCGGTCCGCATCATCCGGTCGTGCAAGGAGCTCGGCGTCAAGACCGTCGCCGTCTATTCGCAGGCCGACGAGTCGAGCCTCCACGTGCAGCTCGCCGACGAGGCGATCTGCATCGGGCCGGCCGCCTCGAAGGATAGCTACCTGAAGATCGCCAACATCATCAGCGCCGCCGAGGTCGCCGATGTGGACGCGATCCATCCGGGCTACGGCTTCCTCTCCGAGAACGCGCACTTCGCCGAGATCTGCAAGAACTGCAACATCGTGTTCATCGGCCCCTCGGCCGAAAACATCCGTATGATGGGCGACAAGAACGTGGCGCGGCAGACCATGCGCAAGGCCGGCGTGCCGGTGACGCCGGGCAGCGACATCGTCCAGAACAAGGACGAGGCGCTCAAGGTGGCCGAGAAGCTCGGCTATCCCGTGCTCATCAAGGCCGTCGCCGGCGGCGGCGGCAAGGGCATGCGCGTGGCGCGCAACGACGTCAGCCTCGTGCAGGGCTTCATGACCGCGAGCAACGAGGCGGAGCGCGCGTTCAACAACCCGGCCGTCTATATCGAGAAGTACATCGAGAGCGCGCGGCACATCGAAGTGCAGATCATGGCCGATCATCACAAGAACGTGATCCACCTCGGCGAGCGCGACTGTTCGCTCCAGCGGCGGCACCAGAAGCTGGTCGAGGAATCGCCCAGCCCCGGGCTGACGAGCGACCAGCGCAAGAAGATCCACCGCGCGGCGGTCAAGGCGGCCGAGTCAGTCGGCTACCGCAATGCGGGCACGATCGAGTTCCTCTTTGACCAGAAGAGCGGCAACTTCTACTTCATGGAGATGAACACGCGCATCCAGGTGGAGCATCCGGTGACGGAGGAAGTCACCGGCACCGACTTGATTCGCGAGCAGCTCCGGGTGGCGGCGGGCGAGAAACTCGCGCTGCGCGAGAGCGACGTGCGGTTCAGCGGGCACGCCATCGAGTTCCGCATCAACGCGGAGAACCCCTCGAAGAATTTCACGCCCAGCCCCGGCTTGGTGAAGGCCGTGCATTTCCCCGGCGGGCCGGGCGTCCGCGTGGACTCGCACGTTTACAGCGGCTACGAAATTTCGCCCTACTACGACAGCATGATCGGCAAGCTGATCGTGCATGCCCACAGCCGCCAGGAGGCGATTGCGCGCATGGCGCGGGCGCTGGGCGAGTTCTCGATTGACGGCGTCTCGACGACCGTCCCGCTCGGCCAGTCGCTGCTCTCCGACGCGCGGTTCGGGCGCGGCGAATACAACACGCAGTTCCTCGAGAACTACATGAAGGAAGTGTATCTGCTGAACGCGTGAGGCGGGCATGACAGGCGATCCACGCATGGCGGGTGAGCGGAACGGCGACTTGGGCGCGGTGCAGGTGCATCACGACGCCATCGCCGCCATCGCGCGCATCGCCGCGATGAAGATCGCCGGCGTCGTGGATACCGGCGGCTCGTTCGTGGATGGCATCGTCGGCATGATCGGCAAAAAGGGCGGCACGCACGGCATTCGCGTCGAGGTGGCGGGCAACGATGTGACGCTGGAGTTGAGCCTGGTGATCGAGTTCGGCAGCAGCATCGCGCAGCTCTCGTGGCAGGTGCAGAGCGAGGTGCGGCAGGCGGTGCAGCAGATGACCGGCAAGCGTGTACAGCGCGTGGACGTGATCGTGCAGGGAGTGCAGCCGCCCAAGGCGAAGCCGGCGCTGGCGCCGGAGGAGTTTGCGGTATGAAAGCATTGCATCGGGCGATCGGGTTGGTGTTGTTCATCCTGATCTGCGTGGCTGCCGCGTTCTTCGTCTATGCCGCGCTCTCCTCCAACCTCTGGGACCAGACGTTCCAGGCGCTGGGCGACAACAAACCCGGCGCGCTGGCCATGGGCCTGCTGGTCTTCCTGCTCGTGCTGCTCTATTCCTACTCCGGTTCCTACCGCGCCGAGTTCGAGCGTTACATCTCGTTCGAGGGCGAGGGCGGCAGCGTCCGCATCAGCCGCCGCGCCGTCCGCGATTTTCTCGCCGGCATCGCCGCCGAGTTCTCCACGGTCGAAAAGCTCGAACCGGAGTTCACGATGCGGCGCGAGAACATGGACGTGGAACTGAACGTCACCGTGCGCCCCGGCTGCCACATCCCGGAACTTTCGCGGATGTTGCAGGAGCGCGTGCGCACGACGCTGCGCGTCAGCCTGGGCATCACGCAGGTCGGCAAGGTGGATGTGCTGGTGCAGGAGATTTCCGGCAGCGGCGGCGGCGCGCGCCGCGACGAGCCGGAGGCCGAGTTCAGCGGGGACCTGACCTGATGAACCTCGCGCAAATCCAGGCCGATTATCGCGCCGTGGCGGAGCACATCTTTGGGCCGTTACAGGCGGAGATCGCGGGCGCGGCCGATGACATGGTCGCCGCCGTCCGCGCCGGCGGCAAGGTGCTCTTCTGCGGCAACGGCGGCAGCGCCGCCGACGCCCAGCATTTCGCCGGCGAATTCATCAACCGCCTCCTGCTCGAACGCCGGCCCTACGCCGGCCTCGCGCTGACGACCGACACCTCGGTGCTCACCGCCATCGGCAACGACTACGGTTATGACCGCGTCTTCGAGAAGCAGGTGCTCGCGCTCGGCAAACCCGGCGACGTGCTCGTGGCGATCTCCACCAGCGGCAACGCGCCGAACGTCTGCCTCGCCGTCCGCGTCGCCAAGGCCGCGGGCCTGAAGACGATCGCGATGACCGGCGGCAAGGGCGGCAAACTCGCTGCGCTCGCCGACCGCGTGCTCTCGGTCGCGTGTACGCCCCAGACAACGCGCATCCAGGAAGGACATCAACTTATTCTGCATCTGATCTGCGAACGCGTGGAAGAAATTCTGCGTTGAGCAGCCAAGGAGTCCGCCATGCCCAGCCCCCGTCCCGCTCCCGTCCAGCTTGTCATCGTCGGCTCGGTCGGCCTCGACACGATCGAGACGCCCGCCGCCAAGCGCACCGATGTCCTCGGCGGCTCCGCCAGCTACGCCTGCGCCGCGGCGTCGTTCTTCACGCGCGCCGGCATGGTCGGCGTGGTCGGCACGGATTTTGGCGAGGACTATTTCGGCATTTATCGCGGCTTCGGCTTCGATCTCGAGGGCCTGCAAATCCGCGAGGGCCGCACGTTCCGCTGGTCCGGCGTCTATGAGGCCAACATGGACAACCGCCGGACGCTTTCCACCGAGTTGAACGTCTTCGCCGAGTTCATGCCCGAACTGCCCCGGCACTACCGCAGCGCGCCGTTCCTCTTCCTCGCCAACATCGCGCCCGCGCTGCAACTGCGCGTGCTCGACCAGCTCCGCCGCCCGCGCTTCGTCGCCGCCGACACGATGGACCTGTGGATCAACGTCGCGCTGGCCGACCTCAAGAAGGTGATCCGCCGCATTGACCTGCTGACGCTGAACGAGTCCGAGGCGCGGCACCTGACCGGCGAGCGCGCGCTGATCAAGGCCGCGCGCAAGCTGCTGGGGTGGGGACCCAAGCACATCCTCATCAAGAAGGGTGAGCACGGCGCGGTCCTGTTCTCCCGGCGCAGCACGTTCCTGATGCCCGCCTACCCGCTGGAGGAGGTCCACGACCCGACCGGCGCGGGCGACACCTTCGCCGGTGGCTTCATGGGCCACCTCGCCGCGGGCGGCCAGGTCAACGAGACGGCACTCCGCCGCGCGATGCTGGTCGGCAGCGTCGTGGCGTCGTTCAACGTCGAGGCCTTCAGCCTCGACCGCCTGCGCAAGCTCAAGCCGCGCGAACTGGCCCGCCGCGTCAAAGAGTTCAAGGCCATGCTGCGGGTTTGATTATGTCCTCTGTTTGGCCATGCCTGTCTGTCGCGGTGGCCTATGGCCGCCGTCGGCGACCACAGGTCGCCGCTACAGCAACGTCCACTTCGACATGCCTTGTTCGCTATGCTGCGGTTCTGTTTTCCGAAAAAATTTTGAGGCTCCATGAACCATTCCTGGGTTGAAGTTGATCTCGGTGTGCTGGTGGAAAATCTCCGGCTGTTGCAGGCGCGGCTCGGCGGGCAGGCGGCGCTGATGCCGGTGCTCAAGGCCAACGCCTACGGCCACGGCGCGCTCGACGTCGGCCGCCGCGCGCAGGAGCACGGCAGCAACTGGTTCGTCACCGCGCACCTGCAGGAGGCGCTCGGCCTCAAGCCCGCGGTGGATGGCGCGCGCATCCTCGTCATGGGCGTCGTGCCGCCCAGCGCTGTCGAGACCTTGGTCGCGCAGGACATCATCCCGATCATCACCAGCGAGGAGCACGCCGTGGCGCTCAACGCCGAGGCCGGCGCGCATGGGCTGAAATTACCCGTCCACGTCAAGCTCGATACCGGCATGGGCCGCCTCGGTTTCACGTGGCTCGAGGCCGATGCAGTGCTCCCGCGCGTCTGCGCGCTGCCGAACCTCGACATCCAGGGCGTGTGCAGCCATTTTGCCGCGGTGGATCCCGAAGACCCCGAACGCGCCGCGCCACAGCTCGAACGCTTCCGCCATTTCCGCGCGCTGCTCGAGCGGCAGCTCGACCGCCGCCTGTTCGCCCACATCGCCAGCAGCCGCGCGTTCCTGCACGTGCCGGACGGCCTCTTCGACGCCGTCCGCATCGGCATCCTGCTCTACGGCTACGGCGCCGGCGCGTTCCAGCGCGAGCTGCCGGTGCGCCCCGCGCTGCAATGGAAGACGCGCGTCATCCAGGTCAAGAGTGTCCCCGCCGATTTCCCCGTCGGCTATTACAGCACCTGGCGCAGCAGCCAGCCCACCGACATCGCGACCATTGCGCTCGGCTACGACGATGGCTATTTGCGCGCCTTGAGCAACAAGGGCCACGTGCTGATCCGCGGCGCGCGCCGCCCGGTCGTCGGCCGTGTCAGCATGAACTGGATCACGGTGGACTGCGGCCCGGAGAGCGGCGTCAGGGTGGGGGACGAGGTCGTGCTGATCGGCCGGCAGGGCGGCGAGGAAGTCTGGGCCGACGAGCTTGCCGGCCAGTGCGGCACCATCGCCTACGAGATTCTCACCTGCATCCACCCGCACCTCGAACGCCGCTATCTCGGTTGAGCCCGCCTTGTTGTTTCAGCAGTCCATCACTGGCACAAGTTCGCTGTGTGACATCAACCGGCTTGCAAAGTGAATGGCGCTGGCTAGAGTCTGCGCGAACGTTGAGGGAACAAACATGAGCGCAATGGAAGTGAACTTTGGGACGTGGTTCGAGCGGGCGCTGGCGGTGTTCAAGGTACACTGGCTCCCGTTGGTGAGCCTGTTCGCGGCGGCGGGCATCTGCGTGGGCGTACCGCAAGCGCTGGCCCAGCAGTGGCTGTTGGGTTATCCGCTGCTGACGTTACTGTTCCAACTGGCCGTGGTCGTGGCCGTGACCGGGCCGGTGATGGTCGGCATCGCGCGTTATGTGTTGCGGCTGTTCGATAATCCCGACCAGGCGGTGGACATCCATGCGGCGTTTCGCGCGGCCCTGGAAGGTTACCAGCAGTTCAAGGATGCAGCTCTGCTGTTCCTGATCATCAGCGGCGCGGGTTTTGTGGCGCAGTATGTCCTGAGCCTGTTCCTCTGGCCCATGTTGGCCCAGTTGGGTTCGGCGGTGATTTCGTTTTTCATCTTCACGGCCGCCATGTTCAGCGTGTGGCTGATGGCCGAACATAAGTGCGGCTTCCAGGCGGCGCTCTCCGGCAGTTGGAGCGCGGTCAAGGACAACTTCCACGTCTTTCTGATTTTTCACCTGATGGCGCTTGGCGTTGGCATCGCTGGTGTCATCGCCTGCGGTATCGGCGTGGTGGCGACGTTGCCGCTCTACTTCTGTCTGCTCGCCGTCGCCTTCCGCGAAGTCTTTCCTCACCTGGGCGCCGCGGAACCGGTCGCGGAGCCATCTGCCACTCCGGCGCCGTGAGGCGTCATGGCTGCCGTGCCTCCAACCGCGCCGCTCGATCGCGGCGGCCGCCAGTTGCGCTGGCTGCTCGTGCTGGGCACGGGCTCGGCGCTGTTGCTTGTGACCGTGGTACCGCTGGAGTTGATGGGGAAATTTCACACCTGCCTGTTCCGTCACCTCACCGGCTATCCGTGCATGTTTTGTGGCATGACGCGCGCCTTCGTGCTGATGGCGCATGGCGATGTTGCGGGTGCGTGGCATATGTCGCCGTTGGGTGTGCCCTTGTTCTTGCTGCTGCCGGTGGCGTTGGGTTGGGGTCTTGCGGGCCTCATCACCGGCCGGCGCCTGCTCCTACGCCTGCCGTGGCGCTGGGCCTTCGCCGGCTTGGTGGTGCTGGTACTGGCAAACTGGCTTTACCGCCTGTCTGCCGGCCTCAAGTGAGCTTGCGTTCCACGCCTTGGGGGTTTGCCCGGAGAGGGACCCTGTTCATCTTGTCACGTCTCCAGACTCAAGCATGGATGAGGCACGGTCAGGGGCAAAACGGGCCTGGTGAATTAAGCGCTGCCGGGGGAGTTAATGCTCGGGCGGGGCCTGGTGTGCGGGCAGGCGTTCCAAGGCTTGGAAAAACAAACCGGTATTTCCCCAAGCCTTGGAGAACCCGCGCGCTTGCCGCGCGGCGATTGACCGGCGGGCCGAAGCTGCTAAAGTGCGCGCGGTTTTTTGGCCGCCAACGTAAGGAAGAAAATGAATTTAGCCATGTTCATGCCGCAGCCGGTCGTCGCTGATATCGTGTATGCCTTCATGAAGAGCGACGCCGTCGCGGGCAAGGGTTTTGTCTGCCTGCTGTTCCTCGTCTCCATCTATGCGTGGACGGTGATGGTGCTCAAGTGGCTCGTGCTCAAGCGCGCGAAGCGGGCGGCGCGGGTTTTCCTCACCAACTTCCGCAAGGAGCAGCACCCGCTGGCGCTGCACCTCAAGCGCCTGCCGCTGCCGTCTTCGCCGTTGCTTTCGGTCTATGAGGGTGCCTGCACCGCGGTCGGCATCGAACTGGAATCGCGCGGCAACGAGACCGCCGAGTTGTTCGTGCGTGGGCTCGAGCGCCAGCTCAAGCTCAATCCCTACCAACTCACGGCGATCCGCAACGCGGCGGAGCGCAGCATCGCCGATCAGGCGCTGGAACTCGAAGACCGCATGGGCTTCCTCTCCACCGCCGCGAGCGCCGCGCCGCTGCTCGGCCTGCTCGGCACCGTGTGGGGCGTGATGGATACGTTCTCCTCGATGGCCAAGGCCGGCGCGGCCTCCATCGGCGAGGTCGCGCCCGGCATCTCCGGCGCGCTCATCACCACCGCCGCCGCGCTCGTCGTCGCGATTCCATCGGCGGTCGGCTACAACTATCTCGCGGCGGAAATTCGCACGCTCGCGGTGCAGATGGATAACTTCGCCGATGAACTCATGAGCTCGTTGCAACGCGAGTTCCTCAAGGACCAGGGCTGACCATGGCACGCCGCTCCGCCATTGTTTCCGTCCACCAGATCCGGGACATCAACATGATCCCGCTGATTGACGTGATGATGTTCCTGCTCGTCGTGTTTATCATCACGATGCCGCTGCTGGAGCAGGGTATCCCCGTCAAGCTGCCGGTCGGCAAGGCCAGCGACATCAGCGGCGTCCACAACCGCTCGGTCACGCTCGACGCCGCCGGTCGCCTCTACCTCGACAACAAGTTCATCACGCGCGACGAGTTCGCCAGCGAGATGGACCTGATGGGCCGCGCTGACCCCGAACTCACCGTACTCGTGCGTGCCGACGAAACGCTGCCCTATGGCCGCGTCGCGGAAGTCATGAAGATTCTGCACGACGCCAAGATCACGCGCATGGGCCTGGTCACCTCACCCCAGGAGCGCCGCGGGCGATGAACCACCAGTTCCGGCGTGTCTACGCGGGAACCGCCATCACGCACTTGGTGGTGATCGGGGCGTTCGTAGTGGTGCAGTTTTTTCTGATGGGCGCGCGCCCGCTGAAGATGCGGGAAGAGATCACGATGATTGATCTCTCCGGCCCCGCGGGTGGCGGCGGCGAGCCCGGCCCGGTCGCGCCCGTCCCGCCCAAGCCGCCGGACGTCAAAATCCCGGACGATATTCCGCCGCCGCCCGATCCGCCGAAGGATGTGATCCACGAGCCCATCAAGCCCAAGCAGCCGACCAAGGTCAAAGCCAAGCCGAAGCAGCCGACGCCGCAGGTGAAAGCGCCCACGCCGCCGCGGACCAACCTGGTGGCCAAGGCCAAGAGCAAGACGAAGGGACCCAAGCTCACCGCCGACCAGATTCGCGCGTTGCTTTCCGGCGCGGCGCACACCGTGGGCAGCAGCAAGTCGCGCGGCGTCAGTGGGCGCGCCGGCTACGGCGCGGCTATCGGCGGCGGGGGTGGGGGCGGTGGCGGCGCGGACTCGCCCGTGGCGTGGTACTACGCGATGGTCAAGCAGATCATGTACGAGGCGTGGCAGCAGCCGAGCGGGCTCGCGAACGCGGGTAATCCGATCGCGACCGTGACCATCCGCGTCAAGCGCGATGGCACCATCAGCGACTGGCAGATGTCGCGTCCATCCGGCAACAAGATCATGGATGATTCGGTCAAACGCGCCGTGCAGGCCGTCAGGCGCCTCAAGCCGTTGCCGCCGCAGTTCATTGGGCCCTCGCAGGACATCTCGATTGAGTTTGAATTGCAGAAGCTCTTGATGTAGAGAACCCGCCGTTTTCCAAGCCTTGGAAATTTCCGCGCGGATTTTCCCAAGGCTTGGAAAGAATTTCGTGAGAATTTCCAAGGGTTGGAACTAGGCATGGTTCGGTTTTCCAATCCTTGGAACCCTGAAAGGTTTTATGACGCGGAAAATTTTGCTGATGTTGCTGGCGTTCGGCATGTGCGCCGCGGAGGCGCAGGTGCGTGTGGTCAAGGGCGGCGCGACGAAGGCGGGCATTGATTGGTCGCGCCTCGTGGCGAGCGGCACCGCGCCGTCGGAATTCAAGCGCGTGCTCGAAGATGATTTGATCCGCTCCGGCTGGTTCACACCGGCGGCGCCGGGCGCGGAGTTCTCGCTCGTGGGTACGGCGCAGGATAGCGGCCAGCTCACGGCGCAGATTCAACTCTACAGCGCATCGCAGCAGCGCTGGCTCTTGAGCAAGCAGTACACGGTGGCGAGCACGGCGGCGCGCAGCCTCGCGCACCGTGTGGCCGATGACATCCTCGCCGCGATCGGCCGCAAGGGGATGTTCAGCGGGCGCATCGTGATGGTCGGCACGCGCAGCGGCGCGAAGGAACTGTATGTCTGCGACATGGATGGCGGCAATCTGCAGCAGATCACCAGCGACCGCAGCATCTGCCTCGCGCCGCGCTGGGCGCCGGACGGGCAACGCATCACCTACACCTCCTATCTCAAGCGCTGGCCGGATGTCTACCTGATTGACCTGGCCACGCGCAGCCGGCGCGTACTCGCCAGCTACAGCGGCATGAACTCCGGTGGCGCGATCTCGCCCGATGGCAGCCTCGTGGCGCTTGCGCTCTCGAAGGACGGCAGTCCGAACCTCTACGTGCGCGGCCTCGGCGGCGGCGCGCCGGTGCGCCTGACCACCGAGACGCGCGCGGCGATCGCCTCGCCCTCGTGGGCGCCGGACGGCAATCACCTCGTCTACACCTCGGACCAGGCGAGCACGGCGCATCCGCAGCTCTACCTGATCTCGCGCAGCGGCGGCGCACCCAAGCGGCTGACGACGCGCGGCTCGCAGAACGTCGCGCCGAACTGGGGCGCGAACGGGCTGATCGCCTACGCGAGCCTGCTCGGGAAGTTCCAGATTTGCGTGCTCGACCCGAACACGCTCGATAGCAAGATGGTCTCGCCCGGCGACAGCGCCAGCTACGAGGATCCGTGCTGGGCGCCCGATGGCCGGCACATCGTTTGCAGCCGCACGCAGAACTACCGCTCGACCATTTACCTGCTTGACACATTGGGCGACCCGCCTGTAGCGTTCGCCCAACTTTCCGGCGACTGGTATTCTCCGTCGGTGACGGCGAAGTAACGGAAGACTTCACAAAGGAAGCAACATGCACAGCAAGCGTTGGATGACGTGGTTGGCGGTGGGGTTGGTCGCGGCCGTGGTCGTGGGCAGCGGCTGCAAGAAGAAGACCGCGGGCGCCGGCTTGGGCGAAGGCGAGCTCGGCGGTATCAAGGGCCTCAACATCGGCGAGGGCGGCTTGGGCACGCGGCCCGACCTGAACGCGCTGGAGATCGCGGGCCAGTTTGCGGCGGTGTATTTCGATTACGACAGCGCGCAGGTCAGGGACTCGGAGCGCGCCAAGGTCGAGGCCGTGGCGGCCGGGCTCAAGAAGAGCACCAGCGGCGGCGTGATCGTGGAAGGCCACTGCGACGAGCGCGGCAGCGCGGAGTATAACCTCTCGCTCGGCGAGCGCCGCGCGATGGCCGTGCGCGCCTACCTGCAATCGCTCGGCGTGGACGCCGCGCGCATCCAGACCAAGAGCTTTGGCAAGGAAAAGCCGGTGGCGCTCGGGCACGACGAGGAATCGTGGGGCAAGAACCGCCGCGCCGAGTTCGTCCTGTTCAAGTAAGCGCTGCTGGAGCGGCCGCAGGGGCAGGGCGTGCAGTCCTGCCCTTTGCTTTGTGAAAATCGTGGCATGGTGAAGCGATGATGGCGCAACCTCAACTGGCGATGTTCAGCACACCGGACATGATCATCATTCTGGTGATCGCGCTGATTTTGTTCGGCCCGAAGAACCTGCCGAAGATGGCGCGCGGCATCGGCAAATCCATGGAGGAGTTCCGCCGCGCCGCGCGCGAGATCGAAACCGAGATCATGAAAGAGCCGGAGCCGACCACGCCGCCCCCGCCTCCGCCGCCCACCACGACCGAGGGCACGCCCGCGGCCGAGCACACGCCGGAGGGCGAGCACCACTACAGCGAGACCGGCGAGGAATATCCGGGCTACGAGAGCGGCAACACGACGGACACCGCGCCGAGCGAGCCGGTCGTCGTCGCCGATCAACCGGTGGCGCTGCCGGCCGAGTCCGCGCCCGCGTTCGCTCCGGCGGAGCCGGCAGCGGCTGTGACTCCCACCGTTCCCGCTCCAGAAGCAATGCCTGCCGCCGCCGCGCCGCCCCCGGTCGCGCCGGATAATCCGCCTGTGGAGAAAAAGCCGGATGCGCAAACTGCGGCGTGATCCCTTCGACGAGAAGGAAAAGGAGACCAAGCCGTTCCTCGCGCACCTCGAGGATCTGCGGCAGATGCTCGTCCGCTGCATCCTGACGCTGGTCGTCACGATGTCCATCTCGTTCCCGATGGCGCCGCATTTTCTGGGCTGGCTCAAGGCGCCGCTGGACCTGATCGTCGCCAAGCACGAGAAACCGGTGGTGCTGATGAGCTTCAGCCACCGACCCGACTCCGCGCTGGTGGCGATGAGCATCAGCAACGCGGTGGATGAATCGCTGCTGAACCTGAACCTGGCGACCAACGCCGCGCCGGTGCTCAAGCAGGTGCTCGCCGCGCCGGAAAAAGTCCAGTTCGCGCTCTACCTCCGCTCGCGCGCCGACCTGCCGCTGCTCACCCTGCATGGCGGCGAGAACACCAACGTCCTCGCCCTGACCGTGAACGTCAGCGACGAGTCCAAGGCGCTTTTCAAGCGCCTGACTGACAGCCGCGACCGCTATCTCCAGACCCTCTACGTCACCGACGCGTTCATGCTGGCGCTCAAGCTCTCCTTCTGGTTCGGCCTGATTTTGGGCGCGCCGCTGCTGATCTACTTCATCATGCAGTTCGTCTTCCCCGGCCTGACGCACACCGAGCGCAAAGTGATCCGCCAATCCCTGGGCTTTGCCGGCATCCTGTTCTTCGCCGGCGTCGCGCTGGCCTACTTCGTCGCCGTGCCCATCGGCACGCAGGTCATGTACAAGATCAACGTCTGGCTGGGCACCGAGGCGCAGTGGACCATCAGCAGCTACATCAGCTTCGCCACGTTCACCATGCTCGGCTTCGGCCTGATCTTCGAGTTCCCGATCATCCTCGTCATCCTCGGCCGCATCGGTCTGATCACCTCGGCGATGCTGCGCGGCTCGCGCAAGGTGGTCGTCATCATCTCGCTGGTGGTGGCGATGATCATCTCGCCAAGCCCGGACGTGATCTCGATGCTGATCATGGCGGTGCCGCTCTACGGGCTCTTCGAAATCTCCATGATCCTGATCTGGCTCGGCGAGCGCCAGAAGAAGGACCTGCCGAAGGAAGAGCCGAAGGACGAAACGCCGACCGATTGAGCCGGCAACCTTGGCGGCTGGGCCATGCACACACCACAGTTCCAAGCCTTGGGAAAACAGCCCGCCCCACGTTCCAAGCCTTGGAAAAAACTCTCCGAGTGGCACAGGCGTCCCGCCCGTGGAGTCTTGACGGCGAGGGCAGCGCACGGGCTGGAAGCCCGTGTCACGCGGCGGGGCGGCGCGCGGCCACTGCTGCTGCTCGGTGTGATGCTGCTGTGCGGCGCCGGCCTCGCGTGGTGGCTCGCCGCGCACCGCACGCCCGCGTCCGGTTTCGTCGGCTCGCGCGAGTGTCGCGAGTGCCACGAAAGTTTCTACCAGAAGTGGTCCACCTCGCATCACGGCCTCGCGATGCAGCCGTACACGCCGGCGCTCGCGCAGGCGCAGTTCCTCCCGCAGACCAATCCCGTCGTCATCGGTCCGCGCCAGTTCCGCTATGACCAGCCGTCCGGCGCGGTGATCGAGACCGGGCCGCAGGGCGAGCGGCGCTATCCGATCACCGTGGTCATGGGCGGCAAGAACGTCTTTTACCTGCTAACGCCGCTGGAGCGTGGTCACCTGCAAGTGCTGCCCGTTGCCTACGATGTGCCGCGCCGCCGCTGGTTCGATACCGCCGCCAGCGCCGTGCGCCACTTCGGCGACCGCCGAGACGAAGCACTGGAATGGACTGATCGAATGTACACGTTCAACACCGCCTGCTTCGCCTGCCACGTCAGCCAGCTCGCGACACGCTACAACGCGGCGGACGATTCCTACGCGACGACGTGGCTGGAGCCGGGCATCAACTGCGAGACGTGCCACGGCCCCGGCGCGGAGCACGTCCGCCTCTGCCGCGCGACGCCGACCAACCAACCGATCAAGGACGTCAAGCTGATCGTCGTGCGCACGCTGCCGCCGCAGTTGCGCAACGACATGTGCTCGACCTGCCACGCCAAGCTCTCGCCGCTGACGCCGGCGTTCACGCCGGGCGAGCGCTTCTTTGACCACTTTGACCTGACATGCCTGGAGGATCCCGACTTCTTCCCCGAAGGCCGCGACCTCGGCGAGAACTACACCTTCACCAGTTGGCGGATGAATCGCTGCGCGCGCCTCTCGAATCTCGATTGCGTCCACTGCCACACTTCCAGCGGTCGCAACCGCTTCCCCGGCGCCGAGGCGAACAAGTCTTGCCTGCCGTGCCACAAAGAGCGCGTCGCTGCGCCGGAGCAGCACACGCATCATCCGCCGGGCACGAACTCGCCGACCTGCGTTTCTTGTCACATGCCGATGACCGAGTTCGGCCGGATGCGCCGTAGCGATCACTCGTTCCGCCCGCCGATGCCCGCCGCCGCCAAGCAGTTCGGCTCGACGCTCGCCTGCCTGCTCTGCCATGCCGACAAGAAAGCGGAGTGGGTCGAGGCCTGCGTCCGCCAGTGGCACAAGGACGACTACCAGGCCGAGACCTTGCGCTGGGCTGCGCTCGTGCAAGCCGCGCGGCGCGGCGACTGGTCACAGAGCGCGGCGATGTTTTCCTACATCACTGCCACCAACCACGAAGAAGCCGTCGCCGTCGGTTTGATCCGCCTGTTGCAGAACTGCTCCGACGCCGCCAAGTGGCCGGCCCTCGCGCGCACCGCCTCCGAGGCGTCATCGCCGCTCGTGCGCGCCGCCGCCTGCGCCGGGTTGGAGGGCCGTTTCGGTGGCGTGGAATTCGCCGCGCTGCTGCGCGGCGTGCGCGATGACTTCCGCCTCGTCCGCGTCCGCGCCGCGCAGGCGCTTGCCGGCTGTCCGCCGGCGCAACTCGCGCCAGAGGATCGCGCCGCCGTCGCCCAGGCCACCGCCGAGCTGGAGACGAGCCTGAACCTGCGGCCCGACGACTCGGTCTCGCTCTATAACCTCGGCAATTATCACATGACGAAGGGCGAGCTGAACACCGCGGTGACCAACTTCGAGGCGTCGCTGCGCTTGCGTCCCGATTTCGTCCCGCCGGCGGTCAACATCTCGCTCGCGCTGAACCAGCTTGGGCGCAACACCGAGGCCGAGCGCTGCCTGCGTGCGGCGTTGGTACACGCACCCAGTAACTCGGGCGTGCATCTCAACCTCGCGCTGCTGCTCGGCGAGCAAGGGCGGATGGAGGAGGCGCGGCAGGCATGGTTGCAGGTTTTGAAAGTTGAGCCGCGCCAGCCGACCGCCGCGTTCAACCTCGCGGTCATCACCGGGACTGCGAATCCGCGTGACGGCGCCGCGTGGGCCGCGCGCGCGACCGAGTGGGCGCCGCGCGAGTGGCGCTATGCCTCCGCGCACGCCTACTATCTGCGGCAGTCCGGCGATGCGCCCGGCGCGCTGGCCGCGCTGGAAAAATTCACGCAGCAGAATCCCGCCCAAGGCGAGGCGTGGCTCGGTCTGGCCAACGCACAAATCGAGGCCGGCCAGTCCGCCGCTGCCGCGGAGACCTGCTGCCGCGCGCTGACCAACAGCGAACTGCCCGCCGAACTCCGCGCCCAACTGCTGCGCCTGCAAGCCGCCTTGCCGCGGCCATGAGCAAGCGCTCCACGATTGACGCTGCGCCCCGCTGGTGCTAACAGAAGCGCCATGAATGTCCGACACCACCTTTGGCGCAGCCTCGCTGGTAGTGCGTTGCTGTTGCTGGCCGGTTGCAGCGACAGCGCTTCATGGCAGGACAGCCGCGACGAACGCGATCCGACCCTGCTGCGCGCCCGCGCCGCCAAGAATGCGCAGGACTACCTGCGCGCCATGGAGCTCTATAACGAGTCGCTGGAACGCCGACCGCGTCTCGCCAGCGCCCACCTCGAGGTCGGCATGCTCTATGAGAAGAAGGAGGACTACGTCCGCGCCATCTATCACTATCAGCGCTACCTCGAGTTGCGTCCCGCTGCGCAGAAAAACAAACTTGTCGAGGACATGGTTCGCGTCGCCAAGGTCTGCTATGCCGCTTCGCTGCCGCATCGGCCGCCGGGCGCGATCGAGGAAATTGCCCTGCTCAAAAAGGAAAACGCCAGTCTGCGTGCCCAGGTGCGCAAGTACGCGCCACCCGGCACCCTGCCACCCGAGTTCGCGGAGGGGCTGACCAGTACGAACGCGCCCCAACCCGCGCCCCCACAACCGGTCGCCGCCCAGCCGCCTGTGCGTACGCATGTCGTCCAACCGGGCGAGACGCTGGCCAGCATCGCGCTGAAGGTTTACAAGGACCGCGGCAAGGCGATGAGGATTTTTGAGGCCAATCGTGAGACGCTCGCCTCGCCCCAGAGTATCAAGCCCGGCCAGACGCTGGTCCTTCCTTAAGGTTGAGGTGGCTACGGTGCATCAGGGGCGGTTTCCCAAGGCTTGGAAAAGCCGGCGTTTCTCCGTCCAAGGTCTGGAAATTTCCGTCCGGAACGTTATGCTCCGCGCCATGCGCATCGTCCCCATGAGCGTGGCCTGCCTGGCCTTGGCGGGCGCGGCTGGCGCCGCCGTGCCGACCCCTCCGCCGGCCAGCGCGGTCACCACGCGCAACCTGCGTGTCAGCGGACTCGAGGCCGGCGCCAATTCGGTCATTGCCAGTTATGCCGAGAGCGCGCTGGCCAGCAGCGCGCAACTGACCGGTTTGGCGTTGCGTTCGGAACTCTTCCCGCCCATCCGCATCGAGTTGGCGGCCGATACGAACAATCCGGCCCAGCGTGTGACACGCACGCAGCACATGCGCGATGGCATACTCGACCAGCGCATGCGTGTGCTCAATCCTGTGCGCGCCGACACGGAGGATTTCCTGGAGGCGCTGTGCTGGCTGACGTTGAACCGGCTGGCGGTGCAACTCCAGACGCGCCTGACCATGCCGCCGCCACCGCAGATGCCGGAATGGCTGGCGGTGGGGCTCGCGCAGAATCTGTTTCCGCAATACGCCAAGCGTAACCGGCAGGTCGCGCTGCGCCGCTGGCAGACCGACAAGGCGACACGGTTCGGCGAAATCGTGAACTGGCGGTTGCTCCCCGAAGGCCGGTGGGCCGACAAAGCGCTGTGCGGGCTGGCGGTCGAGTTCCTGCTTACCACGCCAGACCGTCCTGCGTTGATCAGCGCGCTGTTGGCCCGCGTCATGGCGGGACAGCCGTTGGATGCGGCGTGGTTTGCCCACCGGCTGGGCGCCACCGATGTGCGCGCGCTGGAGAAGCAGTGGGACGTGTGGGTGTTGCACTGGGACGATGCCGTGCAGGACTTCGGCGCGCTGACCCGCCAGCAGACCGACGCCTTGCGTGACCTGTTGCAGGTGGATCCCACGACCTATGGCGTGGAAACCAGACTGGGTGCGCCGCGCTTGACGTCGCAGGACTTCATCACGCGCCGCAGGGAGCCGGTCATCCGCCGCCTCGCCGAGCAGGTGGCGACTGCCGTGGTTTCATCGGGATTGGGACGCCCAGGCGAATTTCAACCGGTGCTGGGGGCGTGGGGCGCCTTCTTTGACGCGGTGGCCGCGGTGCCGCCGAAGGGCTGGCGCAAGTGGTTCCATCGCGCAGCGAACGAGAAACAGCTTCGCGTTCTGCTTGCCGACGCCGAGGGCCGGTTGGCCGCGTTGGAACAGACGCTGGATCAGCGGCGCGATTACATGGCCCAATTCGAAAAGAAAACACACGCCGCACCGGCTCCATCGCCGACAGCCCCGCCTTGAGCTGCGGTGTTCTCCCTTGTGAAAGGAAACGATATGCGCATGACGAAGTTCCTCGGTCTGTTGCTGGCCTGTTCTGGTGCAGCCCAGGCGGCTACGCTTTACCTCGAGGCGGAGCGGTTCGACAGCGTCGGCGGGTGGACGATTGACGCGCAGTTCCGGCTGCAGATGGGCTCGACCTATCTGCTCGCGGCGGGGACGGGCGTGCCGGTCGCCGATGCGGCAACCAAGGTGGCGATACCCGAGGCCGGCGATTATCAGCTCTGGGTGCGCTGCAAGGATTGGGACAAGTCGTCGCCGGGTAAATTTCAGGTCATTGTGAATGACAAGCCGTGCGCAACGACGTTCGGCGAGCAGCAGAAAGGGTGGAGTTGGATCAAGGGCGGTACGTTCGCGCTGGCCAGGGGCCCGGCGAAGGTGGCGTTGCACGATCTGACCGGCTACTACGCGCGCTGCGATGCGCTGCTGTTGACCACCGAAAAAGACCTCACGCCACCGGACGACCTTGCGGGTCTCGCCGCGCTGCGCGACCGCGTGCTGGGCCAGCCGGCGCAGAAAAAACTCGCTTACGATTTCGTGGTCGTCGGCGCGGGCTACGGCGGTATCGGCGCGGCGGTGCAGGCGGCGCGGCTGGGCCTGAAGACGGCGCTGATCCAGAACCGGCCGTGCCTCGGCGGCAACGCGAGTCGCGAAATCAACGTGGGACCCGGCGGCGCGGGCGGGCACACCAGCCGTTTCCGCGAGACAGGCATCTGCGAGGAGATCGCCGAGGCGCGTTTCAAGCTCGGCTCCGACGACTGGAGCGATGCGATTGACCTGATGATCAAGGACGTGCCGAACCTGACGATCTACCTGAACACCGAGGGCTTGCGCGCGGTGATGAGCGACAAGAACCATATCGCCGCGGTCGAGGCCGAGCAGGTCGTCACCGGCGAGCGCTACCTGTTCACCGCGCCGCTGTTCGCCGACTGTACGGGCGACGGGCACCTCGCGTTCACGGCGGGCGCGGCGTTCCGCGTCGGGCAGGAGGCGAAGAGCGAGTACGGCGAGGAGCGTGCGCCGGACGTGGCGAACAAAAACACGATGGGCACCTCGATCATCCACCACTCGGACTGGATGGAGACGCCGCAGCCGTTCGTCGCGCCGGCGTTCGCGCACAAGTTCAGCGCGGAGGATTTCACGCAGCGCAAGCTGAACCTCGTCAACGGCTCGTGGTGGATCGAGTACGGCGGCATGATCGACACCATCAACGACGCCGAGGATGTCCGCGACGAGCTGCTGCGCGTCATCTACGGCGCGTTCGACTGGGCGAAGAACTACGACCCGGCGAACCGCGAGAAGAACGCGAACTACAAGCTGCGTCCGGTGCCGACGGTCGGCGGCAAGCGCGAGTCGCGGCGCTTCCTCGGCGACTACATCCTCAAGCAGCAGGACCTCGAAACGGCGCCGCTGTTCCCCGACCGCGTGGCGTTCGGCGGCTGGCCGATCGACATCCATCCCTCGCCTGGCATCTACGGCAAGGACATCCCGCCTGCGATTTTCACGCAGTTGAAGCAATCCTATTCGATCCCGTATCGCTGCCTCTACACGCGTGACGTGGACAACCTCTTCCTGGCCGGCCGGCACATCAGCCTGACGCACGTCGGGCTCGGCTCGCCACGCCTGATCCAGACGATCGGCACCGAGGGGCAGGCGGTGGGCGCGGCGGCGTGCCTCTGCAAGAAGTACGGCATCCTGCCGCGCGCGGTGAATCCCGCGCACATCACGGAACTGCAGCAACTGCTGCTCAAGTGGGATTGCTACCTCCCCGAGCTCGGCCACGAGGACGCCGGCGACCTCTGCCACGGCGCGAAGGTCACGGCCTCGAGCTCGTTGCCCGATGGCTCGCTTGGTTTCTACGGCGCGGACCCCAAGCTGGGCAAGGAGGCGCCGATGGGCATGGCGCGCGGCCAGACGCTCGGCACCTCGAAGAGCGATGTCCAGACTATCGGCCTGCAGCTGCGCGCCGATGGCGACCAGACCATCGCTGTACAGCTCAACGTGCTGGAAGATGGCCAGGCCAAGCCGGTCATCGTCAGCGCGAAGGTCAAACCCGGCGCGGTGTTCAAGTGGGTGGACTTCAAGCTGCCCGCGCCACTCAAGCCGGGTGTGAAATATGAAGTGTGGGTGCCGGCGACGAAGAACCTCTTCTGGCGGCTCTATGATCACGTCAATGGCGAGCGGCTCTACGGCAAGGTCGGTGACTGGACGCGGGCGCACGGCGCCTACGTGCTGCGGCCGCTGGCGATGCCGCGCAAGCTCGGCAAGACCGCGCCGGAGTGCGCCGTGGATGGCGTCGCGTGGCCGCTGGGCGACGAGTGCCACCAGTGGCGGAGCGAGCCGGTGAAGGGGCTGCCGCAGTGGATCGAGGTTGATTTCGGCAAGCCGCAAAAGCTGAACACGGTTTACCTGACATGGGACTCGAACATCTTCGGCCGCTTCCCGACCTCGCGCGCCGGCGCCGAGGTGACGGCGCAGGACTACCGCCTGCTCTATAACTGCGACGGCCTGTGGCGCGCCGCGTTCGAGGAGAAGGACAACTGGCGGCGCTTCCGCAAACACAGCTTCGACACCCTCACCACCGACAAGATCCGCCTCGAAGTCCGCAAGGCGATCAACGGCGACGAGGCCCGTCTCTACCAGCTCCGCGCCTACAACGAATGACCGCGCTCACCGCGGCAATTCGCGAACGTAGATATTTTTGAAGCGCAGCTCGTTGCCGTGGTTCTGCAGCTCGATGGCACCGGTGGGGTAGATCGGCTTGCTGCGCTCCCAGTAGTTTTCCATCGTCACGTTGTCCACGACGAGCTGGCCGTTGAGCTTCACGGTGACCTTGTCGCCCACCATGCGGATGCAGAACGTGTTCCATTGGCCGACGGGCTTGTCGGCGACGGCGGTCGGCTTGCTCGGGTTCTTCTGGTTGTTGAAGAGCCCGCCGGAGCCGACCTGGGCTTTGTCCCAAATCTGCACCTGCGGCGAGCCGCGCAGGTAGATGCCGCTATCGCCCTTTGGCAGGATCTTCCAGTCCACCCACAGCTCGAAGTCGCCGTAGTCCTTCATCGTGCAGAGATTCTGGCCCTTGCCGCTGAAGATCAGCTCGCCATGCTCCACCCGCCAGCCGGAGCGCATGACGGCGTCGGCTTTCTGCTGCTCGGCGGCGAGCTGCTCCGGCGTCATCTGCGCGCGCTTGGCCGGATTGGCGACGAGGCCCTTCCAGTTCGTCAGGTCCTTGCCGTTGAACAGCGCCGTGAAACCCTCCGGCGGCGTGTTATCCGCGGCCTGCGCGGCGATCAGCATCATTCCCAGTAACGTAGCCGTGATCATCGTTTTCATCGAACTGCCTTTCTTTTTCCAAACATTGGAAAATTTTCCGGCCGATTTTCCAAGGTTAGGAAAATCTCACACAACTTTTTCCAAGCCTTGGAAACAACATGGTTCGTGCGGCAGAGTCCGCGAAACCATCCGCCGTGTCAACCTCCGGCGGCCTTGAGTTTCCAGCCGCCGGTGGGCCACCAGAAGCGGGCGTCGCGGGCAAGGCCGTTGGTCTGCATCAGCCAGCCGCCGGTCCGGCTGTCCGGTGTCTGCCAGAGGAGGTCGCAGACACCGTCACCATCGATGTCGGTGACGCCGCTTAACATCCATTCGCCGGTATTATAGGCCACGGCGCCGCGGATGCTGCCATCGGGGTTGTGTTGCCAGATGGCGACGGGGCCCGTAGCGGTCTGCCAGAAGAGCTCGGCTTTGTGGTCGCCATCGAGATCGCCCGCACCGCGTAACCGCCACGCGCCCATATGGCCAAGCGGCATGGCGGCGACAAACGCGCCATGGGTGTCGAGCCGCCAATAGGCCACGGCACCGCCGGCCGTCTGGAAGAAGAGTTGCGCCCGGCCAATGCCTTCGTAATCGCCGGCCGCCTGGATTTCCCAGCCGCCGACGTTCCACCAGAAACGGGCATCGCGCAGGGAACCATCGGCGTTCATAAACCAGCCGCCGGTGTTGCCGCTCGCGGTTTGGAAAAGCAGGTCGCTGACACCATCGCCATCCACATCGCCAGCGGCTTTCAGTTGCCAGTCACCCGTTTTGGCCAGGATACGCGCAAACTGGAAAGCTCCGGTGCTGTTGATGACCCAGCTGGCCAGCATGCTGCCGGGCTCCTGGAAGAACAGCTGCGGGACGTGGGTCGCGTAGGGGCAGGGAAGGATCGTCACTTGATCCACAAAAGCGGCATCGGCACCGGACATGACGTTGCTGCTTTGGTTGTAAAGCCAGGTGAACGTATACCGGTTGGTGGAGCCCAGGAAGGTGACGTACTGATTCCAGTCCACGTTGCCGGAAATTTGCGTGACGAGCTGGGTGTTGATGAAGAACTGGAGGCTACTGCTCGATGCGGCGGAATTTTTCCACCAGAAAAACAACGAGAGCGGACCGTTGGTTGAGGTTTGGAACCAGGTTTGCTGACCGGCGCTGATGGCGCCGCTTTGGGCGGCAGAGGCGGTGCCGTGCGTAGTGCCTGCCTGGCTGAACCAAGCGGCGTGGCCACCGAGGGTCCAGCTATAATTGGCGGCATCGAGGGCGACAGCCACGGCGGTGGGGGAACCAAATTGCGCCGTGAAGGCCGCCGTGCCTGCTGTCACAACGACAGAACGTGTTTGATTTGTCTCACCATCGCTCCAGCCAAGGAATACCCAGCCGCTATTGGCGGTGGCCGTGAGCGTGGCGTTGCTGCCCACCGGATAGGCGCCGCCGCCGCTGACGATTCCACCTGCTGCGGGGTTGGCGAGAGCCGTGATGGTACCCAGCGGAGCGGAGTTGGCGAGGCCGACCCGCATACCGTTGCCAAAGCTGGTGACCCAGACTTCGCCAAGATTATAGGGGTTGAAGAAAACGCGCGAGGGGAAGCGGAACGGATAACCGGCCAGTTGTGTGAAAGATGGCGTTGCCGCGCAGCGGTTGGTGCTGAACCACAGGCCTTGATCCTCGGTGGTCACGTACATCACATTGGAATTCGCCGGACTGATGGTGCAGGAACCGACGGCCTTGAGGCCCGATGTGATCAGTGTCCATGAAAGGCCGCGGTTGGTCGTACAATAGAGCCCACCCAAGCCCGACGACGCGCCCCATTCGCCCCAGACGCCGGCATACCAGCGATTCTGCGCGGGCTCGAACGGATCGATCGTGAGGTCTTTCGTGTAGTACTGCAGCGCCGGCGCGGAGCGGTCGAGCCAGCTCGCGCCATCGTTGGTGCTGATAAAGACACCGGCGCTCGGCTGGAAATCACCCGACGCGATGCGTGCGCAATAGGTGGCGACCAGCGTACCGTCGTTGAGCACAGCAAGGTTATAGGGATGGCCCTGTGTGCGCGGCGGCGTGGCCAGCTTGGTCCAGGTCGCGCTGGCGCCTGCGGCGAGGTTCGTGGTGCGAAAGACGCCGCCGCTGACGCTGTTGACCATCGCGACATAGAGCCGGTCGGGATGATGGGGATCAAGCGCAAGGCTCACGATGGGGCCGCCGAGATTTTTGAGTGTGCTCCACGTCGTGCCGTTGTCCGCCGAGACCATCACCGCGCCGGCGCCGCTGTCAATCCGGCCATCGCTGCAATAGGTGTCCCAGGCGTACAGGTCGTGCACCGACGACATGGCGCCATAGACCAAGCCGCTGACCGGATGTTTCAACGTCTGGTAGGTGCTGTTGAACGGCAGCGTCATCGGGCACATCCAGGCTTGGCCGGCGTTCGTGCTCACCATGCCGCGCACGTCGGTGAAACTGCCGAACAAGGTGTTGCTGCCAAACCAGGAGAGCCACCAGCAGGAGGTATCCTCCGCCCCGTTGCCGGTGTAGAACGTGTTCTTGGGCGTCGCCGCGCCGGCGGCATTTTCGGTGGCGGGTGTGACGTAGGCCTGTCGCCATGACGCGCCGCCGTCGGTCGTCACATGGATGAAACCGAAGTCGGTGAGCACCGCGCGTTGGGGGTCGGTCGGGTGGACGGCGAAGCCCAGCGCGCACTCGCCGAAAGACCATTTCTTCCAGTTCCAGCCACCGGAATCATCGCCGGACCAACCCGTAACCACGTTCGCGTTACCGGTGCAGTGCATTACCTTCGTCCATGCGGCCCCGCCGTTCACGGTCTTGAGCACCACGGGCTGATTGGCGCCATCGCAACCGGCTGCGTAGGCGGTGCCGATGTTCGTGCGGCACATCGCCACGAAGAACGGTTGGTTGCCGCCCACGCCATTGGTCGCCACCACCCATGAGCCCGTGCCCCCCTCGAGCCGGTACATCCGCAGATAGCCCGGATACTCGGAACCTTCCATGCCCGGCCATACGTTGCCGGCCGGAAGCGTGACACAGTAGAAGCGCAGCGTGCCATTTTCTTTGGCGCCAGTGAACGAGACCATCTCTTCGCCCGCGCCAATACCCGGTAGTCCCGCGAGGGCGAACGTAGCGCCGCCGTTGGTGGAAACCAGCAGCCCGGGGCGCGTACCCACGAAGATGCGTGGCCCATCCCAGAACACGCCTGCAATGAGCAGGTCGTGCGCAGTGTAACGGTCGGCATAGGTCGCTCCGGAGTCGGTCGAGAGCTTCAACGTCGTGTAATCGCTGACAAGAAGGCGGTTCGTCGAAAGCGGATCGGCGTACAGGCAATACACCGACTGCGACCACGGGTCGGGCGGGATGCTGCTCCAGGTCGCGCCGCCATCCAGGGAACGCGCGGGGACGTCGCCATTGAGCGCGTAACGGACCTGCGGATCGCTGGTGAACTGCATCCGGCCCGTCTGGTGCCCACCCTGAAGCGAGCGGAAGTCCACCGTCTCCCAAGTGCGTCCGAAGTCCGTCGAATGGAACAGATCGCTCATATCCGACCCCACCCACACCTCGTCAGGGTTGCTCGGATTGAAACATGGATCGAAGAACGCGCCGCCGCCACCCGGCCCGCGCGAGACAAAGGTGGTTGGCGGGTTGAGGGCCGAGCCGGCAGATGTGACCGCGATGGTCAAAACTTTCTCGATGGCGAGACCGCCTTGATCCGTGGAGCGGACGCGGATCGCATAACTGTTTTTTACCGCATAGCTGAAGATCGCCGCGGTCAGTAGATGGCCGCTGTCATCCACCATAAACGCGCTGTTGTCCGTACTGCCCTCGCCCCCGACCAGCGTGTAGGTGAACGTGTTGCCGCTATCGGGGTCGAGCGTGGTGAAAGTGCCGGCCGTGGTGCCCACCGGCAGATTTTCCGCGATGCTGGCGGGGGTGAGCAGCACATCGGTTGGCGCCTGGTTTGTGCCGCTGGGAGCGGTGACGGTCATCTGTTGTACGAGGTTGTTGCCTTCATCAGCCACATAGACCTGCGCGCCGGGTGCGATGGCCACACCGTTGGGGAAGTAGTAGCCGCCATTTCCGTCGCCATAGCCGCCCCACTGCCCGAGGAAGGTGCCGGTGGGGCTGAAGACTTCAATGCGGTAGTTATTTGGATCGGCCACATAAACCAGACCGCTGCCATCGAGCGTGATGTGGCCAGGCCCATTGTTATAGATCGAGGTGTTGCCAAACTGGCTATCGCCGCTGCCCACGGAACCCCATTGGCCGAGGTATGTGCCGGTGAGGGAGAAAAATTGCACGCGCCGGTTCTGGCTGTCGGCCACATAGACGACGCCGCTGCTGGAGACCGCAATACCCATCGGTTCGTTGAACTGGCCGTTACCGCTGCCGCTGGCGCCAAATTTGCCGAGAAACGTACCCGTGGCTGTGAAATATTGGATGCGATGGTTCATGCGGTCGGCCACGTAGAGCGTGCCATCGGGTGCGAACGCTGCCGCGGCAGGACTGCTGAATTGACCGTTGCCGTTGCCCTGCGAGCCCCACAGGCCAAGATGTGTGCCGCCGGCGCTGAAGTAATGCACGCGATGATTATCGCGCTCAACCACATAGACGGTGCCATTGGTCGCGATGGCAAAACCCGCCGGCCCTTTCAACTCGCCATTACCGCTGCCCCACGTCCCCCATTGGCCGAGATAGGATCCGGTGTTGCTGAAATATTGGATCCGATGATTAGCTTCGTCATCCACGTAGATGCGGTTATTGGCCGGGTTGTAGGCGATGGCATGTGTTCCCGCGAACTGCCCATTGCCGTTGCCCGGGCCGCCCCATTGCCGGACAAAGGAAGATGAAATCTGTGCTGGCAGCGGTGTTGCCAAATTAACGAATAGGAACAACCAGCCTATACCGTGAACACATTTCATCGAGTGATTACGTCAGCACAAACTATACCTGTCCACACGCAGCAGAATTATGATGCTCCAAACTCGACCGCCAACCTTGTCATACTAGAGAAACAGGGTGAGCATGTTCGTTTGGATGTTTTTACTTTTTCGGCTTCAGGCCATCGGTCACGGTGGCGTGCGCAATGCGCTGGAGGGTGGCGACATCCTCCTTGGTCATGCCCGGCGGCACAAAGCTGTTGCCGACGATACTGTGGCCGAACATAAACTCGTACCAGACCGCGCCGCCAAGATATTCGCCAGCGGTGTTCGCGTGGTGGCCGTCATACTTCAACGACTTCCCGGCCCACGCAAAACCCTTGTGGAGCGAGCGCGACTGGTCGGGCAGCGCGGGCGGCTGCGCGGCCTTGCGGTCGAACTTCGGATCGGGAAAGACGCCGCCCCAGGCGCTGTCGCGGCGCGCGTTCTCGAACGCGTCGCCGACGGGGAGGATGCGACAGCCGAGTTCGCCGGCGACTTTTTCGTAGGCGCCGCGCAGTTTCCAATACATGTCCTGCTGCGAGAAGCCGTCCTTGAAGAGCGGATCATCGGCGCGGTAGGCCCAGGTTTCGTGCACGAGGATTTCCGACTTCGGCCGCTGCTGCTTGAGGTAGGCGTGCAGCTTGTTCGCGAACGGTTGGAAGGTTTCCGGCTTGAAGCTGTGCATGCTGTATTGCTGGATGGTGATGAAGTCCCAGTCCTCGCTTGTCAGCGCGGTCCAGGCACGCGCGTCCTTGTTGGTGGCGCCCTGCTGGAAGGCCTCGGCGTTCTTCCAGTGCTTCTCCAGCGGGCAGCCGCCGATGCTGATGGTGCGGAAGGTCAGTTTGTCACCGCCCGCCGCGACGATCTGCGGCAGGTAGCGCGTGGCGTTCCCCGAAAAGCTGTTGCCGATGGCGAGCAGTTTCACATGCTTGGGAGCGGTCTCCGCGGCGGGACCCGGAAGCCAGAGCCCGGCGGCCGTGGCCGCGCCAGCGAGTAAAAGTCGGAAGGTAGTTTTCATTTCAGGCCCTTTCGTTATCGGCCGCGACAGAGCGCGGCCCTCCACACACATTCCCAGCACTCCAGTTCTCCAAAACTCCATCACGCCATTCTTCTTTTCAGAACGGCCACCACCACGGCGAGCCGGAGAGGCTCCACGGCTTGCGCATGGGCTGGTAGATGAGCGCGTTCGCGGCGTCGTCGCCGATGAAGCGCTGCTTCGCGGAGTCGAACTTCAGCGGGCGCGAGAGTTTGACGGCGATGTTGGCGAGATTGACCAGCGTGCAGGAGCGGTGGCCATTGATTTCGTTGAGCGCGAACTTCTCGCGCGTGCGCACCGACTCCTCGAACTTGGTGATGCGCTTGGGCAGGTCCGGCAGTTCCCGGATTTTTTCCGCGAGGTTCGGAATGTCGGACTCCAGCTTGCGGTAGATCTTGCCCTTCGGGCCGGAGAGATAGGGCACGCGCTCCGAGCCGGGCGTGACGGCGTCGAGGATGAGGGTGTTGCCGTCGCGATACTTCAGCGTGACCTTGTTCCACGGTAGGACGGCGTCGGGATGTTGCGGCTGCGTATCGGGGATGATCTCGACCGGGCTTTCGTCATCCTTGCCGAGGATGTACTGCGCCGGGTCGAGGTAGTGCTGGCCCATGTCGCCGAGCCCGCCGGCGTCATAGTCCCAGTAGCCGCGGAAACTGCCGTGCGTGCGGTGCGGGTGATAGGGCTTCACGGGCGCGGGGCCGAGCCAGAGGTTGTAATCGAAGTGCGAGGGCACGGCGACCGGCGTGTAGCTGGTCAGGCCGCTCCAGAGTTTCAGCTTCCAGTCGAAGCCGGTGCATGCGCCGACCGTCACGGTCAGCGGGCTGCCGAGCAGGCCGGCGACAACAGCTTTCCTGATGCGCTCGGCAGTGGTCTCCATGCCGTAGAGCGACGAGGTGAAGCGGAACCACGTGTTGATGCGCAGCACCCGTTTGTTGCGGCGGATGGCCGCGACGACTTTCTCGCCTTCGCCGATCGTGCGGGTCAGCGGCTTCTCGCACCAGACATCCTTGCCCGCGTTGGCGGCGGCGATGGTGAGCAGCGCGTGCCAGTGCGGCGGCGTGGCGATGTGGACCACGTCAATGTCCGGGCGTTCGAGCAGCTCGCGGAAATCGTGGTAGCCCTTGACCGTCTGCTTGTCCTTGTTGTCTTTGTTCGCGAGGTTGAGCGCGGTCTGGAGGTGCTGCGCATCCACGTCGCAGACGGCGACGAGCGGCCCGTAGTTATAGGTGAGGTGCCCCTTGCCCATGCCGCCGACGCCGATGACGGCGCGCCGGATTTGTTCGCTCGGCGGTGTCTGGCCCGGCCCGCCGAGGACGTGGCGCGGGACGATGGTGAACGCGGCGGCGGCCGCGGCGCTTTGCTGGAGCATCCGGCGGCGCGTGATGGCATGGGCTGTAGTCATGGTTGCTCCTCACCCATTATCTCGCGGGGGTCGTGGCGGCGGCGGGCGCGGGTGCGGCCTGCTTGGCTTCGGGCACCGTGCCTTTGAAGACGAAGGCCATGACCAGGGTGCTGACCAGCATCACGCCGAGCGGGATCAGCCAGATTTTCCGCCACAGGAACTGGCCCGCGCTGGAGAATTTGTCCATCGCGATGCCGGCGAGCTGCGTGCCGAGGAACATGCCGACGCCGACCGTCGCCGCGAAGATCAGCGCCTGCATCGAGCTGGGCGCGTCCGCCCCGACCGCGCCCGCGAAGATCTGGCCGACGATGATGAAGAGCACGTAGGCCAGCCCGTGCAGTGGCTGCACCGCGAGCACGAGCGCTTTCGGTTTACCCAGCACGTACGCGACGTACATCAGCAGCCACGAGGCCGCACCGATCGTCAGCGTCCAGTGGAAGCCCACCTTGCTCAAGCACAGCCCCAGCAGGAAATAGGTCGCAATCGTCTGTGCCACCTGCGCGCTGGCCATCGAGGCGGGCACCGCCTTGCCGGAGATGCCGAGGTTCATCATGAACTGCGCCGAGCCGAGGAAGTAGAACTGCATCATGCCGGAGACGAACATCGAGGTGACGAAGAACAGCAGGAAGTCGAACTGCCCCAGATGGCTCAACGCCTTGACGAGCGGGGTGGCTTCGCCCTGGGCTGTTGCCGCCGCCTGGCCCGCCGCCGCGGTGGGCGCGGTGGCCGGCAGCAGGAAGCACGCGGCGACCATAACCACCGAGAGCAAGGCGCCGAACGTCAGGCAGTCGCTGCCATCGCCCTCGCCCTTGCGCAGCATGCGCCAGCCGGTCAGGCAGTAGCCCACCAGCGCCCACGCGATGGGCGCCCAGATGAAGACCAGGCCCTGCGTCGGGATGTCCTTGACGTGCGCGAAGAGCACGGCGTTCGCCAGCGGCAACGTCGCCGCGTAGCAGATGGAATAGAGCAGCATCACGAGGAAGAGGCTGCCGAATTTTTCGGTGCGGCTGGCGACGAACAGCAGCACTGCGCCCACGAGGTGCATCACCGCGAGAATCCACTCCGCGTTGAAATACTTGTCGGCCATCTGGCCGGCGACCAGTGGCGCGAACATGCAGGCCAGCGGCAGCGTCGCGTAGATCCAGCCCGTCTGCTTGCCGGTCATCTTGAGCGGGCCGAGCAGCCGCGCGGCGAGCACGGGGCACCACGCGCCCCAGATCGCGTATTGCAGAAACATGACCACGCTCAACGGAAGATAGGTGCTCATCTCGACGCTCATGGCTGGCTCCTTCTGCTGGTTCTCGTTGCTTGCTCCGCCTCACCCGTGCGGTGCCGCATCCGCGGCACGGCGCAATAATGTTGCGGGCAAAATATCTGCGCGCCGCCAGCGTGGCAAGCCGTGTTTTTCCAAGCCTTGGAAATTTTGCGGTAGAGTTTTCCAAGGCTTGGGAAACTGCCGGTGATCCTTGCTGCGGAAACGGGAGCCACGGGGCTGCCTTGGCGACAGGACCAGGCGGTTGTCAGGTGGCCGCCGCAAGCCACGCACACCATGCGCTGGAACCATTGCTGCGCGCCTGCCCAGGTTCCGGTTGTTCGCTCGCGTGTGATCTCACGCCTGCTGCTGGCGCAGGGCTTCGTAGAGGGCGAGGCCGGCGGAGGTGGAGAGATTGAGCGAGCGTACGTCGCCGGCGCGCATCGGGATGCCGAGCACGCGGCCGGGAAATTCGCGCAGCAGCGGATCGGGCAGGCCGACGCTCTCGCTGCCGAAAATCAACACGTCACCGGGCTGGAACTTGGCGTCGAACAGGCTGCGCTGGCCGGCCGTGCTGAACAGGTGGACGCGTTCGACGGTCAGCGGCACCACTTTCCGAAAATCCTCCCAGTCGCCGTGCGCGTGCAGCTCGACGGCGTCCCAATAATCGAGACCGGCGCGGCGCAGGCTTTTGTCGGAGAGCCGGAAGCCCAGCGGGCCGACGAGGTGCAGTGGTGTGCCGGTGGCCGCGCACAGCCGCGCGATGTTGCCGGTATTCGGCGGAATCTCCGGCTTCACGAGCACCACCTGGAACGGTGGCGCCGGCCAGTGGAACGGCAGATCAAAACGGCGCAGATGCGGAGGCTTCATGGCAGCGGAGGTCAGTGGTCAGTTGTCATTGGTCATTTGTCGCACATGGAAAAACCAGCGCGCCTGTGTGCTTGCGAGTGTTTCCTAATCTTAATCGTAATCTCTCCGACCACCTCAAACCCCAAGTCGCAAGGCTTCAGGCCCTTTCTCCCAACCGGAACGCGTGGGGCAGCAGTTCGCCGAGCGTGGTGAGTTCGGCGGCGCGCAGGTGGCCGCGGATGGCGACGAGGACCGGCGCGTCATCCTTGGCGAATTCCACCAGCACCTGCCGGCATGCGCCGCAGGGCCAGGGCGCTTCGGGGCCATCGCTGACGACGGCGACCGCGCGGATATTCTTGTTACCCGCCGCCAGCGCCGCGCCGATGGCGACGCGTTCGGCACACATGGTCAGGCCGTAGGACGCGTTCTCGACGTTGCAGCCGGCAAAAATGTTGCCGCCATCAGCGAGCACGGCCGCGCCAACGCGGTAGTGTGAGTAGGGGGCATGGGCGTTGCGCAGGGCGCGTTCGGCGGCGTCAAGCAGGCGGGTGCGTTGCTGTGAGTTCATCGGGTAGCTCCTTCCAGAAATTTTCCAACACGCCGCGCAGGCGCGGCAGCGCCGCCTGCGTGGTCGCTATCACATCCTCGTGCGTCAGCTCGCGCGGGTGCAGGCCGGCGGCGCGGTTGGCGATGCACGCGAGCGCGGCGAGCCGGATGCCGGCGCTGTGCGCGAGCACGGCCTCCGGCACGGTGGACATGCCGACCGCGTCGGCGCCGAGCGCGCGCAGCATCCGCACCTCGGCCGGGGTTTCGAACACCGGGCCGGTGACCGCCGCATAGACGCCGCTGCGGAACGGGAGTTCCAAGGCTTGGAAAATCCGCTCCAGCCGGTTTCCAAGCCTGGGACAATAGACCTGCGAGAGGTCGGGAAAGCGCGGCCCCCACGCGGGATCGTGCGGCCCGATGAAGGGGTTGTCGGCCATCAGGTTGATGTGGTCGGCGATCACCATCAGGTCACCCGCGTCGAGATTCTCGTGCAGCCCGCCGGCGGCGTTGGTCAGCATCAGCACCTTCACGCCGAACTGCTTCATCAGATACACCGGCGTGGCGACGGCGGTCCAGTCCGCGCCCTCGTAGAAATGGCGGCGACCATGGAACAGGAACGTCTCGACGCCGGCCGCCTCGCACCAGTGCAACTGTCCGCTGTGACCTGCCACCGTGGAGGCCCCGAGGCCGGGAATCACCGCGTAGGAGAGCGTCGCGCGCTTGTGAAAGAAGTCCGCCGCCATATCCCAGCCGGAGCCGAGGATCAACCCGGCACGCGGTTTTGCCATCGGCCAGTGCTGCCGCACATACTCGGCCGCGCGCGCCAGTTGATGTTTATCCATCATCATGACGTGATCTCCTCCAGAATCAGTTCTGGTCCCGGTGCGGCACGTTCAGTGACGCGGAAGGCCGCCAGCATGAGTGGCCGCGCCTCGGCGAGGAGCGCAGCGTCGTTGGCGTGAAGCAGAGCCAGCGGCTGACCTTGTTCCACGCGTTCACCAATCTTGGCGAGGCCGCTGACGCCGACGGCGTGATCCACGGCATCGGTGGTCTTCGTCCGGCCTGCGCCGAGGAGCAGACCCGCCTTGCCGATCAATTCGGCGTCGGCTTGCGCAACAAAGCCGGCTTGCGGCGCCGGCAGCGGCTCGACGATTTTCGCGCGCGGCAGACGGGCTGTGTTTTCCAACGTCGCAGTGTCGCCACCGTGGAGGCGAACCATCTCCAGCCATTTGCGCCAGGCTGCGCCGGACTTCAAGTGCGCGGAGAGCATGGCTTGGGCGGTATCACAGGAGTTGGCCAGCCCGGCGAGTTGCAACATCTTCGCGCCGAGCGCAAGCGTCACGGCCATCAGATCGCCAGGGCCGCGCCCTTGGAGCGCCTCGCAGGTCTCGACGATCTCCAGAGCGTTGCCCGCGGTGCGGCCGAGCGGCTGATCCATCGCGGTCAGCAGCGCGCACATCTTTTTGCCCATCGCGCGGCCGACCCGTACCATGCTGCGCGCGAGTTCGGCGGCGGCGGCGCGCTCCTTCATGAACGCGCCGCGTCCGCATTTCACATCGAGTACGAGCCCATCCAGGCCAGCGGCGAGTTTCTTGGACATGATGCTCGCGGTGATCAACGGGATCGAGGGCACGGTGCCGGTGACGTCGCGCAGCGCGTACAGTTTTTTGTCGGCGGGCGCCAGCCGGTCGGTCTGGCCGATGATCGAGCAGCCTAAGCGCGCGACGACGTCGAGGAATTCGCGCGTCGCGAGGTTGGTGCGATAGCCGGGGATGGCCTCGAGCTTGTCGAGCGTGCCGCCGGTGATGCCGAGCCCGCGGCCGGAGATCATCGGCACGGCGACGCCGCAGCAGGCAACCAGCGGCGCGAGCACGAGGGAAATCTTGTCGCCGATGCCGCCGGTGGAATGCTTGTCAATCTTCGGCGCGGCGAGCGCCGAGGTGTCCAGCACGTCGCCGGAGCGCATCATGGCGTCGGTCAGCGCGGCGGTTTCGTCGGGCGTCATGCCGCGGAAGAAAATCGCCATCGCGAGCGCGGCCATCTGGTAGTCGGGGATCGCGCCGGCGGTGAAGCCGCCGATGAACTCGCGGATTTCGTCCGGCGCGAGGGCCGCGCCGTCGCGCTTCTTCTCGATGAGCCACTGCGGAAGCATGGCCGCAGCTTATGGCCGCGCCGTGGGTGTGTCAACCGCGCGGCTTATTCCAGCGGCTTGAGTTTCAGGTTGCGGAAGGAGACTTCGTCGTTGTGATCCTGCAGGAGGATGTGGCCTTCGGGCGCCTCGCCAAAGCCCTTGTTCTTGGCGAATTTGCTCTTGGCGATCAGGGCGGCAAACGCCTCGGTGCCGCGATCATATTCGACCGTCTTCTCGCCGTTGAGCCAGTGCTCGACGTGTTTGCCGCTGACGACGATACGGCCTTGGTTCCACTCGCCGACCGGCTTGAGCTTCTTGTTGGCTGGGGCGGGTATCACATCGTAGAGCGAGGCCGTCTTGCGGTTGCCGTCGCGGCCGAGCTTGGCGTCGGGATGCTTGTCGTCGTCGAGCACCTGGAATTCGCAGCCGAGGCCGTGTTTGTCGGTGGGCTTGGCGCCGGGTTGGACAAAATACTTCACGCCGCCATTCGCACCCTCGGTCAGCTTGAACTCAAACACGAGCTCAAAATTCTTGTAGCTCTTCGTCGTGATGATGTCGCCGGCCTTGGTGCTTTTTCCGATGGCCAGCGTGCCATCGGCGACCTGCCAGCCGGCCTTGGGGAACTCCGGGCTGCCCAGCGCGCGCCAGCCGGCGCTGGACTTGCCATCGAACAACAACTGCCAGCCGTTCGCGCTCTCCTGGTCGGTCAGGGTGTTCTCCGCCGCCAGCGCCGCGCTCGCGAGGGTCAGGCTCAACAGCATGGTAATCTTGTTCATCGTTACTCCTGTTGGTTGGGTGGGCGGGAACGTAGCACAGCGTGCGCGGTGCGCAAAGCGGGAAAGATTTCCGGTTGACACCGCGGGCCGGGGCGTGTTTCCTTCCGCGCCATGAACAACACCGACATCATTGCGCTGCACAAACAGTTCGTCATGAACACCTACGTGCCGAGTATCCCGCTCGTGCGCGGCAAGGGGGCGCGCGTCTGGGACGCCGACGGTGGCGAGTACCTCGATTTCCTCGGCGGCATCGCGGTCGTGACCGTGGGCCACTGCCATCCGCACGTGACCAAGGCCATCCGCCAGCAGGCCGCCAAGCTGGTCCACGTCTCCAACCTCTACTACAACGAGAACCAGCCGCGCCTCGCGCAGGCACTCGCCGAACGCTCCGGCCTGGGCGCCGGCACGAAGGTCTTCTTCGGCAACTCCGGCGCCGAGGCCAACGAGGGCCTCCTCAAGCTCGCGCGCCTCTGGGGCCACGACCAGGGCCGCTACGAAATCATCACCATGCGGAACAGCTTCCACGGCCGCACGCTCGCGACACTGACCGCGACCGGACAGGTCAAGGTGCAGAAAGGCTTCGAGCCGCTGCCGACCGGCTTCGTGCTCGCCGACTTCAACGACCTCGAGAGCATCCGCGCCGCGATTACCGACAAGACCGTCGCCGTGCTGACCGAAGCCGTGCAGGGCGAGGGCGGCATCCTGCCCGCGACGCCGGAGTTCATGCAGGGCCTGCGGCAGCTCTGCGACGAAAAGAAGCTCCTGATGATGTGCGACGAAGTGCAGTGCGGCATGGGCCGCACGGGCGCGTGGTTCGGCTTCCAGCCCTACGGCGTGCAGCCCGACGCCTTCTCGCTGGCGAAGGGCATCGGCAACGGCTACCCGATGGGCGCGGTCGTCGCCGGCCCGAAGCTGGCCGACCTCTTCCAGCCTGGCCACCACGCGAGCACCTTCGGCGGCACGCCGCTCGCCTGCGCCGCCGCGCTCGCCACCATCGAGGCCATGGAGAATGAGAAGTGTTTGGAGAACGCGGTGCAGATGGGCGAGCTCTTCATGGGCCTGCTCCAGAAGCTCGCGAAGAAGTACAAGTTCATCCAGACCATCCGCGGCAAGGGCCTGATGATCGGCGTCATCTGCGACCGGCCGTGCAAGGACCTCGAAAACCTGATGCGCGCGAAGGGCCTGCTGGGGCTGACCACCAACAACCTCATCATGCGCTTCCTGCCGCCGCTGAACGTCACCGCCGCGCAGGTCCGCAAGGCCGCGCGGATCTTCGGCCAGGCCTGCGCCGAGTGGCAACAGCAACTCGCCGCCGCGCCGCAGAGCTGAAAAGTTCCAAGCATTGGAACTAACCACACCGCCGTTTTCCAAACCCTGGAAAACGGCGGCTCATTTTTTCCAAGGCCCGGAAAAAAACGCGCAAAATTTTCCAGGCCTTGGACAGGGGAGGTCAGAGGCCGAGTTTCAAAAACCAAAGCAGGCGGAGATAGGTGTTGGTGCCTTCACGTTCGTAACCGACCAAACCCTTGAGCAGGTGCCAGCCACCGCTTTGGTTCTTGTCGTCGTGACCCCACTCAACCAGCGGGAAAAGCGAGAAGCGGCTCTGTTCTTCGCCTCGGTTGGAGCGGCGGAGGAGGCCCCAGAGCAGTTCGTCGCTGCTGTTCTGACCGGCGCGCTGGTGTTGGTAAAGGGTCCAGAGGGGCGTGAACTCGCGCTCGACCATCGAACCGTAGCGTTTGGGCCAGAGTTTGAGGAGGCGGAAACGCGACTGGTCATTCTGCCGGATGTACTCGCACAGCGGCCAGAAGTGCCAGTAGCGGTAGGCGCAGTTGGTGGTGGCCGCGTTGGCCTCCGCCATCTTCAGGGGTGGCAACGGTTCGCGCGCGCGTTCGCTCATCACGGTTTGCACCTGCCGGCCGGGGCCCCATTCGGACTCGCTCATCCAAAAAGGCGCGAAGGTATAGCGGTGCAGGTGCTCGCCAGGGCGCTCGAAATGCCGCCACCAGCCGAGCGGCCAGAGGTAGAAGCCGCCGTGGATGTGGCCATAAGCCTTGTAGCCCCAGAGGGGCCAGACATAGAACTTCTCCATGGGGCCGGTCTGCCACTGGATGATCGGCCACGGGGCGTAGCCCATCGTTTCGTGCGCGCTGGTGCCGTATTTGAAGAAGGGCGGCAGCACCATCCACGACTCCTGGTTTTCGCGCTTGATGTGGCCGTAGAGGGGGAAGAGGAGATAGCCGTAGCCTGAAGCGCCGGGGCGGTCGTAGCGCGCCCACGAGCAGAGGGGCCACAGGCAGAACCGCTTGTCGTAGTCGCCCTGCCGGATGTTCCAGCCGTACAGGGGCCAGACACGGAAGCGGTCGTTACGCTCGTTATGTTCGCGGCAGAAGATCGGGTAGAGGACATGGTAGCTGTGCTCGCCGTTCAGGACGCTGTGGATATAGAGCGGCCAGAGCACGAAGAAGGCCTCGTCCTGAAACAGGAAGTCGCGCACCGTGCCGCCCAGCGGGAAGCAGGCGGCATAGTTGGTGCCGCCCGCGGTGCGGCCCTGGAACCAGAAGGGGAAACACCACCACTGCCAGCGCGAGTCCGGGTTGGTCGTGTCGTAGTCGGTATAGAAGGAGGTCAGCACGCGGACGCTGTGGCTGTTCTGGAAATCCCACGCATAGGCCAGCGGCCAGAGCACTTCGCCGGCGCTACGATCGGCGTTTTCGCCACCGCCGCTGGTCAGGGGGCGTACGGCCCAGAAGTTCAAACCGTTGGTGTCGCTGGCGCGCTCATAGAGTGGGCCGGCCGCCTTCAGGTGCAGCCCGCCCGCCGGGTCCGTGAGGCGGCTGGCCAGGGGGCCCAAGTCAAATTCGCCGGCCTTGCGATTCAAGCCGGGCGAGGCGCATCCGGTCAGCAATACAAGAGTCGCCGCCGCCAGACAGGCGGAAGCCCAGCGGAGGGTGGCTGTCATGTGAGGCACTTCTTGACGGTATCGGCCAGACTCTGGCAAAGACGGTTGGTTGTTTCCACTGTGGGGCCTTCGACCATGACGCGGCACATCGCCTGTGTGCCGGAATAGCGGATCAGCACGCGCCCGCCATCGCCCAGCTCGACCTCGGCCGCGCGGATGGCTTGTTGCAGGACCGGCACCTCCTCCAGCGGCGGCTTCTGCTTGACCGTGACATTGATCATTTTCTGGGGCGCGAAGTGCATCACCCTGGCCAGTTCCGAAAGCGGCTGCTGGGCGGCGCACATGGCGGCGAGCAACTGCAGCGCGGAGATGATGCCATCGCCGGTGGTGTGCTGGTCGAGGAAGATCATGTGCCCGGACGCTTCGCCGCCGAGGACGGCGCCGCGCTCCTTCATCATCTCGAGTACGTAGCGGTCGCCCACCGGGGCGATGCCGACCTCGATGCCGAGTTTCTTCATCGCGGCATGAAAACCGAAGTTGCTCATCACGGTGGCGATGACAAGGTTGTTTCGCAACAGGCCGCGTTCCTGATAAATCTTGGCGCAGATGGCCATGATATGGTCGCCAGTCAACTCCTCGCCCTTTTCATCCACGGCGATCAGGCGGTCGCCATCGCCATCGAAGGCCAGGCCAAGCTGCGCCTGCTCCGCAAGCACGCGTGTCCGTAAATCCTGCGTGTGTTGCGAGCCGCAGTGGTCGTTGATGTTCATCCCGTTCGGCTCGTTGTGGAGCGTGACCACGTCGGCGCCGAGTTCGGAGAAGATGATCGGGGCGACCTTGTAGGTGGCGCCGTTGGCGCAATCGAGGACAATCTTCAGCCCCTCGAAGGAAAGATCCTCCGGGAAGGTGTTTTTGCAGAAGACGATGTAACGGCCACGCGCGTCGTCAATGCGCAAGGCTTTGCCCACCTCATCTGCCGTGGGCCGGATGTCGCGGATGTGGCCGGAGGTGATGAGCTGCTCGATTTCGTCCTCATCGGCGTCGGGCAGCTTGTAGCCGGTACGCGAGAAGATTTTGATGCCGTTGTCCTGATAAGGATTGTGCGAGGCGCTGATCACCAGCCCGGCATCGGCGCGCATGGAGTGGGTGATGAACGCGATGCCCGGCGTCGGCATCGGGCCGACGAGGAAGACGTTGACGCCCATCGAGCAGATGCCCGCGGTCAGCGCGTTCTCGATCATGTAGCCACTCAACCGCGTGTCCTTGCCGATGACGATGCGATGTTTGTAACCGCGGCGGTCGTGGCGCTTGCAGACGTAGGCGGTGGCCCGTCCGATTTGCAACGCCATCTCCGCGGTCATCGGTTCGATGTTGGCCACGCCGCGCACGCCATCGGTTCCAAACAGTCGCGCCATAGTGCGTCTCCTCCGTCAGGTGTGTCCCAGTTTCACTGTCTGCTCGACAATTTTTTGCAGCCACGCCGTGCCATCGTGCCGCGCTGCGGCTGGCAACGCGTGGACCGCCTCGACAAAACTACCGCCCAGTTGTTTCAGCAACGCGGCGACGAGCCGGCTGCGCTCCTCCGCGCCGAGTTCGTCCACCGGCGGTTGCTTGAGGGCGGCCTCCAGGGCCGGCCACTGCCGCTGTAGCTTTTCCTGTTCGGCCAGCCACGGCGCCGCGGCCAAGCCGTTGAGCCTTGCCAGTTCCATGGAGCGCGGCATCCGGTCCGCCAGTTCGCCCAGCCGCTTGAGGCGTTCCTCGATGCACTCGCGCAACCGCAACAGCGCACCCTCGACGCAGGCCAGCGCCCAGACGTCGCGGTTCAGGAAGGGCCGCCGCGCGTGGCGATACCACTGCTCGAGCGCGCGCAGATTGCCCAGATAATGGAGATTGTTTTTCACGATACGCGCGACGCTCTTGAAGGCGCCGGCCTTGAACTGGCGCGGCTGGGTGGCGCGTGCCATGACGGTTTGCTCCGGCTGGAGCAACATCCCATCCTCGGGCGCATCGCCGCGCCAGACAATACCCGCCGGCACGACACAACCAAAGCCGATGCGGGCGGGCCCCACCAAGCCGCCCTGACCGCCGAGGAAGATCGGCGGCTGATCCAGCATGACGCCGCGCGGCACGTCGCCGAGCAGGGAGGGTGTGGCTTTGTCCTGATGCGGCGTGTAGTTGAAGTGAATGTAGGACGAACCGACCTCGCTGTGGTTCTTGCGGTCCGTGCCGCCCGCCATCAGCAGATCGCAGAAATTGATCAGGCTGCCCAACGTCACATAGGGCAGGAGCACCGTCTGCTTGAGGCCGACCGTGTGCGCGACATTGGCCTCCTCCTCCAGCAACGAACCGGGACGGATATGCGCGCCGCTGCCGGTGTTCGCGCCATCGAGGAAGGTCGCGCCCTCGGCATAGCCGCCCTTGAGTGCCACGTGGCGGCCGAGCTGGCAGTTGACCAGGGTCATCGGCGCCTCGGCGCCGAGCACACAACCCGGCCCGATGCTGGTTGCCGCGCCCGCGAGCTTGCAGCCCGCGTGCAGCACCACCCCCGGTGCGACGCGCTCCGCGCGCACCTCGGGGGCGATTTCGACGGCTTCCGGGCGGTGGATGACCACGCCCCGTTCCAGCAAAACATGAACCTGTTTGGTGTACATGGCCTGCTCCGTTCCGCGGCCAGCTTGCCAGACTGCGAAAAAAAATTCACGCCAGAAATGCGCGCGCATGAAGTTGCGCCATCACTTCCGCTAATTCGCCGCGCAGGACGGCGTGGGCCGCATCATCCAGTGGTGTTGGGTCGCGGTTGATGATGACGAGCCGTGCGTTCATATGGCGATAGTCGGGCAGGGTGGCGGCGGGGAAGACCGTCAGGCTGGTGCCCAGCACGAGGATCAGTGGCGCAGACTGCATCGCCTCCAGCGCGCAGGCCCACGCCGTCCCCGGCAGATCCTCGCCAAAGAACGTGATGTCCGGCTTCAACACGCCGCCGCAATCACAGCGTGGTATTTCTTTTTCCAAGGCTTGGAAAATTTCGCCGGGATTTTTCCGAGGCCCGGAAAAATTTCCGTGAGCTTTTCCAATCCCTGGAAAAACAGCCTCCATCGTTTTCCAATCCCTGGAACATTTCAGGCAGCGGCTCGTCAGCCATGAGCCATGCACGGGGTAAACGCGCTGCGAGCCGGCGCGCTGGTGCAGATCGTCCACGTTCTGCGTCGCAATCTCGATTTTCTTGCCCCCGCGCTCCCACTCGGCCAGCACCGTGTGCGCGGCGTTCGGGCGGGCATTCAGGAGGGTCGGATAGAACCAGGCCGCAAAGGTGTAGAACGGCGCCGGGTCGCGCCGAAAAAGTTCGATGTCGAAAATGTTTTCGCTGGCGCGCGTCGCGTAAAGGCCGGCGGCGGAGCGGAAATCGGGAATACCGGATGCCGTCGAGATGCCCGCGCCCGTCAGGACGGCGATATGGTCGGCGGCGAGCACCCACTCGGCGACCTGCGCGCTGTCCGCCGTTTTCATGCGCCCGCTACTTGTGCAGCAACACGCCGATGGTCGTGCCGAGGGCGAGGAAAATCAGGAAGGCCAGCGACTTGAGCACGGACACCTGGGCGACGAGCAGATCAATCGTGATGGTGCGGTCCATGATGGTGGCGCGGGTGTTGTAGATCAGCACCAGCGCCGCGAGGCCGATCAGGATCAGCGCAATCAAAAGTTTTTTGCTCATGGTTCGCTCCGTTCAGAGTTGGAGCCGCGTGTCGCGCGGCGGGTGGGCGTCGTCGGGCAGCGGATAGTCGAGCGTGTAGTGCAGGCCGCGGCTCTCCTTGCGGTGGAGCGCGGAGCGGATGACGAGTGCGGCGACATCGGTGATGTTGCGCAGTTCGAGCAGGTCGCTGGTGACGCGGTAGCTGCGGAAATAGTGCGCGACCTCGTGTTGCACCATCTTCACGCGGGCCAGCGCGCGCTCCAGGCGCGAGGTGGTGCGGACGATGCCGACATAGTCCCACATCGCCTTGCGGACCGATTCCCAGTTGTGGGCGATGACGACCGCTTCCTCGCTGGCGGCCTCGCCGCTAGCGCGCCAGTCGGGGAACGGCGGCGCCACGCCCGGCTTCTCCGGCGGGCGTTGCAGGATGGCGGCGGCGGCATTACACGCGCAAACCAGCGCCTCGAGCAGCGAGTTGCTTGCCAGCCGGTTCGCGCCGTGCAGGCCGGTGCAGGCGACCTCGCCACAGGCGTAGAGGCCCGGCAGCGCGGTACGCCCGGCGACATCGGCCTCGACGCCGCCGCAGAAATAATGTTCGGCGGGGACAACCGGGATCGGGTCGCGCGCCATGTTGATGCCGAACTCCAGGCAGCGCGCGTAGATGTTCGGGAAGCGCTTGCGCAGGAACTTGGCGGAGTGGTGCGTGATGTCGAGCAGCACGAAGTCATCGCCGCGCGTCTTCATCTCGCGGTCAATGGCGCGGGCGACGATGTCGCGCGGCGCGAGCGAGGCGCGCGGATCGTAGCGCTCCATGAACGGCGCGCCGTCGCGGGTCTTGAGCACCGCGCCCTCGCCGCGGACAGCCTCGCTGATGAGGAAGCTTTTCGCGTCTTGATGAAACAGGCAGGTCGGGTGGAACTGGACGAACTCCATGTTCAGCACCGGCAGGCCGGCGCGCCACGCCATGGCAACACCGTCGCCGGTCGCGACATCGGGGTTGCTCGTGTAGAGATAAACCTTGCCCGCGCCGCCGGTGGCGAGCACGGTGACGGTGGCGCGGACGCCGAGCAGCTCGCCGGTGGCGCCATCGAGGAACCACGCGCCGAGGCAACGCCGCGCCTTGCCTTCGCCGGCGGTGGCCAGATCCACCGCCATCAGGTGCGGACGGAGTGTGATGCGCCGCTGCTCGCGGCAGCGCTCCAGCAACACGCGGATGATTTCCTGGCCGGTGAAATCGCCCGCGTGCAGCACGCGCCGGTGCGAGTGGCCGCCCTCCTGACCCAAGTCATACTCGTCCCAGCGTCCCTCGCGCCGCTCGAAGGCGAGGCCCAGCTTTTCCAGTTCGCGGATGCACGGCGGACCGGCCGTGACGATCGCCTCGACCACGTCGCGCTGGCACAGGCCCGCGCCGGCGATCAACGTGTCTTGGATGTGGTGGGCAAAGCTGTCGCCGGGATCCATGACCGCGGCGATACCGCCTTGCGCGTAGCTGGTGTTGCTCTCGGTGGGTTCCTTCTTCACGGCCACCAGCACCCGGCCGCGCGCGCTCAACTTCAGCGCCGCCGTCAACCCCGCCAACCCGCCGCCGATGATGAGGAAATCTGTTTCGAGGATTTGCATCGGAAAATTTGCACAGAAGTTAACGAAGAAACGAAGGGAAGTCTTCTTGGTTATCTTGGTTTCTTCTGTGCAGTTCTATCTTTCAAAATAGGTGTAGCCGCGCAGGCCCGTTTCGTAGGCGTCCACGATCTGGCGGCGCTCCTCCGGCGAGATGCGGCCGGCGCGCACCGCCTGCTCGGCGAGCTGGCGCACGCGGTCGAGCATGTTCTGCGGGTTGTGCTCCACATAGGTGAGCACGTCGGCGACGGTATCGCCATCAATCTCCTGCGCAAACTCCAGGTCGCCGTGCACGCCGAGGCGCAGGCTGACGACGTTCGTGTCGCCGAAGAGGTTGTGCAGGTCGCCGAGCGTCTCCTGGTAGGCGCCGACGAGGAAGACGCCCATGTAATACTCCGCGCCGTTCAGCTCGTGGACCGGCAGCATTTCCTTCACGTCATGGAGGTCAATGAACTTGTCAATCTTGCCGTCGGAGTCGCAGGTGATGTCGGAGATGGTCGCCTGCCGCGTCGGCTGCTGGTCGAGGCGATGGACCGGCATGACGGGGAAGAGCTGCTCGATGGCCCAGACGTCCGGCAGCGACTGGAAGACGCTGAAGTTGCCGTAATAGACATCGGCAAGCACGGCGGGCAGCGTGGCGAGTTCATCGGGGATGTACTTGCGCTCGCGGATTTCCTGCGCCACGCGGCAGACGATGTACCAGAAAATCCGGTCGGCCAGCGCGCGCTGGCGCAGGCTGATTTCGCCGACCTCGAACATCTTGCGCGCCTCGTCGCGGTGATAGATCGCGTCGTGGAACGCCTCCTGCGCGTTCTTCGCGTTGATCTCCATCGTCACATCCATCAAGCGGTGCAGCACCTCCGGCGCGTCTTCCGGCAGCTTCTCCGGCAGACCGTGGCTCTCGAACCGTTGCGCGTCGAGCACGTTGAACAGCAGCACCGAGTGGTGCGCCACGGTCGCGCGCCCGGACTCGCTGACGATGATGGGGTGCGGCACGCCCGACTCGTTGCACATCTTCATCACGGTCTCGACGATGTCGGCCGCGTACTCGTCCATCGTGTAGTTGCTGCTGCTCTGGAAGTTCGTGTGCGAGCCATCGTAGTCCACCGCCAGGCCGCCGCCGAGATTGAGGATGCCCATCGCGGCTCCCTCCTTGACGAGGTCCACGTAGAAGCGGCAGGCCTCCTGCGCTGTCGCGCGGATGCTGCGGATGTTCGGGATCTGCGAGCCGACGTGGTAGTGCAGCATCTTCAGGCTATCGAGCATCCCGCGCTCGCGCAGCAGGTCAATCACGTCAATGATCTGCGACGAGTTCAGGCCGAACATGCTGCGGTCGCCGCCGCTCTCCTGCCAATGGCCGCCGCCACGCGAGGAAAGTTTCGCGCGCACGCCCAGGATCGGCCGCACCTTCAGCGCCTCGGCGCGCTCCAGCACGAGCTGCACCTCCGACGCGCGCTCGATGACGATGAACGTCTGCAGGCCCATCTTGATCGCGCGCAGCGCCAAGTCCACGAACTCCTCGTCCTTGTAGCCGTTGCAGATGATGTAGGCCTCCGGGTCCTGCATGTAGGCCAGCGCCGCGATCAACTCCGCCTTGCTGCCCGCCTCCAGCCCGTGATGGAACGGCCGCCCGAACGCCACGACGTCCTCGATCACCTGGTGCTGCTGGTTGACCTTGATCGGATAGACGCCACGGTAGCCCGCCTGATAGCTCGCCTCCGCGATCGCCTTGGCGAACGCCTGGTTGATCTGCGCGACGCGCGCCGCGAGCACGTCGCTGAAGCGCAGCAGCACCGGCATCGAGACGCCGCGCGCCTGCAGGTCGGCGATGATGTCCTTGAAGCTCGCGCAGGCGGCGCCGTTCCGGCCCTGCGGGCGGACGAGCACCTCGCCCTTCTCGTTGATGTCGAAATAGCCGAGGCCCCAGTTGCGGATACCGTAGAGGTCGGCTGCGTCATTGATGGTCCACCGCGTCAACGTCTCAACTTTCATCAGCGTCTCCACCGCGCGCCATTTGGCGCAGCGGCCAGCGTCATGCTACAAACTTTTCCCCCGCTTGCAAGAAAACGATGCGCCGTTGTCCAAGGCCCGGAACAATTACCCGGGCAAGTTCCGGGGCCTGGACCATCTGGCGCGGACTTTTTCCAAGGCTTGGAAAAACCGCGTCGGCGCTTTCCAAGCCTTGGAAAGGCGGTTAGAGTCGCGGCGTGAAGGTTGTGCTCATCGTGCTCGATTCCGTCGGCATCGGCGCGGCGCCGGACGCGGCGGCCTACGGCGATGCCGGCTCCGCGACGCTGCCGCACTGTGCGGCGGCGGCCGGCGGGTTGCGGCTGCCGACGTTCCAGCAACTCGGCCTCGGCAACATCCCGGCGCTGTTGCCCGGCGGCAAGGCGCTTGCGGGGGTGCCGCCGGTCGCGACGCCGCTGGCCAGCTTTGGCGCGATGCAGGAGGTCTCCGACGGCAAGGACACGATCACCGGCCACTGGGAACTCGCCGGGTTGCAGATTCATCCGCCGTTCCACCTGTTCCCGCCGGACCATCCCTCGTTCCCGCCGGATCTGGTCGCGGCCTTCGAGCGGCGCACGGGCCGCGGGATCATCGGCAACAAGGCGGCGAGCGGCACGGCGATCATCGCCGAACTGGGCGCGGAGCATCTGCGGACCGGCGCGTGGATTGCCTACACCAGCGCCGATTCCGTTTTCCAACTCGCCGCGCACAACGATGTGCTTCCGCTCCCGGAGCTCTACCGCGGCTGCGAAATCGCGCGCGAGCTGTGCGACCCGCTCAAGGTCGGGCGCGTCATCGCACGCCCATTCACCGGCGCGCCCGGCGCGTTCACGCGGACCGAGGACCGGCGCGACTATGCCTACCGGCCGGAGGAGCCGACGGTGCTGGAGCGGCTCACGGGCGCGGGTGTGCCGGTCTATGCCGTCGGCAAGATCGAGGACATCTACGCGCACCGCGGCCTCACCGAATCGGTTCACACCGGCCACAACACCGCGTCGCAGGAACAGGTGGTCCGTTTCTTCCGCGAGCAGCCGGCTGGCCTGATCTTCGCGAACTTCATTGATTTCGACATGCTCTATGGCCACCGCCGCGACGCGCGCGGGTTCGCCGCCGCGCTGGAGCAGACCGATGGTTTCCTGCGCGACTTTCTGTCGCTGCTGACGCCGGACGACGCGCTCATCATCACCGCCGACCACGGCAACGACCCGACCTTCCGCGGAACCGACCACACGCGCGAGTTCGTGCCGTTGCTCGCCTATCGGCCCGGCCGCGCCGGCGGCAGCCTCGGCGTACGGCGCGGATTCTTCGACGTGGCGCAGACCTTGGCCGCGCTCTTCGGCCTGCCGCCGCTGCCGCGCGGCACGGCGTTCTGGCGTGCCTGATGCCGGCTTGCATTTTCGGGGCGACTCTTTATGCTCCGCGCAACCTTCAACCCATAGGAGTCAGCCATGGAAAAAAATTGGTATTACTCGTCGGACGGGCAGGAAAAGAAAGGACCGGTCGCGGAGAGTGAACTCAAGCAGATGCTCGCCATCGGGCAGATCCCGGCGGCGACGCTGGTCTGGAGCGAGGGTATGGCGAGCTGGGCGCCGGCCAACTCGGTGGCGGCCCTGCAACAGCAGGCGGCGGGCGTAGCACCGACGGCGGCAGCCGTCGCGGCGGCCCCGGCAGCGGGCGGCGCGGCCGGCATCCCGCAGGGCTTGGGCGGCTGGATGACCTTCTGCGCGGTGATGCAAATCATCAGCGGCGTATTTGCGTGCCTCTCATGCATCTACATCCTCTATGGCGTGCCCCTGATTATGAGCGGCGTGGCCTTTCTCGGTGCCAAGAACCTGCTGGTGACCCTGCCGGCCATTGACCCGGCCATGCAACCCTTGTTGGAGAAATTGCGCTACGCCTTCAAGACGGCCGGGTGGGCCTATATCCTGATGTTCATCTCCGTGATCGTCTTCATGGTCGTCTACTTCGGCTTCATCTTCGCGATGATCTCGCGGATTCAGCCGCACTAAGCTATCCAGTGCAGGTAAGGGTCGTGCCGGGTTTTCCATGTCTTGGAGAACCCGGTTTTCATTTTTGGGGTGGAAAAAAATCTCATCCATGTGTGGTGGTGGGCCACCCGACAGGTTTATGGCGGTTTGGCTTGGCAGGACGCGCGCCAGCCTTATCATGTCGCCATGCAAGCTTATCTGGCATTGCTGGCCGGTCTGGTTTGCGCGGGCTTGGGCGGCGAACTTTTTGTGCGCGGCGCCGTGGGGCTGGCGCAGTGGGCGCGGATCGCGCCGGGGATCATCGGGGCCACCGTCGCGGCGTTTGCCACCTCCAGTCCCGAGCTCACCGTGGCGGTCAATTCGGCCCTGGCGGGCGAACCCGAGATTTCGCTCGGCGATGCGCTCGGCAGCAACGTCGTGAATGTGGCGTTGATTCTGGCCGTGGCGCTGGTGATCTCCGGTATCCAGAGCCCGCGCGACAGCCTCAAGCGGGATTTCCCCGTCGCCCTGCTCTCACCGCTCGTGCTCGGTGTACTCTTCTGGGACGGCACGCTGACACGCCTTGAGGGTTTTCTTTTGCTGGCCCTGTTCGGCGGCTGGTTGATCGCGGTGCTCCGCGAGGCGCGGCGGCAGCGGAGTGCGGCCGGTCCCATCCTTGGCGCCCGGCGCGGTTGGTCCGCCCTCGGTTCCGGCGCACTGGGACTGCTCTTGCTGATCGCCGCCGGCAAGTTGATTGTTCTGGGCGCACGCGGTATGGCGCAGGCGTGGGGCTTGGACGAGTTTATCATCGGGTCCACCGTGGTGGCGGTGGGCACCTCCGTGCCGGAGTTGGCGACCACGCTCATGGCCAAACTGCGCAAACACGACGAGGTGGGCTTGGGGACGATTCTGGGCAGCAATATCTTCAACGGCCTCTTCATCATCGCCGTGGCCGCCATCCTGCACCCGATCACCGTGGGCGCACGGGAATTGCTCGTCGCGCTTTCCTGCGGCGTGGTGGCGGTGCTGTTCTCCTATCCGCCGCGGTCGGGCTTCATCACGCGCCGGCGCGGCGTGCTATTGCTCCTTCTTTATGCGCTCTATCTCGCACTGATCTTGCACCGTCCTCCGGCCTGATACGGTCAAGCGCCCCAGCGTTTCCGCAGGATCGTCCAGAGCATCTGGAAGAACACGCGCGGATGCTGATAGCGTTCGGCCAGCGTTTCGTTGGTGTGGAGAAAACTGACGGGCACTTCGATCAGACGCTTGCGGGCGCGCAGGGTTTCGATATCCATCTCAAGCACATATTCGGGGCCGATGCTGTGCAGGCGGTCGCGAATATCCAGATAGCTGTGCCGCCAGAGGGCGCGGAAGGTGCAGCCCGCGTCGGTCAGGCGGATGTGGTGACCGAGCCAGAGCACCTCGATCAGGCCGGCCAGAAAAAGATGCGCCAGGCGCACGCTGCCGCGCATACGGCTGCCCTGCTGGATCAGTTGGCGTGTGGTCCGGGTGCCCAACACCAGATCGGCGTCCGCCAAGTAGGCGAGCAGTTTGGCTAGGTCGCGCGGGAGAAAAGAGTACGCGCCTTCCACGACCGTCAGGATATCGCCCCGGGCCTGATCCAGGCCGTAGGCGATCAGGCTGCCATATTCAGCACAGCCCGGAGGGGCGGGGAGCCAGCGCACCTTGGCGAGTGCATGGCTCCAGGCTGGTTGATGGATTCCGGACGGCACCACCACGAGGACTTCGGTGACAGGGGGCAACTCGTTGAACTCGGCCGCCACACGGGCGAGCCCGGTCTCGGTGCCCAAGGATTGCACGACGACACTGATACTCGCGGTCGGCAACTGGCGGCTGCGCCCGAGAAAATTGGCCCAGTTCAGGCTGTCCACCTCGTTGATGTTGAGGTAGTGGCCGGTGAGCAGCAGCGGCCGGAGCAGTGCGCCGGCGCGGACCGCCTGATCCAACACCCCGATGAAATCCGGCGGTTTGGTGGCGGCGGCCAAGGCCTGCTTGAGCAGGTCAAAGATTTTGGGCGACAGCAGCAAGGTGCCCGTGCCCAGCAGGTCGCCTTGCCGCTCCTTCGGCTTTTCCAGCAACCGGGTGACGCGTCCGCCTTCGAGGGTGACCGTGTAGTTGCGGCGGATGCGATCCCAGTCCTGCGATTGCATCAGCCCGCAGTAGCCCAGTTGATCAGCGCTCAACGTCAGGCTGGCCAGCGCGCCATGGTTGGTGTCCTGATAGAACTCATCGGAGAGCATTAACCAGAAGGGTTCGCGGATGACCTGTGCGCCGAGGGCCACGGAATAGGCCAGGCCCAAATCCACACGGTCATTTTGGAGATAGTCAATCCGGACGCCCCAGCGGCTGCCATCGCCAAAATAATCGCGGATTTGTTGTCCGGTGGCGCCGACAACCATGTAAATGTGCTCAACTTTCAACTGGTCGCGTTGCAGTTCCACCAGGTGTTCCAGCAACGGTTTGCCAGCCACCTTGAGCAGGCCCTTGGGGATGTTTCGGGTGTAAGGGTAGGCGCGGGTTCCCCGGCCGGCGGCCGGGATCAGGCTGATGCGTTCAGTCATGACACCCCCCGCGATAATAGAGCAGGCAGCCAACGGCCTTCAGGAATTCAGGAACATGTTGCATCTTGGAGCGTCCTGTCTGCCGCGGGGTATAGGCCACCGGGACTTCGCCGATATGCACGCCGCGCCGCGCCACCTTGGCCGAGAGTTCCATCACATGCTCAAAGCCGCCGCGGGTGAACGTCAGCCCCGTAAAGGCGGAGCGTCGCAGGGCCTTCATGCCCGTGTAAAGGTCGGTCAACTGTTGGCCGTAGAGCAGATTGAAGAGGGCCGTCAGGCCGCGGTTCCCCCACCGGCGCAGAGGCGCCATAGCCACCTGTCTGGCGTTCAGAAAACGGCTGGCATAGACCATGGCCGTCTGCTCCAGGGCCGTCAGCAAAGCAGGGATGGCTTCGGGTGGATATTCGCAGTCAGCGTCCAGAATGATGACTCGTGGGGCGGTCGAGGCCAGCAGGCCGTCGGCGAGGGAGCGGCCATAACCCAGATTCTGGCCATGCTCGATCAGTTGAACATCCGTCTGTTCCCGTAAAAAAGGCAGGGTCCCATCCGTGGATCCGTTATCCACAAAGATCAAATGCAAGGGCAGGGGCAAGGCGCGGACCCGTTCCAGAAAGCGGGGCAACATGTCCAGCTCGTTGAGCACGGGCACCACCACATCTATCTGCGCTACGGGCGGGTTTGCCGTCGTGGTGTGAAGGGCCGTGGTCATGGGGTGAGTTCCTGTATGGTGATGCCGCGCAGTGTCACAGCACCGTGACCGTGAAAATACACGCGCGGCTCTATTTCAAAAAAATTGGTCGTGCAGAGTGTCAGGCGGGGAGGGGTCTCTGTGCTCTGTCGGCACTCCTGCCGCGCCACGATCTCCCGTCCGCTGTGACGCGCCAGTTCTACGGTCGCCACGGTCGTGTCGTTTGTGGTCTGGCTGATGGTGAGATCAAATTCGATGGCGAACCGGCCCGGGGGCAACCAGGCCGTCTGTCCGAAAGCGAAGAAGCCGGGGCGATCCTTCGCCTGTTGTGCCACCAGCAGCATAGTCTGGGACTTGGTGGCGCGCTGGCGCTCGCCTGTCCGGTAGTAGAGATCCTGCGGCTCAAGCCGGTAGTGTGCGGCAGCAGGAGGTAGCGGGACCAACTGGGGGCGACCATCCTGCTGCGACAGCATAAGGAGCCGGCGGTCGGGGAATAGCTTGGGCATCAGACTGCCGTTCAGGCCTCCAGCGGAACGGACAAGTACGGGTTGGCTCTCCAGCCCTTGTGGGTTGAAAAGCAACGGGCCGAACCGCCGGCTGGAAAAGGGCGTGTCGGCGGGGATGACGACGGCGGAGTTAGGTGGCGCTTGTCGCACCACCTGCTGCAACGTGGCGAGCGGTTGACACTGGGCCTCCAAGGCCGAAGCCTGCTGCGCCATGAAGTGCGCTGCCACCATCAGCCAGCCACCGCAGAGCAGGAGCAGCCCGCAGCGCCAACCCCAGTGTTGCCTCTGTAACCACACGAACAGGCGGGCCAGCCCCAAGGCTGCGCCCAAAATAATGAAGGGCAGGGTTTCCGTGTAATAAGCCGGCCCCACCTCGTGCGGGCCGTGATACCAGAAGAGGACATAACCGGCCCACACCATGATGGGCATCATGAGCAGCAAGGGGCTCCATTTTTTACGCCAACCTGCCAGGAAGGCCAGCCCCGTTATACCCAGGGACCCGGTGAAGCCGAAAAGCCAGTGGTCATAGAGGCGCAGGTTTTGCCCCAACATGCGCAGACCCTCGGCCAACGTATGCACAATTCGCGCATGGTCAATCTGCTTGACGCCGAAGCCGAGGGTCTCCGTGGGCCGGAAATAGAGGTAGGTCATGGTCCACGCGTCACCAAGGGCCAGATGGTTATAGACCAAGATCAGCACCACCCCCAACGCGGACGTGCCCGCGAACAACAGCAGGCCAAGCCAGGCTGTGCGTTGGCGAAACTGCCGGTACAGCGTGAACAGACCATAGAGGGCCAGCGGCGGCACGAACAACATGGCGGTATAGGTGCGGTTCAAATAAAGCCAACTCCAACCCAGGCCGGCCAGCGCCGCATAAAGCAGCCTGTCCTCCTGTTGCCAGCGCAGAAACGCATACAAGAGCACCAGCGTGGCCAGTAAACCACTGCTGTGTCCGAGCAAGGTGCCATGCGTGAAGAGAAAGAAGGGCGACAGCAAAAGAAGCAGGGGCGCCAGCCAGGTAACAGGCCCACCCAACACCGACCCGATGCGGGCCATGAGCAGCACCGACAGGGCTGCGGCCAGCGCAACCATGAGATGGGGTTGTTGCAGCAGGCAGCCCGGCACCAGCCACAACGAGTGGCCGGGTGGATAGCGGGACAGCCAGCCCACCCGTTCATCGCAAATGATCATCGCATGGAAAAAACCTTCCGGCAGGGGCGGACACGGGCGGGCGATGACACCGGCCAGAAAATTATAGGCTTGAAAGACATAGCTGTTTTCGTCGGTCGTAATGGGTGCGCCGTGCAGGATAAAACGATGCAGCCACCACGTCGCGACGAAGGCCAGCAGCGGGAGCGCACCGTAGAGCAACCCCTGTTGAATATATTTGCGGGTTTCCATCAACAAGCGCTCTCTAATTGCCGTGCAGCCTGGCCAGCCCATGACTCAAACCCCAGAACAGGGCCGCCACGCTGAGCAGCACGAGGCTGTAGCGTCGCCACTGTTGCGGGGTGGCCGGCCTGCCATCGGCCGTCTGGCCTTGCAGATAGTGAATATCCCAGAAGCGTGCCGCCACGACCGAGCCGGTTACCAGCCAGTACAGGAGATCGTGGTAGGTAAAGTCGAGACCCTTCTGTTGGGCAATGAAGATGGCCAGTAGTACCAGCAGGGCCTTACCGGCTAGCATCCAGTAGGTACGCAACAAACAACCGGCCCCGGTGACCGGCTTCTCACCCGCGTCGGGCATGACAGCCTCCAGTCAATCGTTATGCGATTTACTGGATGGCGGCCCGACCATCCAAATTTCCTATGACGACATCACGCCGCCACACCGCTTGCGGTTTCTTGTGCGTTGAAACCGCGAGTCGCTTACCAGATCACAGACGGCGTGTCAATGAGACCGGGGAATTTTTTACAACCGCTGGTCGAATGTTCGCGCGCGGTGCTTGACCCGGCCCCGGCCATTGCCTAGCATCCGCCGCGCTCGGCAGTGGGTGTGGCCCTGGCGTGATGTCTGCGGATGCCTTGGTGCAGGTGTCTGGTGCTTGAAGGGGGTGGAATGGTGCAGTGAAGAGATGATCGCACTTGATTTACGTACGGCGGTTTTCAGCGGTGTCATTACCGACGTGGTCTGCACGCTGCTGATCGTGGCTTTGTGGCGGCAGAACCATAAACGGTTCGACGGCGTGGGCTATTGGGCCGCCGACTTCGCTCTGCAAACCGCGGGCTTGATCCTGATTGTCGTGCGGGGTCTCATCCCTGATTGGCTCTCCATGATCCCCTCGAATGCCATGGTCATCTGGGGGGCCATCTGCGGCTACCAGGGGCTGGAGCGATTTCTCGGCCGGCGTGGGCCGCAAACCCACAACTATGTGCTGCTGGCGGTGTTCGTGGGACTGCACACCTACTGGACGCTCATCAGCCCCTCGCTCTGGGGTCGTAATCTGAATCTGGCCCTGGCGCTCCTGCTGGTCACCCTGCAATGTGTCTGGCTGTTGTTCCGCCGGGTGGCGCCGGTGCAGCGTCCTCTCACCTTCTGGGTGGGGGTGGTGTTTGGAACGTACACCCTGATCTTCGCCTATCGGGTGGTTATGACCTGGTTGCACCCGGAGCCGGACAGCGACTATTTCCACTCCGGCTCCGCAGAGACGGTGTTCCACATTATTTACCAGATGCAGTTCATCTGCCTGACCTACGCGCTGGGGTTGATGGTCAACAAGCGCCTGCTACAGGATATCCGGACGCAGGAACAGAAGTTTTCCACCGCCTTTCGTTCCGCGCCCTACGCGCTCACGCTGACCCGTGCGAGCGATGGGCAGATTGTGGAAGTCAACGATGGGTTCACGAAGCTTTCCGGTTACACCTCTGCCGAGGCCGTGGGCCGGACCACCGAGGAGCTGCATCTGTGGCCGCAAGCGGAAGCGCGCATGGCGGTGGTGCAGCAGTTGACCGCGCGCGGCCTTATTGAGGGGCTGGAACTACCGTTTCGTCGGAAGAGCGGGGATCTGCTGACCACGCTGTTCTCCGCCGGCTTCGTACAGATTGGCGGTGAGCCTTGCATCCTCTCCAGCGTGCAGGATATCACCGGGCGCCGGAGGGCGGAGGCCGAGCGGGAGCGGCTGGTTTCGGAGCGCGAGCGGGCCCTGTCGGATGTCAAAATCTTGAGCGGTCTGCTGCCCATCTGCGGCCATTGCAAGAAAATCCGCGATGACAAAGGCTACTGGAACCAACTCGAAACCTATATCACCGACCATTCGGATGCGATGTTCAGCCACGGCCTTTGCCCCGATTGCGTGCATATCTTTTTCCCCAAGGCGCCCCCGCCGCCGCCGCAAGGCTGACCGCTCCTGTGGTTAGGCTGCTCCCGCTGCACCACGGCGTGTTTCGGATTGCCGCCGACAGGGCGGCTTGCTATCAGTGCGCGGTGCGGCAGGAATGGTCAGGCATGGCGCCGACCGCCCGCAACAACGTGGGCCTTCCCGGTTCCCGCCGCCGGAGCAGCCCGGTATGAGCTTCCACATCTCCCGTCGTCGCTTCCTGCAAACGGCCTCGGCCGCCTTCGCGTTCTCGGCGCTCGGCGCGTATGGCGTTGACCTGGTGCAGCGGACGCGCCGCGTCGCGCTGATCGGCGCGGGCTGGTACGGCAAGAGCGACCTGTTCCGCCTGATCCAGGTCGCGCCCGTGGAGGTCGTCGCCGTCTGCGACCCCGACCGCCACATGCTCGATGGCGCCGTGCAGCTCATCAGCCAGCGGCAGAAATCCGGCAAGGCGCCGCCGACCTACACCGACTACCGCCAACTGCTGAAAGAGCATCAGCCGGAAATCGTGCTCATCGGCAGTCCCGACCACTGGCACGCGCTCCAGATGATTGACGCGGTCAAGGCGGGCGCTGATGTCTATGTGCAGAAGCCGATCAGCGTGGACGTGCTCGAGGGCGAGGCCATGGTTGCCGCCGCGCGCAACTGCGGCCGCGTGGTGCAGGTGGGCACGCAGCGCAAGAGTACGCCGCACCTGATTGACGTGAAGAAGCAGGTCGTCGAGGCCGGGCTGCTTGGCACGGTCGGCCACGTCGAGATGTGCTGCTATTTCCCCATGCGCGCCAACGGCAATCCGCCGGTCGAGCCGGTGCCGGACTTTCTCGACTACGAGATGTGGACCGGCCCCGCGCCGCTGCGGCCCTACGACGGCCTGCCGCACCTGCGTTGGTGGCGCACGTTCATGGAGTATGGCAACGGCATCCTCGGCGACATGTGCGTCCACATGTTCGACACCGCGCGCTGGATGCTGAACCTCGGCTGGCCCAAGCGCGTCAGTTCCACCGGCGGCATCCTGGTCCAGAAGGGCGGCAAGTCGAACATCTCCGACACGCAGACCGCGACGTTCGAGTACGACCAGTTCAACTGCGTCTGGCAGCACCGCTCGTGGGGTTCGCCGCCCGACCCCGACTATCCGTGGGCGCTGTTCATCTACGGCGACAAGGGCACGCTCAAGGCCAGCACCATGCGCGCGGACTACATCCCGCTGGACAAGACCGCCAAGCCGCTGCACTTCGAGTGCCTCTTCGAGAAGGAGAAATATCCCGAGGACGTGACCGAGAAAAAGATCGAGCTCAACGCCGCTCCCGCGACGCGCCGGCACATGCTCGACTTCCTCGCCGCCATCGCGAGCCGCGGCCGGCCCGTCGCCGATATCGAGGCTGGCCACATCTCCACCGCGAGTTGCATCCTCGCGAACGTGGGCCTGAACCTCGGCCGCGGGCTGGTCTATGACCCGCGGCAGCGCATCGTCACCGGCGATCCGGCGGCGACGCAACTGCTGCGCCGGCCCTACCGCGCGCCGTGGCAGCACCCGGAGGTCTGACGGCGTTCCAGGGATTGGAAAACCGGGACAGGCGTTTTTCCAAGGATGGGAAAAGCTCGCGCTGTTTTTTCCAAGCCCGCGGGCGCAAGGACCAAGTGCACCACTTGGGGGGTCGGGTGGATGGTTGGAAGAGGGTGGTCATGTCACCGGGTGGGTGTGGTGGGATTGGTGGCGGGACCGGAACCTTCCCGCCCCCCAAGGGGGG
>CAISWQ010000101.1 GCA_903889245.1 uncultured Lentisphaerota bacterium | reverse complement strand
GCGCTGCTCCGTTCGCTCCGCTCACTACGCACTGCCGCCTCTGTCATTCCTGTTTCCGTCTGCATCCGCTAGCCTTTTCCCGCCCTCTATATTCCTGTCAACAAAGTGTCTCACTTTCATAGGCACAGAGGGACCTTGGAAAAGCCCGCGGAAAAATTTCCAGGCCCCGGAAAATTCAGTCACGGATTTTCCGACCCCCGGAACTTGGGTGTGGATTTTTTCCGGCCCTGAAAAAGGCTCGCAACTAACGCCGCAGGCCACGCTCCCACATGGAAAATATGACGAAAAATATTGTCATTTTCCGGGGCCGCGCTATTTTTGTCCACGTTTGACACTACTGGACAAAGAAAGGGGTGACCTGTGAACCGTGGGTTTAGAACTGTGTGGGGGGTGTTGGCGGTGGGCTGGTTGTGTTGTTTTCCTCAAGACTCCTGGGCCTGGGCGACTTTTTGGCCCAGTATCAATCCCTTGCTGGGCAATCATTCTGATTCCGAGGTGACGCTGGAGGGTGATTTTCTCTATGTGACCTTTGCGGACGGTGGGACGTATAATAAAGGAGCCTTTCAGCGCATTACGCGGGCGGGAACGGCGGTGAACGTCGTTCCCTTTGGCACGGTCTCCAATGGCGTCAACAATCCCGTGGGCTCATTAATGGTGCTGAACAGTAACTTTTATAGTTTAGCGAGCGCCGGTGGCGTATCCAATTGGGGGGTGCTCTATTCCATGCCATTGTCGGGTCCCCCGGAAACCATCTTGCGGCATTTTACCGGCGGCTCCACCAATGGCGCCTCTCCCGCTGGTTCTTTGATGGTCAATGGCAATATGCTGTACGGCATGACCTATTTGGGCGGGAGCTCCAATCGCGGCCTGGCCTTTTCCTATAATACAGGCTTGGTGCACGTGGGGGTGGACCGTTTCAAGATCCTGCATCATTTTACGGGTGGCACCAATGATGGGGCCTATCCGTATGGCGGACTGACCCTGGTGGGTACCAATCTTTACGGCCTGACCCCCTATGGCGGCGCCCAGGACTTTGGTGTGCTGTTCCGCATGCAATTGGATGGCTCCAACTATACCAACCTGCACACCTTCGCGAACGTCGCCACGAATGGAGTGCGTCCTTTTGGTTCCTTGATTGAAACCAATGGCATGCTCTATGGCTATGCCCAAGCTGGTGGTTCGAATGGGTATGGCATCGCCTTCTCCTATCGTACGGGGCTGGCCTTGCTCGGGGCCAGCCGCTTCACGATTCTGCATCATTTCGCGAGCGAACCCAACGATGGCAAGTATCCGCAAGCGAGCCTGGCCCTGTCGGGCACCAATCTCTATGGCTTCACCACCGCGGGCGGCAGCAGCAATCTCGGTATGGTTTTTGGCATGCACCTGGATGGGTCGGGTTACACAAATCTCCAATCCATGCTTGGCACAGGCTCGAGTGCAGCGGCCGGCTCCACGCCCTTCCGTTCGCCCCTGGTACTGGGTGGGTATCTCTTCGGCACGTGTTATTTGGGCGGCTCCATCAGCAGCGGCAATGTCTTTCGGCTGGCACTGCCCAACCAGCCCAAACTATTTTTCCAGGCGCCGGATGGTTTGCTGGCCAACTGGACCTTGAATCCCACCGGCGGCGTGGTCAGCACCAGCGTCATGGATAACACCGGCGGCTGGGCCTTGAAAGCGGCCGGCGATATTGATGGCGATGGCGTCGCCGACCTCTTGTTTCAGGACGCGAGCCACAATACCGGTGGTTGGTTGATGAACCTCGATGGCACGCATCGCTCGGCGAGTTTCTGGTGGCCCACCAGTGAATGGGAAATCAAGGCGTGCGCCGATTATGATGGCCTGGGCTTGCAATTTGGCGTCTTTAGCCGGGCGCAAGTCATTTTCCAACGGCCCAGCGGGACCGTGGCGCGCTGGCTCCTCAATCCCGATGGCACCTTCTCCAACGCCCTGATTATCGGCGAGGCGGGCGGGTGGCCGCTGCGCGGCGCGTGCGATCTGAACCTCAATGGCAAAGCCGATCTGCTCTTCCAAAACGCCTCCGGCCTGCTGGTGATCTGGTATCACAATGATGATGACACCATCACCGGCCAGGTGTGGACCAGTACCGCGGAATGGGCCTTGAACGGCACAGTGGATGTGGATGGCGATACGGTCCCCGACCTTATCTGGCAGACACCGGACAGCCGCACGGGCGGCTGGTTGATGAACACCAACCTGACGGCCAAGGCGGCCAGCTTCTGGTGGCCCACCGGCGGCTGGAGGATCAAGGCCGCCGGCCGTTGAGAAGCCCGACCCACCCGGCCAACAAGGGCCCTCGCCGCAGCCGTGGGAAAAGCCGCGCACCCTGCGTCCGCTGGACGCTCCTGGCGTCTGGCGGTTGCATTTTTTGACACGGATGAACGCCGCTGCACACAGAGGGAACCCCAACCCGCACCTTTCCAGGCCCCGGAAAAATAATACGCGACAAATGACAAAATGATATTGACTTTTTGACATTTCTAATTAATTTGAAATAAATGAATGCTGCTGCTAAAATACCCGAAGGTTATTCACGTCTTCCCGATGACGTAAAGGGGCGCATTGAGGCAATTGAAACTGATATGTTGCAAGGGATCTTTCTGCGTGATCGACAAAGTATTTTAGACAGTTTTATTTACCATTCACATAACATTCTCCAGGCAGAATCTGCCGCGATATTTTTAACCGCAAAGGATGACGCTAATTTTCTGATATTAGATTCTTCGTACACTGATAAGTTTAAGTACAGTATTCAAAGATATGTTCATCTTCCAATTCAACGCAAAGAAAAAGGAGGGCTGACGGGTTGCATTGCATTTGAAAAAAAAACCGTTCGATTGAACGGCCAGTCTTTATATAACAATCCATACACGACAAACAGCAATCAGGACCATTTAGTCTCCGGCATTTGTCAGTCATTGCTCGCTATCCCGCTCCTAAACGGCAAAAGCGAGCTGATGGGGCTGTTGAAATATGAAAATAAAAAATTTAACGGCCAGTGTGGAGATAATATTACATTTACCAATACTGATGAAGTCATTGCCACGCGGTTAGGAACTCGTGTTGTGGCCCTGCTTGAAGCTCTCGAACGATTTACCCTTTTTTCGGGCATTGAGAATACGTCGTTCCGATCAATCCCACGTGAAAGTATTCTTCTTCAAAGCTTAAAGATGGCGTGTTCTCTGTGCAAATATGATTCTGGAATGATATTTGTATCTGACGATAATAATAAAATATTGCGTTGCGTTTCCCTTTGGGCACCGGATGCTCCTGATACAATTGCTAACGAATTTAAACAGCGCTATGACGACGATAGTATCGCCTCTCTCGTTTTTCATCAAAATATTGTAATCAGTTCACACGACCCTCAAAACGATCCGAGGTGTAATAGTAGGACAGTAGCCAGGCTTAATGTTAAGTCTCCTCTAATTGCTGTCCCCCTCAATTATTCAGATATACGTGTAGGTGTTTTGATCCTTTGGAATCCTACAAGTGGTGATTCCCCCCCCCCCAAAAAAGCTATTGCGAGTGGTGCAGAGTTTATCGCCTCCCATTTAGCTCGCTTTTCCTATGAACGGAGCATTGATGCCGCCTATCATTCACTGTTAGATCCGCTCCCTGTTGGCATATTTCGCAAAGACATAAAGGGTCGAATTATATTTTGTAATCGCCATTTTTATACAATACTTGACCGTCCTATTTCAGAAATAATCGGCAAGACTGATGCCGAGTTGTTCCCCCAGGAATTGGCGCGTAAGTTTATGCTGGATGACAAATTTGTACTTGCCGGCAATGACTTTGAAGACATTGAAAGGAATCGCAACCCTGACGGAAGACCTCTCTTTGTTCACGTAGTGAAAAAGCCCATGAGAAATGCGCAAGGTGAAATAATAGGCTTGCAAGGCGCGTTTTTGGATGTAACCAAACTCAAGCTATTTGACCAACAATCGCAAGCGCAGAAAATGGCCAAGCTTGGAAGCCTTGAGTGGGATTTCGCAAATGATATTCTGACTGGTTCTGATGAATTGTATAATATCCTTGAGATCAACCCTGCGCATAAATATTCAATCAATCCGGACCTCTTGGACATGATCGTTCCAGAGGATCGGGGGCGCGTCTATGAGACTATTAACAAACTTCGGGAAACGCCAAGTTTATTTAATATTACCTTTGGTATTACCGCTAGTGATAAGTCCACGCATATACTGCTCGCACAAGCCGAACCCGTGATGGATACAGATGGCCATATAGTAAGGATGAGTGGGACAATTCAGGATATTACCGAGAGAAAGGCTGAAGAATATCAAGCAATACAGTCAGAGAAACTACAATCTCTTGGGAAGATAACAGGGACTATTGCTCATGATTTACGTAGCCCCTTAACAGCTGTTCAACATGGATTAGCTTATCTTAAAATGCACTGTGTAGGTGAATCAGTACCGAGCACTGATGTGATATCAGCCTTAAGCAATTCCATAAATGCGGTTGACCGCGCCCTCGCAATGATAAATTTGCTTATCAAATTCTCTATAGATGAGAAACCCATCATGGAGAAACATGAAATAGCAAATATCATTGAAGGTTCTCTATCACTGGTACAACGCGAATTATCATCTCACAGGATTACACTGAATAAATTTAACCTAAGCGATCTTCCGTTTATCAATTGCTGTGCGACTCAAATAAATAGTTTGTTTGTGAATATTGTAACAAATTCCATTGAAGCAATGCCGGATGGCGGAACAATCACAGTTTCGGGTGGCGTTGGTACTATTGCAGAAAGCGACCCAAAAGTTTTTCAGGAGACCGTTAAACCCTGCGGATTCTACGTTCGGATAACAGTAGAGGATACTGGTCCTGGTTTTGACGACAAAATACTAAGTCAAGCATTCAAAATCGGAAACACTAGCAAGCCATTGACGGGTGGAAGCGGCCTGGGTCTTTATTCATGTAGTAAAATTATTGAGTTGCATGATGGATACATATTTGCTGATAATAAACCAATGAAAAAGGGGGCAATAATTACCATATTATTCCCCGCGTTAAAGAGGTGAGATTATGAAACGATATAAAATTATGCTCGTTGATGATGATGAGAACATGCTCGAAAATATCAAATTATATATGGAAGCTTTTGGTGATATCGAAATCATACCGGTTGTTAATCCTTTTTCTGCAATTTCTACCGCTGAACACTGCAATCCACTTCCCGATCTTTTTCTCATTGATCTCATACTTCACCCTAAGCTCCACGGGAGCGATATTGCCAGTCAAATACGCAATAACTCACGGCTTAAAAACATCCCCATCGTTTTCTTCACCGGTAGTGATAAGGGTCAAATAAAACGGAATGAACTTCCGCCAAACGGTAAAATTGGTGGCGATGACTTTATTATTAAAGGTGAACCACCCGACGTGCTACGATTTAAACTGTTGAAAATTATTAAGGATAATTCTGACAAGAAAGCGGCGCTGTAGTGTCCAGCGGTTAGCAGGATCGGATTCATGGATAGGATGCCGCGGAGTTGCGGGCTCAATTCAACGGTCTAAAAACGTTGCTCGATGCCGTGCCGCCGCCCATCCCCGGCCCGGCCGGCCCGCAGGGGCCGGCCGGGAACAATGGAAACGATGGCCCGCAAGGCCCGGCGGGCGTCGAGGGCCGGTCCATCGTCAATGTGTATGAGGATGGCTCCGGCCGTGCCATCGTGCAGATGAGCGATGGCAGCACCTATGGCCCGTTCACCATCGCCAGCGGCCCGCCGGGCAACGATGGTCCGCCCGGCCCGCCAGGACCGATGGGGGAGGCCACGATGGGCGACATCCAGAACGCGGTGAACAATGCCCTCGCCGGGACGAGCAACAACAGCAACAGCGTTGCGATCCTCGACCTCACCATCAGTGATCCGCCGACGCTGTGGGAAGTGCAGAGCATCGCCACTCGCGTGGATCAGCTTATCCTCGCCCTGCGCCGCTGAACGGGTGGGGTTGTGAACAGCAGGTAACGCCGCGACGCAGAGGCGGAGGGTCGCCGCAGTCTGACGCCGCGGGCGCGGCGAAATTGTGCGTCCACTCTTCAAAAAAGCTTGAGGGGCAGGGTGGCCGCTTTACAATGCGCCCAACTTTTTTTCATCATGGTTCACAGCCCTTCAAGATTTCTCGCTGGTCTGCTCTGGCTCGCCGGGGTGGGGGCCGCCTGCCGGGCCGGCGCCGAGACCAACGACAGCCGGTCGGCCAGGACCTGGGAGCATTATCAGCTTATTCTGGAGAAAAATCCTTTCGGGCGGATGGAGGTTGACCAGGCGGGGGTGACGCCGGATTTCGCGAAGGGTTTGCGGATGTGCATGCTGGTCAAAATCCCTGACCCTGCCCGGCCGGGTCAGTTCCATTCCCGCGCCGGCTTTGTGGGTCCGGTGGCCACCAATCAATTTACCGTGCAGGATGGGGAGCTGACCGAGGAAGGCTATTCCATCGAGGAGATCAATCATGCCGAGCAGAAGGTGAAGCTGCGCAAGGGCCACGAAGTGGCCGCGATGACCGTGGAGGGCCTGCCGGTGCCCACCAACGCCATGGCGAGCGTCCAGATGCAGACCCAGGTGCGCGCGATGCTGCAAAATCCACAGGCGTGGCGGATGATGCACGAGGCTTCCCGGACCTCCAGTGGGGAAGTGATCCCGGCCCACGTACATCTGCCGGGAATGCCGCAAGGCACCAGCTCGCGTTTTTATCTTTCGGATGATCAAGTGCAGGATTTGCGCCGTCAGCGGGACCGGGCCGGGATTCCGCCCAATACGCCGTTCCCGCGCTAGGCGGGGCGAGGGGTGGCGATGCTACGCCTCGCACGGCCAGTTCTTGACGCAGCTTTCCGCGGCTCGCGCAGCCTCCCGGTCCACGAAAACCGGCGGGCCTCCACATCCTGGCACGCACCTGTTCCCCGGCCCCTGTTTTTTTCCGGCGTCGCAGCCTTATTTCCCCAACAACAATTGCTCCACAGAAGGCCCGGTCTTTTCCACATACCGCGGATTCGGCGCCGGTTTGAACTCCAGGTGGTGAGTCCGCAAGGAACCCTTGGGCAGGTAAGCCCAACGCAAGGTCGCGGGATAGGCAAGCTTCAGGCAGGGGATGGCGGCGCGCCGCCGGAGCGCGGCCTCGGTCGCCTCGCGGATTTGGCGGTGCGCTTTTTCCAGCGGAAGCAAATCGGCGCTTTGCCAACTGGTGCCGCGCTTGGTCGCGCACACGCCGACCTCCGGCAGCCACGCCCGGGCTTCCGCCACGGTCTGTTCATCGCCGGTGACGAGCACCACCGGAACGTGATGTTCCGCCGCGATCGCCATATCCACGCCAATTTCCCCCACCGGCCGGCCGTTCAGCCACAGGCCCTGGATGGAAGCCGAGGAATAGGAATGCGCCAGCACGGCATTGGTCGTCAGCGCCATCGCGTGATAGCCCAGCAGAATCACCGCGGCGGCGCCAGCCAGTTCCTGATAGCGCACACCCGGCGTGGGGCCTTGAATCAATTTCGCGCGGGCATCAAGCAGCCGCGCGTTGACGTTGGAGCCGCCGGCGTGTCCATCGCGGACCACCACCTCGGTCGCGCCGGCCGCAAAACAGCCGGCGATGCAGGCGTTCATGTCCTCGGCCATCCGCTGCTGGCCTTCCGCGGCGCGCGGGCCGGAAATCTGTTCGCTGCCGGTGATGCCGCTACACCCCTCCATGTCGGCGAAGATATACACCTTGTAGGCCTGCGCCGAAACGGCGAGCGCCAGCCCGGCGGCGCAGAGCAAGGGGGCCGGATGAAACCGGTGGAGGGGTCGGCAGGAAGTTTTCATGGGCGCATTCTTGCGCGGGCGGGCGGGATGTCAAGGCCGGGGACGCGCGGACGGGCGGGCTGTTCCCAGGCGGGGCGGGGCTTTTGATTCTTGGGGTTGCCCAAGACGGGGGCGGAGGTTACAGTCCGCGGCGTGCGCTGTGGCCGGAGCGGTCCGCGGCGCGTCTCTTTTATGAAAACGACTTTGCATAAAACACCGGCGGCGCTCGGCTATCGGATGCCGGCGGAATGGGAACCCCACGAAGCCACCTGGCTGGTCTGGCCACAGCATCGGCCGGATTGGCCCGGCAAGATGGAAGCGCTGGCCTGGTTCTATGGTGAATTGATCCGCAAATTGGCGCAAGGCGAGGCCGTCAAGGTGCTCTGCAACAACGCCACCGTCTTGCGCGCGGCCAGGGATGTCGTGACGGCGGTCGGCGCCGACGCCAAGCGGGTGGAACTGCTGGTGTGCCCGACCGAGCGCGGGTGGCTGCGCGATAGCGGGCCGCTTTTTCTGCGCAAGGGTGGGGCGCGCCCGGACTTGGCCATCAGCCGTTTCCGTTTCAATGCGTGGGCCTTGTTCCGCGACTGGAAAAAGGACGCCGCGGTGCCGGACTTCATCGCGCGCCGGACGCGCGTGCCGGTTTTCCCCGCGGTCCACAAGGACCGGCCGGTGGTGCTCGAAGGCGGCGCCATTGACGTGAATGGGCGCGGCTCACTCCTGACCACCGAGCAATGCCTGCTCGACCAGCAGACGCAGGTGCGCAATCCCGGCCTCGGCAAGGCGGAGTTGGAACAGATTTTCCGCGCCAATCTGGGCGTCACCAACACCATCTGGCTCAAGGAGGGCATCGCCGGGCGCGATGACACGCACGGGCATGTGGATGACATCTGCCGCTTTGTCCGTCCCGGCACGGTGGTGCTCTGCCAGGAGAAATTCCGTGGCGACGAGAACTACCGGCGCATGGCGGAAAATCGCGAGCGGTTGGAAGGCGCGCGGCTGGAGAGCGGGTCGCGGCTGGAAATCATTCCGCTGCCGCTGCCGGAACCGCTGTATTTCCGCGGCGTGCGCCTGCCGGCGACCTACGCGAATTTTTATATCAGCAACGCGGCCGTGCTCGTCCCCACCTTCAACGATCCGAAAGACCGCGAGGCGCTCGGCCTCCTCGGCGAACTGTTCCGCGACCGCCCGGTGGTCGGGCTCCACGCCGTGGATGTCGTGCTGGGCTCCGGCGCGATTCATTGCCTGACCCAGCAGCAACCGGCCCGCTGATGTTCCACGTCCATGCCTGCCGCCCACCAACTGGCTGTGGTCGAAAACCTCCAGGTGCATTTTTTCGGCGGCGCACACCCCGTCCGCGCCGTGGATGGCGTCAGCTTCGACATCGCCGAGGGCGAAACCGTCGCCTTGGTTGGCGAGAGCGGGTGCGGGAAGAGCGTGACGGCGCTGGCGCTGGCGCGGCTGGTGCCGCAGCCGCCGGGCCGCTATGCGGGCGGGCGCGTGCTGTTGGCCGGGCGCAACGTGCTGGAGATGAGCGCCAGCGAGTTGCGCACGCTCCGGGGCCGCGAGATCGCCTACATCTTCCAGGAACCGGGCAGCGCGCTCAATCCGGTCTTTACCATCGGCTGGCAGATCAGGGAAGCCATCCGGCTGCATCGGCCGGAGGCCGGGGCGCAGGCGGAAGCCCTGGCCATGCTGCGGCTGGTCGGCCTCCCGGAACCGGAAAAACGTCTGCATGCCTATCCGCATGAACTTTCCGGCGGCCAGCAGCAGCGCGTGATGATCGCGATGGCGCTGGCGTGCCGCCCCAAGCTGCTGGTGGCCGATGAGCCGACCACCGCGCTCGATGTGACCATCCAGGCGCAGATTCTCGAACTGCTGCGCAACCTGCAACAGCAGCTCGGCATGGCGCTGCTGCTGATTACGCACAATCTCGGTCTGGTGGCCGAAACCGCGCATCGCGTGTTCGTCATGTACGCCGGGCGCATGGTGGAAAGCGGCGTCACCGCCGACGTGTTGGCCGCGCCGCGGCATCCCTACACGCGGGCGTTGCTCGCAGCCGTGCCGCGGCTGGAAGGCTGCGAGGGCCGGCTCAAGGCGATTGAAGGCCACGTACCCAATCCGGCGGACTGGCCCACCGGTTGCAAATTCCATCCGCGCTGCGCCTGGGCCCGCGCCCGCTGCCGTGTCGAGGAACCGGCGTGGGAACTGGCGGAGGGCCGCGGCACACGGTGTTTCTTCTGGCAGGAACTCCTGGCCCAACCCAACGCGGCCACCGACCACTGACCCATGACCCCCGACGCTCCAGTCATGCTCGATGTCCAGGACGTGCGCGTCTATTACGGCCCGCGTCGTCAACCCGTGCGCGCGGTGGATGGCGTCAGTTTTCAACTCCGGCAGGGCGAGGCGCTCGGCCTCGTCGGCGAAAGCGGCTGCGGCAAAAGCACACTCGGCCGGGCGCTGCTGCGGCTGGAGCCGCTGCAAAGCGGCCGCGTCCTGCTCGCCGGCGAGGACCTGGTTCTTTTGCGCGGCGCCCGGCTCAAGGCGTTTCGCGGGCGCGCGCAAATGATTTTTCAGGATCCCTATGGCTCGCTCAACCCGCGCCACTCGATTGGCGGCATGTTGCGCGAGGCCGTCGCCGCGCACGCGCGCACCACGCGCGCCGCCCGCGAGGAGCGGGTCGCGGAACTGCTGCGCGCGGTCGGCCTCGACCCGGCGTATACGCGGCGCTATCCGCACGAGTTCAGCGGCGGCCAGCGCCAGCGCCTGGGCCTCGCGCGCGCGCTCGCCGTCAAGCCGGAGTTGATCATTGCCGATGAACCCGTCTCCGCCCTCGATGTGTCCGTGCAGGTGCAGATTCTGAACCTGCTCAAGGATCTCCAGCGGCAGCTCCACCTGGCGCTCCTGTTCATCGCGCATGATCTCGCGGTGGTCCGTTATGTCTGCGACCGGCTTCTGGTGATGTATCTCGGCCAGGTGGTGGAAGCCGCGCCCGCGCCGGCGCTGTTCGCGCGGCCGCGTCATCCCTACAGCGAGGCCCTGCTCTCCGCCGTGCCGGATGTCGGCAAAGGACTGGCCGCGCGCGCCGGGGGTGGTTCCCCGCGCCTTGTGCTGCGGGGCGACCCGCCCGCGCCGACGCACAGGCTGCCGGGCTGTCCCTTCCACCCGCGCTGCCCGCGCGCGCGCGAACGTTGCCGGACCGAGCCACCCGCCTTGCGCGAGGTGGCGCCCGGCCATTGCTCGGCCTGCCACTTCGCCGACGCCCTGTGAGGTTGTCCGGCGGGCGGGGTGGGGTTCCTCTTTCCAAGGCCCGGAAAGAAAACGGCCCTTTTTTCCAAGGCCTGGAAAAATCCGGCGGCAGTTTTCCAAGCCCCGGAAGAAACCCGCGCCCAACTTTCCAAGGTTTGGAAAAACCGGGCTCATCGGTTTCCAAGCCCTGGAAACGGAATCACGTCTGCGTGGAGCCGCGTTCGTAATATTCGAGCGCGCGCTGGACGCCGGCGCGGAAAGCAAGCGTGTAGCGTAGTCCCATGGCCCGCTGTTTGGTCGTGTCGCCACCGCGCGCGAAGACGCCTTCCGGCGTGTGCGAGGTGCCGCGCACGTCGGGCTGGTAGCCGCATAGTTCGGCCGCGAGCTGCGCGAACTGGAGGAAGTTGGTGTAGAGGCCGGTGGAGAGATTCAGCGCGCCGGCGTCATCAATCCGATCCATCGAGCCAAGGATTTCGGTGACGCAGTCCTCGATGTGGATGAAGTCGCGGAATTGCTGACCGCTGCCCCAGACGGTGAGCGTCGGCTGGCCGCGGTTGGTGAGCACGCGCTTGCAGATGCTGGGGAAGGGATAGGAGTCGTCCTGGTCCTCGCCGTAGCCGGAGAACGGGCGGTAGCAGATGGATTTGAGGCCGTGCTTCTGGTAGGCGAGGCGCGCGAGATACTCGCAGGTGAGCTTGGCCCAGCCGTAGGACATGTCGGGCATGCCGATGTCAAAGTCGAACGTAATCATGTCCTCTTTGAGCAGCTCGTAGTGCTCGCGGCGCTGGAGCTTGATCGGGTAGGCGGCGCTGGAGCTGAAGCACAGCGACTTGCGCGGCTTGGCGCGGACGGCCCACTGCCAGTACTCGGCGTCGATCGAGAGATCGTCGGCGACGGCGAGCGGGTTGTGCTCGATCATCATGCGGCCGCCGACCATCGCGGCGAGGTGGAATGCGTAATCGAAATCCGTGTCCTGCACGCGCTTGAACCACGTGCGGCAGTCTTCCTGGTAGAAGTGGAAGTTTTTGTAGTCGCGCGGATTAAGGAACGGCCACTTCTCGAGCGGCAGGCCGCCGGTCAGCGGGACGATGGGGTCCACGCAGTGGACTTCGTCGCCGCGCTTGAGCAGGCGGCCGATGCAATGCCGGCCGACGAAACCGGCGCCGCCGGTCACCAAGACTTTAGCCATTGAAGTGTCTCCGATAGAGTTTGAAGGCTTCCACCGATTGCTCGGGCAGATATTTGAGGAGCGCGTCCGGGTTACCGGGCAGCTCGTTCACGATCTTCAAATTGTTTTCGTAGCCGCAGTATTCCTTCTTCATGTCCACGACGAGATCGTGGATGTTGCGCTGCTGGTAGACGGTCGCCTTGTTGTAGACGACCTGCGCGCCGAGCGCCTCGACGTAGTAGGCGGCCCAGATGTCGTCCATGCGGCCGACGTGCGGGAAGAGGAAGTAGTCCTTGAGCAGCTTGCCGCTGATGAAGGTGTTCTGCGAGTTGAAGGGCGAGAGCTTGTTGCCGGCCATCGGGAAATAGCTCTCGTCGAACTTGCATTCCGGTGCATAGATCATGCGGCAGACGGCGTCGATGTCGGGATCGCCATCCCAGAAATCGGCCTGCACCTGCGGCGTGATGATCTTGCGGCTCTTGCGGCTGTATTCGCGCTTGGGCAGGAGCTGCATCGGGAAACCGCGGTGCCAGATTTCCTTGTGGTTGGTCGCGCCGACGGGGTCGAACGCAGGCAGGTCGGTCTCGTAGTAGTTAACCTCGATCGGGCGGTCGATCATCAGGTTCTCGCCCCACCCGGCGCGCGGAATGTTGTCATCATCAATCACGGCAACGACATCGGGCTTGAGCTGCGCGGCGAGCACAAGGCCGAAATTACGGCGCTGGATGCAGCGCCAGCCGATGGCGTCGGAGAGGGGCTTGTCGATCTGCTCCTGTTCCTCCGGCGAAACATAACGGCCGCGCTTGAGCTTGTAGTCCTTGGGGGTCTTCAGATCGCCGATGACGATGAGTTCCCAGTCGGTGCGCGCGTCGAAGCGTTCGATCGCCTCGGTCGGCGGGTTGATGGTGGTGGTGACGATGACTTTCTTCATGGTCCCTGTTCCGGTTGTTTCAGGATGCGGCCGCGTGCATAGAAACGGGTTTTCAGGCCGATGCGGAAATACGCGAAGTTGCGCAGGAAGGGATTGTTGGAGACGCCCTCGGTGCGCGCGCGCCACGTGATGGGAATCTCGATGACCTCGACACCGAGCCGCAGCGGCTTGACGAGCGTCTCGAACAAAAACGGGTGGCGGACTTCCTCCCAGCGGATCGCCTGCACGAGCTTGGTCGGGATCAGGCGGAAACCGTAGGTCATGTCGGAGAGGCTGGTCCAGTACATCAGCGAGAACGATTTTTGGAACATGAAATTCAGGAACCACTTCAGTTTGCTGTAACCCTCGAAACCGCCACCCTTGATCCAGCGCGAACCGGTGATGATCGCGTTCGGATGGGCGCGGCCTTGTGCCACGTAGGCCTGCACGCGGTCCGGCGGCGTCTCCAAGTCGCTCGCCATCATCAGGAAGTGGCTGCCGGTGGCGCGGTCGAAGGCGTCCTGCGTCGCGCCGCCAAGAAACGGGCGCTGCTGCTCGATGATTTTCACCTGGTCAGGGAAACGCGCAGCCAAAGCGGCGGCGGTCGCGCGCGCGCCAGGCGTGGTTTTCTGGCAGACGACTACGAGAAACTCGCGGATCGCGTCGCCGCAATCCGCGTGGATGATCTCAACGGTCTTGACCAGGCTTTCCGTCTCGTCCATCACGGGCAGAAAAACAGAAACCGAGGTCAGCCGTTCAGCATAGGACGGGTTGGCATCCATCGCGGCGTGCGCGGAGTATAGCGGCGTCCACTCCGGCAAACAATGGCGTCGGTACAAAAGGGAACTTGACGCTGGACGGGCAGAGCCTAAGCTCCCGCCATGATGAACGGAGGCCTGTTATGCAATTGAGTGATGTTTTCCCGAAGCGTTACGCGCGCGCGGAGGAGTTGCAGGGGAAAGAAGTGACGCTGACCATCGCCCGCGTGGTGGCGGAGAAGATGCGGCCCAACCCTAAGGCACCGGAAGTGCAAAAGCTGGTGGCCTATTTTCGCGAGGCGCGCAAGGGCGTGGTGTTGAGCAAGTCGCTCGCCTATCAGATGGCGGACATCCTTGGCGGCGAGGAAACCGATGACTGGGCCGGCCAAGTCATCACGCTGACCACCGAGTGGATGGATGTGGCGGGACGCAAGGTGCTGACTTTCCACGCCAAGCGACCGACCACCAAGCCCCAGACGGGCCATCAGTTGCCGAAGGGGTTGGCGGACGATGACGAGCATGAGCATGAACTGGCGTAGCATCCTCCCTGCCGCTTTGTTGGTCTTGCCGCTAGGCGCGGTCGAACTGCACGTGGGACCGGAGCAAGCCTTTGCACACCTCGAAGACGCCGTGTTGCGCGCCGCGGCCGGCGATGTGATTCTGGTGCATCCGCTACCCAACCAGGAGCCCTATGCGCAAGTCGGCCTCAATATCACCACGCCGCGCCTCACACTCAAGGCCACTGGTGGGCGAGTGGTCCTCTCGGGGAAGGGCGGCGACCAGAGCGGGCGTGGCGCCCGGCCACGCGCCATCGTCCAGTTCAGCCGCGGCGCCGATGGTGGCGTGTTGGAGGGCTTTGAACTGACCGGCGCGCACAATCACAGTCACAACGGCGCGGGTGTCCGCATCAATCAGGCGAACGATGTCACCATCCGCGACTGCGTCATTCATCACAACGACATGGGCCTCATGTCCAACGGCGATGGCACGTCGCGCGCGGGTGTCAACCAGATGATCGAGCACTGCCTGATTCATGCCAATGGCGACGCAAGCGATCCCGGCTTCAACCACAATCTTTATCTGGGCGGCTACAGCGTGACGTTGCTTGGGTGCGAGGTGCATTCGAGCTTGACCGGCCACAACATCAAAAGCCGCGCCCACAAGACGATCGTTCATGCCTGCTATGTTCATGATTCCGCAAACCGCGAATTCGATTTGGTGGACGCGCAGGGCGATACGACGATGCCCGGTAGCGATGCCGTGCTGGCCGGCAATGTCATCGTCAAGGCGCGCCACTGTTCCGGCAACCGCGGCGTGATTCATTTTGGACAGGATGGCGGCAAGGACCACGATGGTACGCTCTATCTGTTGCACAACACCATGGTGACGCCCTATGTTTCGCCGGTGGTGCTGCTTTCGAGCGGCAAAGCGCATGTTCAGTTTTTCAACAACCTGATCTGGGATGGCGGTGGCCAGCAGAGCCGTCAACAGTTGCTTGCGCTACTGAAGACGAGCAGCCAGGTACAGGGGGCGGGCAACTGGCGCTCGGAGGGCTTTTCCGATGGCAATGGTTACGGCCGGATTTTTGCGCCAGCTTCCCTGACCCAGCCGCCTTTCAGGAACGCATCCGCGGGCGATTACCGGCTCCGCGAGCGCCAGCCTGAATTTGCAGATGCCGGTCGGCGCTTGCCACAGGAACTGTTGCGGCCGTTGCGGGACAAACTACGCCAGTTCCAGATTTCCTTGGGTAGTGCGCCGCGCTCCGATGAGGGGCGGCCCGCCCTTGGCGCTTTTGCGTTGGACGCGCCGTGAACTGGTTTGGGCTGGTGTGACCGCGGAGGCTGCCCTACAGTCCCGCCACGCACAGGAGAGTACACGCTATGGGCTCAAGCAAACTGCGGATTGGTATTTTGACCGGCGGCGGCGATTGCCCCGGCCTCAACGCGGTCATCCGCGCCGTCGGCAAAACCGCGCTCCATGAATACGGCGCCACGATCATTGGCATCGAGGATGGCTTCGAGGGGTTGGTCGAGGGCCGCATGCATGAGCTGACCGCGCGCCATCTGTCCGGCATCCTCAATCAGGGTGGCACCATTCTTGGCACCTCCAACAAGGGCGACCCGTGGCATTATCCGGTCGAGTGCGCGCCGGGGAAAATCGAGATTCAAGACACTTCCTTCAAGGCCGTGCGCAACCTGCAACAGGCCGGTCTCGATGTCCTCGTCGCCACCGGTGGCGATGGCACCATGCACATTGCCGATAAACTGGGCGATCTCGGCATCAAGGTCGTTGGTGTGCCCAAGACGATTGACAACGATCTCGCCGCCACCGACCTGACCTTCGGGTTTTATTCCGCGGTCTCGGTCGTCTGCGAGTCGCTCGATCGTCTGCATACCACCGCCAGTTCGCATCACCGCGTCATGCTCCTCGAGGTCATGGGACGTTATGCCGGCTGGATCGCGCTGGCCGGTGGACTTGCCGGCGGCGCCGACCTCGTCCTCATCCCGGAAATCCCCTTTACCTGGGAGGCCGTCTGCAACAAGGTGCGGGAGCGGGCACGCGACGGCAAACGCTTCAGCCTGATCTGTGTGGCCGAGGGTGCCAAGTTGCCCGGCGGCGAGGAAGTCATCAAGGCGCTCGACCACAAGCGGACCGATGCCAAGCAACTGGGCGGCATCGGCGCGGTCTTGGGCAGAGAGATCGAGGCGCGCACCGGCTTGGAAACCCGCGTGACCGTGCTCGGCCATCTTCAACGTGGCGGTTCGCCGACCGCCTTTGATCGCGTACTGGCGACGCGTCTGGGTGTTCATGCCGGACATTGCGCCTGCCGCGGCCCCTATGGTGTCATGGCCGCGTTGCGCAATGGCGAGATTATCTCGGTGCCGATCAAGGAAGCCATCGCCAAACTCCGCACCATCGCCCCCGGCCACCAACTGGTTCAAGCCGCCCGTTCCGTCGGGACCAGCTTTGGCGACGAAACCTGATTCGACTTTTCAGGGCTGGTGAACTTGGCGGCTTGCGGGTGAACCATCTTCCGCCGCGTTAATCTGCATTCATCAGCGTCGGGTTTTCGTCAGGTGGCTCGGGGAGGAGCAGCGCGATGACGGCGGCGAGCGGGGCGAGCAGGCCCGCGTAGAGCAACGCGTGGCGGAAGTCGCCGACCGGCGCAAAGAGCCCGAACACCACCGTGCCCACCGCCGCCGCGACGCGGCCGAAGTTGTAGCAGAAGCCCGCGCCCGTCGTGCGCAGCAACGTGGGGAAGAGCGGTGGCATGTACATGGTGAACAGGCTGAACACGCTGCTGCAAAAGCCTACAAAAGGAAACCAGAACCAGACCAGCGCGCCGTAGCTGCGTGGCCAGAGGAAGGTCAGTGTGCTCGCGAGGCCGTAGGCAAAGCACATCGCCGCGATGGAACGCCGGTAGCCGATCAGCCGCGCGAGCCAGCCACAAAAAAAATTCCCGAAGATCGAGGTGCCGATGACGAGGAAGAACGCGACGCTCACCAGCTTCTCGCGCTGGTCCGCCGGCCACGCCGCCAGCTCCGGCAGGTTCCGCAGATGCTGCGCGTGCCAGAACATGAACGCCCACCACGCGGTCAGCGAGGCGCCGCAGACGAGCAGCGTCAGGAAGGTGGTGCGCCGGATGCCGCGCGCGAAGAGGTCGGCGATGCCGGGCACCGCGCCGACCGCCGCCGCCTTGGCCGCGTGCCACGTCTCCGGCTCCGGCACCTTGCGGCGAATCCAGAACACCACCAGCGCCGGCAGGATGCCGACGAGGAAGACCCAGCGCGGTTGATAGGTCACATGCAGCAATGTGCTGACGGTAACGAAAAGATAGACCGTGCCGCACGCGAGCAGCACGCCGATGTTCACCGCCGATTGCAGCACCGCCGCGATCCACGGCCGCCACTTGCGCGGCCATGTTTCCGAAAGCAGCGCCGAACCCACCGCCCACTCGCCGCCGATGCCCAGCGCCGCCAGGAACCGGCAGATGAGCAACTGCCACCATGTCTGCGCGAACGCAGCCAGCCCCGTGAACAGCGCGTAGGTCAGGATCGTCAACCCCAGCGCGCGGCTGCGGCCGAGCCGGTCGCCGACGCGCCCGAAGAATCCGCCGCCGAACGCCCAGCCGACGAGGAACGCGCCCTGGATCCACGAACTCTTCTCCTTCACCAGCGGATCGGCGGGATTGAGCGCGGTGATGTCGCCCGCGTTCAGCAGAAGCTGTGCGACGAACGGCGCGGCCACCAGCGTATAGAGATGAATATCCAGCCCATCGAACAGCCACCCCAGCCACGCCGCGATGCCCGACCGCCACTGCTGTGGTGTCACCTCGCGCAGGTTTTGCGGTTCGCGGGGTGGATTGGGGGATTCTTCCATCATTCTGTGCAGAGAATATCTTCAGACATTGAGCTACGGCATCGACTTTTTCTTCATTTCCTTCATTGCCAGAAAAATTAGAAGGACTACCGTCGCGCCAATGGAAAAACTTGCTAAGTGGTCTACAAGAAAACAATGAGGCGAGTCTTCGAAGTTCGGGATGATGACTCTTGTCAATCGCAAGAGGGTAGTTAGCAACACACAGATTCCGGTCGTAATGCTTAAACATCCGTTGGATTGCATCCATCTCTCGGATATTTTTCCCATACGTTTCGCCGACCCAACGACTATCAAAAAGCCTGCTCCAGCGAGACTTAGAAGCGTCAATATTAACTTGGTGAATTCAAGCATATTCTTTCTCTGATATTTCCATCTGCGACGATGCTAGGGCATGGGCGGCGGCGGGGCAAGTGCGGGATTCGCCATTGACGACACTTAGGCCACCCTCTATTGTGCCGCGCGTGGGGTGCAACCGCAGGCCCTAACTGAAAAGGAACGTGTCCTATGCCCAATATCATGGCAGTGTTGAAGCAGGAAATTACACGGTTGGCTCGTAAGGAAACGCGTAGCCAGACTGTTGTCCTCAAGAAGATGTCCGCGCTCTATCGCCGCGATATCGCGGGCCTGAAACGTACGGTGGCCCAGTTGCAGAAGAAAACGGCCGTCATGGAGAAGGCCGTGCTTAAACAGGCCCCGGTCGTGCCAGTGGAAACAACCAAGAAAATTCGTTTCACCGCCAAAGGCCTGCTCGCGCAACGCAAGCGTCTTGATCTCTCGGCCGATGACTACGCCCAACTCGCCGGCGTCTCCGCTGTTTCGATTTATAAGTGGGAAAGCGGCCAGGTGCGGCCGCGACAGACGCAGGTGCTGGCGCTCGCGGCGCTGCGTGATATCGGGAAAAAAGAAGCCCTAGCGCGGCTTGCCGCCCTGAAACCCAGGGCGGTCAAAACGGCGAAGAAATCCCGCAAAAAATAAAGTCGCTGCAGACAAGCGGCCGGTTTTCCAAGGTTTGGAAATCCGGCCGTTTTATTTTCCAAGGCCCGGAAAGCCCCCCGGTCAGGCCGTTTCCTGTTCGAGGCGTGCCAGCATGATCAACGCCTCCTCACGGTTATTTCCGCACAGGTCGGGGGTTGGAGAGAGCGACACACAAACGGCAGGCCGTTCGGGGTGTCCGAAAATCTTGCAGCGATCCTCGACGTCAAGCTGGATGCAACGGACGCCGGCGGGCTTGCCGGCGGGCATACCGGGAAGCGGCGAACTGATCGAGGGCGCGATACAACACGCGCCGCAGCCGGGGCGACAGGCCAGCGTCGTCATGGTTCGAGCGCGATGATTTGGCGCAACGTCCACGCGCAGCCGGGCAAGAGGTCCACGCGGCCATCGCCAAAGACCGCGGCCTCGATGCAGACGTAGCCGGGCCAGAGGTCGCCGATCTCCGCCATGTTGGCGGCGCTCGCGGCGCCGGCGTTCCACACGACCGAGGCGTTGGAACCGGACTTGGTCACGCGGATGCGGCGGACGCCGTCAGCGAGGATGAGCATGCGGTCGGTCTCGAAGTAGCGGCGATTGACCTCGTCCTTGAAGTCCACCGGCCCGCTTTGCACGGCATTGCGGAGCGGGCCGGTGCTAGGCGCGTCGAGATAGGCGCAGCCGTCGAGGCCCTCGACTTGTGTACGGCGCGCGTCGGCGACGGCGAAGTAGGTATGCAGCGCGCCGTGCCACGACCACGGTGTCTGGTCGGTGTTGGTCGCGGTCAGGGCGAGCTCGAGTTCGCGGCCAACCGTCACGGCGAGTTCGAGGCGAAATGCGAAGGGCCAGAGCGCACGCGTCGCCGCGTTCGCGGTGAGCGCGAGCGTGATGCGCGTGCGGCCATCGGCGAGCTGCGCGGCCTCGGCGAGCTGCCACGCGGTGTAGCGGGCGAGGCCATGCATACCGCGTGGATCGGGGCCGAACCACGGCCAGCAGACGGGCACGCCGCCGCGGACGGCCTTGCCCTCGGCGAAGGGCGAGCGCGGACTCATCCAGAGCACGGGTGCGGCGCCGGCGGGCTGGAACGAGAGGACGTGGCCGCCATGCAACAACACTTCGGCCGTGGCAAACTCATTGGCGATTTTCAGCATGGGCAGGCCGCTGGGACCGGGTAGCTGCACGACGCGGGAGGGGATGATGTCGGTCATGGTCGCCTCGCTGTTGGGAAACTGGTCGGGGCGAGTGGATTTGAACCACCGACTTCTTGGTCCCGAACCAAGCGCTCTAAACCAGGCT
>CAISWQ010000100.1 GCA_903889245.1 uncultured Lentisphaerota bacterium | reverse complement strand
TTCAACTGCTGGTGCAGAAAGCGTGCGGCTATCGGAATCGCGAGAGACTCAAAGCAGACATCCTCTTTCACTTGGGCGGCTTGAACCTCGATCCGGTTCGCGCTCAATGAAAAATCACCCCATGAACCCAGAAGAACCATTATTATGGCGCCGGGCTGTATTACCGCGCCGGATCCGGCGGCTATCTGGTGGTGCCGGCGCCGGCTGGCGCGGTGGTGAACACCCTCCCGGTCGGCGCGCAGCAGGTGCTGGTGGGCGACACGCTCTGCTATCTCGTCAACGGCGTCACCTACCGGAAAACCGTCCACGGTTATGAGGTCATGCCGCCGCCCACGGTCGTCGTGCAACAGGTGATGACCGCCGCGCCGCCGGTCGAGGCCGCGACGGCGCCGGTCGCAACCAACCAGTCCTTCACGGTGAATATTCCCAACGCCAGGGGCGGTTTCACGCCGGTGGAGCTCCAGCGTTCCGGCACGAACTTCCTCGGCCCTCAAGGCGAGCTTTACACCGAGTTTCCGCGTGTCGAGCAGCTCAAGCTGATGTACGGGAAATGAACGCACAGGCTCGACCCACCGCCGGACAGGGTGTTATAACCGCCGCATGAAAATCTCCCTGGCGTGCGCTGTATTGGTCATGAGTGCAACGGCGGCGGACTGGCCAAGGTTTCGTGGGCCGGATGGCGCGGGACTGGCCGAGGCGCCGGCGCTGCCCTTGCCGGTGACGGCCGCGAACCAGCTTTGGTGCGTCAAGTTGCCCGGCCCCGGACATTCCTCCCCGGCACTTGTCGGCCCGCGCCTGTTCGTGACGTGTACCGAGAATGCGACCGCCAAACGCAGCGTGCTCTGCCTCGACGCCGCGACCGGCCGCACGCTCTGGCAGCGTGATTTCCCTTCCAAGACCTATCATCAGAATAACGACAACAGCTATGCCAGCGCCTCGCCCGCCGCCGACGCGAACGGTGTTGTGGTCTCGTGGACCACGCCGGAGGAAGTGCTCGTTGTCGCGCTCGACAATGCCGGCCAGGAAAAATGGCGGCGCGGCTTGGGCCCGTTCGTCGGCGCCCATGGCAGCGGCAGTTCGCCGCTCATCGTCGGCGAGCTGGTCGTGCTGTCCAACGACCAGGACAATCCCAAGTCGGCCCCGCACAACTACGCCAACAAGGCTGTACCGAATGAACCCGGCAAGAGTTTTCTCCTCGCGCTCGAGCGCCAGACCGGCCAGACGCGCTGGCAGCTTGATCGCGCCAGCAGCCAGGCGGCCTACTCGACGCCGTGCGTGCGCCGGCTGGAGAACGGCGCCGTGGAACTGGTCTGCGCGAACACGGCCAACGGCCTGACGGGTGTGGATGCGGCGACCGGCAAGATCAACTGGGTCACCGACAAAGGCTTCACCCGCCGCTGCGTCGGCTCGCCCGTCTGCGGCGCGGGTCTGATCGTCACCACGGCCGGCAGCGGCGGCATGGGCGCGGAGCTGGTCGCGGTGAAGCCGGGCGCCAAACCAGCCGTGGCCTACACGATGACGAAGCCGCTGCCCTATGTGCCAACGCCCCTGTTTATCGGCGAGCGGCTGCTTCTCTGGGGCGATAACGGGCAGGTCGCGTGCCTCCGCGCCGCGACGGGTGAGGTACTCTGGCGCGAGAAGGTCGAGGGCGCATTCTACAGCTCGCCCATCGCCGTGCAGGGCCGCGCGCTCAACATCAGCAAGACCGGCGACCTGCTCACGCTGGAGGTCGGCGACACGTTCGCCGCGCCCGCCCGCCTGCCGCTGGGCGAAAAAGCCTTTGCCACGCCTGCCGTCGCCGGCGGCCTGCTCTACGTCCGCACCCTTACGCAACTCTTCGCCTTTGGCAAGAAATAGGCGCAGCCTCGCTGTTACCGTTCTTCCCCAGCCCTGACTCTGCCCGCAACCCTGAAGAAGCTGGCTTCAGGTACGCAGGAAGTCCACCGGTGGATGGGCGGCGCCGAGGATGGCGCGGCTCTCGAGGCCGAGCCAGTGGTCGAGCAGCGTCGCGTAAACACAGCGGAAATCGGTGTGGACTTTCTGGCCGTCCTGATCGAGGTCGGCCAAGCTCGGATGCGCGCCGACCAGGCCGCCCTTCACCTTCCCGCCGACGACGAAGACCGGCTGGGCCGCGCCGTGGTTGGTGCCGCGCCGGCCGTTCTCATGCACCGTGCGGCCGAACTCGGAGAAGGTCATCAGCACGACGCGGTCGAGCAGTCCGTCGCGTTGCAGATCGCGCGCGAATGCGGTGATGGAGGCCGAGAGCTGTTCGAGCAGCGAGCAGTGGTTGCCAAGCTGGCCGGCGTGGTTATCGAATCCGCCGATGCCGCCGCCGCCGAGTTCGGTGAAGTAGATGCGGATGCCGGTCCCGGCGCGGATGAGCTGCGCGATGATGCGGAGTTCATCGGCGAGACGGAATTGCGGATAGTCGCCGCCGCCACTGCGCAGCACGGTGTCGAGGCGCGCGCTGGTGGCGGTCGCGGCGGCCGTCGCGCGCCGCGCACAGGCGAGCAGGGGCTCGCCGCCGGCGGCGGTGGCAGCGCCGGCGGGGCAGAGCAGATCACGCGCGTTGCGGACCGTGGGTATGATGACGCGCTCGGCGTTCGCGGCGAACGGCTGCGGAATCGCGCCGATGAAAGCGGCGGGCAGGTTCGCGGCCGCGGGCTGCCAGAGCTGGTCGGCGGCGCGGCCGAGCCAGCCGGTCGGCGGGCCGGGCGGCTGCGGGTCGGCGGTATGCCACATGTGCATCGCGCCGGGATGATTGCGGTCGGACTTCGCACAGCCGACGCCCTGCACAACGGCCAGCATGCCCTCGCTGAACAACCTGGCGAAACCATCCATGCGCGGATGAAACGCGAGCTGGTCGCTGATGCGGTGCGCCTTGGCAGCGACCTGGCGCAGCGTCGGGCGGCTCTTGTGGTAGAGGTCGTCGGCAAAGGGGATGACGGTGTTGAGGCCATCGTTACCGCCGGAGAGTTGCAGGACGACGAGAATGGTCTGGTCCTGCGCCGGCGCCGCGGCCAGCGCCGAGCGCACCAGCAGCCGTGGCACGCCCGCCGCCAGCGAGAGCAGCGCACCGACCTTTAGGAACTCGCGTCTGGTTGTCATAAAAAAACCTCTTCATAAACTTTTCCCAGATGCCCATGACCATGATAAAGGTGAATGGCATAAGCCGTTTCGCGTACAACATCACATAGTTCTTTCACAGCTCTCATGGCTTGTCCTTTGTGATCTTTGCGTTCTTTTGTAGCTATTACGCCAGTTGGAACTCCGGTTGGGAGAGGGCGGCGAAGGCGGCGCGGCGGGCGTCGGAGTCGCCACGGGCGAGGGTTTCGTCTTGTAGATAGAGCTGTGCGAAGAACGCTGCCGCGGGCTGGCCGTTTTTTTGCGCGACGGCGGCGGGGTTGCTGCTCTCGATGAAGGGGCCGTCACGCAGCAGCGCCTCGGCCAGCTTGAGCCGGCCGGCGACGGTCGCGGGGTTGAGCCAGTCGCGGCCGCCGCTCCAGCCCTTGCTCGTCGGCGGCGACAGCAGGTTCTGGCCGAGGTTCGCCAGCGCGTTGGCCAGCGGCTGCGTCGCGGCGGAGCTTTCCAAACCCATGATGATGACGAGCGCGTACTCGACCGGGTTCTTCACGCGCTGGCGGTAGGCTGCGGGCGAGAAAAACAGGTTCGAGCGCAGCATCGTCTCGACGAGCGCGAGCGTGTCGTAGTTTTGCGCGTAGGCGGCCACCAGCGGCGCAAGCAGTTCCTCGGCGGGCGCGGCGGTCTCGGAGATCAGCCAGCGGTAGAGCTTGCGGACGAGCGTCGCGGCGGCCGCCGGTTGTTCCAACACGAGGCGCGCGACCTCGTCGCCGTCGAAGTTGCCTGTGCGGCCAAAGATTTTCTTGGCGCCGGCATCGTGCTCGCGCTCGATGAAGCGCAGCTCGTCGTTATAGATGAACCAGCCGGTGAAGGCGCGCGCGGCCTCGTTCAAGTCCGGCGCGGCGGCGGCGCCGAGGTGCGCCTCCAGCAGCCAGCGCGGCAGGCCGGGATTCGGCTGCGCCTTGCGGTTGGCCTTGGCGTTGTGCGTGGCGAACAGCGCGGTGTCGCGGACGAGGCCGGCGAGCAGCGCGCGGTAGTCGCCGAGCGCGTGGCGGCGCAGCAGTTGCAGGTGGCGCTGCATCGCCGGGGCGCTATCCGCCCTGGCGTTGCTGGCGGCGCAGTGGCCGGACCAGAACAGCGTCATTTTTTCATGGAGCGGGTGCGGCGTGCGGAGCATCCGCTGGAGCCACCACGCGCGCAGCTCGGCGGCGTTGCGGTCGTCGCCGGGCGGCGTCTCGTAGTGATCGAACTGCTGGTTGAACGCGGCGACATCGGCTGTGGGACGCAGCAGGCCGTCGAGCGTTTTCTGCGGCCCCTCGGCGAGCGCGCGTTGGAGCTGTGGCCATGACGCGCCGAACGCGGCGCGGCGAAAGAGGTGGCCGGTGAGCGCGAGCGTCCACGGGCGGCGCGCGTCGGGCGCGTAGCGAGCCCAGGCCCATTGGGGATCGAGCGCGGCTTTGTCGGCGTCGGCCATGGGGACCTCACGGGGTTGAGGCGAGCTTCGCCGCGGGCGGCGGCCAGTTGAAATCCACATCCAGCTTCGCGCCCTGTGCGCCGGTGGTCAGGCGCGCGGTGCGGATGAAATCCGCGAGGCCGATCAGGCCATCAATCTGCTCCTCGTTGCTCTTGACCTCGCCGCCCTTGAGCATGTTCTGCCGGACCATGAAGTCGCGGTTGGCGCGCAGCGCGGCGGCGACCTTGCCGCCCTCGAGCTCCAGCACGCCGTGGATTTGCGCCAGCGGCGCCTGCGGCTGCTGGCCCTCGCGGGCGAGCGCATCCATCACGTCGCGCGCGACACCATCGGTCGAGGCGAAGATCAACTGGTTGCCGGGCATCGCGAGCGCGGGGCGGAAGTTGTAGCGCACGTCGAGTCGGGCGGGGTCCTTGGCGTAGGCGGTGGAAAAGCGCGCGAAGGTGAACGGCACGCCGCCGTGCAGCGCGCGATCGAGGATGAAGCCCGGCTCCGCGCGCTGGCCGCGCGTGAAGCTCGCCAGCCCGATTGCCTTCTGCCACGCCTCCTCGACGTACTCACGGAATTTTTCCGGGTGCCGCAGTTGCAGCACGATGGCGAAGGCGGGGAGCTGGTAAACCGGCGTGCCGGCCGCGGGATCGAACTGCTGCTGCGCGGCGACGAAGCGGACGTTGGGCTGCGCCTGTGCCATCACGTCATCGGTCAGGTCGCGCCCGCTGAAGAAGATGCCCATCATGTTCTCGAAGAAGATCAGGCCCGACGTGCGTTCTGGGAAGAGCTGGTCCTTCGCCGCGTAGAAGCGGTGCAGGTCGCGGTAGAGGCTCAGCGCGGCGAGCTGGCGCGGCACCTTCAGGTTCGGCAGTGCGCCCTCGGTCGGCGCGGTCGGCAGCGCGAAGGCGGCGGGCGACTGTGCCGCCGGCACCGGCGCGTCGGAAACCAGCCGCAGTTCGAGGCCGTGCGGCTTCACGTGCAGGCCGAGCGCGATCCAGTTGGCCGCGCCCGCGGTCTCGCCGAGTCCCGCGAAGATCAGCGCGCCGAGCGGATTGCCGCTCTCCGGCTTGAACGCCTTGGCGACACCGGGTGCGAGCTTCAGCGCCTGCATGTTGAGGAACAACATGCCCGCCGCGTCGGCGCTGACCGCCTTGCGCGCCGCCTGGTAGGCGGGTGCGGTCGCAAGGCTGCCGTTCTGCCGTAGCGCCTGCGCTGCCGCTTCCAGATCCTCCAGCTTCTTCGCCCACGTCAGGCGGCCGCCCTGAATGACGTGCGCCTCGTTCTTGCCGAGCGAGTAGGCCATCGCGCCGCCGAGCGGCAGCGACGTGGCCGGGCTTGGCTTTCCGGAAAGCGCCGCCTGGTTCTGCGTCATGTTCCACAGCAGCGCATGCAGTTTGCCGAGCAGCGGCGCGTCCTCGGCGTCGGCGACGAACAGCGCGCGCTCCTGCGGATAGAGGCCAAGCGCGACACCGCGACCGGTCAGCTTTTGCAGTGCCGTCGGCCAGTCGGCGCCCAGTTGTGTTTCCAGCGCCTGCACCACGCCGAGGAATTGCTGGTAGCCCGGCTTGCTCGTGCTGCGCTGTAGCGCCGGCGTGGCGGCGAGCGCCGTGCGCGTCGCCGGTTCGAGCAGCGGGCCGAGCACGGCGCGCGGCTGGAAAATTTCCAGCGCGGCGACCGCCTGCGCCGGCAGCGCCTGCGCCGCCGACTCCGCCCAACCTGTTCCCATCAAAGTCAACAGACCAACCCCCACCAAAAACCGTGTTCTCATACCTTGTTCCTTTCGCCAACCACTACGCCAGAATCACCTTGCTGGTTACATCCGTCCCGGTTACCGATGCCAAGGGGCTCTCTTTCGGTGAACCGGCGGCCCGGCGTCAGCGCTCTTGACTGCGATGACGAAAACGGTAGCCTGCGCGCGACGTGTGAAGCGGCAGCCCTCCAAACCGCGGCGGATGCTGTGGGCCCGGCCCATCAACGGCGTGGTGTACCCCACCCTCCAGACCGCCCGCCCCGCCGGGCGAAGTTTCGCCTTCTCGCTACTGCTGCACTCGGTGCTCATCGGCATCGCCATCGCGTGGACGCCGAAGGTGATCGAGGTCGCGCGCACCTATGAGGTGGACTTGGTCACCGAGCGGCCGGTTTTCGTCCTGACGCCGGAACCGCCCGCGCCCAGGCAGGCCGAACCGCCGCCCCAGCCGCCAGAGCCGAAAAAAGAAATGCCGCCGCCGAAACCGGAACCCGTCGTCGTAGCCGTCGCCCAATCCAAACCCGCGCCAGTTGCGCAACCTGTGCAGAGCGCCTCCGCCGTGCAAGCGCCGTTGCGCCTCGCGGTGGCGGGCACAACAGCGCCCGCGCCGCTCGTCACGCCGCCTGCCGCGACGAATCCCGCATTGGTCAGCGCGTCCGGTCGCGGCGCGGAGGAGGTCAGCGACCCGGCCTACATCCATTCCGTCCGCACCGCCGTCGCGCGGCACCTGCGCTATCCCGAACTCGCGCTGCGCCGTGGCGCCGAGGGCCGCGTCGTACTGCGGCTGACACTCGACGCGCGCGGCAAGCTGCTGGCTTCCGCCGCCCACGAGCCCGCCGACGACAGCGCGCTGCTCGGCGCCGCGCTCGCCGCCGTCCGCCGCGCCGCGCCGTTCCCGCCGTGGAATGGTGTGCATAATCCCGAGGCGACGCTCAATCTGACGCTGCCCATCCGCTTCAAACTCGAGGAACGGTGAGCGTGATTTTCCAAGGATTGGAAAGCGGAACCGGTGTTTTTTCCAAGCTTGGAAAGGTTGACGCGAAGCGAGGAACTTTTATGAAAAACATGCTGCTGGTGGGTGCCTTTTTATGTGCGGTGGCGGCGACGGGCGCGGAAACAAACGCGCCGGCGAAGGCCAAGGTCATCCCAGCCTCGACGAACGTGGTCGCGGAACTGTTCGACGGCCGGACGCTCGCGGGCTGGAAGGTGATTCCGTTCGGCGGCGAGGGGCCGGTGAAAATCCTTCCCGGCGGCGTGCTGGAGATCGGCGCGGGCGATGTCCTGACCGGCCTCGTCTATACGAACAAGACGGTGACGCAGAACTACGAGATCACGCTCGAGGCGCGGCGCACCAGCGGCTCGGATTTCTTCTGCGGCCTGACGTTCCCGGTCGGCACGAACTCCTGTACGCTGGTCCTCGGCGGCTGGGGCGGCAGCCTGACCGGCATCTCCAGCATTGACCACATGGACGCCTCCGAGAATTCCACGAGCGATTCCTACAAGTTCGAGCAGCAGCGCTGGTATCAAATCTGCCTGCGCGTGACGCCGGAGAAGATCGAGGCGTGGATAGACAAGGACCGCATCGTCAACTTCGAGATCGAGGAGCACCACCTCGGCATGCGCGCCGGCGAGATCGAGTACTGCATGCCGCTGGGGCTGGCCACCTACCAGACGCGCGGCGAAATCCGCAAGCTGCACCTGCGCCGCCTCGCCGAGTGAGCGCGCTTGATTCACCGGGGAAGAGGAGTACGCTTCCGCGCGGTGTGTCACCCCGAGTTGAAAGGAAACAGCCATGACGGAAAACATCGGTCGGCGCGGGTTTCTCAAACGTTCCCTGGTCGCCGGCGGCGCGGCGCTGGCGCTGGGCAGTCACGAGGAGCAGGCGCTCGGCGCGGAAGTCGCCGCCGCCAAACCGCCGGCCCCGCCCGCGGCCAACATCCCGCCGCTGACGCTGCCGAAGGGCAAGATCAAGGACCTCGAAATCAGCCGCATCATCTGCGGCGGCAACCTCATCGGCGGCTGGGCGCACAGCCGTGACCTGATCTACGTCTCGCCGCTGATCAAGGCCTATCACACCGATGACAAGATCATCGAGACCTTCCTGCTCGCCGAGAAGCGCGGCATCAACACCGCGCTGACCAATCCCGTCTCCAACCGCGTCATCAACGCCTACCGCAAGGCCGGCGGCAAGATGCAGTGGATCAGCGACTGCGCCGCGGGCAACCTCAAGGACGCGATCAAGCTGTCCGTGGATACCGGCGCCGACGCCGTCTATGTCCAGGGCGGCATCTGCGACAAGATGGTCAAGACCGGCCAGATGAAGGAACTCGAGGGCATCGTGAGTTTCATGAAGGACCTCGGTACGCCGTGCGGTCTCGGCGCGCACAGCCTCGAGACCGTCCGCAAGTGCGTGGAAGCCGGCTTCGATCCCGACTTCTGGGTCAAGACCCTGCACAAGGACAGCTACTGGTCCGCCACGCCCGAGACCGGCCGCCACGCCTTCGACGAGATTGACGGCAACAAGGCCGACCACAATCTCCATCACGACAACATGTGGTGCACGAACGCCAAGGAGACGATTGACTACATGGCGAAGCTGAAGAAGCCGTGGATCGCGTTCAAGACGCTCGCCGCCGGCGCGCTTCATCCGCGCCAGGCGTTCCAGTGGTGCTTCGAGAACGGCGCCGATTTTCTCTGCGTCGGCATGTTCGACTTCCAAGTCGTCGAGAACACCGAGATCGCCGCGAAGGCGCTCGCCGCCGTCACGCAGGCCGGCCGCCCGCGGCCGTGGCTCGCCTGACCCCGCGGCCGCCGCGCTGAACCTTTCCAAGCCTTGGAAAAGCGTCCTGATTTTTTTCCAAGGCTTGGAAAAAACACACCGCCTGCTTTCCAATCCTTGGAAAACGCTGCGCGGCCGCTACACTGCGCGCATGAAAAATTTTCTGTGGGCTTGGGTGCTGCTCGGCGTGGCGCAAGCGGCGGACACCATCAAACTGGATCTCGAGCCGGTGTGGTCGGCGCACCCGGTCGGGTTCTGCTTGCTGACGCACCCGCCGCACCAGTTCGCCGCCTACTACGACGCACAGCGGCGGATGTCGGTGGCGCAGCGCACGTTGAACTCGACAAACTGGACGATCACCAAGCTGCCCTCGACGCTGGGCTGGGATTCGCACAACTATGTGACCATGGTACTCGACCGCGCCGGCCACCTGCACCTTTCCGGCAACATGCACTGCGTGCCGCTGGTCTATTTCCGCAGCGCGAAGCCGCTCGACGCGGCGTCGCTGCAAAAGCTGCCGATGACCGGCGACCGCGAGCAGCGCGTGACCTATCCGGTTTTTCTGCGCGATAAAACGGGCCGCCTGATCTTCCGCTACCGCGACGGCCGCAGTGGCAGCGGCGACGATCTCTATAACGTCTATGACGAGAAAGCAGGCAAGTGGTCGCGGCTGCTCGCCACGCCGCTGATGAGTGGACTCGGCAAGATGAACGCCTATGCGAGTGTGCCGCGCCTTGGGCCGGATGGACGCTTTCACGTGGTCTGGGTCTGGCGCAACACGCCGGACTGCGCCAGCAACCACGATTTGAGCTACGCGCGCAGCGATGATCTTGTGACGTGGACCGACTCCGCCGGCAAACCGCTCGCACTGCCCATCACCCTGCAAACCGGCGAGATTGTGGACCCCGTGCCGCCAAAAGGCGGACTGATCAACGTGAACCGCGAACTCGGTTTCGATAACGCCGGGCGGCCGGTCATCACCTATCACAAGTACGACCAGAACGGCGATCTCCAGATCTACGCCGCGCGGCGCGAGGCGGCCGGCTGGAAAAGCGTGCAAGTCAGCGACTGGACGGGCTATCGCTGGGTCTTCAGTGGCGGCGGCTCGATCATCGGCGAAGTCCACATCGGCGCGGTGGAACCGGTGGGCGCGGGCAGGCTGACGCTGGGCTATCGCTACGGACGCGGCGCGGGCGTGTGGGTGCTCGACGAGGCGACGCTCAAGCCCATCCCCGGCGCGAAGCCGCCGTCGCGCGATGGTTCCGGTCCGCGTGGTCTCGGCAAGCTGGATTCACCGTTTCCGGGGATGCAGCGAAAGAACGCCGGCGACAGCGGCACGCCGCCGCCCGGCCAACGCTACATGCTGACGTGGGAGACGCTGCCCGCCAACCGCGACCGCCCGCGTACCGGCCCGCTGCCGGAGCCGGTGATGTTGCGGCTCGTCTCGTGGCCGGAGAAACGGTGACCGGACGTTGACCGCTTGTGGGCGGGAGCTCCGGCTCCTGCGAAAAACAAGCACCCTGATGAACGCGGGAGCTGGAGCTCCCGCCCACCGAACATTCAGAGAACAAATACGCCGCCGGTGGAGTGGAGCTACCGGGTTTGTTGGTCGGGCGTGGGCGGCTCACATCGGCTCGGGACGATTGGGCGTGTCTGCGCCAGCAAGCTTCGGCTTCCAGAAATCACGGACTTACTTTTTCGCGGGCGCACCCGGCACGGTCACCTCGGCTTCGGGCACCAGGTCCACCTTGAGGTCGGCGCCCTTGAGGTGCTTGTCGAAAAACTTTTCGATCATGGTGTTGACCGCCGGCTTGCCGAAGACCGGGCCGCCGTGCCCCGCGCCGGGCAGCGTCTGGAACAGCACCTCGACGCCCTTGCCGCGCAGCGCCGCGGCCAGCTCCACGCTCTGCGCATACGGCACCAGCGCGTCCTTCATGCCGTGCAGGATCAGCATCGGCGGGCAATCCTTGCTGACGTAATGCACCGGGCTGACTGCGTCGGTCTTCTTCCGGTCCGTATCGAGCGCCACGCCGATCAAGCCGGAATAGGGGTCGGTGGGCGTGTTGAACTTGAAAATGTTTTTGACGTTCTGGTCGTCAGCCGCCTGCTGCATGACCGAGGTGAAGTTGGCCGGCCCGTAGAAGTTGCAGACCGCCTGCACGCGGTCCGACTGCTCCGCGTGGCCGCCGATGGGCGCGAAGGCCTGCTTGCCACCGGCTGTGCCCACCAGCGCCGAGAGATGGCCGCCTGCCGACCCGCCCCAGACGCCGACGCGCTCGGGATCAATCCCATACTTTTTGCTGTTGGCGCGCAGCCAGCGGAGCGCCGCCTGGCAATCCTGAATCTGCGCCGGGAACAGCGCCTTCTGGCTGAAGCGATATTCCACGCTCGCCGCGATATAACCCTTGCCCACCATCCCGGCCGAGGGCCCGCCCGCCTTGCTACCGCCGCGCCAGCCGCCGCCATGAATCCAGACCAGTAGCGGCCGCGGTTTGTTGTCAGGTTGTTCAGGCAGATAGAGGTCGAGCTTCTGCGCCTCGTCACCGCCGGGCACATACAGGATGTCGCGCTCGACGCGCACACCCGCCGGCAGCGACCAACTTTTCTTCGCCTCGCTCTTGGCGGCCGGCGCTTTCTTCGGCGCGGCCGGCTCGACCGCCGCACACGCCTGCCAGCCGAGGGCGGCCGCCAGCAACAGTCCGAGTATCCACGGGAATTTTCTGTGCGACATGTTCATGGCTCCGGTTGATGGTTCGGTTGCGATCGGCGCGGGCAGCATAGAAGGCACAGCCGGCCTGTCAACGCCGATTTCCGCCGCACCAGCGCCCGCGCAAATCAAGTGGACACAGTGCAGCTTTCCAAGTATGGGAAAACCGTGACCGGAATTTTCCAAGCCTTGGAAAAACGTGGCGGACGCCGAGCCTGGCCGGCAAGTCCGATAGAAGAAGAAGCTTGGAGATGGACGCGCGTGAGCCTCGGAACATCCGCTCCGGCGGGGCGAACTCGCCGGGAGCCAGGAGGCATCATGAACCGGCGACAGTTTATCGGCTCCACTCTTTCTGCGGGGTTTGCGCTCGCGATGCACGCGAGCGCGGCGGAGCGCAAGCTGCGCGTCGCCGTCATCGGCCATACCGGACGCGGCAACTATGGCCACGGCCTCGACGTGGTCTGGCTCACGCTGCCGGACGAGGTCGAGCTGGTCGCCGTCGCCGATGCCGACGCGAAGGGACTGGCCGCCGCGCAGCAGCGGCTCAAGCTGGCGAAGGGCTATGCCGATTACCGCGCGATGCTCGCGGAGGCCAAGCCGGACATCGTCGCCATCGCGCCGCGCTTCATAGATGAACACCACGACATGGCGCTGGCCGCGCTCGCGGCCGGCGCGCGCGGCATCTACTGCGAGAAACCATTCTGCCGCTCGCCTGCCGAGGCCGATGCGATCCTCGCCGCCTGCGGAAAAAGCGGCGCGAAGCTCGCCGTGGCACACCGCAACCGCTATCACCCCGCGCTCCCCGTCGCGGAGAAGCTGGTCAAGGAGGGCGCGCTGGGGCGGCTGTTGGAAATCCGCGCGCGCGGCAAGGAGGATGAACGCGGCGGCGCGCTCGACCTCTGGGTGCTCGGCGCGCACCTGTTCAACCTGATCAACTTCTTCTGCGGCGCGCCGGCCGCCTGTACTGCGACAGTGTTGCAGGACGGTCGCCCCGCGACGCGCGCCGATGTGAAGGACGGCGCCGAGGGCACCGGCCCGCTCGCGGGCAATGAGGTTCACGCGCGCTACGAGACCGAGCGCGGCATTCCGGCGTTCTTCGATTCGGTGCAGAAGGCGGGCGATAAGCAGGCGGGCTTCGGCCTGCAACTGATCGGCACGGCGGGTACGCTGGATTTCCGCGTGGATCAGGAACCGTTCGTGCATCTGCTGCCGGGCGGTGCGGTGCAGCTTCGCAAGGAGCCGCGTGCGTGGGTGCCGGTCAGTTCCGCGGGCCCCGGCCGGCCCGAGCCGATCGCCGACCTCGCCCGGCTCGTCAGCAGCCACCAACTCGCCGTCCGCGACCTCCTCGCCGCGCTACGCGAGCACCGCGCCCCGCTCTGCGACGCCCAAGCCGGCCGCACCACCATCGAAATGATCTGCGCCGTCTTCGACTCCCACCGCCTCGGCAGCCAGCGCGTCACCTTCCCGCTGCAGACGCGTGAAAATCCGGTGACGAAGTGGTGAGCAACGGCCTCAACCGTATGCTCATGAACCTAGTTCGAAATTCATCTCCTCTTTTGCCCATTCGTTCAAGCAAGCATCCGCCAATTCCTTGGCACGTGGCAATGAATCTGTGATTGAGGAACCCGACACATGAAACCAACCCACCGAATTGGATCGTCCTTCCTTCAGGTCAGAGTCGTCGAATCAATATCCATAAATAGTGAAATGCCCCTCACGCGTTTGGATGATGACGACCTTGAACAGCCTGCCGCTAGATATTTTCTCCTCGACCAGATTGCCGAGAGATTCAGGTAGCGGACTGTGCCATGCTCTTGGCGGTGTCTTCTTCGTTTTTCTTTGCAAATATACCTCTTTACTTCACGCCAGCGCCAATAAACAGGAGTACCAACTGTGCGATCTGTATCGCTATTGGCTAGCCACTTTCACGGCGGGGTCAAGGCCGCTGGCGGCGTGGAAGAAGATTGCATTAGGAGAGCAGACAGCAGATTCAGAAAATTTTCTGCTTTCATGGTTTTCTGTTTCAGTAATTTCCAACCACGGGAAAGTGGAAGCGGCTTTTTCCCAAGGGTAGGAAAATATCCACGTTTCTGTGATAAAGCAGAGCCATAGGCGCGGTCAGCCGGCGTTTCCGGCTTCTTCTGCCGCCACCGCTTTTTTCCGCCGCGGCGTTGTCAAGCGGAAGGGCGGCCGATATACTGCCGCCGGCCTTGGGAAACGGATTATGAAAACCTTGTTCCATGAGCGGCGCGGTTTTACGTTGATCGAATTGCTGGTGGTCCTCGCCGTCATCGGCATTATGATGGCGATTCTCCTGCCGGCGGTAATCAGTTCGCTGGAAAAAGGCAAGGTCACACACTGCGCCAACAACCTATCGCAACTGGGCAAGGCCATCCCGCAATATGCCGCCGACAACAAGGATGCGCTGCCGGAGCTGGCGGGCACCACCAACACTTGGGATGTCGCCCTGCTGGGCTATGTGGGCTACACCACCAATCTCTTCTGGTGTGTGTCCGATTCCGGCCAGACGCCCAACGGCGACCGCATCAGTTATGGCGCCAATGGCGCCCGCGCCCGGACGCCCTTTCGGAACGAGGGTAACAAACCCGCACGCCTGCGTGATTTCGAGGGTACCAGCCAGATGGGCGACCTGATCCTGATTGCCGACCTGAACTCGGCTGACCGTCTCAAGCAACCGCGTATCGGTGTGCCTCCAGCAGCCCTGATTGCGCATGGTCGTTACCCTAATACCCACAACAAAGGCATGGCCGGCAACTATTTGATGGCCTCTTATGCTGTACGAACCTATAACACGCGCGATGGGCTGGTGACAAAAGCACCAGGCAATCCCGGCAACGTATGGACGTTCTTCGCGCCACCACCTTAAGCCAACGGAAGCATCACCATGGCAGCCAAACATATCGGTCTCGGACGCGGACTGGGGGCGTTGATTCAGGACGCGGCCAAAAAAGTTGTGACGCCTCCTCCCGTACCCCCGGCAGCGACGGGAGCCGCCAGCCCCGCCAAACCGGAACCGCCTAGCGAGAAAATTCTGCATGTCGCGCCCGAGGCGGTTCATCCCAGCCGCTGGCAACCTCGCAAACATTTTACACAGGAAGCGATTGAGGAATTGGCGCAGTCCATCCGTGAGAAAGGTGTGCTTCAACCGCTCACCGTCCGCCGCGCCGGCGATACTTTCGAGTTGATCGGAGGCGAGCGCCGCTGGCGCGCCGCCCAAGTCGTCGGCCTCAAGGAAATTCCTGTCCGGGTCATTGCCGCCAGCGATCAGCAAGCCTTGGAGATGGCACTCATCGAAAATCTCCAGCGCGAAGATTTGAACGTCATGGAGGAGGCCGAAGGTTACCGCCAGCTTGCCGAGACGTTCAACCTGACGCAGGAACAGATTGCGCAGCGTGTGGGCAAGGCGCGCGCCTCGGTGGCCAATGCACTGCGTATGCTGGATCTCTCCGAGACGGTGCGCCAGATGGTTTCCGGAGGCCGCGTCTCGCCCGGCCACGCCAAGGTGCTGCTCGGTCTGGAACTGGCGCGCGAGCAGGAACTGCTGGCCGAACGTGTAGCGGAAGAAGGTCTGTCGGTACGCACGCTGGAGCGCATCGTCAACCGTATCAAGAAAACTCCGCGCAAGCCGCGTGCCGAGAAGAGCGATCTACCCGCCGACTATCTGCGTGATCTGACCGACCGCCTGCATCGCCATTTTGGTACCGCCGTCCGCCTGACACCCGTCCGCACCCTAGCCAATGGCAAGAAGGTCAAGGGCACTCTCGAGGTGGACTTCTATGACAACGACGACTTGGACCGTCTCCTGACCATGCTGGGCCTCTCCGAAAGTCCGTAGTCATGACGCCCGCGGACACCGCCGAGCGCGCCCGGCAGGCGCGGGAATACGAGAGTCTCCATAACCGCCTTTTTGTGATACGCCTGCTGGTGACGGCGCTCGCCTTGGCGGTATTTCACTTTGCCGGTGGTTCTGTACACTTGGCGGCAGGTTTGCGCACCCACTGCGGCGGATGGTGGCCACTCACCCATGGCCTCTATATCCTGACCGCAGTCTTCGGGTTCGCCGCCTTCACTTTCCCGCTGTCCTTTTATGAAGAGCACGCGCTTGAACATCGCTATGGCTTGAGCCGGCAGACCTTCGGGAGCTGGCTCTGGGACTACGCCAAGGGGCTGCTGCTGGAGTTGGCGCTGGCGCTGGTCTTTTTCGAAGTGCTCTATGCGCTGCTCCATTGGGCGCCGGATACGTGGTGGTTGTTCGCAACGGGCTTCTACGTCATTTTTAGCATCGGTTTGAGCGCCGTTGCGCCGGTGTTGATCATGCCTCTTTTTCACAAGTTCGAACCGCTCGATAACCCCGAACTCGTCCAGCGCGTCACCGGGTTCGCCCAGCGTGCCGGCCTCAAGATCACCGGCGTTTTCCGGTGGGGCCTTGCCGAGAAAACAGCGACCGCCAACGCCGCGCTGGCAGGTCTCGGCCGCACCCGCCGTATCATTCTCGGCGATACACTGCTCAAGGGCTATACCACCGATGAAATTCTCGCCGTGCTCGCCCACGAACTGGGCCATCAACGCCATCACGACCTGACGCGCCTGCTCGTGGTCGGCAGCGCCTTGGCCGGCCTGGCTTTTGGGCTGCTGCATCTTGTACTGGGAAAAATGACCTTGGCGGCAGGTTTCTCCGGCGCGGCTGATATCGCCGGCTTCCCGCTACTGGTGTTCTGCCTGTTCCTGTTCTCGCTGGTTACAATGCCACTGGTGAATACCTACTCTCGCCGCCGCGAATACGCCGCCGACGCCTATGCCGTCGCCACCCTTGGCTCCAATGCGCCCCTGATTGGTGCCTTGGAAAAATTGGCGTTACAAAATCTCGACGACCGCGAGCCAGCCGCGTGGATTGAATGCTTGTTGCATAGCCATCCCTCCATCGCGCGCCGTGTTGCCGCCGTCCGTGATATCAAGCTGGCCCACCTGACGGTACGGTGATTCTTCGGACAAGAGCACCGGGGTTGGCAATTCTGGGAGGGAGCACTACGATTGTAAAATCGGGGCTGGCATCCAGCTTTCAGACCAAGCGTACGCCGAGCGGGTCGCCGTGGATGGTCAGCGGGGTGTAGCCGTATTTCTGGCAGAGCGCGTCGGGCTGCTGGCTGGCGAAGACGAGGACCATGCCGCCGTGCTCGCCGGCGACCGCGCCCGCGCCGCAGATTTTCGCGGCATGGCCGGCGACCTCGACGTCGCGGATGAAGCTCTGCACTTTCTCCGGTACGACGCCGATCTTCGTCAGCAGCTTGTGGTTTTCGCGGACGGCGTCGCGGATGTCGCGGCGGTCGTTGGCGATCAGCGCGGCTTCCATGGCGTTGGTGACGGCCTCGAAGTCGTTCCAGAGCGGGTCGTTGGCATGCAGTTCGCGGACGCGGCTGACGCACTCGCCAGTGGTGGTCTGCGGCGTGCCGGTCTGGATGAGGTACATCGGCGCGCGCGGCAGCGGCAGCGGCCGGGCCGCGCCCTGCTGGAAGCGCGCACAGCCGCCGTGCAGCGAAATGTAGGGGTCCACGCCGCTGGAGTGGCCGTGCTGGAGCTTCTCGGCCTCGATGCTGTAATTCAGGTACCAGTCGGGCCGGAACTCGACGCGGAAGTAGTGGCCGATGACGCGCAGGACGCTCAAGAGCGTCGCCGCGCTGGAGCCCATACCGCAGCCGATCGGGATCGTGGAGTGCAGCCGGATGTTCAGGCCCTTCTCGACCTTCAGGTGCAGGCCATCAAGCAGGTTGATGAACGCGAACTCGAACAGCTCGACGGGCTTGCGCAGGACTTCGCGGATGCCGAGCCTGCCTTCGAGAAAAAGCTGGTAGTTCTTGTGGACGCGCGCCTTCATCTCGCGCAGGGCGCGGATGGTGAACCGCTCGCTCTCGCGCAGGTCGGAGAGCTCGAAGCCGATTTCCTCCAGCGCTTCGGGCGTGATGCTGCTCTCGGCGTGGCGGTTGACGGCCATCGCGAGCGCGGGCTTGCCATACACGACCGCGTGCTCGCCGCTCAAGATCAGTTTGCCTGGGGCAATGGCTCTCATGTCGCTTTCGCGTAGCACCGTACATGCTTTCGGACGCCTTGCAACCTAAAAGGCCCGGTGCGGTAGGGTGCCAGGACGTGGTCGCCGCCGTCGTCGGGGATGGCGTAGCGGAAAATGTCCTCGTACTGGCGGTAGGTCAGCTCGGTGCGGTTGGCCAGCATCTGCTGGTGGCGGCCGGTGAACAGGTGCGCGCGGTAGCCGCTCTGCACGACGCCGCTGAAAAACTCCGCCATGCAGCCGGAGCCGTAGCTGAACAGGCTGATGCGCTTGCCGGTCAGGTCCTCGGGATCGTTGTCGAGCAGCGCGGCCAACCCCTCGTAGAGCGACGCCGCATAGGTGTTGCCCGTCTGCCGGTTATACAGCAGCGACGCGCCGACGCGGCGGTGGATTTCGTCCGGCGCCGGCTCCGGGATTTTCTCCTCGCGGCAGACGCGGACGAAGGCCTTCTCCGCCAGCCGCGTGAACGGCAGATGGAAGCAACTGCGCGCGAGATCGTCGAGACGGCGGCCGCTCAACGCCTTGTACTGCCGCCAGGAATCCACCAGCGTCGAGAGATAGACGAGCGTGGAGTACTTGCCATCCACGAGCGCTTCGGTGCGGTAGTTTGGCCGCCAGAAGTCCATCACGTTCTCGGCGTGGAAGCCGGTTTCGGGATCAATCGCGAGCAGCCGTGGTTCGGCGCTGATAAGCATGGCGACCGCGCCGCAGCCCTGCGTGGGCTCGCCGGGACTGCCGAGGTCATAGCGGGCGATGTCGGCGCCGATGACCAGCGCCTTCTTGGTCGGATGTTGCTGAACCCACGACAGCGCCAGGTGGAGGCCGGCGGTCGCGGCATAGCAGGCTTCCTTGATCTCGACCGCGCGGCAGCGCTTGTTCAGGCCGAGCAGGCCGTGGACGAACATCGCGGCGGCCTTCGACTGGTCCACGCCGCTCTCGGTGCCGAACAACAGCAGTTCGATGTCGTCGGGATTGGTTTTATCGAGCAGCGGCAGGGCGGCGCCGGCGGCGAGTGTCACCACGTCCTCGTCGGGCGGCGGGACGGCCATACGTTCCTGGCCGAGGCCGGTGTGATACTTCTCGGCGTCGGTGCCGCGTTCCCGCGCCAGCGTGGCCAGCGGGAGGAAATATTGCGAGGTCTGGAAATTCAGCAGGTCGAGGCCGACTTTCATGGCATCGCTTTCGGCGGGATGTTCCAAGGATTGGAAAGCCACACAGGTCTTTTTTCCAAGCGTTGGAAAATTTCGGGCCTTTCTTTTCCAAGGCTTGGAAAAACCACGGGTTGGGTTTTCCAAGGTTTGGAAATGGCGCGCCTCAACTTACCCGCATGGGCATGATGACGTAGAGGAACGGGACGTTGCACTTGACGACGCCGGGGTTCATGTCGTCGGTCAGCTCCAGCGAGATTTCGTCGCTGGTGAGCGTGCGCAGCGGGTCCATCAGAAAATCGGGATTGAACGCGATCGTGATGGCGCGGCCGGTGAACTTGATCGGAAGCGTCTCGGAGGCTTCGCCGACGTTCGGCGCGGTGACCGTGATCTCCAGCTTGTTTTTGGAGAAGGCCAACTTGGCGGAGGTGGAATTATCGCCGGAGACGAGCGAGACGCGACGCAGCGCAGTCAGGAGTGTCTCGCGCTCCAAGGCGATGGATTCCTCGGCTTGCGCGGGGATGACCTGCCGGAAATTCGGGAAGGTGCCTTCCACGAGCTTGGACATGATGATGATGTCATCGAACTCGAAGGCGATCTGCTTGGGTGTGGTCAGAATCTTAAGTTGGCCGGCGCTTTGCAGCGTGGCATTTAGTTCCTCAACGGTCTTGAAAGGTAGGATGAGATCGCCCTCGGAGCCCTTCGGAAACTCGACTTCCTGCTCGAAGAGTGCCATCCGTCGGCCGTCAGTCGCCACCACCGCCAGTTTGGCGTCCTTGAAGCTCAAGAGCACGCCATTGAGCATCGGCCGCGACTCGTCATGGGACGCCGCATAGCAGGTGCAGCGGACCATTTCGCGGAACGTGCCCTGATCGAGGGAGTAGGTTTTCGCCGCGTCGAGCTTCGGCAGCGGGGGAAACTCATCTTCCGACGCGCCGACGAGCTTAAAGAACGAGGAGCCACTACGGATGGACGCCTGATTCTTATCGTCCACTTCCAATTCGATATCCGGACCAGGGAGTTCCTTGAAAATACTGAAAATGCGGCGCGCGGGAAGCGTGGTGGCGCCCGGTTTGGTGACTTGGGCCTCGCACCCGGCAATGACGCTGACATCCAGATCGGTCGCCGTGAAATGAATCCGGTCTTTTTCGGCCTTGATGAGCACGTTGGAAAGAATCGGAATGGTCGTCCGGCTGGAGACCACCGACTGGACCTTCTGCAGACTATTGAGGATTTTTTCTTTGCTAACCTTCAGCTTCATGTCGGCCTCCGGGTCTTTTCCACAGGCTCTTATAGTCGTTTGTTTATGGGCGTTTGGCGCAGAAATAATAGTATGGGCTGTTCAGAGGTGCAATAAGTTTGATTAGACCCATGGCTAGGCTGTCGGATGCATTTTCTGTCTGTGTATGACCTGTGGATGATTGGATGGAAAGAGGGTTTTTTGTGTTGAAAACTTTTTATGGCGCATCTGTGCGCAGGATGCCAGAGCGGTGTAATCAGGGATGCTCACAGGAAATCAGCGGCCAAGTTTATGGCGGAGCGTGGAGATGGTCTGGCGGAGATCGCTATCGGCCTTCATGCGCTCGTTGATGAGGGAACAGGCGTGGAGCACGGTGGCGTGGTTGCGGCTGAAGGCGTCGCCGATGGCAGGTAGTGAGTGGTCAGTTAGATCACGGCAGAGGTACATCGCCACCTGGCGCGGGAACGCGATGGACTGCGGGCGCTGCTTGCTGGTCATGTCGGAATGGCGGATGTCGTAGAACTCCGCCACGGTCCGCTGAATAGCCTCGATGGTCAACGCGTTCTGGCGTTCCTGGTCCAGCAGATCGCGCAGGATCTGTTCAACGGAGGCGAGCGTCACCGGTTGGCCCATCAGAGAGGCATAGGCGGTGACGCGGGTCAGGGCGCCTTCGAGATGACGCACGTCGGAGCGGATACGCTCGGCGAGATAGAGCAGGACCTCATCGGCAATATGAACATTCATCTGTTCCTGCTTTTTGCGCAGGATGGCCAGGCGTGTTTCCACGTCGGGCTTTTCAATCTGTGTGACCTGGCCCCACTGGAAGCGGGTGACCAGCCGCTGTTCGAGGCCGACCATCTCGCTCACCGGCCGATCGCAGGTCATGACGAGCTGCTTGCGGTTGCCATGCAGCGCATTGAAGGTGTGGAAAAATTCCTCCTGCAACGCTTCCTTGCCGATCAGGAATTGCACGTCATCAATCAGCAGCACATCCACGCTCCGGTATTTCTTGCGGAAGTTGATCGTGGACTTTTTGGAGAGCGCGTCGAGGTATTCGTTCAGGAAAGACTCACTGGAGATGTAGATGACGCGGCTTTTTTGATTTTGCTGGCCGATGAAGCGGCCAATGGCCTGGATCAAATGCGTCTTGCCCAGCCCGCTGCCGCCGTAGATGAAGAGCGGATTGTAAGCGACGCCGGGCGACTGCGCGACGGCGAGCGAGGCAGCGTGCGCAAAACTGTTCGAGGGGCCGACGACGAACGATTCAAACGTCAACTTGGGATCAAAGGATAATTCCGGCGCGGCTCGTGGAGTCCGCGCGGGTTCCACAGTTACGACCGGCGCACTGCTTTCCTTGGTCCGCTTGCTGGCATCCACGCGAAACGCCACGCTCAATTCGCGCCCGCACGCGCCGGCAATCGCCTGGCGGATCAACGCCAGATAATTCGACTCCACCCAGGTTTGGTAATAACCGAGTGGCACGGTCAGCAAAAGAGTTTGTCCCTCGAGCGCCTGCGCCTCGATCACTGCGATCCAGCGATCAAAGACATCCTTCGGCATGCGTTCGGCCAAGAGACGGCTGGCCTGCGCCCAGATCACCGCCGGCTGCTGTTCCACGTTCAAAACCCTCAAAAATCAACCCAAAATCAATAGAAGCACGCACACGCGTCTTCCTAAAATCGCTGTCCACCAACCCGATATTTTCAGCTTATTGACAGGTTATTAACACCCTCGCACTGTCCTGTCGCTCAAACCGCGCAGCGTAATTAGCCGTGACGGCGCGAACGCACAAGGGGAAACCAAGAGAAAAAACAAACTTTTTTCTTTGCTACAAGGAATGGGGTGCACCGAAAAATAATCCACAAGATATGGACATGCCTGTTAATTGCTTGTGAACCAAGCACGTGAGGCGTAAACATTCCGGCACCTGCGCAGGCGCGGGAATAAATTACGAAAAACAGCGTAAAATGGCCGTTTTTCACGGCTTGGATGGGCACGGGAACAAAGCCGATATGGACCAATTAACAACCTCGCTTTTGCACCGAGAGGAGGACTGACCGTGGCCTTTTCCTTGCCTCCCTTGGCGGTGCGCGCCCTGCAAATCTTGGCCGTCATGCTGCTCGTCTACGGCGCGCTGCGCTTCTTCGAGTGGAAGATGCTCTACTTTCCGCGGGCAGAAATCGAGGCCACGCCCGCGCTGCTCGACCTGAAATTCGAGGACATCACCTTCGTCACGGAGGATGGCGTCAAGCTCAACGGCTGGTGGCTGCCGCATCCGCAGGCGCGCGGTACGCTGCTTCACTGTCATGGCAACGCGGGCAACCTCGGCCACCGCGTCGAACTCGCGCAACGCCTGCACCAGCTCGGCGTCAACGTCTTCCTGTTCGACTACCGCGGCTACGGCCGAAGCCAGGGCTGGCCCACCGAGCCGGGCCTCGCCCGCGATGCGCGCGCCGCCTATGAATTTGTCCGCGCCCAGTATGACGATGCCGAGCAACCACCGCTTCTGTTGCACGGCCAGTCGCTCGGCGGCGCCGTGGCCGCGCGGCTCGCGCTCGAGAAAAAAGTCCGCGGCCTGATCCTCGAGAGCGCCTTCACCTCCGTGCCCGACATGGCGCGCCAGATGTATCCCGGTCTGCCGCTCCATCGCCTGGTGAGCGCGCGCTACGACACCCTCGATAGCGTCGCCCGCCTCACCGTGCCCAAGCTCATCGCGCACAGTCCCGACGATGAAATGATTCCCTTTGAGATGGGCCGCCGGCTGCACGAGCGCGCGGCCCCGCCGAAACAATTTGTGCCCCTCGCCGGTGGACATAACGACGGCCTCTGGCCGGCGGACTACCAGCAGGCGCTGCGGGCCTTCGTGGCGCAGACGCTCGGCCCCGCGCCAAAATAATTTGTCCTGCTCCGGCGTTGTTGGCTCATCCACGAGGTAACCCTATGCCGAAAAATTTTTGGCTGCTGGCCTGCGCGCTCCTGCTGGCGGCGCCACCGGCGGCGCCGGCCAAACCCGAACGCACGGCGCACAACGACAAAGTACTGCGCAAGCCCTCGCGGCCGCCCGGCCGCAGCCTCTACCTCGACTTTGATCCGGCCATCGTTCTGGGCATCGGCAAGAGTCACCGCCATTTCGATCTGACGCCGGAACAACTCCGGCAACTCTCGGCCCTCGTGCTTAAATACCAGGAGGCGCAACCCAAGGAACGCGAGGTGGCGCAGCAGGCGCGCGATGAACTCGAGAAGTTGATGAGCGCCGAGAAACCCGACGCGGAGGCCATTCAGAAAGTGGCGGATCGCGCCATCGTCGCCGAGTCGGTGCTGTTGCGCAACCGGGTGCAGTTCTGGCTCGAGTTGCGCCAGCGGTTCGGGCCCGCGGTGTTCGAGAACATCCAGCAGACCAGCTACCGCCACCTCAACCGCACCGCGGAGCCGCCCGCCAAGTCAGCGAACGATGATATTTTTCCCAGTAAAAGACCGGACTTGCCAGCAAAAGACTGACGGCTCGGTTGTCAAACGGCGAAAAAAAAGAGCGGCAGGGCCGTAGCCCCGCCGCTCTTTTCGTTTCCAAGTTACGGCTTACTTCTTGTCGCCGCTGTCTTTTTTCTTCCCGTGGCCGCCGCCCTTGCCACCGAACACATACAGGGTCTTCGCATCGCCCTCTTCCTTGACCATGCCCTTGAGCTCGGCCTTCTGGCCGTCCTTGGCCTTGAGGTCGGCCAGGGTCTTCTCGTCGCGGCTCTTGATGGTGTAGGTGGCGCCGTCATCGGTCTTGATGCAGACCTTGTCGCCATCCACCTTGACCGTGCCGCTGACCGTGACCGGGGGCTTGTGCGCGCCCTTGGCCTTGTCGCCGCCCGCCGCCTGTTCCTTCGCGATGGCGCTCACACCGAGCATCGCCACTGCCACCAGCATCCACAGTACCTTCTTCATGCTATCTGCTCCTCTTGGTTTGTTTGTCTGTTACGTGCGCCTGCAACCGAAAAGCCGGCACAACGCTTCCTGCCGTTTAACGGCCTATGGGAAGGGTTTATTGTGCGCAATTTTAACAGCCCGAAAACACGAGGGATGAACAGGATTTGGAGCCGCACAGAAAAGCAAACGGCAGGCCTGCGGGCCTGCCGTTTGGATCACAGCCATGCGACGTTTACTTCTTGTCGCCGCCCTCTTTCTTCTTACCCTTGCCGCCACCGGTCATGAACATCTTCTTGCCGTCTTTGCCTTCCTTGCACATACCCTTGAGATCGGTGACCTTTTCGCCATCTTTGGCCTTGTAGTCGGCCGCCGTCTTCCCGGCGAGGATATACTCGGTCTTGTCTTCGGTCACGATTTTGACGACTTCGCCGTCCACCTTGACCGTGCCACTGATTGTCACCGGTGTGGGTTTCGGACCACCCTTATCGCCGCCCGCCGCTTTCTCCTTCGCCACCACGCTCGCGCCGCAGCCGAGCATCGCCACTGCCACCAGCATCCACAATACCTTCTTCATGCTTACTCCTTTTGGTTTGATAGGTTTGCGAACGGGGCCAGATTATAGCGTTGGCTGCTAGCCGTGCAATAGCAAAGAAGCGGCGTCCAAGCCTTTGAAAAAACAGCACGGCGCATTATCTGGTAGTGAAAAATTTTCTTCCGATGCCTGTCGTAGCGGCGCATACTCGCCTCGGAGATGGCCATCATGGTGAACCTCACCTTGGAGTTTGATTGGGGGTTGGGCCTGCGGCTGATCGTGGCGCTGGCGCTGGGTCTGCTCATCGGCCTAGAGCGCGAACGGTCCCGCGATGAGCACAAGCAGTTGATCTTTGGCGGTGTCCGCACCTTCCCGCTGGTCAGCCTGCTAGGGTATGGCTGTGCCTGGCTGTATCGCCTCGGCCTGACGTGGCTGCCCGGTCTCGGTTTGCTGGTCGTGTTCGGCCTTGCCGCCGCGGCCTATGCCGGAAAATTACGTGCGGGTCGTCTCGGCGCGACAAGTGAGGTTGCCGTGCTGTTGACCTATATCACAGGTGTGCTGACCCTGCTGTCGGATATCCGGTTGGCCATGACCTTGGGTGTGCTCACCACCATTCTGCTCTCTGAGAAGGCGGCGCTGGAAGCGCTGGTGGAGCGGCTCGACAAGGCGGAATTTCTCGCCATGCTGCGCTTCCTGCTGGTGACGTTCATCATTTATCCTGTGTTGCCCGACGAAAGTTTCACCCAGTTTCATCTGAACCCGGCGCGCATCTGGCGGATGGTGGTCCTGGTTTCGGCCCTCGGTTTTGTCGGCTATTTTCTGATCAAGAAATTTGGCAGCCGCGTCGGTCTCTGGCTCTCGGGCCTGATGGGCGGCATTGTCAGCAGCACGGCTGTGAGCATCACCACGGGTCGTCTGGCACAACGCCAGCCGGAGCGCGGCGCCGAGGCGCTCCAGGCAACGCTGCTAGCCAGCGGCGTCATGTACATGCGCGTGCTGGCACTGCTGGCGTTTTTCAATGCTGCCTTTGCGCGCACGCTGGTCTGGCAACTGGGTGCGCTTGCGGGGCTGGGCTTGCTGCTGGCGTTGAGTGCGCTGCGGCGGGGCGGTGGGGGTGCTGCCGTACCGGCCGAACAGCCGGCCATGTTACAAAACCCTTTCGAAATCCGGCCCGCCCTCGTCTTTGCCGCATTGTTTGTCATGCTGACTATCCTGACCGACTATGCCAAGGCTAATTTTGGCAGCGCCGGTGTCCTCTCGCTCGCTGGCTTTTCAGGGTTGGTGGATGTGGATCCCTTTATCCTTTCGCTGGCGCAGGGGTCGTCAGCGGCCGCGCATCTGGCTGGGCAGGCCGTCATCGTCGCCTTGATGAGCAATACGCTGGTCAAGGGTCTCTATTTTGCCACCTTGGCGCGTGGCATACGCACCAGTGCGTTCCTGCGTTACCTCCTCTGGACACTCGCTCATCTGCCGTTGTTGTGGACCTGTTGACGCCATCCGCATTCGTGGTCCATTCGGCAGACTTGGCAAGCAGGCGTGGCGCGATTAGAGTATGCGCCGCAACACCACGAAGGAGTCTGTGTGGAGCCGATGCCTGACCAGATGGAAGCGCTGCCGTCCGAGCGGCAACATATACGCCGCCGGCATAGCCGTATTCCGGTGGATACGGTGCTGTGGGCGCTGCTTTTTGGCGTCGCCTTGCCGTTGGCCATGCGTGCTGATTGGTTGCGTCCGGAAGCGCATCTACAGGTGGCTGGCGACAAGGTGTTGCAATGGCTCGCCCTGGCTTTTGGTGTAATGGGAACCCTCATCCTCGCCGTGGTGCGCTATCCGCTCTATGTGCGTCGTCATCATCACGGCTTCCGTCCCCGTGAATTGCCGCATCATTTCCGCCCGGCCTTCTGGGTGTCCTACGTTCTGATTACCGTCGGCGCGGTCATTCTGTTGACGCTGGTTCTCAAACAGCACGCGCTGTGAGTTCAAGCCACCCGGCAAATCGCCCCCTTGAGATATTCGCTATCCGGGAAAACCGCGAGCACGGGATGATCTGGCGGTTGCGAGAGTGTTTCCACTACCTGCACCGGGCGCCGGGCATCGGCGGCAGCCCAGCCGAGCAGCATGCGGAAGTCCGCCGGGGTTACCTGGCCCGAACAGGAAAAGGTCGCCAGTACACCACCCGGCGCGAGCAGCTTGAGCGCAAGCAGATTGATGTCCTTGTAGGCACGCAACCCTTTCTCCTTTTGCGCGCGGTTTAGCACGAACTTCGGCGGGTCGAGTACGATCAGATCGAACTGCCGGCCGGAGTCACGCAAGTGCCGTAGCGCCACAGGTACATCGGCCCGCTCATACATGGCGGGCACGGTCAGTCCGTTCAAGGCATGATGCGCCCGCGCCAGCTCCAGCGCCGCCGCAGAACGATCAAGGCCGAGAATCTCCGTCACACCCGCCGCCGCGGCGGTGACCTCGAAGGCCCCGGTGTAGCAATAGCAACTCAACATCCTCCGCCCACGCGCCCACGCGGCCACCCGTCGCCGGTTCTCACGCTGGTCGAGGAAATAGCCGGTCTTCTGCCCGCCGGCGAGATCCACATCAAAAAGCAGACCGTTCTCGCGAATCCGTACCGGTTGCGCGGGTGCCTCGGAGAACGCGGCAAACGTGTCCGGCGGGAGTCCTTCGCGCACGGCCTCGTCCTCGGCCACGGTGACGCGTACCGCCGAGGCGCACGTCACGCGTCGCAGTTCGCTGACGATGGCGGGTACAAATGGCGTCAGCGCCGCTGCACCGATTTGAACCACGAGCGTATCAGCATAGCGATCCACGATCAGGCCGGAGAGCCCGTCGGCCTCCGAGAACACCAGCCGCCAGGCATTGGTGGGCACCGCCGGACCTTCGCCATAGCCAGGCAGCGTGTGGCGCGCGGCGACGGCGCGGGCGACGGTTTGGGTAAAAAAGCCGGCATCGAGCGGTTGCTCGCGTTGCCATGTATAGAGCCGTACCGCCAGCGCCGCGGTGGGGTGCGCCAGTCCGCGCGCCACCCAGTCGCCGCTGGCGGCGAACACATCGGTGACAGCGCCAAGCGTTGGTGAGCCCTCCCATTGTTCAATCGCTCCGGAAAAAAGCCACGGTTGGCCTTGCACAATGGGTTTCTCGCGGCCGCGCCGAAGCCGGACCCGTGTGGTGTTGACGGCTGGATGGGTCATGCGCGGTTACTGTTCCAGACCTGCGCCGCGATTGCAAAAGGATTGTGATGCCAGACGCTGGCGCTTGTCCACTTGTGGCTCCATCAAAGCCAGCTCGCCGCCAGCATTGCGGCGCGGCAGGGGCAGGCCGGGCTTCAGGCGGTATCGGGCGGCGAGGCGTCGTCATCCGCATCCTTCTGCTGCTGGTCGCGGGCGCGTTGCTCGGCCTGCCGCAGGATGTCACCCATATCATCGGCCTCGTCCCAGACGTGGCGGGTGACGTAGAGCGGGCACTGCTGCTGGATGGCGATGGCGATCGAGTCGCTCGGCCGCGCATCAATCTCGACGACGTTGCGGCCGAGGTCGTTCTGCTGTTCGAGGTAGAGGCGGGCGAAGTAGGTGCCGTCGCGCAGGTCGTTGATGACCACCTTGAGGGCGCGGATGCCGAGGCCGGTGAAGATGCGCGCGATCAGGTCGTGGGTCAGCGGGCGCGGGGCGTGGACCTTGCGCAGCGCCATCAGCATCGCCGCGGCCATCGCCGGGTCCACGAAGATGGCGATGACCTTCGCCTCGCCTTCCGCGCCGAGGAAGATGCCCCAGTTGCCTGGCCCCGGCAGCAGGTTGCGGATGGACACTGGAAGCTCGTCGCTCATGCTGAACACAGTTTAACACGGCAGCGGAGAATTTGAACAAAAGATCACGAAGGCAACGAAGCGGAGAGAGCCGGGCCGCACTTTGTTCCCTTCGTTCGCTTCTGTGAAGAAAACGACAGGGGACTATTCTTCCACGCTGACCGGCGTGCCCACGTCCACGATGCGGAGGAGCTTTTGCGCGTTCCAGTTGGCGAGGCGGAAGCAGCCGTGGCTTTCGGTCTTGCCGATGTCCTCCGGCTTGGGCGTGCCGTGCATGCCGTAGCCGGTCTTGCTCAAGCCGACCCACGCGGCGCCGACCGGATTGCGCGGGCCGGGCGGGATGATGAGCTTGGTCTTGATCGTCCGGCTCTCCGGCTCCTCGCTGAACAGCGCGGGATCGAAGGTGTAGTTGGGATTCGGCGCGACGACCGCGACGCTGATCTCACACGGCTCGCGCTTGGCGGGATCGCGCGCGATCGAGCACGGGAACTGCGCGATCTGCCCGCCCGCGCCATCGAACACGCGAACCAGCTTGTTCAGAATGGAGATGCGGATACGCGCGGCGTGCGGTAGCGCGGCGGCGGGGCTCGCGTCGGGAAGGGTCAGCGTGGTCCCGACGGGCGGGTCAGGCCAGACGGCGACCTGCGGGTTAAGGTCGCGAATCGCCTGCTGCGTGGCGTGGCCGCGCTCGGCGACCGCCTCGAGGATGGTCTGATAACCAAGGCGCTGCGCCTGCGAGCGGCCGAGCCAGGTCGTCGGGTTTTGGGTGAGCTGCGCGTGATCGTCGGCGGTGATCGTGTAACTGGTGAACGCGGCGTCGAGGTCGCCGAGTGCGGCGAGTGTCGCGGCATTCGGTTCACCGGTGATCTTCAGACCGCGCATCTTTTGGAACGCGCGCAAGGCGGCCTGGGTGCGCGAGCCGATCTTGCCATCAGCACAGTTGCAGGAGACATGCTGGCGGTCGAGTAGCGTCTGCATGGCGATGATCTGGCGGAAAGAGAGCGGCAGGGTGGTGGCCGAGGACAGAACTGCATGGGTGGTGGGATCTTTCCAAGGCTTGGCAACCGCCGGCACCGGTTTTTCCAGAGGTTGGACCACCGGGGTGTTGGTTTTTCCAAGGCTTGGAAAGGTGGTCGGTGGCATCACCGGTGGCGGCGGAGACGGCGGAGCGCGGCCCATGATCAGATCGGCCATGCCTGATGACGCGGGTGGCGGCCGTACGGTCGCGCGTTGCGTGTCGCGTGTCGCGTGTCCTCCGCCTCGCGTCCCCCGCCCCTCACTCATCGGCGGTAACGCGGTCATGATTGGGCGTGGTGGCGCGGGGTCGAGTTGGGCCGGCGGCAGGTCGGGATATTTTTTCAGTGTCAGGCAACCGGCGTGGACCAGTACAAGCGCCACCAGCAGGGTGGGGATGAGGTGGCGATGGAACGCGGCCATGATGCTTCCTCAACTCTTGCGTAGGTGCGAGGGCAGGATTTTCAGTTCGTCGCGGTACTTCGCGATGGTCCGCCGCGCCACGGTCATGCCCTTTTCCTTGAGCATGGCGACGATGGTTTGGTCGGAGAGCGGATGCGCGGTGTCCTCGGTGGCGATCATTTGCGCGAGGGCATCCTTGACCACCTTGTTCGACACCGTCTGGCCGTCGGCGGTCTGGTAGCCGGGCGTGAAGAAATATTTCATCTCGAACAGGCCGCGCGGCGTGAGCATGTACTTGTTGGCAATGGCACGGCTGACGGTGGTCTCATGGACACCGATGATGTTGGCGATGTAGGCCATGGTCAGCGGCTTGAGGGCCGAAACGCCCTGCTCGAAGAACTCCTGCTGCACCTTAAGAATTTCGACGGCGATGCGCGAGATGGTCTGCTGCCGCTGCTGGATGCTCTTGATGAGAAACGCGCCGGCCCGCACCTTTTCGCGGATATAGCTTTTGACCTCGCGGCTGGTACCGGGATCCTCCATCAACTGGCGATAGTGCTTGCTGATCGAGAGGTGCGGCAGTTGTTCCTGGTCCATCAGCACCACGTACTCGCCGCGCACCTTCTGAACGAGCACCTCCGGTGTGACGTAGGCGGGTTCCTCGGAACTGAACCGGCGGCCGGGTTTGGGTTCGAGGGTGGCAATCAGCCGCGCGGCCTCCTGGATGGCGGCGAGGGTTACATGCAAGGCCCTGGCGATGGTCTCATAGCGCTTGGCGCCGAGATCGTTCAAATGTTGCCGCACGATGTGCGCGGCGAGCGCGTCCGCCTTGCCCAGCCGTGCCAGTTGCAACAGCAGGCAGTCGACCAAATCGCGCGCGGCGACGCCGACGGGATCAAATTCCCGGATAGTCTCCAGCACATGGGCGATTTCGTCCGGCGTATAGCCGCTGGCGGACGCCATGTCCTCGAGCGCAGAGGTCAAAAAACCATCATCATTGATGCTGCCGATGATCAACTCGCCGACTTTTTGATCATGCTCTGAGAGGCCGGAGAGGTGCAGTTGATACAGCAGGTGCTCCTCCAGCGACTCCGGCCGGGTCAGCGAGTTCATCATGAACTCGCGCTTGGCCGCGTCGTCGGCGCTGTACGGCCGCGCGGCCTGTGTCTGGCGGAAGTACTCGCGCCATTCATCGTCCAACTCGGCTAGTTTCTTGAATTCGTCCTGAAACTCCGCTTCGTCAGCCTGGGCCTGGGCCTCGGATTCGGACTCGACTTCGAGCGGCGTATTGTCGTCGGGCTTTTCTTCGAGGGTGGGATTGCGCTCGAGCTCCTGCTGCACCATGGAGCGCAACTCCATGACCGGCACCTGTAGAAATTCCAAGGATTGCCGGAGTTGCGGCGCCAGCAGCATCTGCTGCCGCTGTTGCTGAACCATGCCTATGGACATTTCCGCCATGTAAAGCTCGCGGTGAGACGTTACGCACCCCCCATCCGCCGGTCAAAGCAAAAACCGTCCCACCGCACTATTTTGTCGCGATCAGCTTTAGCAGCAGCACTCCGTGCGCCGGAACTTTGATCGCGAGCTTGCCGTTGCATACCGGCAGGTCCTGCTGCCGCCAGAGGTCACGGACCTTCTGTTTGCCGCCCAGCCCGATCCTGGAAAGTTTGTTGAACTCGCCCGTGTATTCCTGCTGGCTGCGGTTGAAAAAGCCCAGCGCGCGCCCGCCATCCTCGAGTTCCTTCAGATAGATGTCCACCGGGCCGAGCGTCGCCACGCGCACGGCCGGCTTGCCGAGCGCGTCCTGGTCGAGCGCGAGCACCTCGTCATTGGAAAGCAGGCCGAGCGTGAAGGCGTCGAGTTTCTCCATGTCGCACCCGATCAGCAGCGGCGCGGAGAGCAGGCACCACAGGCTGATGTGCGTGTACTGCTCGTCCGGCGTCAGGTGCGTCGCGTGCAGCTTGGGCCCCCACCCCACGTGGCCCACCACGAGCATGTCCGGGTCGTTCCAGTGGCCCGGCCCGCCGAACGGCGCCCAGCGCTCCTGCGTGAAGCCGATCTCCGAGACGCTGTAGCGCCAGTCGTGGTCGCTGTGCTCCCAGTAGTCCCAGATGTCGCCGGTCGTGCGCCAGCAGTTCGCCCATTGCGCCCAGTCGTTGGCGTGCTCGAACGGCGCGGAGTTGGAGAGGCTATAGACGATGTCGCGTCCCGTCGCGCGCAGCGCCTCGCTCATCTCGCGGACGTGTTCGAGGTCGTTCGGGTTCCAGTCATACTTCAGATAGTCGAAGCCCCACGCCGCCCACTGCTTCGCGTCGGCCGCCGCGAACGAATGCTGGCCGTGCTTCCAGAACTTCTGGTCGGCCATCTGCTTCGCCCAGGCGCCGGCCGCGTCATCGCTGGAGCCGCCGCAGAATTTCGCGTAGGAAGTGATCCATGGCGTCGAGTAGATGCCCGCCTTCAGGCCGAGCGCGTGGATGGCGTCGGTCAGCTTCTTCATGTCCGGGAATTTTTCGTTGCCCTGAAGGCCGCCGAACGCGCCGCCGCGCTCGCCCTGCCACGTGTCGTCAATGTTGATGAACGTCCAGCCGTGGTTGATCAGCCCGCTCTGGACCAGCGCGCGCGCCGAGCGCAGCACCTTGTCCTGGTCCACCGCCTCCGCCCAGCAATTCCAACTATTCCAGCCCAGTGGCGGCGTCAGGCAGATTTTGTCGCCCACCACGATGCGGAATTTCTTCTCCGCCCGACCCTTCGTGTTTTCCGCCTTCAGGAGCACGGCATAGGTCCTATGTGACTTATCGCTCACCTTCCCCGTGATGCAGCCCGTGTTCTCGTCCAGTTTCAGCCCGACCGGCAGCGCGTCCGCCGCGAATTTCATCGGCCGCTCGCCCGTCGCCGGGATCGTGTAGAGGAACGGCGCGCCCGGCCGCACGCCGAAGACGCCCGGTCCGTTGATGCGCGGCGTCGCCGGTGGTGGCGGCGTCAGGATTTTCTCCGCCGCCAGGTCATCCGCCATCGCGCTCATCGCCAGCACCGCCCATCCCGCCAGCCAGTTGCTTGTCTTCATGATTTTCCTTCGTAATAGCCGCGCGCATCATGCCGCCCCCACCCGCGCACGGTCAAAACAAAACACCGGCCCGCGCAGAAGCCACCACCGCCGCCCCAGCGCCCCACGCGCCGACAAGTTGGATACATGTTACGAACATGTATCGGACGCCAGTCGTTCCAGCCTCGCCCGCCCGCCGGTGCCTCCCGCCTTGCTAATCCGACGGAACGGGGCACATTATGCCTGCCGCGCGGTGCTGGTATCCGAGCCTTGGAAAAGTTCGCGCTGTTTTTTCCAAGGCCTGGAAAAAATTCAGCGCTGTTTTCCAAGGCTTGGAAAAAACGGGCGTGACTTTTTCCAAGCCCTGGAAAAACCGGCCCCGCGCGTTTCCAAGGTCTGGAAAACCATGAGTGATGAGAACGTCAGAACCGCTGCCGACGCCGCGACGCAGGCAACGGCCGAGCAGGTGTTGAGCGGCGGCGGCGAACGCCGCGGGCCGCGCCGGCTGCTGCCGTTCCTCGGCCCGGCGTTCATCGCCAGCATCGCCTACATGGACCCCGGCAACTTCGCCACGAACATCTCCGGCGGCGCGCAGTTTGGCTACACGCTGCTGTGGGTCGTGCTTGCCAGCAACCTGATGGCGATGCTGATCCAGACGCTCTCCGCCAAGCTCGGCATCGCCTCCGGCCGCAACCTCGCCGAACTGTGCCGCGAACATTTCCCGCGCCCGCTGACGTGGCTGATGTGGGTCGTGATGGAAATCGTCGCGATGGCGACCGACCTCGCGGAGTTCCTCGGCGCGGCGGTCGGCTTCTACCTGTTGTTTGGGATTCCGCTGTGGCTCTCCGGCCTGCTGACCGCGGCGTTCACGTTCCTGCTGCTCGGCCTCGAACGGCGCGGCTTCCGCCCGCTGGAGGCGGCGATCACCGCGTTCGTCGGCGTCATCGCCGTCTGCTACCTCATCGAGACCCTGCTCGGCCATCCCGACTGGAAGGCCGCGGCCCTCGGCGCGGTCGTGCCGCAATTCCGTGGCACAGAAAGTATCCTGCTCGCCACCGGCATCCTCGGCGCCACGGTCATGCCGCACGTCATCTTCCTGCATTCCTCGCTGACGCAGAACCGCATCGTCGTTCGCGAGCCATCGCTGCTCAAGCGCCTCTTCCGCTACCAGATCGCCGATGTCACCCTCGCGATGGGCCTCGCCGGTTTGATCAACATGGCGATGCTGATGATGGCCGCCGCCACGTTCCACAAGGCGGGGCTGACGGACGTGGGCTCGCTGGAGTCGGCCTACAAAACGCTGGAGCCGCTGCTCGGCAAGGCGGCGGGCGTCATCTTCGCCGTCTCGCTGCTCGCCTCCGGCCTCTCGTCATCGTCGGTCGGCACGCTCGCCGGGCAGGTGATCATGCAGGGCTTCCTGCGGCGGCATATCCCGGTGTGGGTGCGCCGGCTGGTGACGATCCTGCCCTCGCTCGTGGTCATCTGGCTCGGCCTCGACCCGACGCGGACGCTGGTGATCAGCCAGGTCGTGTTGAGCTTCGGCCTGCCCTTCGCCGTCATCCCGCTGGTGTGGTTCACCCGCCGGCGTGAGGTGATGGGCGTGCTGGTCAACCGGCCGCTGACCACCCTCGTCGCGGTCATCATCGCCGCCCTGATCGTGGCGTTGAACCTCTATCTCGTGGCGCAATTCTTCTTCGGGAGTACCGGCCATGGTTAAGCGCGTCATCACACGGCGGCGTGACACGCCGCCCTCCAGCTTGGCGGGCGCAGCGTTGCTGCGCCGCTCTTCAAGCCTTCGATGTTCGGTGTTCGATGTTCGATGTTCCGCGGAGGCTCCAGCCATGGTTAAGCACATCCTTGTCCCGCTCGATGGCAGCGCACCCGCCGAGGCCGCGCTGCCGGCCGCCGCGCTGCTTGCGGCGCGCTGCGGCGCGCGCGTTACGCTCCTGCACATCATCGAGCGCGACGCGCCCGCCACCATCCACGGCGCGCGCCACCTGCGCGAGCAGGGCGAGGCCACTGCCTATCTCGACGAAATCCACCGCCGCTCTTTCCCGGCGGATACCAAGGTGGCCTGTCATGTCCACGAGGCCGCCGCTGCGGATGTCGCGCGCGGCATCGTCGAGCACGAGGGCGAGCTTGCACCCGACCTGATCGTGATGTGCGCCCACGGCCGGCGCGGGTTTCACGAGAAGATTTTTGGACGCATCGCGCAGCAGGTGGTCGGTCTCGGCAGCGTGCCGGTGCTGCTGATCCGCCCGCCGGCCACCGGCGCGGCGCCGTTCGAGTGCCGGACGATCCTGGTGCCGGAGGATGGCCAGCCGGAACATGAGATCGGTTTGCAGGTCGCCACCGGCCTCGCGCGCGCGACCGGCGCGAAGTTGGAACTGCTGTTCGTCGTCCCGACCGCGGCGACCTTGGGCGGCACCGATGCCCTGACCAAGCAACTCCTGCCCAGCGCGACGCGCATCATGCTCGACCTCGCCGAGCGTGGCGCGCGCGAGCACCTGCAGCAGCATGTTTCCGCCCTTGTGGGCGGGACTTCCAGCCCCGCGTTGCAGGCGGCGGCGCATGTTTTACGCGGCGAGCCCGCGCGCGAAGTTTGTGCCGCCGCAGAGCGGCTCGCCGCCGACCTTGTCGTGCTGGCGACCCACGGCAAAGCGGGTTCCAGCGCCTTCTGGAGCGGCAGCGTCGCCGCCAAAATCATCCGCGACTGCCCCCGCCCGCTGCTGCTGGTTGCGGCGAAATGAAATCTTGCCGCAGTGGTTTGCTTGCCATAGCCTCGCGGTGGAGACCATCGCAATAAAAAGCTAAGTGATTAATGAAGGATATCGGGTTGAAGTTACTTCGTACAGCTCTCGCTCATCCGGCGGCGGATTTTCGTGCCGGCCAATGGGAGTGTATCGAAGGGATTCTGAAGAGTCAGGGTCAGTTGGTCGTCCAGAAGACCGGTTGGGGAAAAAGCATGGTCTATTTCCTGGGCACGCGGCTTCTGCGGGACCATGGCAAGGGCTTGACGTTACTGGTGTCGCCACTGTTGTCCCTGATGCGCAATCAGATCATGGCGGCGAATCGGATCGGGATTCTGGCCGAGACAATCAATTCCAGTAACACGGATGATTGGCGGGCGATCGAAGCCCGGTTGCTGGCGAATAAGGTTGATATCCTTCTGATTTCTCCGGAACGACTGGCGAACGACGATTTCCGGGAACGGGTGCTCCAACAGGTGGCGAACCGGGTCGGTCTTTTTGTGGTGGACGAGGCGCATTGTATCTCTGACTGGGGCCACGATTTCCGGCCTGACTACCGGCGTATCGTGCGAGTTCTCCAAGCGCTCCCGAAGAACATACCCATCCTGGCGACAACAGCCACGGCGAATGACCGCGTTGTCAAGGACGTGGCGCACCAACTCGGGGCCTTGAATGTGATACGCGGCCCACTGATCCGCGAGACACTGGCCCTCCAGAACATCTGGCTTCCGAATCCGCCTGCCCGCATGGCTTGGCTCGCGGAACATCTAAAGTACCTGCCAGGAAGCGGAATCATCTACACTCTGACCGTCCGGGATTCCGAGCGCGTCACGGAATGGCTGAAGGCCAACGAGTACAACGTGGAAGCCTACCACTCAAAGGTTGATTCTGAGGCGGAGGAACAGGGGGCCGAGAGCGAAAAGCAACGCCGCGAGCAGTTGGAGCACCGCCTGTTGAATAACGAGGTGAAGGCACTGGTTGCCACGGTCGCCCTTGGCATGGGATTCGACAAGCCGGACCTTGGTTTTGTAGTCCACTTCCAGCGACCTGGTTCTGTGGTGCATTACTACCAGCAAGTCGGCCGCGCCGGCAGGGCCGTGGATTATGCCTACGGGATCTTGATGGGCGGGGAAGAAGACAAGGAGATTACGGATTTCTTCATTCGAAGCGCATTCCCGCCCCAGGCACATGTGGACAAAATTCTTGGCGCGTTGAATATTGCCGACGGCGGTCTGTCGGTCCCGATGATGCAGAAGCAGTTGAACCTGTCCTATAGCGACATCCAGAAGTGCCTGAAACTGCTGGCTGTTGAGACGCCGTCGCCGGTGGCGAAGATCAAGAGTGCCTGGCACGCTACACCCGTCAACTACCAGATGAACCATGAGAAGATTAGCCGGCTTTGTGAACTCCGCCAAGCGGAGCAGGCGCAGATGATTGACTACATGCAGACGAAGGAATGTCTCATGGTCTATCTCGGGCGGGCGCTTGATGACAAGACGGTGCAAGCTTGTGGCAAGTGTGCGAATTGCCTCCGGCGCGACCTGATTCCGACGACGGTCAACATTGACCTCGCCAATCGCGCGGCCATCTTCCTAAAGCGAAGTTACCAGTCGGTCGAGCCACGCAAGAAGTGGCCCGCCAAGGACATCTTCGCGCACTACCCGTTGAAGGGAGCCGCCATCGGTATGGACATCATGGCCGAACAGGGGCGGGCGCTGTCGCTGTGGGGAGATGCTGGCTGGGGGCACATGGTCCGAGAGGACAAGTACAAGATCGGTAAGTTCCGGGACGAACTGGCGGACGGTTGCCTGCAAATGCTTGAGGAGTGGAAGCCGCAACCGCCACCGGCATGGCTGACCTGCATACCATCGCTGACACACCCCGACCTCGTACCAGACTTTGCCCGTCGTTTGGCGGCGCGAATCGGAATTCCGTTTGTGCCGTGTCTGAAGAAGATTCGACAGAACGAACAACAGAAACACATGCAGAACAGTTTTCAGCAGGCGAAGAATCTGGACGGGGTGTTTGAGGTGGATCAGACGGGTATGCCCAGCGGGCCAGTCCTGCTCGTGGATGACATGGTAGATTCTCGCTGGACGTTCACCGTGGCGGCGGCGCTTCTACGGCAGGCGGGTTGTCCTGCTGTGTTGCCCCTGGCCTTGGCGCTGAACTCGCCGCGAACGGATTGAGGAGTGTGAGACATGACGACTGAGCAAATCACGGAGAATGCGAAGGCCATTCTCCTTCTGTGCGGGCGGTTTGGCGCAGGCGATGACATCGGCGCGCAACCGCTGAACATCAAGGAATACGATGAAGTTGCGGCGTGGTTGGTCAGTAAGAAATGGTGGCCTGCGGATCTTCTGAACGAAGAGCACCAAGGGGCTTTGAGTGACGCCTTTGCGCCCGTGGGACCGGCACGGATGAAGGCCCTGCTGGCACGCGGGGCGAGCATGGCGATTGCCATTGAAAAATGGGTGAACAAGGGTCTTTGGGTCCTCTGCCGTAGTGACGAAGCCTATCCACATAAGCTCAAGCAACACCTCAAGCGCTGCGCACCGCCAATCCTATATGGCGCGGGAGACCGGTCCTTGCTGTCCAAAGGCGGATTGGCTGTCGTAGGATCCAGGCACATCGACGCGGAAGCGGAGGCGTTCGCGCGCGCCGTGGGACGTAGCGCGGCTCAGTCCGGCATGCAGTTGATTTCCGGCGCGGCGCGCGGGGTTGACGAAACCGCCATGCACGGCGCGTTTGAGGAGGGCGGGACTGTCATCGGGGTCATGGCCGATAGCCTCTTGCGAGCGGCGGTTTCGGGGAAGTACCGCGAGGGTATTCGTAGCGGCCAACTGGTGTTGATCTCCACGTACAACCCGGAAGCGGGGTTCAACGTTGGCAACGCGATGGGCCGGAACAAGTATATCTACGCGCTGGCCGACTTCGCGGTTGTAGTCAGTTCAGACTATCAGGAGGGTGGCACCTGGGCGGGTGCCGATGAGGAATTGCGGCGCAAGAGCGGCCGGCCTGTTTTCATCAGAACTGGGCCCAATGTGCCGAAAGGAAACACCGAATTATTACGAATAGGAGGTATCCCTCTCCCGGCAGAGGCGATGTCCGCCAACCTTAATAAAGCACTCCAATCCGCGAGTGCGCCGGCCGAGACTGCACCCGTAATGTCAGAATCAGTCGAGCAGGCCCAGTCCAAGAACGAGATTCCGCCGCCGACATACATGGAGCCCTCAACAACCTCAAGCGAAGAAAGAATGGTTGTGCGTGAGACACCCGCCTCGTTATTGGCCTCTGTATATGACACGGTAAAGCCCCTCATTGTGAACGCCTTGGACAAGCCACGAAAAGTCGATGAACTAGTGATAATTCTGAAGGTCCGAAAAGCGCAACTACAAGACTGGTTGAAACATATGGTGAAGGATGGAGTTGTCGAAGAGCAGACCACTCGGAAGGCCAAGAACTTCGCCTTACGGAAGCCAGAAGAAGAACTCAAACTGTCTTAGATCAAGCTGCGACTATGAACTGTCCTTTGTCGCCTTACTCCATCAGGAACAATAAACCGAAAGCTGGCTCGCCGCCAAAATCATCCGCGACTGCCCGCGCCCGCTGCTGCTGGTTGCGGCGAAATGAAATCTTGCCGAGGCAGCGGGCTTGGCTTAGCTTCGACACGGATGACGTCATGGTAACGACCAGGCAAATCAGGGCTTTCAGCCGGAGACTGGCGGATGAATTCCGTCCGGAGCGGATTGTGTTGTTTGGCTCCTATGCCCATGGCAAACCACACGCCGACTCGGATGTGGATCTGCTGGTAGTCTCGCGCAAGCGTCAGCCGCCCATCCAACAGTCCGTGGCCATGCGCCTGAAATTGCGCCCGCAGTTTCCGCTGGACCTGCTGGTGAGGTCACCGGCCAAGATCAGGCGGCGGCTTGCGCTGGGCGATCAATTCATGCGCGACATCATAGAAAAAGGCAAAGTGTTGTATGAAGCCGCTGGTCGCTGAATGGATCGCCAAGGCCGAGGCCGATTTCAGCACCTTGGAGCGTGAGGCGCGCGCCCGGAAGAATCCCAACTATGACGGCATTTGTTTCCACGCCCAGCAGTGTGCCGAGAAATATCTGAAAGCGCGCCTGTGTGCCGCCGGTTTGCCCATTCAGAAAATTCACGACCTTGTCAGGCTGTTGGATATCAATCTGCCTTTGGAGCCGCTCTGGGAGACTTTCCGCTCCGACCTTGCCCACCTTACCGATGCCGCCGTCGAATTCCGTTATCCCGGCGAAACCGCCACTCGCGAGACGGCGATGCAGGCCCGCAAGCTGTGCCGCGCTTTCCGCTCTGCCGCCCGGCTGTCCTTGGGTCTGCCTACCGAATAAACGGGTCGGGGATTGGCCGCGGCGACGGCATCTGTTATCTTCCGCGCCACGGAGAATACATCATGAAGATTGCTTGGAGCAAAGAGCTGGCCGTCGGCGTCGCGGAAATTGATGAGCAGCACCAACAGTGGATCAAGCGGCTCAACGACGTCGCCGCCGCCCTCGCCGCGCACGTCGGCCCGGCCAAGCTCGGCCAGACGCTGGAGTTTCTGGCGGACTACACGCAGACCCATTTCGCCACCGAGGAAAAGCTGATGGCCGCCGCGCAGTATCCCGGCCTCAAGACCCAACTCGCCCAGCACCAGGAGCTGACCGGGACGCTGAAGGAAATCCTGCGCGACTTTTCGGAAGAGGGCGCCACCCAGAAGCTCGCCGAGACGGTCAACAACTACCTCGGCAACTGGCTGCTCACGCACATCCGCGAACAGGACCTCGCCTTCGGCAGGTTCCTGAAGAACAAACCGGCCTGACGCCGCGCCGCGCGTGGCGCCCGGGATCGCCATGAGAATGTGTCCGCATTGCAACGTGCCGCTGACGGAGGTGGACTACTCCGGCTTCAAGGTTCTGTACTGCGGCGACTGCAAGGGCCACTTGGTGGATATCACCCGCCTCGAAACCATCAAGCGCTCCGCCCGCAAACCGCCGACCGACTTGAAGGCCGAGGCCAGCGAGGAATATCGCACCGAACCGCTGGCGCAGATCAGGTGTCCCAAGTGTCACCTGACGATGGAGAAGCGGCCCATCCGGCTGCCCGGCCTCACCCTGCACCTGGACCTGTGCAAGGCTTGCGCGCTGATCTGGCTCGATGGCGGCGAACTGGCGCTGCTCCAACTCGATTATCGGACCACTCCCGCCTACCGTGATACACAGGACCTGAAGCAACGCATGGCTGAATTGGAGTCCGACACCAAACGCAAGGCAGCATTTGAACATGACGTGGCCAAGCTCCCCAACATGCCGGGTCCGATCGAAGAAGCATTTTCGAACGACCGCGATGACTGGCTCACCGAAAGCAGTCTTGAAACGATTCTCCGCTTGCTCATGCGCTGACAGGCAGCGCCACGCTTACGGCTTGGTCATTTTCTTCAGTGGAATCTGGACATTGAACGAGCCGTCGCGGCCCTTGGCCTCGGCGGCGGCGCAGAACAAGGCGACGGGCACGCCGTTTTCCAAATAGAGCTGCGGCCGCTCCAGCGCATCCATCTTCTGCGTACGGCCATCGGCCCACGTGAGCTGCGGTGTGGTCACGAAGACGTGCTCGGAGGGTTTCCAATCGAAGCCATCGCGCGACTCGAACAACGCGAGCGAGTAACCCTTGCCCGTGAAAATGCCGTGGTTGTCCTTGACCACGGCGCGGTAGCGGTCGGCATCGCGCCAGATGAAGGGATCCTCGGCGGCAAAGTGCTCGCCGGGTTTGGTGAAGATCGGATCGAGCTTTTTCACGAACGGCCCGGTCGCGGCGTCGGCCGTTGCCACCAGATGCACCACCGGTCCGCCAAACGGCAGCTTCGCCTTCTTCGCCACGCCTTTATAAACCATCAGGAAGCCGCCATCGGGCCGCTGGCAGATCGAAGGATTCGTGACCACCAGTGCGTCAGGCGCGTTCGTGTCGCTGCTGACATCGAGGACGGGTTTGTCGAAGCGCTGCCACGGCCCTTCGGGTTTGTCCGCGATGGCGACGCCGATGCGCTGGTGGTTGCGGTGCGTCCAGTTCAGCGGCTTCTGCACGACGCCATCGCCGGTGTTGCCCATGTAATAGAGAAGGTACTTGCCGTTCGCGCGGATCACCGTCGGGTTGTGCGTACAGAGCCCGTCCCAGAATTCCTTGCCGCGCGGTGGCAGCGTCACGTCGGCGTGCTTATAGGGACCGAACGGGCTCTCCGCCACGGCGTGCGCGACCTCCGAGTGCGTGACCCACGCCACGTGGCCGAGCTTGCGCGGCCAGCGCGAGTAGAAGAGGTGATACTTGCCGTCGTCGCCCTTGACCATGGAGCCGCACCAGATGTTGAACTGCGGATCGCGGAACGCAGCACTCGCCGGCACCGGCTGTAGCAGCGCATGCAAATCCAGCTCCGCCGCACCCGCCGCCAACGCACCGCCCAACATCGCCGCCAGAATCATCTTCTTCATGCTGTTTCCTTTTGTTGCAGCGGCGACCTGCGGTCGCCATCGGCGGCCACAGGCCGCCGCTACAGGAACTGTGTCACGTTTTCCAAGCCTGAGAAAAACTCCTATTCAAACGAACGTACGGTTAAGGTTCTCGCACGTCTTCGAGCGAATAATCTCCGGCGGGTGGTTGGGCTCCCCTTTTCTCCATCATGAATTTATTGAAACATTCGGTACAAATCCAATCGCGGCCATCTGTAAATCCAGAATTGCTTTCCTCGTCTCGTGCGTCACTTATCGTCCACCAGCAAATTTGACAATGATCGTGCGTCCAACCTTTAGGATCGAGTCTGTATTTCGTCGGATCGTATTTCTGGCCTATGAATTTGGAAGTCGTGCCGGACTTCTGAATCAGTGCTGGTGATGCTTCCCACTTGTGAAATGTCCAAGTGCGACCACGACAAACGGCAATAGCATCTTGTATATCAATCGCCTTCCACGGACTTCCGTGAATAATGACTGTGTCGTTTGTCATGTCATTAATGCCCGCCATTCACTTTTCCGTGACACGGTATCCATCATACCCTGCTGCGGAGTAGCATATTTTTGGCATCACGCTCGCCAGCGGCCAAGGCCGCGAAAGTGTAGGAAGTGGGGGGCGGGTGTCAAGGCGGCGCGTTTGGTCCGCAGGTGTTTTGTGGGCGGGGTTTGCAACCCCGCGCTGGCTGGCGTTGGTTGGGGTTCGCGGGGTTGGAAACCCCGCCCACAAAGCAGTCAGGTTGTATGTAGTTTGTTCCGCTGTAGCGGCGACCTGCGGTCGCCGTCGGCGGCCACAGGCCGCCGCTACAGGGCTGCATCATCACCAACAGGACTTCCAATTCAACCGGCGGCTAGGAACGCGGCGGGCGGCAGCACCTGCACCCCGCCAAGTCGCTTGCCAAAATAGGGACCGAAGTGTGTCACATCGCCGGTCAGCAGCACAGTGGCATCGGCGGCGATGGCCGCCTGCAAGATCGGTGCGTCCTTGGCCGGCAAGTGCACGCCGGACGGCAGGGGAGGCAGGGCTGTGGCGGGTGGCAGAACGTCAACACGTTGGAGAAGATGACGCAGGCGTTGGCGCTGGGCGTCGTCCGGCAGATTGATTTCGGCTTCGCGGGCAGCATAGGCGGAGGTCACCAAGGCCACGCCCGCCAGTCGCCAGAGTTTCAGCAGGCCGTTTTCCTCGCGCCACGCGGCGGAGAACAGGACATTGGCATCCAGAAAGACACGCTTCATGCGCGCGCCGCGCCCTTGGGTTTGCGATGTTTGATCTGCGCCGGATCGAGGCCCAGCGCCCGAACATCCTGCACGGCCTGCTGATAGTCCGCCGGGGTGACAGCATTGTTCAGCAGGAATTCCGCCTTGCGGGCGGGCGAGTAGGTTTCCATCGGCACCACGGCCGCGGGCCGCAGCAGGATGCCATCCTCATGGCTCTCGGCCATCAGCAGGGCGCCTTCCTCCATGCCGAACCGCCGCCGCAGGCTGGCCGGCAGCACCACCGTACCCCGTTTCCCCACGCGACTGACTTCCGCAATCATGGCTAGGTCCTTTCGTTGCTAGTCAGAATATCTGACATTCCGCCTTTCCGTCAAGCGGTGCCTCCTCTGCGGTGCATGACAGGCCGGGGGGGGGTATTCCTCTGCCAGTTCTGGTGGGCGGGAGCTGTAGCTCCCGCCCACAGGAAGAGGAGCCAAAAGGGTTTAGTGGTTTAGGTTGGAGAACGCGGGGTTGAAAACCCCGCCCACAAGGAGGCAGGCTGGAAGCAGCTTGTTCCGCTGTAGCGGCGACCTGTGGTCGCCGTCGGCCGCCATAGGCCGCCGCTACAGACCGCGGCCCTTGGATTGGTTTTGTTCGTTGCAGGCCGATGGCGAAATTCATGCGGAACCACGGCGGGGATTTGCTAGAGTCCGGCGCGCGGGAGAACACCATGAATCGCTATAACCTGATCAGCTTCGGCGGCCTGTTCGTGCTGATTTTTCTCGGCTGGCTGCTTTCGGCCAACCGCAAGGTGTTCAACTGGCGCGCGGTGGCCGGTGGGCTCGCGCTGCAGCTCGTCTTCGGCGCGTTCATCTTCTTCGTGCCGGCGGGCACGACGCTCTTCCTCTGGCTCAACGACGCCGTGATGAAAGTGCTCGACGCCGCGCAAGCGGGCATCAAGTTCTGCTTCGGCCCGCTCGCCGCCGGACCGGGCCAGCCGGGCTCGCCCGGTTTCATCCTCGCATTGCAGGCGCTGCCGACCATCGTTTTCTTCGCGACGCTGATGGACGTGCTCTATTACCTCAAGGTGATGCAGCACATCGTCAACGGCTTCACGCGCCTGTTCACCCGCCTGCTGCGCATCAGCGGCGCGGAGTCGCTGGCGACGGCGAGCAACATCTTCGTCGGCATCGAGGCCGCGGTCGTCGTCCGCCCCTACCTCGCCACGATGACGCGCTCGGAGCTGGCGCTCGTGCTGACCTCCGGCTTCGCGACGGTCGCCTCGAGCACGCTCGGCCTCTACGTCATGCTTCTGCACCAGTCGTTCCCGACCATCGCGGGCCACCTGATGAGCGCCTCGCTGCTCGGCGCGCCCGCGGCCATCGTCATGGCGAAGCTGCTGATGCCGGAGACGGAGCAGCCGGAGACGCTCGGCCAGATCGTGCCGCCGCATTACGAAAAACCCGCGAGCCTGATCGAGTCCGCGATCAACGGCGCGAACGCCGGCGGCAAGCTCGTCATGGGCGTCATCGTCCTGCTGCTCGCGTTCATCGGCCTGATGGAGCTGCTCAACCTCGGCCTCGATGGCATCGCCGTGCTCATCGAAAAAATCTTCCACGTCCACTGGAACCTGCGGCTGGAGAACCTGCTCGCCTACGTTTTCTATCCCTTCGCGCTGCTGATCGGTGTTTCGCCGGCCGACGCGTGGGAGGTGGGCCGCCTGCTCGGACTGCGCTTCGTCCTGACCGAGATTCCTGCCTACCAGGAACTCGCGCGGCTGATGGCCAGCGGCGCGCTGCACGATCCGCGCAGCGCGGTGCTGGCGAGCTATGCGCTCTGCGGCTTCGCGCACATCCCGAGCATCGCGATCTTCGTCGGCGGCACCGCGGCGCTCGCGCCGAACCAGACGCGGAACCTCGCGGCGGTCGCCTTCCGCGCGCTGTTGGCGGCGACGCTCGCCTGCCTGATGATCGCCGCCATCGCCGGCACCTTCTACGGCCACGGCGCGCTCGTCCTCACGCCGAAATAGGAGCAGCCCAAGGCCCCCACGGTTCGAGCTGCGTCAATTTCTTCGCGGCGAGTGCGCGATAGCAGTCGGGCAGATCGAACTTCTCCAGCACGCCCGGCGGCAGCGCGGCGAGCGGCCACTTGTAGTCATCGCTCATGGCGATGGCGTGGTAGGAGGTCGGCGCGTTCTTCAGCGTCACCTGCGCGACGGCGTCTGAAAGCAGCGCGGCGCAGGTCGCCGGCAGCGCGCCCCAGCCGCGGCCGACGAGGTGGATCTCCGTGTGGCCACAGGTGAAAAGCAGCTCGCAAACGCTCACCACATCGAAGGTGCGCTGGCCGAGGTAGGGCCGGCCGAGCATGATCGCATGCGCGCTGTAGAAAAAATCGCTGCCGTAAGGCGCCAGGAATTGGTTCCGTCCGCAGGTGTCGGGCTGCGACTCGCCGATGCCGCGCACATCGCAGGCATAAAACGCGGATTGCGGCTCGGCCTTGAGCAAGTCGGCGACCAGCGGCTCCTCGCGCAACTCGGCGTCGGCCGACTGGTGCGCGACGTAGAGGATCGCGCGCGACCGGCCGCGCGGCGGGCGCGAAACAAGCGACTCGCTGGAGAGCAGGTAGAGCAGCGCGAGGATGCCCGGTTCGGTTTCCACCGCGTAGCAGGCGGTGTGCTTGGCGGGATGCTTGCGGCCGGCGAGCGGGCGCAGGATGCGGTAGTCGGGCGGACCGGAGCGGTCGGGGATTTTGAGCACGTCCTGAAGGGCGCGCCGCAGTGCGCGGCCGCCGACCTCGCCGCGCTGCGCGGCAAGCGCCTGCGCCTTTTCCTGCGTGAAGGTGTGGATGGTGCGCGGCCGGAATTCGCCGACCTGGCCGTGTGGCGTGCACCAGAGCGTCTCGTCCTTCTCGATCGTCAGCGCGGGCTCGGTCTGCGCGTCAGAAATTTTCGTCACGCGGTTGAACCAGCGGTACATCGCCTCGCGGTTCTCCTGCGAGTAGCCGTGCTCGCGCGGGCCGGTGAAGAGCGCAACGTTGCCGGGCGCGCCGAGCAGTTCGTAGAGGCGTTGCAGGCGCGCGAACGCCTCCTGGCCACCGCGCAGATCAAAGTAATCCTTGTCCTGCGTCAACAAAATCACCGGCTTCGGCGCGAGCGCGGCGAGGAAATCGGCGTGATCGAGGCTGAGCGCCAGCGCGCGCGGCGGACACTGCTCGGTATCGGCGGGCAGTTCGTTCTCGAGGTTGCGGCGGAACGTGGTGACGAAGCACGAGGGCGCGGCCATGCACCAGCGCTGGTCCACGCCGGCAAGCCACGTGGTCAGGGTGCCGCCGCCGGAGTTGCCGGTGACGCCGACCAGCGCGGGGTCCACCTCCGGCCGCGTCAGCAGATAGTCGAGCGCGCGGATGCCGTCCCACGCGCGCCACGCGCCGAAGAATTCGCCGACCAGGTACTGCTGGTTGCCCGCGTGCAGGTGCTCCGCCACGCTGGTGCCGTGCCGCGGCTTGAGCTTCTCATCGGTGTACTGGATACGCTCGCCCTGCCCGAACGGATCGTAGATCAGCGTCACGTAGCCCATCCGCGCGAGGCCCTGCGCAAAACTTTGGTACGGCTCCGCCGCCTTGCCGTTCACCGAGTGGCCGCAGGTGCCGACGACGCCGGGCAGGCGGCCCTTGCGGCCGCGCGGCACATAGAGGTTCGCCGTCACCGGCAAGCCGGGCCGGCTCTCGAAGATCACCTTCTCGATGGTGTAGGCGTCGCGCTCGACACGGCCGGTGACGCGCGCGTTCAACGGCGATTTCTGGGGCCACGGGCCGAAGCATTGCTGGATATTCTCGCGGACGGTGCGGACGTAGGCGAGTGCATCGCGCTTGCTGCGCAACGCCGCGCGGCGCTGTTGGCCGAGCGCCTCGATCTCGCGGACGCGCGCGACGAAATATTCCTGCACCATGTGCGGGAAGCGGTTCAGCGACGCGAGCGGCTCGGCGGTGGCGGGCTTCTTCTTGTCCGGCACGGCAGCGGCGGACGGCAGCGCGCTGCCGACCGCGGCGCCGGCGGTCGCCAGCCCCAGTTGCTTGAACCACGTGCGGCGCGAGCCGCCCATCGTAGAGTTTTGCGTTTGCATGGTGCGCATTCTTCCCGCCCGTCCGAGAAAAACAAGACCAATTCCTCATTGACACCCCACGGCCCCTATTTATGATGCGGCTCGGTTGAAGGAAATTTGGTGGAAAAGGTGTTCAGGCATGGGAGCACATACTAAAATCGGAATGCATGTCCCACTCACAGCGTCGTGGGGCGATGCCTTCTTCAATAAATTTGGCTACACCCAAGCCCCGGCGGTCATCCAATGCTATCTCACCCTGCGCTGTAATTTATCCTGCGCTCACTGTCTGGCAGTACCTGCCGACAATCGCGACCGGAAAGACATGCCTTTGGAACTGTTCGAAAAGTTATGCCGCGAAGCAACCGCCTTGGGTGATCCGGAGATGCTACTAACAGGTGGGGAACCACTGCAACACGAGCAACTCGCCCAATGCCTTGACCATCTCAAAGCTCATCGCTTAGCTTGGTCTCTAAATACGGCGGCCTGTCCAACCCCTGCACAACAAATTGCCATTCGCGCCTATCCGCCGGTATTTGTCGCCGTCAGCTTGGATGGCCCCCGCAAAGTGCATAACGCTTTTCGCGGTCATCCCGCAGCCTATGATTCCGCCTTGAACAGCCTGCGTTTCTTTGCCGGATTGCCAACGACAGTAGTGTGCGCGGGCACGACGGTCTCCACCGTCAACTATCCGTACCTTGATGAAACCTTTGCTCTTGTCCGCCAGAGCAGTGCTCACCGCTGGGGCATCCACCTGCTGATCCCCGAAGGCCGTGCCCGCCAACGTAAGGATTTGTTTCTCCGCACCACCCAACTGCGCAAGCTGCTGAAGTTCGTCGCACTCAAACGCGCGGAGTTTCCGGTGTCCTTGTGCGACGAAATGGGCCGCGTCGGCCAGTGGGAGCCGTTGGTCCGCGACGAGGTCTTCTTCTGTGGCGCTGGCCGTACGCTGTGCGCCGTCTGGCCGGACGGCTCGGTCATGCCGTGCTCCACCCTCGACCCAAGACATTGCGAAGGAAATCTGACGCGGGAAGCGTTCGCCACCATTTGGAACTCGCGGTTTGAGCGACAACGATTCCCCCGTCGCATGCCGAAATGTGCCGCGTGTGAGCAGTGGCTCGAATGCGGTAGTGGATGCTGGCTCCATCGCCAACAGGGAACGCAGTGTTTCAAGCAAGTCTGGAGTGTACCGCCCGTTTTCAAAAAGGCTGCTGGAATCAGTTTTTTAGTGGGGTCTCTTGGCGCACAGGGTACCGAGTTTACAACCCAGCCAACGACAACTATCCCACTCGACTCGATCATTTCCCCAACAGGTTCCATAAGAGCCCCGCTTATCCTCAAAGGCGTCAGCAAGGGATATGGAAGTAAAGCTGGCAGCGGAGGGAAGCGGGAAAGGCCGCAGTTCACTCAGGCAAACCAAGCGATTGTGCGGTGCTTGCAGTGGTTGAAAGAACAACAAAATGCCGATGGGTCGTGGTCCAAAGATGACCCGGTGCTTTGTACCAGCTTGGCACTGCTCTGTTATCTGGGGAATTCCGCCACCATGTCAGATGCCACCTATGGACCGACAATTGAGAAGGCCATTTATTTTCTTTCCCGGAAGCAGCTTGGTGACGGAACGCTTGAATCTACCTCCCCCCGTCCGGCCAATCCTTATACTCACGCCATCGCCACCTATGCCCTGGCAAAAACCTATGCCATGACACGTATCCCTGAACTTTTGGATCGGTCTCAAAAGGCGGCACAATACATCGCCCAGGGACAGCGACCGGACGGCGGATGGGGCTTGAATTATGCCAAGGACGAGGATTGGAACCTCACTTTCTCTGTCTGGCAGATCATGGCGCTAAGAACGAGTTTGTGGGGTGCGCCTGATGCAGATGCAGCCCTGATCAAGGCAGAAGCTTTTATGGAAAAGACTTTCATTGAGGGCGCATTCCGTGACTCACCAGCTCTGCGAGACACCCAGAAGATTAGCGCAGAGGTTCAAGGGGCAGGCATTCTCGGCATGGTCTACCTGGACAAGCAAGACGGTAATAAACTAGATATGGCGCATCGCCTGATCCAAGCGAACACCGCGACAGCCGCCACCAACTCGGTTCTTGATTTAAGTCAGAAATGTATGCGTGACGCGCTGTTTCAGTCTTATCTTCTTGTTTTAGCCATGTTCACGTCCCGTGCCGACGAAACGTTTTGTCAACAAGTCTATGTTGCGTTGATCAAAGCACAAGACCCCGACGGTCACTGGAATTGTCCCGCCAGTCCTGGCGTGAGTACCCCCGCAGTAAAACCCACAGACATTTTCATCAACACCATGTTGCGTTGCCTCACCTTGGAAGTGTACATAAAGCGCGATGTGGATTTCTCTCCTCGCCCTTCTGTCAGTGACATTGTCATTAAAGTTCTCTGATGTTGTCTCTACGTACAATGGCTCGGCCCGATTGCCTTGGCTCCGGGTTTCTGCTATCAAACCACCATGAATCCTGACCTGGACTTCCTGTTCTCCGATCCGCCCGCGGACGATCCCGTGCCGGTGGCCGCAGCCAACTTTGCAGCTCCTGTTTTCGATGGCTACGACGGCTATGTCGAAATCCCCGATAGCCCTGACTATTCACAGCCGACCAACGGCGGCCTGACGGTCGAGGCGTGGCTGCGGCCCGACTCGCTCGCGATGCCGAACGTCGAGGGCAGCGGCTACGTCCACTGGCTCGGCAAGGGCGAGCCGCAGCGGCACGAGTGGGTCGCGCGCATGTACCAGGCGGGCAACAGCGAGGGCCGCGCCAACCGCATCAGTTTCTACGCCTTCAACCCGTCCGGCGGCCAGGGCGCAGGCAGTTACTTCCAGGACCCGCTCGCCGAGGGCCTCTGGCTCCATGTCGTCGGGCGTATTGATGCCATCAGCACCTCGATCTTCCGTGACGGCGACCAGCGCGACAGCGACCCGCTCTCCGGCTACGGCATCGTGCCACAGCACGGCAGCGCGCCGGTGCGCCTCGCCACGCGCGACCTGCAAAGTTTCTTCAACGGCGCGATCAGCCGCGTCGCCATCTACGGCGCGGCGCTCTCCGCCAACGCCATCCGCGACCACTATCAGGCGCGCGGCAGCACCGCCTACGACGCGCTGATTCTCGCCGAGCCCGACCTCGTCGGTTATTGGAAGCTCGACGAGACCAGCGGCAGCGTCGCCGCTGACGCCACCGGCCGCAACCACGGCCGCTACATCGGCGGCATCCTGCTCGCCGCCGCCACGTGGAATCCCGACTGACTTTTCCTAACATTGGAAAAGGGACCCAGCGGTTTTTCCGGGCCTTGGAAAAAATCACGCCGTTTTTTCCAAGGCTCGGAAAAAACCTCTTGCATTTTCCCAAGGCTTGGAACGCCGCGGCGGGGCCGGCCTCATCGCAGCCAGCGGCGGGCGGCGAGATGCACGGGCAGATAGAGGAGCAGCGGGTAGGCTACTGCGCAGATAAGCAGATAGAGCGGCGCGGGCAGCCACGGTTGCGGCGCACAACCGCCCGGGCCCCAGACCCAGTTCACGTTGGCCGCCGGCGGGGTCAGCAGATACGCGGCCAGCAGCGCGAGCGCGGTGAAGCCGGTTTGCCACCAGAAGCCGCGGCGGTCATAGCCCAGACGGAGGACGGCGTAGAGCACGATGACGGGGACCGTCAGGTGAAACAGCGAGCCCAACCGCACCGGCAGGGGCAGCGCGGCCGTGAACATCGTGGCGGTGGCCGCGAAGGGATGCAGCCCGGTCAGCAGCGCGACGAGCAGGTCCACCATCCAGCCCAGATCCACCAACAGCAAGCCGACGAGCAGGGCGGAGAACAGCAGCCGGCTTTCCAGCCAGAGCGCCACCACCAGCAACAGGTTGTCCAGCTCGCAGAGCCAGAGCTGATTTTGCGCGCCATAGTACCGCAGCATGACCGGCAGCCAGAGGATGGCGCAGAGGGTACACAGCCATTTCAGCCACGCGGGCAGCCGGCGCCGCGGCTGGGGCGACGCACCAGAGGTGGACACGACAGACATGCGCGGACGGTAACGGAAGCGCCACCAGCGCGCAAGAGCACTGGCCCCGCGGTTTTACGGACAACTGAAAACCAACCGGGAAAAACACACGCCTGCGGAGCCGACCGGCTTCTTTTCGCGCGCATCGCGTGCCGTGGGCACCGTTAAAGCTCACCAGCCTCTCGCTGCTCAAAAATGAGGATGATACCTAGTAGTTCTAGGTATCGTGGCGGTTCTCGGGGCTTGATATTGCGCCAAGCATGGAGGTCCGCACCATTGAAGCTCACCAGCTTCTCGCTGTTTCAGAAAGAGGACGATACCTAGTAGTTCTAGGTATCATGGCGGTTTTCGGGGCTTGATACTGCGCCGAGCATGGAGGGCGTGCCGTAGAGCAAAACGTGGATTGGGCCTCGTCCAACCGGTGCCGGTTGTCCTGCGGCTGCATCGTTGCGCTGCGGTGTGGGCGGATGTCACTACATGACGGGTTGCAAAACATGGGAGCCGGCCTTCATCGTCCCCGGCCTGCTGCGAATCTGCATGATTTGTTTGTGAGAACGGAAAGCACTGACAGGCGCCTTTTGGCGTGCTCATCAAAACGCGGCGTCAGCCGGACTGAAGGGCGAGGACGGCCATGGCGGTGGCGTAGATGCGGCCGCCGGCGCGGCCCCAGCGGTCGCCGGGCGTCCAGCTCCCGGCCTCGGCGCCGTCGCGCATCTGCCGCGCGAGCACCGCGCCGCGCATTTTTTCGAGCGCGGGGTCGGCCGCGCCCGCGGCGGAGGCGAGCGCGGCGCTGACGAAGTAGCAGCGATAGTAATCCGCCGTCGCCGGCTGCTCCGCCGTGCCGCGCACCCACGCCAGCATCCGCGCGACGCGCGGATCATGTGCGCCGTCCGTTGAGCGCAGCAAGCACAGCGCGCCCGCGGCGGTCAGCGTCTCGGCGCCGTTTGGGAAATCATCGGCGCGGCGGTAGCCTACGCGGCCCTCGGCGCCGATGCGGTCGCCGAGCCAAGCGAGGCCGCGTGTGAGGTACGGACGCACCTCCGCGAAGCCGAGCGCCTCGGCGCGCAGCAGCGCCTGCAACTGCCAGACGGTGATCGAGGTGTTGACGTTGTCGGCCGCACCGCGCGAATAGCCCCAGCCGCCGGACGCGCGCTGCGCGCCGGTGATGTGCGCGAGGGCGCGCCGGCAGGCGGCGCGGTGCGCGGCGCTGGTCGTCAGCGCGCCGCCTTCGAGCAACGCGAGCGTCGCCAGGCTGTGGTTATACATCGCGGCGGAACCATCCGGGCCAAGCTGCCCGCGCGCGTCCTGCTGCGCAAGGAGCCAGTCCACACCGCGCGCAATCGCCGAGCGTTGTGGCGGCGAAACAGCGGGGCCCTCGGCGGAAAGCGCGAGCAGGGCGAGCGAGGTCAGGCCGACCGAATACATCCGCTGCGCACCCCAGCGCGCGGTGTCCCAGTGACCGTCGGCTTCCTGCGTCCGCTCCAGCCACGCGAGCGCGTTGGCGACGGCGGCCGTGCGATCCATGGGAACAGAAGCAAGGGTGGACGGTTCATGGTTGATGACAGCAGGCGGAACTGTGGCGGCCAGATCAAAGGCGGATTGGCGTAGCTGATGCCACAGCAGCGCGGCGCCGAGGCCGGCCGTAGCCAACAGCAGCGCAGCGGCGCGGAACCAGAATGTGCGGCGATGCCAGCCTGCTTCCGCATCCGGCAGGCGCGCGAGGATTTCCGGCGCGAGGTCGCGGACCGGTTGCGCGGGCAGCGGCGCGCGCAGGCGGAACAGCAAACAGCCCAAGTCTTCGCGCTGCGCCGTACAGCGGGCGCAGCCGGCGCTGTGCCGCTCGACCTCGGCCGCGCGCGCGGCGTCGAGTTCGCCGAGCAAAAGCGCGGGCAACTCCTGTGACCAGGCACAGACCGCAGACGCATCAGTGTCGGTTTTCATAACGCAATCCCGGAAGAGACGAAAAGACGGAAGGGAGTGATGGAGTACAGGAGTTTTCGATAGAGCGCCAGAAACCTATCCGGATGATATGCGTGGATTCCAACCTGCCCAAGGACAGGGTCATCCGTTCCATCACTCCATCACTCCAGTACTCCACCACTCCATCATTCCAGTTCTTCTTCACTCCAACACTCCCGCTTGGCTTCATATCACTCCGCCGCTTGGAACACTTCCTTCAGTCGCGCCATCGCCAGGAACATCCGCGACTTGACCGTGCCCACCGGGATGCCCAGCGCTGTGGCGATCTCTTCATATTTCAGACCTTGGTAGAGGCTCATCACCACCACCAGCCGCAATTTTTCCGGCAGCGCCGCCAGCGCGACCTGCGCATCGAGCCGCCGCCGCGCCGCATCCTGCGCGGTCGCGTCGTGCGGCGCGGCCTCGGCCCCGACCCGCTCGGCGACCCGTTCCTGCTTGTGCGCGCGGCGCAGGTGGTCGGCCCACGCGTGCCGCGCCAGCGTGAAGAGGAAGGTCGTGAACTTCGCCGTCGGCCGGTAGCGCTGGCGGTAGCGCCACACGCGCAGGAACGTCTCCTGCGCCACGTCTTCCGCCTCGTTACTAGCGCCCATACGCCGGAAAAAGTTCACCAGCGCCACCTGGTGGCGGCGGATGAGCGCGGCGAAGGCGGCGGTGTCGCCGGCGCGGAGGCGGGCCATCAACGCAAAATCCTCGTCGTTGACCGGCGGCTGGACGTGCAACGGCATCGGCGGATGATGGCGGCAGGCGCGGCGCGGGGGCAACCCGAAAAACGGCGGTGGCGGGAAAATTTCCCTGAACCTTCGGGCGGCGCGCAACGCTGCCGCCGGTTTGCATGGGGCGGGCGGGCTGTGTTAGGTTCCGCGCCGTGACGAGGATTGTCAGCGCGGAGATGGCGGCCCATCCAGCGTCCGTTTCACCCCGGGAGAGACCATGAAGCCTCTGGTACTCTGCTCACTGCTCTTGGTCCTGGCCTGCGAGGCCGCCGCACAACAGCGGACGAACCGCAACATGGCCGCCGTTCCCGACGGTGTGAAGGCGCACCGCGACCTCGCCTATGTCGCGGGCGGACACGAGCGGCAGAAGCTCGACCTGTTCGTGCCGGAGCAGGCGGCGGGCCCGCTGCCGCTGCTCATCTGGATTCACGGCGGCGGCTGGCAAAACGGCAGCAAGGAAGGCTGCCCGCCGCTGCGCAATGGTTACGCCGCCCGCGGTTACGCGGTCGCGAGCCTCAACTATCGCTTGAGCGGCCACGCAGTTTTCCCGGCGCAGATCGAGGATTGCCAGGCGGCAATCCGCTGGCTGCGCGCGCACGCGAAGGAATTCAACCTCGATCCGCAGCGCTTCGGCGTATGGGGCAGCTCGGCGGGCGGCCATCTCGTCGCGCTGGTCGGCACCAGCGGCGACGTGCAGGAGTTCGAGGGGGGCGCGCACACCGGCGTCTCGAGCCGTGTGCAGGCGGTCTGCGATTACTACGGCCCGACGGATTTCACCGTGTTCGTCACCACGCCGGGCTACGAGCGGCACGCGGGCGCGGAGTCGCCGGAAGGCAAGCTGCTCGGCGGCGCGGTGGCGGAGAACAAGGCCAAGGCCGCGCGCGCCAATCCCATCACCTACGTCGGCGCCGATGACCCGCCGTTCCTGATCGTGCATGGTGACAAGGATGGCACCGTGCCAATCAACCAGAGCCAGCTCCTGTTCGAGGCGCTGAAACAGGCGGGCGTCAGCGTCCACTTCCACACGATCAAGGGCGCGGGCCACGGGCAGGGTTTCGGCGGGCCGGAGATCGAACCGATGGTCAGCGACTTCTTCGAGAAAAAGTTGAAGGCCAAACCGCTGCCCGCCAACCGCGGCGCGGCGCAGACCTCCGCCAGCGAAGCCTCGTCGGCCGGGCCGGCGCCCAAAGGAAAAGCCGGTGCCACCGCGCCCGCCGGCCGCCCCGGCCTGACGTGGGAGGAAGTGAGCCGGCGCGAGGGCGTCGCCGCCGCCGGCCGCGTGCCGCGCGACAAATTCCGCGGCCCGCCGCCGCTGTTCGACCGGCTCGACCGCAACCGCGATGGCTTCCTCTCGAAGGAGGACTTCGACGATGCGGCAGCGGCAAAACCAAAACCGCAAATCAATCCACCTTAAAGCCGCCCGGGAGACTCTCTGATGAAATCTTTCATGCTTGGTCTGTGGCTCACGCTGCTGGTCGCCGGCGCGGAGGAGCCGCAACCGACGCGGCCGCTGCGCGACCTGAACAAGAGCGACTTTCCCTTCACGCCGGTGGCGGATGCGACGGCGTGGCCGGCGCGCCGCGCGGATATCCGCAACCGCATCCAACTCGCGGCGGGCCTGCTGCCGCTGCCGGAACGCACGCCGCTGAACGCGGTGATCCACAGCCGTATTGAGCGCGACGACTACACGATCGAAAAAGTTTTCTTCGAGTCGCTGCCGGGAAATTTCGTCACAGGCAACCTCTACCTGCCGAAAAAGATCACCGGCCAGATTCCCGGCCTCATCTCGCCGCATGGCCACTGGCCGAACGGCCGCTTCATGCACGCCGGCGCGGCCGAGGTGAAGAAGCAGATCGCCAGCGGCGCGGAGCGGCTCGAAAACGCGGCGCGCTCGCCGTTGCAGGCGCGTTGCGTCCAGCTCGCGCGGATGGGCTGCGCCGTCTTCTTCTACGACATGCTCGGCTACGCCGATAGTGTCCAGTTCCTCGACGAGAAGGGCAAGGTGGGCCACCGCCACGGCTCGCAGGCGCAGGGCTTCTTGAGCCTGGCGGCGGAGCTGAACCTCTGCGGCGAGCTGCCGCTGCAAACCTGGAACAGCGTGCGCGCGCTGGACTTTCTCCTCTCGCTGCCGTTCGTGGATCGGCAGCGCATCGGCTGCACCGGCGCGAGCGGCGGCGGTACGCAGACGATGCTCATCAGCGCGCTCGATGACCGCATCACCGCGGCGTTCCCCTGCGTCATGGTCAGCCGCTCCATGCAGGGCGGCTGCGTCTGCGAGAACTCACCCTACCTGCGCCTTACGCAGGGCAACATAGACCTCGCCGCGGCCACCGCGCCGCGCCCGCTCGGCCTGACCGCGGCCGACGACTGGACGAAGGAGCTGGAGACGAAGGGCTTTCCCGAATTGAAACAGCTCTACACCCAGCTCGGCGTGCCCGACCGCGTCGAGGCGCACTTCAACATCCGGTTCCCGCACAACTACAACGCCGTCTCGCGCGGGCAGATGTACCGGTTCTTCAACAAATACTTCGCGCTCGGTCTCAACGAGGAGCAGCTTGCGGAGCGCGATTTTGTTTTCGCGACGAAGGAGGAATTGAGCGTGTGGGACGCGGCGCACCCCGCGCCTACCGGCGAGCGCGTCGGCGCGGCGCACGAGGCCGCGGTCGTCGCGTGGTTCCAGCAGCAGGGTGCGCGGCAGCTTGCGCCCTTGCAGGACGCGCGCGGCTGGCTGCGTTCCTGTTGGGACCGCGTGGGGGGCCGCGCGGCGGCGGCGCGTTCTGTGGCGCGCACGGCGTGGAGCCTGATGATCGGTTATGCGTTGCCGACGCCGGACGCCGTCACGTTCAAGACCACCTTCGCGGAGGAACGCGATGGCTGCCGCCTGCTGCGTGGCACGGTCCGCTACGCCAGCAACACGGTGGACACCCTGCTGCTCTCGCCCGCGCAGGGCGGCCGCGCCACGTTGCTCTGGCTCTCGCTCAAGGGCGGCGCGAGCCTCCTGACCACCAACCACGAGCCCACCGCGGTCGCGCGACGCCTGCTCGACGCCGGCTACGCCATCGTGTGTCCGGAACTTTATCTGCCGGGCGCGACGCGCAATCCGAATGTCTATGGCGGCCGCAAGCAGGGTTACGAGGGTTTTTGCGGCTATCACTATGGCTACAACCCGCCGCTGTTCGCCGAGCGCGTCGGCGATGCGCTCGCCGCGCGCGCGGTGCTGCGGCGTGATCCTCAACAGCCGGTCAGCCGGATCGTGGTCGCCGGTGTCGAGGGCGCGAGCGCCCTCGCCGCCGCCACCGCCGCGCTCGCCGGGCCTGCGGTGCAGGAACTGGTGGTGGACCACGCCGGCTTCCGCTTCGCGAAACTCGACAGCGTCTGGGACGTGAACTTTATGCCCGGCGCCGAAAAGTACGGCGACCTGCCCGCGCTGCTCAACCTGTGCTCCGCCCACACCACCTTGCTCGGTCCGGCGCAGCCCGCCCCGCTCGAGGAGGTCATCGCCGCCCTCGTCCGCTGACGTTGACGATCAAGGCGGACCCTCGCGGCGGCCTGTGGCCGCCCCAAAAAATGACGGCGCGCAGAGCGCGTCGCCGCGCCGCGTCAAGCGTCAGAGGTGCCGCAGAATCCAGTGCGCGATTTTTTGCAGGACGGCCGCGCGGTTGAGGTCGTTGTGGGGCTCGTGGTAGCCGCCGGGATCAAGGTAGAGCTCCTTATCGTGCAGATGGACCGCCTCCCAGAACTGCCGCGCGCCGGCGGCGGCATTGATGCGGTCGGCCTCGCCATGCACCATCAGCAGCGGCGTGCGCACCGCGGCGGCGCGCGCCTTGACCCACGCGACGGCGGCAAGAATCTCCGCGCCCCAGCGCGCCGAGATCAGCCCGTGGACCAGCGGATCGGCCTCGTAAGCCCGCACCACCGCTGTATCGCGCGACAGCGCCGCGTGTTCCAGGCGCAGCTTGAGCGCGAGCTGCGGCCACGGGCGGGCGAGCAGCCGGACCAGCGCCACCAGCCACGGCTTGGCCACGCCGGTCGGTTGCAGCGGCACGCCGCTGATGATGGTGCCGCGCACATCCTCGGGGTGACGCAGCACATAATCCAGCGTCACGAGGCCGCCCATGCTCAAGCCGTAGATGAACAGCGGGAGCGCCGGGAACTTTTCGCGCAGCAGCGCGTGGAACGCGCGCAGGTCCTCGCGGTACTCCGACCAGTGGTTGATGTGCCCGCGCTGGCCGGGCGAGCGGCCGTGCCCGCGCTGATCATAGGCGGCGACCGCGAGCCCCTGCGCGACCAGCGCTGCGGCGGCACCCTCGCCGCGGCCGCTGTGCTCGCCGATGCCGTGCACGAGCGCCACGACGGCGCGCGGCGCTGCGTCGGGCGACCAGCCGCAGTGAAAAAGTTCCAGCCCCTCGCCGCCGCGAAACATGCCGGTGCTTGTCTTCATGCAGACCCCTGCGAAAACCTGCCGCAGGGTAACGCCGCACTCCGCCGTTTCCAAGCCTTGGAAAAACCGCGCTCCTTTTTTCCAAGGGTTGGAAAACCCGGCCCCTATCCCACCACCTTAACTGTGGTGGATCGGGCGGAAGCTGACGCGGTGCGGCTGGTCGGCGGCATCGCCGAGCAGGCGGCGGCGCTGTTCGTGGTAGGCCTCGTAGTTGCCCTCGAACCAGGTCACCTTGGAGTCGCCCTCGAAGGCGAGGATGTGCGTGGCGACGCGGTCGAGGAACCAGCGATCATGGCTGACGACCACGGCGCAGCCGCCGAAGTTCGTCAGGCCTTCCTCCAGCGCGCGCAATGTGGTCACGTCGAGGTCGTTGGTCGGCTCGTCGAGCAGAAGCAGGTTACCGCCGCCGCGCAGGAGCTTGGCGAGGTGGACGCGGTTGCGTTCGCCGCCGGAGAGCTGGCCGACTTTTTTCTGCTGGTCGGTGCCGCGGAAGTTGAAGCGGCCGCAGTAGGCGCGGCCGTTCATCTGCTTGCCGCCGAGGTCGAGGTTCTCGCGGCCGCCGGTGATCTCCTCGTAGACGGAGTTGTTCGGGTTGAGCGTGTCGCGGCTCTGGTCCACATAGGAGAGCGCGACGGTCGGACCGACCGAGAGCGTACCGGCGGTCGCGGTCTCCCGGCCCATGAACATCTTCAGCAGCGTGGTTTTGCCCGCGCCGTTGCCGCCGATGACGCCAACGATGCCGCCGCGCGGCAGGTCAAAGTTGACGTTCTCGAACAGAACGCGCTCGCCGAATTCCTTGCTCAGGTTTTGGGCGCGGACGACGAGGTCACCGAGCCGCGGGCCGGGCGGAATCTGGATTTCGAGGTTGTCCTCGCGCGTATCCACCTGCTGCGCGGCCAGCTCCTCGTAGCGTTTGAGGCGCGCCTTGCTCTTGGCCTGGCGGCCGGAGGGATTGAGGCGGACCCACTGCAGTTCCTGGTTGAGCAGTTTATTGCGCTGCGCAGCCTGCTTGCTCTGCGCGGCGAGGAGCGCCTGCTTCTGCTCGAGCCAGCTTTCGTAGTTCCCTTGGTAGGGAAACGCCGCGCCACCCTCGAGCTCAAGGATCCATCCGGTGACGTTGTTGAGGAAGTAGCGGTCGTGCGTGACGACAACGAGCGTGCCGGTGAATTTTTTGAGATAGGTTTCCAGCCACGCCACCGATTCGGCATCAAGGTGGTTGGTGGGCTCGTCGAGCAGCAACACATCGGGGTTGGAAATCAGCAGGCGGCAGAGCGCGACGCGGCGGCGTTCGCCACCGGAGAGCTTGGTGACGTCGGCCTCGGGCGGCGGCAGGCGCAGCGCTTCCATGGCCATCTCGACGTTGTGGTCAAGGTTCCACAAATCCTGCGCGTCAATCTTGTCCTGGATGCGGCCGAGCTCGGCGTTGAGCTTATCGGCCTCCGCGCCCGCGGGCGTCGTGCCGAGCAGGTCGCAGATTTCGTCGTAGCGCGTCAGCAGCGCCCTGGCGCTGGCGACGCCCTCCTCGACGTTGCCGGCGACGGTCTTTGCGGGATCGAGCTGCGGCTCCTGCGGCAGGTGGCCGATGCGGACGTTGCGCGCGATGGCCGCGGTGCCCATGAAGTCCGTATCCGTTCCGGCCAGGATGCGCAGCAGGGTGGATTTACCGGAGCCGTTGCCGCCGATGACGCCGATCTTCGCGCCGTAGAAAAACGCGAGCGTGATCTCGTTGAGCACGTTGACGCGGTGGTACTGTTTGGTCAGACGTTCAAGCTGGAAGACATATTCGCCGGCCATGCCAACACCTCGTGGGAAGAGTTCAGGACGCCGCCGCCGGTTTTTCCTCCGGCTGGGGCGTCGGCGCCGGCTTGGCGCCGGGCGGATGGATGAAGGGACTCAAAAACGCAAAGTACAGACCGGCCGCGCAGCCCCCGAGCGCCGCGACGGAGGCCAGCAGGTGGATGTTGAGGAAGAGCGCGACCACCAGCACGATGCCGGCGAGGAAGACCACCGGGTGTTTCGAGGCCTTGGTGTAGCGGACGTGCGAGACCTGCAACACCAACATCAACGTCACGGCGGTCCAGACCGTCCAGGCCAGCGGGCCCTGCGTCAGGTTGAACCAGGTCCAGCCCCACTCCTGCACCGCGCCAGAATACGCAACAAAAACAATGCACGTCACGAACCCGCCGGCGCACGTGATGGGCAAACCCAGAAAACCGCCCTGGCCACGGAGCGGATCAATGATGCGGAAGCGCGAGAGGCGGCTGGCGCCGGAGAGCACCATGAAACCCGCCAGCACCTTGCCCCACGGGCCAAAATGGTGCCAGCACGCTTCATAGGCGAGCAGCGCAGGCGCGATGCCGAAGCTGGTCATGTCCACAAATGTGTCCAGCTCCGCGCCAAAGCTGCTCGTGCCCTTGAGCAGGCGCGCCAGCGCGCCATCGAGCCCGTCGAGGATCATGGAAAGAATGATCAGGCGCGCGGCCCAGACGTATTCGCTGTGTGCGCTCATCACGATGCTGGCGAAGCCCGCGCACATCGCGCCGAGCGTCAGCACCACAGGCAGGATGGCGCGCGTGTTGACTTTCATGCCTTGCCTTTGCGGAGCTGCGCGACGACCGTCTCGCCGGCGCGCACGCGGTCGCCCTTCTTCACGAGGATATCCACGTCGGCCTTCACAAAGTACATGTCCAGCCGCGAGCCGAATTTCATCATCCCGATCCGCTCGCCGCGCACCAGCTTCTGGTTCACCACCAGCCAGTACACCACGCGCCGCACGATCGGGCCGACGATCTGCTTGACCAGGACCTTCGTGCCGCTGCCCTCGACCACGATGGAGCTGTGCTCGTTATGCTCCGAAGCCGAGTTCAGGTAGGTGCCCAGGTGCGCGCCGGCCGTGTAGCCCAGCTTCGTCACCGTCCCGCCCATCGGGATGCGGTTGACGTGCACATCGAACGGCGAAAGGAAGATGCTGACACGCACGACATCGGCCTGCAGGTATTTGTCCTCCCGCAGCGTCTCCACGTTGCGGATCAGGCCGTCGGCGCCCGCGACCAGCAGTGATTCATCGCCGTGGGCCGTGCGGTCCGGGTCGCGGAAAAAGTAGAGCATGAACGCGCACAGCACGCCGCCCGTGAGGTAGCACGTCCACGCCGCCCGCATCCATTCCAGCTTGTGGAAAATCAGGCCGGGCAGCACGCCCGCCAACAGCAAACCGATGATCAACCACCAGCCGCATTTGACAATACGCATACGCCGTTTTCCCTCTCGCGGCGCGGAGTATGGCCGACGCCCCCCAAAAGCGCAAGGGGTGTATCAGTCCGAGGCTGACAACAGGCGCGGCCCCAACACCCATGCGCCGCTGACGACGGCGCCAAGCGCCGCCACCAGCACCGCGCCGGCGGCCACGTCCTTGGCCCGGCCGATCAGCGGATGAAACTCCGGCCGGATGGCGTCGGCCAGCAATTCCAGCGCGGTGTTCAAGCCTTCCGCCACCCAGACGGCGACGATGGCGGTAACGATCGCGCACCACTCCAACGCGGTCAGCTCGCAGGCCCAACTCGTCGCGAGCGCCGCTGTGGTACACACGGCATGAAGCCAGGCGTTGGGCTGCGAGGCGAGCATCACGCCGAGTCCGCGCAGTGCGCAACGCACGCTGCGCAGCCGGCCGGAGAATTCAAACCGCCGGTTCATGTGTTGCTTTCCAAGGATGGGAACTGGCGGGGTGGGGCGGGACCTCCGGGCACGCTTGTGGCGCGCGCGAAGGCCGCGTTCCAGCGACCAAGGCGCGCGGGTAGGCCACGGCGCGCGCGAGCCTCGCAAGGGTGCGCATCCCGAACAGCCGCCCGGCCCAGCACGTCAGCTTGCCGAATTTGCGGTAGAGCAGGTTGAACTCCCAGAACGCGACGCGTTGCGCGGCCGCGAGCGGCTGCCGTCGCCAGATGCTGCGCCACGCGTAGAAGCGGCGATAGGCCCAGCGGTAACCGGCTTCCAACTCGGCGGCGCTCATGCGCGCGGGCTGGAAGACGGCGTAGGCGGTGTTGTAGCGGCGCAGGTCGCGCTCGACGATGCGGCCCGCAGCGAGCAGCCGCTGGTGGAGGCGCGTGCCGGGATACGGCGTCAGGATGTGCGCGGTCATCGTCGCCACGCGGTTGCGCTCCAGCCAGTCCACGGTTTCGGCGAAAACCTCCGGGCCGTCCTCGTCGAAGCCGAAGACGAGGCTGGCGTTGACCATTAAACCGCGCGCGTGGATTTCGCGCAGCGTCGCGTCGTAGGCGGCGACGCGGTTCTGTGCCTTGCGGCAGCCACGCAAATTCGCCTGGTTCACCGTCTCGAACCCGATGAACAGGCTCTGGCAGCCCGCCGCAGCCATCGCGTCGAGCAGCTCCAGCCGCTCGCCAATGTCGGCGGAGACAGCCGCGTGCCACGTCAGGCCCAGCGGCGCGAGCGCGGCGACCAGCTCGCGGGCGCGGCCGGGTGAGCCGATGAAGTTGTCATCTATGAACATCACGTGGTCGGTGCCCAGCGCGCGGATTTCGTCGAGAATGTGGGCCACCGGCTTCATGCGATGGCCGCGCGGCAGGTTGGGCGAGCTGCTGTAACAGAAATCGCACTGCCATGGGCAGCCGCGGCTCATCGTCAGTGTGTTGGTGAACAGATATTTTCCGCCGTTCAGCAGGTCCCAGCGCGGCGGCGGCACAGCAGCCAGGTCGGCGGGCGCAGCCGCCTGATAACGCGGCTGCAGCCGGCCCGCGGCCAGATCGGCGAGCAGCGCGGACCAGACCGGCTCGGCCTCGCCGATGACGAGCGCGTCGGCGAACGGCGCGCACTCATCAGGACACGCCGTCGGATGGATGCCACCGAAGACCACCGGGACGCCAAGCCTCCGCCAATGTGCCGCCAGCTCGCAGGCGCGCGCGAAGGTGTCGGCCTTGACGGTGAGGCCGACAAGGTCGGGCCGGAGGTCCAGCCGCGGCCGCTCGATGTTTTCGTCGTGGAGCGTCACGCGGTGTTCCGGCGGCGTCAGCGCTGCCACGGTCAGCAGCGCGAGCGGCGGCGACATGCGGGTTTTCCAGTCCGAGTCCATCGGCCGGCGCGACATGCGCGGCGCGATCAGGTGGAGGTGCATGGCGGGGCCTCGTGGAGCCGGGTGTTTTTCCAGGGCTTGGAAAAGCCGGGTCCGGTTTTTCCGGGCCTTGGAAACAGCGGCGGCGCGGGCGGGTCGGGTAGCAGGGCCAGGCCGCGGGCGGCGGCCTCGCGCAGCACGCCGAGCAGGGCGATGAACTGCGGGACGGCGGCGCCGGCCAAGGGGCGCGTCAACGGGCGTTGCGGTTTGCTTTTCATGGGCAGCCTTTCCGGCGCGGCCCCGCGCCGTAACCGGCAGAGGGCTTTGCCACGAAGAGTAGACAGTCCGCCGGGTCCGAACGTTCAACGCCGCCCCGGTTTCGGGCGTGGACAAGCGGCGGGCCGCTGGCTAGGCTGCGCGCGGTCGCGGAAAACCGGGAGCTGAAAAATGCTGCACGATCCCAGCCATCACACGCCGCCGCCGCAGGCGGTCGAGGTCAGGCTCGGCGCGGGCGACCGCGAGATCCTGCGCCGTCTCGCCGGCGAACTCGCCGCAGTCGCGGCGCTGCCGGTCCACCAGAAGAAGGCGCGGTTGTGGCAACAACTCAATGACCTGGAGTCGGTCCGTCCGATGGTCTGGATCAACGAGATCTGCTGGAACGAGATGAACGTGGATGACGAGCTGACGCTGCGCTGTACGCATCCGTGGGCGCGCGACCAGGAACGCGACCTGCGGCGCACGCTCTACCAGTGGCGGCACCTGCCCGGCGACATGATCATCAGCGACGTCCTCGCCAGCCCGCTGATGTTCCATAGCACCGACTTCGGGATCATGGAGGACGTGGACATCGTCAAGACCGACGAGACCAGCGACGTGGTCTCGCGCCATTTCAAAATCCAGATCCGCGACTTTGCCGACCTGGAGAAGATCAGGATGCCGGTCGTCACGCACAACGAGCTGGCGACGGAATTGCATTTTCAGGCGATGTGCGAGACCTATGCGGGCATCATGCCGGTGCGGAAGGTCGGACAGACGCACATCTGGTTCACGCCGTGGGACTATCTGATCCGCTGGTGGGGCATCGAGGAGGCGATGCTGGACATGGTCGAGCGGCCCGACCTCGTCCACGCCGGCGTCGAGCGCATGGTGGCGGCCTGGATGACCGAGCTTGATCAGCTTGAGGCGCTGAACCTGCTCGCGCTCGACTGCGACAACACGCGCATCGGCTCCGGCGGCTACGGCTACACGCGCGCGCTGCCCGGCGCGGCGTTCGAGCCCGCGCACGTCCGGCCGCGGAACATGTGGGGTTGTTCCAACGCGCAGATTTTTTCCGAGGTCTCGCCGGAGATGCACTGGGACTTCGCCATCCAACACGACCTGCGCTGGCTGCGGCGCTGGGGGCTGAATTATTACGGCTGCTGCGAGCCGCTCGATGGCAAGGCCGGACTGCTGAAGCAGATTCCCAACCTGCGCAAGGTCTCCGTCACGCCGTGGTGCAAGAACGAACGCGCGGTGGAGTTGCTCGGCCCGCATTGGGTCATGAGCCGCAAGCCAAACCCGGCGATTCTTGCCGAGGATGGCTGGCATCCCGACCGCGCACGCGCCGCGCTCGTCGAGTTCTTGGAGGCGACCGGCGGCCGCTGTCACGTGGAGCTGATCATGAAGGACATCTCCACCGTCCGCTATCAGCCGCAACGCCTGTGGGAGTGGGAGAAAATTGCGATGGATGTCGCCGAACAGTTCGCCCGCTGATGGTTTCCAAGGCTTGGAAAAAAGCGGATTTATTTTTCCAATCCTTGGAAGCATGAAACTTTTCGACCGTTCCCGGCGTTATGCTTTTGGAGACCAGACGGGAGCCATCATGAAGACGGGCGGTTGGTTGCTAGTGGGGGCGCCGGTAATGGCGCTGGCGGCGGACAACGCGGCGTGGGTCACACCGGCGGTGCAGGCGCCGCGCGTGGAGCAGCGGTTCTTTGAGAGCGCGGCGGCCCACACGCGCGTCAGCTATCACCTCTACACGCCGGAGGTTTATGACGCGGACAAGGAACGCCGGTTCCCCGTGCTCTACTGGCTGCACGGCAGCGGCGGCGGGGGCGCGGGCATCGCGCCGGTCGCCGCGCATTTCGAGGCCGCCATCCGCGCCGGCAAAATCCCGCCGCTGCTCATCGTCTTTCCCAACGGAATGAAAAGCAGCATGTGGTGCGACTCGGCCGATGGCCGCGTGCCGATGGAAACCGTGGTGATCCGCGAACTGATCCCGCACGTGGACGCCACCTGCCGCACGTTGACCAACCGCGCCAGCCGCCTGCTCGAGGGCTTTAGCATGGGCGGGTACGGCGCAGCGCGCCTCGGCTTCAAACACCACGCGCTGTTCGGCGCAATCTCCATCTTCGCAGGCGGGCCGTTCGATCAGGAACTGCGCGGCCCGCGTATCCGCGGCAATCCCGCCGAGCGCGAACAGCTTTTGCAGTCAGTCTACGGCGGCGACCTGAAAATTTTCCAGGCGCAAAGCCCGCAGCGGCTGGCGGAGCAGAACGCTCCTGCGCTACGCGATGGACGCCTGCGCATCCGCATGGCCACCGGCGGGCGCGATAGCACGCTGGAGCTCAACCGCCAGCTTTCGGAACAGCTCAAGCGCCTGAACATCCCGCATACGTTCGCCGCGCTGCCGGGCGTGGAGCACAATCCGAGGGCGCTGCTGGCCGCGCTGGGCGAAAGCGGTTGGGAATTCTATCGCTCCGCGCTCGGCGCGCCGGCACGGGAACCTGTTGCGCCCGGCAAACACGACTACACGCTCAAGGTCGGCAACTGGACGCGGCACTATACCGTGCATGTGCCGCGTGGTTACGATGGCAGGCAGCCGCTGCCGGTGGTCATCATGCTCCACGGCGGCGGCGGTACGAGCAAGGGCGCGAGCGAGGAAACCGGCTGGGATGCGAAGGCCGACAAGGAAAACTTCCTCGCCGTCTTCCCCAACGCCGTCGCGCGTGATCCTGAAAAGCCCGGCAACTTCGCCCGCAACCCGCAGCTCTGGAACGACGGCTCCGACCGCTTCTATCCCGGCCAGAAGGCGCCCGACGATGTCGCCTTCCTCAACGCGCTGCTCGACGAGCTTGGGAAAAACTTCGCCGTGGATGCGCGGCGGATCTACGTCACCGGTTTTTCCAACGGCGCCTCGATGACCTTCCGCTTCGGCGCGGCAGCGGCGCAACGGCTCGCGGCGCTTGCGCCGGTCGCAGGCGCGTGCTGGCTGGAGCCGCTGACTGTGGAGCGACCGCTGCCGCTGTGCTATCTCACGGGCACGGCCGATCCGCTCAACATCATGGAGGGAGGCGCGCCGAAACTCGCGTTCGGCGGCAGCGACAAAGTCCGCGCCAAGCCCAAACCACCGGTGCGCGACTCAATTTTGAAATGGGCCAAGGCCATCGGATGTCCGGCGGTGGCGGCGCAAACCAACGAGCACAACGGCGTCCGCATCGAGACCTTCGGGCCCGGCCGCGAAAGCGCGGAGATCGTCTTCGTCACCGTCGCCGGGCAAGGCCACACCTGGGCCGGCGGCCAGAGCCTGCTGCCGGAAAGCTGGGTCGGCAAACGCACCGACAAACTCAACGCGACCGACTTCATCTGGGACTTCTTCAAGAACCATCCCGCGCCAGCCAAGGAGACAAAATAATCGATGGGCAGGGTGACGATCAGGTTGAAGGCACGGGCCTGCAGACCGCGCACCCGTCTTGAACTCCCTGCGGCCCCTATCCAGGCGGATAGCCCAACTCTCCGAACCATTCCAAGGCGGCGTCTTTGATGATGGATGTGTTGAGGCTCATTGTTTCGGGAACGTCAGACGGAAAGTACTTTCAAGCTTATCGCGCCGATCGTCAGCGAGCCGTGCCTCCTCCGCAAATTCCGGCCAGCGCTTCACGGCCGCCAACACTTCCTCCATAATCGTCTCGGCGCGGCCGCGCTTCATCAGCGCAGCTCTCGCACACGCCTTGAAATCTTCCAACGTAAAGCCGTCCCGTTTCGCATTCAGTGTCATCTGGTGCGTGGCCGTCCACGCACCGGATAGATTGTAGCTGTAGGTGACATCGAACGCCGGCGCGAGCGACCAGGCACCCGTCTGGTTCATCAGGAAGGCGATATTCTTCACATGATCGTCCTGATTCCGGGCCACGATATTGAAGACCATCCGGCGAAACTGCTCCTCGATCGCGGCCATCGGCAACTTGAGTTGGCGGATCGTCAGCAGGGCCTGCTCGTAGGCATAGGCACCGGCTTGGTTGAAATCGAAATGCGCCAGCGCGCAGAGCGACTGCATGTGCAACTTTTCGCCGCCAGCCAGCCGGTCGAACCGTTTGGTCATGAAATGCCGCCGCCCCTTTTCCTCCAGCAACCGGCACTCGCTCATCGTGATGCCCGCCGCCTGCGCCATCAGGTGATAGGCATATTCAATGGCGCCGTAGCCCTGCGGATCTTCAAGCTCTTTGTCCTTGTTGCCCGCGACCCCGTCGAATTTCAGCAGCCAGTACTCGAAGTCCTGGCCCGCTGCCATTTGGCCGGAACGGACCTCGTTGGTTTTGCGATTCCATGCGATCACCGCCTTGGCCCGCGCGCCGCCAGCGGACGTGCCCACTTGCAGGATATCGCGCAGTGCTCTCTCCTTCCCGGCGGCATGAAAATATCCCTGTAGATTGCTGCGATGCGTCAGCACCTCACCGGCCAGTTGCACCAGCGCCGCCACCTCGATTTTCGTTGTCGTGCGCGGCTTCGGCCCCAGCACCGGGGCAAACTCCAGCGCGCCCATCCCGCGTGTGCCGGTGTAACAGAGACGCTCCACCGCACTGAAACTCTCCGGGGTCCGGCCTTGGGTGGCCAGCCAGGCGTCGATCAAGGCGTTACCGAATGTGTCCGGGAGTGCATCGGCCAGCAAGCCCGGCAACCCATGGAACGTAGTCCGCGACAACGTTGGAAACGTATACTGCTGCGTACGCAACGGCATCGTCAGCGGTGAGAGTTCGATGCCACTGCCGGCAAAGGCTGGGGCGTACTGAAACGCCGCCACATCCCGTCCCTCGTCAAGCGAGACGGCCCCGATGGTCCGCCCCCAAAGCTGCACCTTCGCGATCATGTCGATTTACCCCACGTCCATTCCTTCGCCGTGCCCGGCGTGGCCTTTTTGCCTGCCGCGCGCTGACGCCTCCGGCCCTGCCGCTGCAACTGTGCCATAGGGCTGGCCACCGGTTCAGGGATCAGCATTTCGAAATGTTCCACCAAACCCAGTACGCGACAGACCCGCAGGAACCCCGAGAGCTGCGTCGCCACGGCCCCTGCTTCCAACCGCTCGACGGTCCGCTTGGACAGCCCCGCCTGTTCCGCCAACGCCGCCTGGGTCAGGTTGCGCTCGAGGCGCGCACCTGCCAGACGCCCGCCCAATTCACGCAGAATGGCCTCATCGGTAAGCTGCTGATGTATTTTCATAACACGTCAAATATGGCGAAATAAGTCCTTAAGTCAATTCTATTCGCCATATCTGACGATTTGCGTTGAGTAGCCATTTGTGGCGAGAAACAGGCCGAAAAGAGCATTATTCGCCGTATTAGACGAGTTATAGTATAGCCAGAAAAAATAAGCGTTCCCCCGTCGCGGTGGCGGCGCAGACCAACGAGACCAACGGCGTCCGCATCGAAACCTTCGGGCCCGGCCGCGACAAGGCGGAAATTGTTTTTGTGACCGTCGCCGATCAAGGCCACACGTGGGCCGGTGGCCAGAGCCTGCTGCCGGAAAGCTGGGTCGGCAAACGCACCGACAAACTCAACGCCACCGACTACATCTGGAACTTCTTCAAACCCCACCCCGCGCCAGCCAAGGAAACAAACTAAGAACCCACCCGGCCGCCTTCTCGCCGCAGGAATCTCCGCGTCCTGCCAGCGGCGGTCTCGTGGAGCGATTCAAGCAACTGGATGGGAACGGCGACGAGCAGGTTGCGGACGCGGGTCTGCACACCCCGCACCCGCCTTGAACGCCCTGCGGCAACCACGCTGCACCCCCATATCAAGCAGGTTCCGCCCAGTCCGCGCACAACAACTCCGCCTGCATCAGCACGGTCTTCACCGCTTCCTCCTGGAGATCCGGTGGGTAGCCGTATTTGTTTAGGATGCGCTTGACCATTACGCGTATCTTGGCGCGAGCACTTTCGCGGAGAGTCCAATCAATAGTGACGCTTTTGCGAACCTGCGTGATCAGTTCGGCGGCGATAACCTTCAGCTTGTCATCGCCCATCGCCTTGACGGCGGATCCGTTCGCAGCCAGTGCGTCATAGAAGGCCACTTCGTCATCGGTCAGACCCATATCTACGCCGCGTTTACTGGCGGCATCCAGTTCCTTCGCCAGCTTGATGAGTTCCTCGATGACTTCCTGCGTGGCGATGGCGCGATTGTGGTAGGCGTTCAGCGTCTTCTTCAGCTTCTCCGAGAACAACTGCGTCTGCACCAGATTGTGCTTGGCGCGGACCCTGAGTTCGTCCTTGAGCAGTTTCTCCAGCAGTTCGGCGGCCACGTTCTTGTGCTTCAGGCCCCGGACCTCGGCGAGAAACTGCTCGGAAAGAATGCTGATATCCGGCTTGGGCAAACCGGCGGCGGTGAAGACATCAATCACCTCGCCCTCGGTAACGATGGCTTTGGCCACCAACTGCCGCACGGCGGCATCGAGCTGCTCGGGCGTTTTTTTGCTGCCCCCGATCTGCTTGTTCAGGGCGGCTTGCAGGGCTTGGAAGAACGACACATCGTCACGGATCGCCGTCGCCTCGTCACTGGCGGCGCACAGCGCAAAGGCGCGGGAGAGTTCGGTGACCACCTGTACAAAACGCGGCTTACCGTCTTCCTGCGCGAGGATGTGCTCCTGCCCTGCGGGGAGCAGCGCCAGTCGCTCGGCAGGCTTCCCAGTCATCCATTTCTTCCAATGGAATCCATGCATGATGTCGCAGGCGACGCCGTGTTTTTCAAGCAGGACGGCGATGGCCTGCGCCGTATCAAACGCCGGATTACCTTGTCCGCCGCTCTCCGTGTACACGGCCAGGGCCTGCTTCAGTTGGTCGGCCAACCCGAGATAATCCACCACCAGTCCACCGGGCTTGTCGCGGAAGACACGATTCACGCGGGCGATGGCCTGCATCAAGCCGTGTCCTCGCATGGGCTTGTCGGCATACATCGTGTGCAAGCACGGCGCATCGAAGCCGGTCAGCCACATATCACGTACGATCACGATGCGGAACGAATCTTGCGGATCCTTGAAGCGGTTGGCCAGCTTGCGGCGCTTGAGCTTGTTTCTGATATGCGGCTGCCAGTCTGGGCCATCATCGGCGCTGCCGGTCATTACGACCTTCACCACGCAGTCTTTGCCCTGCTCGGCCTTGGCGTTGTCATCCTTGGCGCTGGCCCACTTGGGACGCAACTTGATCAGCGCGTCATAGAGTTCAACGCAGATCCGGCGGCTCATACAGACGATCATCGCCTTGCCATCGAGTGCCTCGCGGCGCTTCTCGAAATGCTGAATGAGGTCGGCGGCGATGAGCTTGATGCGCTTGGGGTCGCCGACCAGCGCCTCCAGCGCGGCCCACTTGCTCTTGAGCTTCTCGCGGTGCGTCAACTCCTCGCCCTCGGTGATCTCGTCGAACTCTTCGTCGAGCTTCGGCAGGGCGGCGGCATTCAGGCCCAGCTTGGCGACGCGGCTCTCGTAGTAGATCGGCACCGTCGCCTTGTCGGCCACCGCCCGCTGGATGTCATAGATGCTGATGTAATCGCCGAAGATCGCCCGCGTATTGGCGTCGGTCTTCTCGATGGGTGTGCCGGTAAAGCCAATGAAGGAGGCCTTCGGCAGGGCATCGCGCAGGTGGCGCGCGAAACCATCAACCAAATCATATTGGCTGCGATGAGCTTCGTCGGCGATCACCACTATGTTGCGCCGCTCCGAAAGCGCGCCACCCTCACCCCCGACCCCTCTCCCAGAGGTAGAGGGGAGCAAGGCTGCGATCTCCTCAAGAACTTGCCCGCACTCGTTCAAAATTCTGTGATTGGGAAACCGCAGCACAGTCAATCCCTGCAACTTCAAATAGGCATCTCGCTTCTTGTCGATCTTTTGCCTTTCGGGTGTGCAATGAGGTTCCCCATCGCATTCCACCACGAGCTTGTCCTCCGCGCAGAAGAAATCGCAGATATAATCGCCAAGCTGATGCTGACGCCGGAACTTGGCGCCGCACAATTGCCGATCCCGCAGCAATTGCCACAACACTTCTTCTGCGGGCGTCTGATGCTGGCGGAGTTTTCGCGCCCTCTCCACAAGCCCCGCAAATTCAAAACCACCCCGATATTGCTTGCTCCCTCTCCCTCTGGGAGAGGGTTGGGGTGAGGGTGCCACCGGCATGAACTTTTGAATGGTGGTGAAGACCACGCCGCCGCTCGCCACAGCCAGCAGCTCACGCAGTTGCTCCCGGCTTTCGGCCTGTACCGGCGTCTGGCCGAGGATGTCGTGACAGCGCTGGAACTGGCCGAAAAGCTGGTCATCGAGGTCGTTGCGGTCGGTCAGCACGACGAGCGTCGGATTCTGCATCGCCGGATGACGGATGATGCGCGCGGCATAGAAGAGCATGGAGAAGCTCTTGCCGCTGCCCTGCGTGTGCCAGACCACACCCGCACGCCGGTCACCGGTTTTGCTGTTGTTCATCCGGCCTGCCCAGGAGGTGCCGAGGGGGTCGCGGAATAGTTTGCCCGAAGCAGCCATGCCGCTGGCGCGCACGGTTTCTTCCACCGCCGCGTTCACGGCGTGGAACTGGTGATAACCCGCGATGATCTTGAGCAGCGCGCCGCTATCGGGGTCTTCCTCGAAGACGATGAAGTGATGGAGCAGGTCGAGGAACCGTTGCCGCTCGAAGACGCCACGGATGAGTACTTCCAACTCCAACGCCGTCTTGGGCGCATCGCCCGCGCCATCAATCGTGCGCCAGACCTTGAACCACTCTTGATTGGCCGTAAGGGCGCCGATGCGCGCCTGCACGCCATCGCTGACGACCAAGGCCGCGTTGTAGTGGAGCAGCGCCGGAATCTCCGCCTTGTAGGTCTGCAACTGTGCGTAGGCGGTCCAGATCGTCGCCTCTTCGTCGGCCGCGTTCTTCAGCTCGATGATGACCAGCGGCAGTCCGTTGACGAAGACCACGATGTCCGGGCGTCGGTTGTTCTGGCCTTCGATCACCGTGAACTGGTTCACGACGAACCAGTCGTTCGCGAGTACGTCATCGAAGTCCAGCAGCCGTGCATGGTCGCCGGCGATGGAGCCATCGGGTCGCTTGTATTCCACCTCCACGCCATCGCGCAGCAGCTTGTGGAAGGCACGGTTGTTGCCAACCAGTGACGGCGACTCCGGCCGTAACACCTTGCGTAACGCTTCTGCCTGCGCTTCCTCGGGAATGGTCGGGTTCAGCCGCCGGATGGCGGCACGAAGGCGGGCCACCAGCACCACCGCGCCGAACGTATCGCGTTCCGCAGTCGGCTCACCCGGCGCGAGGTGCGGCCCGTGCCCCACCGCATAGCCCAACTCCCCAAACCATTCGAGGGCGGCTTCTTCGACGGTGGATTCGTTGAAACTCATACTGGGATGGAAGTTGTAGTACCGTAGGCTTGCCGCTCATGCGTTGGCGCTGTGGGGAACGCCAAGGTGAGCATGCGATCACGAACCAGCTTGGTGAGGTACTGGTCACGCAAGGTTTCGGGTTTTCTCTGAACCAGTTCGGCGAGACAACGCAGCGTGACGAAGCGGCCCATACAGATTTTCAGAACAACGCCGATTATAATCTCTCGGTCTACCTTTTTCTTTGCGCGGGGTTCCGCTGCAGCAGTTTCCAAAGTCGCGAGCAAGCGTTGAGACAAGGCCTTCAGGTTGTCGATGACTGGCAAAGTTAGTTGATCAGAAAGCAGGCAGCCCTCCGAATCCCGTATTTCCGCCAAATTCTGGGAGCTAGCCGTCAAATTCGGGGAGCTAGTGACCGGAATTCGGGTAGGTGGCCCGAATACGTCCTCCGGTGTCGGAATAGCCTCTCCAGGAAGGTGATAAATCGCCCCTCGCCCGCCAGTAGACTCCAACATACCGGCTTGGGTGAGATGCTGGAGCGAATTTGATAAATCCACCGGGTGTTCCGCGGTCACCGTGCGCAATCGTGCGTGATTTACCGTACCCTCGCTAGCCGCTAGGGCGAGCGCCACCCGTTCCACATGGCTCAACTTTTCGAAACGCTCGCCGAATCCGGCCTTCAACCCTGCCATCACATGCTCAGGGAACAGATCAATCATCCGCAACTCAAGCAAGGTTTGATTGTAGGGTAGCGACGTGTCATAAAGTTTGGGTGGATTCCAGTGCTGGGACTGCCAGCCGTGCAAAATCTTCGGGATTCCGGTTCCTGCCTGTTCCCCTACGCCGACAAGGCGAAACATCTTGTGCAGTGTCCGGTTCCGGCAGTCCGGTTCACCACCCTGCAACGCCACCTCAACCGGAATACGCATCAACCCTGGATTACGGAAGCCGAACATGTCTGGACGTTTTACAACCAGCACCGACGCTCGGTCGGAGTAATCCGCGTGGACAATCACATTAGCCAGCGCTTCACGCAGCGCCTCGTGTACTGGCGTCTCATCCTTTCGTTCGCCCCTTTCCAAGCGGAAAGGTACCTTTAAGTCCGCTGTCAGCTTCAAATAGACTCGGCGGTAAAAGTCAAAAAGATTGCCTGACCATTTCCCGTCGAGCGTAATACGGTCAATCCATCGTTTTTCCGTTTTCGCCTCTGGACGCTCTTGATAGTCGAGCATGTAGTTCGGCAACTCCTCCTGAATGGTTACCATCTGTCCAAACATCAACAGGCCGGCCAGTGTCAGCCCGCTCTCGCCGGTTTCCCTGTCTTTGCGCCAGCCACCGATCTGTCGCAGGAATTCGCGGGGCTCTGCCGCGTTCCACGGATGCGCCGGATCTCGGTTGGCGAATACTTGCCGATAGGCAAGAAATGTACCCATATCGAGATCATCCAGATCGTAGCCGCGCAGGATGCGGTCGTCCCGACTGTCTTCCACTTGTTCCGCCAACATCCGTTTCACTTCTTCATCCGGCAGCGCGTGATCGCCTTCGTTCATCCGGCGGTAAGTATGGCCGGCCAACGGATTAGTGGTCAGATAGACTGGACGTTGTTTACGCTTCGCCCGAGGGACCTCGATCACAAGGATGGTTCTGCCCTCCAACACGACTTCCCGCACCTCCGCGTCCGTGAGTAGATTTACACTCACCTTCGTGCGATTGTTCAGTCCGTCGAACAACTCCCTGCGCACCTTGGCCACGTTGAGCACGCCCTCAACTGTGAAGCGATCCTGTTTCTCGCGTATCCCGAGAAGAACGATACCGCCTTGTGTGTTGCTGAAGGAACTGTAAGTGGGCCAGAAATCTTCTGGTAGCGCACCTTGACCCTCACGTCCTACAGCCAATTTACATTCCAAGTCCACTGACTCGCGGAGCAACTTAATATCCGTAATTGAGTGAATATCTATCATGCGTTAGCCCCGGTGTTGTTGGAAGCTCCTTCCACTTTCAACTCCCCGCCCAGCAGCTTCGGCAGCAGCGTGTCGCGCAGCGTCGCGAGGGTGCGGGATTGGTGGAGGTTGGCGTGGATGCAGTCGAGTTTCGGCTGAACGAGTTTCGTGAAGGCTGCGGCGATGGGCTTGGGCGGCACGGCAACTTTGAAGGAGTTGATGTCGCTCCAATTGGTGCGCGGCATCTTGGTGCCGGTCGATGCGAGGTCGGTGAATTGAATCAGGGCGTCGCTGCTCGCATGGCCGAGGAGGAAGCCGAACCACTCGGGGCTTTTCGGCGCGAGGACGAGGATGTCAGTGGAGCAGACCCCATCGAACGGAGCGACGCCAACTTTGTGAAAGTAGGGGCGCAGCTTACCGAAGAGGATTTCCCCTTTCTTAAAGGCGGACTTGCCGCTGGCAATATCGGCTGATTCTTCCCAATCACCGAGCGCGATGCAACGGCGCGGCATGTGCTCCAAGGCGATGTAAGGCGTGTTCGGCGCAATCTCGCTGGGTTGGACGCCGCGCCGGGAGTTGGTGCCGATGTCGCCGAGTTTCCCAGTCGTCCACCCTTTCGGGATGTGTCCGAGTTCCGAATCTTGGAAGGCGGCGGGGAAGAGGGTGTCGAGTTCCAAGGATTGGAAAGTTTGCGCCGGGTTTTTCCAAGCATTGGAAGGTTGGGCGGCGGTATTTTCCAAGGCTTGGAAGGCGGCGGCAGGTGTTTTTCCAAGGCTTGGAAGTAGCGCGGAGCGCCCCTCATCCCGGCCCTCTCCCACTGGGAGAGGGTGCCGCGCAGCGGCGGGTGAGGGTTGATTTTGAGGCCGGTCGGCGTTGCGCCGAACGGGGTCAAAATCAATAAACCAGCTCTGGAACAGCGCCCGCGCCATCGCCTCCAGCGTCGCGTTCATCCGCCGGTTCAACTCGATCTTGTCGTCCAGCGTCCCGAGGATGTGCGCGATGGCTTTTTGCTCGGCGAGGGGTGGAAGCGCGATAGGCAGGTTTCGTATCTCCGCGAGATTCAGATTCGGCTGCGCTGACTGTGAAATCAAGTTGTTGAGGAAAAGGTTATAGGTCGGGTTGCGAAGGAAGTAGTCGATGAATCGGGGGTGAGCACGCGTTTGGTCGAGGCGGACGATTCCGACCGCTTGATTGGTGTTGGCGGGAAGAATGTCTTTGGGAACTACGGCCGTTTTTCCGATATAAACGCCCGCCATCGAAAAGAGAACATCTCCTTCTTTGAGTTGGGATCGCTTGAGTGCCTCATGGGTTCCCGTGTCGATTCGAGCGAACTTTGAACGATCGATCCATCCATCGAAAGTGACCGACTCCGATTTCACAAAGTTGATCCCCGTATCGGTAAAACGAAAACCGAGCGACGTTGGTGTCGTTCCCTTTGTAATCACCTCGGACAAATCGCCGAGTCGCACTTCTGGCCATTCACCCGCCATATCCCAGCCCCTTCAGGTTGGCTTTGATAGCCGGCTCCAGTTTCGCGGACTCGGCGAACTGGGCGGGCGCGTTGGTGGGAAGAGACGAAAGGGACGCAGGCGACAGCAGTGGTTCGCGGCTGGGTGTCCCCAACGTCTTTTGAGTCGCTTCACTCATGCGGGCCTCCCCTCTGTTGCCGGGCGCGGGCGGCGAGGCGGGCGCGGGTCATGCGCTCGCGCAGGCCGCCTTCTTTCAGGAAATCCTGTTCGAGGCGGCGGAGTTGCTGGTCGAGCAGGTAGTTGGTCTGGTGAATGAGACAAATCAGGATATTGGCGACGATCTCCGGCGGGCGGGTTTCAAAGTAGGTCCTATAGGACTCATGGGTCGCCGTTTTCTGCGCACCCAGCTTGCGCACAAAAAGCGCTTCCTTGGAATCTTTGTCCCAGAGCGCATGATCGTGGACGCGGAGGTAGTCGCGATAGTCTTCGAGGAGTTCCTCCAGGCTGGCCCGGGCCACGTTGGTGAGCTTGATTTCGGTTTCCTTGGAGGTGCCGCTGGCCTGGCTGCCTTCGAGGATATTTTGTTTCCCGGAGCGGGCCGCCTGCACCATCTGGTCGTGAGTGCGGGAGCGCGGATTCACGAAGCGGTCGCAGAATTTCACGGTGCCGTCATAGACGATGCGGGCTTTCTGGAAGGAGAGGAGTTGTTCATAGCCGCCATGGGCCGGGATGAACGAAGCATGGGACGGAGAGGACTCACACGACGGCTGATTCGCGGCGGTCGTCTTGGTCTTGTTCGTCCTATGGTCCTTCGGCTCAGGCATAGCCAAGCCCCTTCAGGTTGGCTTTGATGGCCTGCTCCAGTTTCGCGGACTCGGCGAACTGGGTGTTCAATTCGGCGACGAGGCGCGGCATCTTCTCCTCGAAGGGTTCGCCGTCATCGGCGACTTCCGCGGCGCCGACATAACGGCCGGGCGTGAGCACATGCCCATGCGTGGCGATCTCGGCCGTGGTCGTGGACTTACAGAAACCGGCGATGTCCGCGTACTGGCCCGCGCCTTTCCCGCCACGCCAGGCGTGATAGGTGCCGACGATTTTCTGGAGGTCAGCATCGGTCAGCTCGCGGTGGACGCGGTCAATCAGCGTGCCCATTTTGCGGGCGTCAATGAAGAGGGTTTGTTTGCGGCGTTCGCGGAAGCCCTTCACCGCCGCCTTGCTGCGGGTCAGAAACCAGAGGCAGACGGGGATCTGCGTGCTGTAGAAGAGCTGGCCGGGCATGGCGACCATGCAGTCCACGAGGTCGGCCTCGACAATGGCTTTGCGAATCTCGCCCTCGCCGGACTGGTTGGAGGACATGCTGCCGTTGGCGAGGACAAAGCCGGTCATGCCGCTGGGTGCGAGGTGATGGATGAAATGCTGGACCCACGCAAAGTTGGCGTTGCCCTTGGGCGGGACGCCGTACTGCCAGCGCACATCGTCATCCTTGCGGAACCAGTCGGAATCGTTGAAGGGCGGGTTGGCCAGGACATAGTCGGCGCGCAGATCGGGATGGAGGTCGCGGCGGAAGGTGTCGGCGTGCTCGGGGCCGAAGTCGGCTTCGATGCCGCGGATGGCGAGGTTCATCACCGCGAGGCGGCGGGTGGTGGCGTTGCTCTCCTGCCCGTAGATGCTGATATCGCCGAGCTTGCCGCCGTGGGCCTCGACGAACTTCTCCGACTGGACGAACATGCCGCCGGAGCCGCAGCAGGGGTCATAGATGCGGCCCTTATAGGGCGCGAGCATCTCGACGAGAAGGCGCACGACGCACGACGGCGTATAGAACTGGCCGCCGTTCTTGCCCTCGGCGCTGGCGAACTGCGTCAGGAAATATTCATAGACGCGCCCCAAGATGTCCTTGGCGCGGTTCTCCTTGTCGCCCAGCCCGATGGTGCCGATGACGTCAATGAGTTCGCCGAGGCGGTGCTTATCGAGGCCGGGACGGGCGTAGTCTTTGGGGAGCACGCCCTTGAGGCGCGGGTTGTCGCGCTCGACCGCGACCATGGCATCATCGACGATCTTGCCGATGGTGGGCTGCTTGGCGCTGTTCTGCAAGTAGCCCCAGCGGGCCGCAGGCGGTACCCAGAAAACATTCTCGGCGCGGTACTCATCCTGATCTTCCGGGTTCGAGCCGGCATAGTCGCCCTTGCCGGCGACGAGCTTGGCTCGGTGCTCCTCAAAGGAATCGGAAATGTACTTCAGGAAGATCAGGCCGAGAACGACGTGCTTGTATTCCGCCGCATCCATGTTGTTGCGCAACTTGTCGGCGGTGAGCCAGAGCTTGGCCTCGAAGCCGAGCGGCCCTCCGGTGCTATTCGCGTTGTTCGGCTTCGTGGCCATGGGACGGAACTCCTGTTGCGGCGGAGTGTAGGGTGGAGGGCGGGATGCAGCAAGCTTGCAAAGACGGGCGGGGCTTTGCCTCTGCCGCGCGGCGGCGAAGCCGGGAATACACGTAACCAAAAGCGCCGGCGAGGCGTAGTAGAAGCAAGAACGCCGCCGGCTTAATCTATCCGCCAAGCTGACGCAGGATGCGGTGGTGGGTGGTGCCCGTCGCCAGTAGGCTGAACAGGAAAAGACGCTATGAAGAAATTATTATGGCCGGCTGTTGTCGTTGGCTGTGTTGTCGTGCTGGCTGGGGCTGCGCCACTGCCCGCCGAGGTCGAGCAGCGCGAGGTGCTCATCTGGAGCGATGGCGTGCGGATGGTCGGCGATTTGTATCTACCGAAGGGGTTGAAGCCGGACGAGAAGCTGCCGGCGGTATTGTTCTGCGCCGGCACCGGCGGCACGAAAAAGGGCACGCCCCAGAAACTCGCGCCGCGGTTCGTGCAGGCGGGGTTTGTTTTTCTCGCGTTCGATTACCGGGGCTGGGGCGAGAGCGATAGCCGGTTGATGTCGCTGGAGAAGCAGCCCGCGCCCGACGCCAAGGGCGAGGTCACCATCCGGACTCGCGCGCTGCGCTGGCAGATGGATTTTGCCGACCAGGCGATGGATATCCGCGCGGCGATCAGCTTCCTTGCGGGCGAGCCGCACGTGGACGCGCAGCGCATCGGCATCATGGGCAGCAGCTATGGCGGCGGGCTGGTGACGTGGACCGCCGGTAACGATCCGCGTGTGAAGTGCGTCGCCGCGCAGGTCGGAGGCATGGGCGGCGGGCGCGGCCCGGCGGCGGAACGCAACGCCTATGCGCTGGCGACCAAGCAGGCGCGCGCCGAGACCGAGCCGGTGCCGTTCGAGACCGGCAAGATGGGTGGGAAGATGGCGCGCTACGAAAACATGCGGGTCAATCCGGCCAAGAGCATCGGCTATAGCGCCATCGAAGCGGCGGAAAAAATCCGCGTGCCGATGATCATCATCGACGCCGAGAACGACGAGCTGATCGACCGCCACCAGAACGGCGAACGGGTTGCCGAAATCCTGAAGCAGCGCAACGTGCCGGTGGCCTATCACGTCCTGAAAGGCATCACGCACTACGACATCTATCGCGCCGGGTTCGAGGAAGCCACGCGCCTCGAACTGGATTGGTTCACCCAGCATCTCAAGAACAGCAAACCATGAAGACGACCCTTGCCATAATTTCCATGCTGGCCGCGACGGCCAGTGCCGCGCCGCTGGTGACGATCTCCGGCGGCCGGATCGCCGGCGAGGAGCACAGCGGCGTACGCAGCTTCAAGGGCATCCCGTTCGCCGCGCCGCCGGTCGGCGACCTGCGCTGGAAGCCGCCGCAACCGGTCAAGCCGTGGGACGGCGTCCGCGACTGCGAAAAGTTCGGCGCGATCTGCCCGCAGCCCAAGTCCATGCTCGGCCAGAAGCAGGAACAGGCGGGCGAGGACTGCCTGTTCCTCAACGTCTGGACCGCGGCGACCAATGCGGAGGCGAAGCTGCCGGTGATGGTCTGGATCCACGGCGGCGGCTGCACGACCGGCGCTGGTTCGCAGCCCTCCTACGACGGCACGACCTTCGCGCAGGCGGGCGTGGTGCTGGTGACGATCAACTACCGGCTCGGCCCATTCGGCTATCTCGCGCATCCGCTGCTCTCGAAGGAATCGCCGCACAACGTCTCCGGCAACTACGGCCACCTCGACCAGCTCGCCGCATTGCAATGGGTCCAGAAAAATATCGCCGCGTTCGGCGGCGACCCGCGGTGCGTGACGATCTTCGGCGAGTCGGCCGGCGCGATGAGCGTCTGCCGCCTGATGATCTCGCCGCACGCCGCCGGACTTTTCCACCGCGCGATCGCCGAGAGCGGCGGCGCGTTCGGGCGGAACCGGCACCTGCGCGAGCGGCAGCTCTTGCTCGCGCCGATGGAAGCCGAGGGCGAAAAGCTGGCGCAGGCGCTCGGCTGCGACGCGGCGGCGAACCCGCTCGCCGCGCTGCGCGCCAAGAGCGCGGAGGACATCCTCGCCGCGGCCAACCCCGCGCAGGGGCTCTACGGCAAAGGCCTGAAGTATGGACCCATCGTGGATGGCTGGACGATTCCCGCCGACCCCGGCCTGCTGTTCGAGCAGGGCCGGCAGCACGACGTGCCTTTCATGATGGGCTCCAACGCCGACGAAGGCACGCTGTTCCTCCGGCAGATACCCGTGCAAAACGCCAACGCTTACAAGCTGATGGTCCGCGCGCTCGCCGGCCGCCACGCCGAGGAAGCGCTCCGGCTGCTGCCGTGCGACGATGGCGACGTCAAGGCGGCGTTCGCGCGCTTCAGCACCGTCACCGCGTTCGTCGCGCCGGCGCGGATGCTGGCGCGGGCGATGGAACAGAAAAAATCGCCCGCGTTCCTCTATCACTTCACCCGCGTCTCGCCGAACGCCAGACTCCTGGGCCTGGGTGCGACGCACGGCGCGGAAATCGCCTATGTGTTCGGCACGCAGCGCGCGCCCGCGGCCAAGGACCGCGAGCTGGGCAACACGATGCGCGGCTGCTGGATTCAGTTTGCGAAGACCGGCAACCCGAACGGCGCCAACCTGCCCACATGGCCCGCCTACAAGGCGGCGACCGATGAGCACCTCGAATTCGGCGACGAAATCCGCACTGGCCACGGCCTCTATAAGGAAGCCTGCGACCTGCTCGACAAACTCAAAAACGACCGGGCGAAACCTGCCACGCCAGCGGAAGCACCGCCGACCGGATAAGCGTGGACAGAAAAAGGCAGAGTAGAGAGTCCCGTGCGGCTTGTCCTGTTTTTCTTTCCACCTTTCCAGGCCTTGGAAAAAACCGCGTGAAAAGTTCCAAGGCTGGGAATTTCAGCGCGGTGGGGCCGGCGGAGTGACCTTGGCGGCGAGGGCCGTGGCGCGGCGCTGGCCCTCGGCGAGTTGTTCGGGCGTCATCAGTTTCTGAAGCGAGTCGCGCGCGGCGAGGGCGTTCGCGTCGCCGGCGGCGGCGGCGAGGTTGAACCAGGCATAGGCCTCGACGGGATCGCGCGCGAGGCCCTGGCCCTTGGCGAGGCAGGCGCCAAGGTTGAGCTGCGAGCGGACGTCGCCCTGTTCGGCGGCGCGGCGATACCATTGCACGGCGGCGGCGAGGTCGGGCTTGAGGCCTTGGCCCTTCTCGCAGCAGAGGCCGAGGTTGAACTGGGCCTGCGCGTCGCCTTGCTCGGCGGCGAGCCGGAACCATTGGACGGCCTCGGCGTGATCCTGCGGCACACCACGGCCGTGGGCGCAGAGGACGCCGAGGTTGTACTGCGCGGCGGCGAGGCCCTGCGCGGCCGCGGCGCGGAAGTGCTTGACCGCGTCGGGATAGTTCTGCGGCACGCCGTCGCCGGCCTCGCAGTGGACGCCGAGGAGGAACTGCGCCCGCGCGTCGTTCTGTTCCGCCGCGCGTTGCAGCCATTGGGCGGCGGCGGCGGGATCCTTCGGCACGCCACGGCCTTCGCGGAGGCAGACGGCGAGTTCATATTGCGCGCGCGCCACGCCCTGCTCGGCGGCTTTTTGGAACCACTGCGCCGCCTCGCTCACGCTCTGCGGCACGCCGCGGCCGGTCTGGTGGCAGGTGGCGAGCAGCAGTTGCGCCTTGGCGTCGCCCTGGTCGGCGGCTTTGCGCAGCCAGCGGCCGGCCTCGACCTCGTCGCGCGTGACGCCGTGGCCCTCGCGGTAGCAGATGGCGAGCGCGAACTGCGCCTGGAAAACGCCCTGCTCGGCGGCCTTGCGGAACCACAGCGCGGCGGCGGCATAGTCCTGCGGCCGGCCCCCGCCGCGGTAGTAACTGTAGCCAAGGTTGTATTGTGAAGCGGCGTCGCCGGCCTCGGCCAGCTTGCGCACCATCTCTGCCGACAGTTCGCGTGAGCCCGGGAGCGGCGGCCGGGTCTCCGCCGGCACCGGCGCGACCGCGAGGCCCAGCCCGACCGCGAGACAGAACCAGACAGTTTTCATGGTGGCGCTCCGAAAACGCGGCGCATCATAGGCGAGGCCCGCCGGGCTGGCAAACGTTTGCAAGTGTGTAGGCAAGGCAGGGGTTCACCGTTTCATGGCCTCGATGGTCTTGACCGCCTCGTCCTCGAACTCTATGCGCAGCGCTTCGTATTCCGTGCGCTGTTGCACATCCACCATGACAAGACCGGGTGTCACCGCGCCGAAGACGCGCGGATCGGAGACCGGCGAGAGCACGGTGACGAATTGCGGATCGGTGCGATAGTCATAGGAAGTATAGGCCCAGACCTCGCCGGTGCCGTTGGTCGTGATGCGGTGATAGATGCGGTCGGGTTCACCCAGCGCCATACGCACGGCGGCGCGCGGGAAGCCGAGGGCGATGTGACCCTGCCGCACCTTGGCCTGCACCTCCGGCGCAAAGCTGGCGAACAGCGCCGGGTTCTGGCGGATGCGCTTCTCCGGTGTCGCGCAGCCGGCGGCGACCAGCAACGCACCCAGCCACAGGAGGACAGGCGAAATTTTCATGGCGGCATCTTCCGCGTTTTCCGCCGCGATGCAACGCCATTCTTGATGCGGCCATGGGCACAGACTGCGGCCACGACGGAGCGTGGCCCTCCAAGGTTCCTAACGACAACCGTGGAGGGCCGCGCTCCGTCGCGGCCGTTGAATTTCGCTACCGGCGGGCGCGGCCATGCGCTATGCTCCGCGCGCTTTTTTCGGAAAGGAATTTTTTATGGCGTTTGAAAGCGGCTCGGTCAGTTTTCGTCTGTTCCTGCTCGCGCAGCCGGTGGCGGAGGAGGCGGTGAAGCGCTTTGCCAAACACGCACTGCCGCCGCTCGACAGCCTCGGCGAGGGCAAGGTCGCCGGCTGGGTCACCGGCCGCCACCTGCTCGACCGCCACGTGACCGCCGACACCGCGCACTACGGCGGCTACCTGCGCCTGACGCTCGTCGGCGCCGAGCGCAAGATTCCCACCGCGCTCTTTCGCGCCGAGTGCAAGATGGAGGAACTCGCCCAGCTCGCCGCGAGCGGCAACGAGCGCTTGAGCGCGCGGGCGCGCAGCGATATCCGCCAGTCGGTGACCTCGCGCCTGCTGCCGACGATGCCGCCGCAGCTCAAGGCGATGCCGTTCATCGCCGAGGCCGAGGGCGAGCGGCTCTGGGCGACCGCGCTCTCCGATGGCCAGGCCGAGGATTTCTGCCAGCACTTCGGCCAGGCCGCCGGTATCACCCCGATTCCGCTGACGCCGGAAGCCGCCGCCGCGCGCCGGAAGATTGACGTGCGCCAGTGGGACCTCGCCGTCTTCTCGCCGGAGGCCGAGGGCGAGCCCGTCAGCGACCGCGTCGGCCACGACTTCCTGACGTGGTTCTGGTTCGTTGCCGAGGCGCGGCGCGGGCTGGTCACAATCCCCGACCTCGGCGAGTTTGGTTTGCTGCTCGAAGGCCCGCTGACCTTTGTGATGGAAGGCGGCGGCGCGCACGAGATTGTGCTGCGCAAGGGCGAGCCGCGCGTCAGCGCCGAGGCCAAGGCCGCGCTGCTCGCCGGCAAGAAGCTGAAGCGCGCGAAGATCGCCTTCGCCCGCGGCGACGACGTCTGGAGCTGCGCCCTCGACGCCGATAGCTTCGCCTTCCGCGGCCTCAAGCTGCCGCAGACCGAGCAGCTCGACGCCGTCAGCCGCTTTCAGGACCGCATGCGCCTGCTGGAAACCTTCTGCGATGTCTTCTACGGCCTGTTCGACCAGTTTGCGCAAGAGCGCAACGACGCCGCGCGCTGGCCCGCCACGCTCAAGGACATCCGCAAGTGGATCGCCGGCCGCTATAGCCGGCACTGAAGAGGAATGAGGCGATGGAGTGGTGGAGTACCGGAGTGTTGGCGAACTCAATAGACCCCCGCGACCCGGCGGCTGCCTTTCTTGTGGGCGGGGTTTGCAACCCCGCGGCTGTGTTGCGGTTGCTGGCGCGGGGTTGCAAACCCCGCCCACAAAACGGCTGATTTTTTCTACGGAGAGGACGATTTTCCAAACTTTGTTCCGGTGTTGTACCGAGCAAGAAGACCGCATGACTTCCTTAAAGGCCATGACGGGCCGCCGTTACCATACACAACGCCTCTTTTGTGCGGCTGTATGGTAACAACAGGGCCGAAAAATCCAGCCCCGTTACCGCAAGACAGGCCCCGCCCGCCGTTCATCATCCAACGCGGTGGACGCATGCTGCGGCGCTCGCGGCGCGAGTACCCGACCTTTTCCAATGCCTGGAAAAACCGCTTGCCCCCCTTTCCAATCCTCGGAAACAGGCAACGCCAAGGCGCAAAGAAAAAACGGAAGGCGCAGAGGCGGAGCAGACTCTTTGCGGCTTCTGCCCACCTTGGCGTCTTTGCGTTAAAAAATTTTTAGGCGGTTGCACGGCGCTTGGAATGCGTGCCGGTTTTCGCTAACGTCCCGCGAACTTTTTGGCGAGGGGAACTTATGGCTAAACGCAATGGCGGCGCTCCGGCGACGGCCGAGAGCATGGCGAGCAAACAGCGCGAGATCGCGGTCTCGGAATTCTTCCTGAAGAACCGGCACCTGCTGGGCTTCGACAGCCCGCGGCGCGCGCTGCTGACCGCGGTCAAGGAGGCGGTGGATAACTCGCTCGACGCGTGCGAGGAGGCGGGCGTCCTGCCGGAAATCGCCGTCGAGCTGGAGCAGATCGCCGAGACGCGGTTCCGCGTCACCGTGACCGACAACGGGCCGGGCATCGTGCGCAACCAGATTCCGAAAATCTTCGCGAAGCTGCTCTATGGCTCGAAGTTTCACCGGCTGCGGATGAGTCGCGGCCAGCAGGGCATCGGCATCAGCGCGGCGGGCATGTACGGCCAGCTCACCACCGGCTCGGCGACGCGCATCCTCTCGCGGATCAAGCACGCCAAGTGCGCGCACGCGCTCGCCGTACAGATTGATACACGCCAGAACAAGCCCGCGATTTTGAGCGACACCGAGCAGGACTGGTTCCCGACGTTCCAGCCCGTCAACGCCGAGGGGCAGCCGGACGGCGAGCCGCAGCCCTCCAAGCACGGCACCTCGGTCAGTATCGAGATGGAGGCCGCCTACCAGCGCGGCAAGCAGTCGGTGGATGAGTTCGTCAAACAGTGCGCGATCGTCAACCCGCACCTGACGCTGCACTATAGCCTGAAGCTCCAATCGAAACCGGAAACCGGAAACCGCGGCGGCGGAAACCTGAAACCTGAAACCGGAAACCTGAAAGCAGAAGCTGAACCCAAGCCCTCCGAATTTCAGGTTTCAGGTCTCAAGTCTCAAGTTTCCGCCGTGACCTATCACCGCGCAGTGAAGGCGATGCCGAAGATTCCCGACGAGATTCTGCCGCACCCCCACGGCGTCGAACTGGGCATGCTGATGCAGATGCTCAAGGACACGGAAAGCCGGACGGTCCGCTCGGCGCTTGCCGGCGACTTCTCGCGCGTCAGCGCGCAGGCCGCGCTGGACATCTGTACGCGCGCCGGCATCGAGCCGAAGACGAACCCGACGCGCATCGCGCACCACGAGAGCGAGGCGCTCTATAAGGCGATCCAGGAGACGAAACTGATGCGGCCGCCGACCGACTGCCTCTCGCCCATCGGCGAGGCGCAGATTCTCGCGGGGTTGCAGAAGGAACTGAAGGCCGACTTCTTCACGGCCGTCACGCGCGAGCCGGCGGTTTACCGCGGCAATCCGTTCCAGATCGAGATCGGCCTCGCCTACGCACGCCCGCAGGAGAACGAGGGCCTCGGCAGCGAGGAGCCGGTGCGCGTGATGCGCTTTGCCAACCGCGTGCCGCTGCTCTACCAGCCCGGCGCGTGCGCGATGACCAAGGGCGTCATCGGCGTCAACTGGAAGAGCTACGGCTTGAGCCAGCCGAAGGACGCGCTGCCGCTCGGCCCGGTCGTCATTCTCGTCCACATGGCGAGCGTGTGGGTGCCGTTCACGAGCGAGAGCAAGGACGCCATCGCCGGCTACGGCGAGATCATTGACGAGCTGACGCTCGGCCTGCAGGAGTGCGGCCGGCGGCTCTCGGTCTTCCTGCACAAGCGCCACCGCGAGCTGGAAGCCGCCCGTAAGCGCAGCTACATCGAACTCTATATCCCCCACCTCGCCCTCGGCCTGAAAGACATCCTCAAGCTGAACAACAAGGAAGAGGACAAGATCGTCGGCAACCTGAAGAAGATGCTGGAGAAAACCCACCTGGACCTGTGAACGTCAGTTGTCAGTGGTGGGTGGTCAGTTGTCCATCCAGCCACTGACAACTAACAACTGACCACTGACAAGGAACACCATGGCTAAAGCAATTCCCAACGCTCCCGAAGTCATCTCCAAGAAAGCCGCGGCGAACAAGATCGTCACCGTCGCGGGCGAAATCCACGAGGATATCGTCAAGAAGCACCGCAAGCCGGAGATGGTCTTCCCGATCCGCTCGCTGCAAAACGTCCGCTACGACGTGAAGCGCGGCCACTTCGAGATCCTCGGCAAGACCGCGACGCGCACGCTCTCCTATAACACGGTCAAGACCTTCGCGCAGTCCATGCGCCTGCTGGCGACGACCAAGAACGACCTGCTCGACAAGGACGACATCGCCGGCAAGCGCGAGGTCTATTACAACAGCAAGAGCTGGGGCGAGTGCCGCTTCGACGAGCAGCCGGAATCCGACACGCTCCTCGACGATATCGAGGCCATGCTCGCCATCAACCGCGAGCAGCTCGGTTACATCCCGGAGGAGCGCGGCGGCGACGTCACCGGCCCGCTCGTGGTCGTGGACCAGGACCCCGGCACGGGCAAGGACATCCGCATTGACTGCACGAAACTCGGCACCGGTGCGTGGAGCATCCCCTCGCGCGTCGAGCACCTGCGCTTCGACGCCGGCAAGGCCAGGTTCATCCTCGTGATCGAGACCGCGTCGCTCTTCCAGCGTCTCGTGCATCACCGCTACTACGAGAAGGCGCATTGCATCCTGATCTCGATGAGCGGCGTGCCGACGCGCGCGTGCCGCCGCTTTATCCGCCGGCTCGCCGACGACCAGAAGCTGCCCGTGCTCGCCTTCACCGATGGCGACCCCTACGGCTACTGCAACATCTACCGCACGCTCAAGGTCGGCTCCGGGCAGGCGGCGCACATCAACCGCTTCTTCTGCGTGCCGCAGGCGCACTACCTCGGCGTCACGCCGCAGGACATCGCCGACTACGACCTGGAAGATGCCACGCATCCGCTCGAGGAGGCCGACATCAAGCGCGCGAAGGATGCGCTGAAGAACGACCCGTTCATCCAGCATCACAAGGAATGGCAGCAGGCGCTGGAGCACATGCTCAAGCTCGGCGTCCGTGTTGAACAACAGGCGTTCGCCAAGCACGGCCTGAACTTCGTCCTCGACACCTACCTGCCGGACAAGCTGAAAAAAAACAAATTCCTGCCGTGATCCCGCGCCGTGTTTTCCAGAGATTGGAAATCTGACGGTGCACTTGATATTTCTTTATTTTCAATGTGTTGTGACAGCGTGGAACGTGCTGGAGAATACCGGCAAGCAGCAAAAATGGTAGCAATTTTTCCCACGTAAGCTGGTCCGCCGGCGGAGGATTTTCGGAGGGCGGCAACTGTTTGCTTGGCGCTGTAAGAGATGGCGGTCGCGGAATTGAGTCCAACAGCGAAACCCATTTCACAACGCCTCCATCGTTGAAGCGCAGCGTGAGATCACGCGGCATCAGCGGCATGATGATCTGACGGAAAAACAGCATCGGGTTTTTCCGGATGCTGGCGCGGATGGCGTCACCAAGAAGTTTCTGGTTCTCTTCCTCGGCCAGGATGGAGTCGAGCAACATCAAGGCACGAGCGCGGCCGCCCACTGTCCCTTTGGGGCGTCCAGGATTGCCGGGCTCAAATGGTCTGCCAATTGTGCGTTCCATGCGTGGATTATCGCACAGATTTTTTATTGTCAAACAAACCGCGTGAATAAGCGGAACAAGTGGGGACTTTGGCCATGACACAAGCAATGAGACTGCGGCAGCGACGTTGGCAACGAGACAGACACACCCGCGCCTATACCCATATAGGCGCGCGGGTGTGTGTCTCCTGTCGGGACTTTGGTGACTTTGGCAGCGGACATTGGCAACTGCCAAAGTCTCAACGTGAGTGCGGCGACTGATCGCAGTCCGTCGCTTGCGCGCCACAATCAATGCGGTTGGCAAAAGAGTAATCTGGCAGGCGTTCTGAACGCTATATGCCCCGGCAAGGCCCCTGGCTGCCCCACCAGCGGCGCGCCGTTGTGGTGGCCTTTATGGATTTGCGTCAGGGGTTGAAAAGGTACTCATTTCCCTAAGAAAATCGAAGCAAGTTTTTGAAGGAATGCTGACAGGTCTATGGCTAGGCCGTGGCGATACTCCAGATCGTCCAGAAAATTCCGCGGGACGCTTGGGACGGGTGGAAGAGACTCTTTATATATAGAAGGAGATTTATCACCATACGTAAGGGAAGGCGGAACCCGTCCCAAGCGTACCAACTTTTTCCAAAATCTTATTTTGGTACGTTTGGGACGCCTCAAAACGACTCGGTTGAAAAATGCTTGGGGCCATAAGCATTTTTGGAACGAGTGACTTTTACCCGTCCCAAGCGTACCGCGGATGATCTGAAATAGGGGCTGGCGGGGTGCGTGCGGATGCAGGCGACCTGCCAGCTATTGGGGAATGAGGTGAGGCGGAGCCGAGGGGAAAACGGGCGTGGGGTTGTCCCTTGAATCGCCGCTGGTAAAGCAGTCTGCAAGGAAACGGAGTGACGCGGCAGTCTGCGGCGGCGGCGGGAAGCGGCGGCGGGTCACAGGCGGTGGGCCGGAACGTGCAGAGCGGAGCCAGCCCAGCCGCCAAACGGCCGACTCCCGCACGGTGCCGCGCCCAGCCGTGAAGCGTGTCTGTTTCCGACGGGGAAACAGCCAGCTTCACGGCGTAGCAGCGGCACAAGCGTGGCCGTCCGCGCAGCCGTGGGAGAGTTCCAAAGGAACGGCGCGGCCAGCGGTGGAGGCCGTCACTGGCGCCCGTCCCCGGGGACGACAGGCGCAAGGGGGTAAGCCTGGAGCGTAGCGGAAGGCGCGCGGACGGACGGCGGGGAACGGCGGAGTTGGCGGAAGACGATTTTATGCGATGAAGCCACCCGCAGGGCTGCAAGGCAGCGGCGTAGCCGTGGCGTCTCGTCGCATAAAACTCTCTTCCGTCAAGGCGCAGTCCCGAAGCTCCGCAACGAAACGAAGTGCAGTGCTGTGCCAAGGGCAGGACAGGTTCCGTTGCGGGTTCTGGCGTGGCCTTGGCCCCCGCCGTCCGTCCGCCGCAACAAAGCGGGGAACGCAGTGGACCCGACCTGTGAGAGCGTTTTTCCAAAGATTGGAAATTGATTTTGGAAAATGCAGCGGGAAAATTTCCAAGGCTTGGAAAAACAAGACCGGCGCGGGCGCGGGCGTGGCGTGAATCCCGACGCTGCCGTCTGCGGCAGGTCGGGAGAGGGCGCGCCGGCCAAATTTTTCCGCCGCTCGCGAGCCGCTGGGATTTGCTTGTCCCGTTCTTCTAACTCGCGGGCGGCGGCGGTGTCGGTCAGTCCTCCTTCGGTTTCGCTTTCGGCATCAAGGCCAGGATGCGCACGGCGAGCTCCGGCTGGAGGTCGTCAAGCGCAAGGCTGACGTTTTGCGAATAGCTCGACAGCTTGGCGGTGATGTAGGGCGCGCCCCAGTGCCGGATTTCCAAGGGCGCGCCACGTTCGCGGCGTTCATGGCGCGGCGGTTCCAATGTCAACGGGCAAGCGCGCATCAGCTCGCGCTCTGTCTTGTTGGTCCACGCTTCGCGCAAGGTCGTTTCGGCGTCGCTCTTGATCGCGCGGGCGATGAGTTCATCCGTGAACGGCAACACGCGGCGCACGAGGTCGGCGGTGATCTGCGCGGGGAGCTTGCTCGCGGCGATGTTGGCGCGGGGTGTCTGCTCGTCGCCGTGGCGGTAGTTGTAGAGGCTCACTTTGCCGGCGCCCCCGACGTTCACCGTACCGGCGTGGAAATGCCACTGGCGGGCGGTGTTCTGGTACGTCGGGAAGCTCGCGGAAATTTCCCCACCGCTCGCGAGTAGTGGCAGCTGATCAGCCTGCACCTCGTACAGCCATGGCGCGGAGTCAATATGAAAAGGTTAAGCGATGCGACCTAAGCCTTCGTCAGCGGCGGTAGATGCTTGATAGCCTGCTGAACGATGCGCTCCATCCGCTTGCATTCGCTCGAGGTCAGTTCCGCAAACAACTCGCGCTTGCCCTTCGACAGGTGCCCCTTGCCTTGCAGGCAGACACGCAAGAAAAGATTCAGCCGTTGATCCGGCATATCCACTACTTCGCGCATTTGTTGCCGAGCTGTGTCGAAGGCCGACAAATATTCCAGTTCCGCGACCATCTCGGTCTGGATCGTTTCGCGGATGAAGCCAAAGAGAGCTTCGGCTTGGGCCGTTAAATCAGGATAACGGTAGAAGGTCACAGTGGGATTAGTTACCTGCATATTACCGTGGTCGTCCATCTGGTATTCGACATGGCGGCCGATTCCCTTGGAATAAACCTCCAGCGCTGTGTCGTAACGAGGCATCTGTTTGAGCATCGTGGCCGACACGGGAAACACCACACCCGCTGGGCCAAATTTTCCAGCCGCCAACACATGGTGAACCAAAAACCGATGTAGCCGTCCGTTGCCATCTTCGAAGGGATGAAGAAAAACGAAGCCGAAGCCTGCCACGGTGGCGGTAACGACCGGATGCACACCGCCATTCTGCATGTTCCGGCAGCAAGTCAGCCACCCATCCATCAACGCGGGCAAATCCTCTGCCTTAGGCGGCACATAGTGAACCAACTCCCGCGCCGGCCCCAAACTCTGCCCAACATAATTTTGAAAATCACGGAAAGCACGCGCCGCATACCGTTCCTCGACGATGGCATTCTGCAAGCGTATCAGCTCCGCCTTGGCGAAACATTCCAAACCACCCGCCTGTTGTAACAAGGCCACAAACCGAGCGGTGCGCCGCTGATCCACCGATAAATGCTCGATGGCATAGGAGGACTTGGTTTCCTTGAGATAGAGATATTGCGTGGCCCGGTATACAAGCTCCGCCGGGAACCGGTTTACTTGTGCTGTCGCTTGCTCGTCGAGTTTGAGCGCCTCGCAGATTTTTAGTTCCGCCGTACGCCGAACCAGCGGGCAATAGTCACGCGTGCCGGGAAGGTTGTTGATCACGCGCTGACGCCGCACATGCCGCGCTGTTCCGGCTTGTGGCAGCACATAGTACTCATCTTCATCGAGCACGGGCACGTAGTTGCCTTGGGTAAGATCGGGCAGCCGGAGTTTGCTGTCCAGCAACCACTCATAGAGGAACCACGCCAGCCGAGCATAACGACTGGTCGGTATGGAGCGTATCCAGGCCGTGAGTTCTGCTTTAGGTGCTACGCGAAATACGGCCGCCAAAACTTCCAGATTGACGCCTTCCTGCCGAAGGGCGAACAGCAGATGGTCGGTCCAAGCAGGACCGGGATTGTCGCGTGAGGGATAAAATTCCTCCCGCCGCCCTTCCGTGATCTGCGAACGGCGATGCCCCCGTTCTAAGAGGTAGGAGGTGCCGGTCGGCTTCAGCACATCCAAGCTGAAGCGGCGGATCAGTTCTGCATAGCCGAGCAGTTTCATATTCTTACACTCCGCGCAAAATGATTACCAGACGCGCAAAATGATTACACAGGCAGAGGTGGCGCGCAAATCAATTATACCCCGGTTAGGGTGCAGCAACACCATTACACACATGCTACGCCATCCTTGCGCTGCACAGAAGAGCGGAAATAACACTCATTGCCCTCGCTTGATATGGGCTTGCAGGGACGGGGTATCAGTGGCCGGGTTGTGGGATCCGTGTCAATTAGTTGGTGGCTATCCTTTCCTTGGGAGAAACCAACCGATTCGCAAAACTCGCGTAACCGCCGGATGATCGCCTCCGCCGTCTCGCGCAGGTCGGGATTGTCGCGAGCCAGTTTCTCTAGTAAGCGGTCGCCCGTCGTCTGGCAAGTCACAAACAGCGGGTTTCCATGGGCGGTGCGGGCCTCGATGATATGCAGCAAGTCCTCGGCATAGCGCGGCGTGAACTTGGTCTGGCTCAAATCGTCAATGAAAAGCGCGTGCAAGCCAAAGAAGCGCTTTATGTCCTCGTCGTCCTCGCGCTCGAAATCCTCGTTGCTTGGCTCGCCGGCCAATAGCCGGATGATACGGGCCAAGCGGCGTGGTTTGATCACTGACAGGTCGCGGATGAAAGCTGACAACTCGCTAGCGCTGATGGCGCAGAAACTGAAATCCGCATTTCCCATCAGGGTTTCACGGGCGAGCAGGTCGTAGACCGCGCGGGTTTTCCCGCTACCGGTCGGGCCATAGCAAATCAGCCCGCGTGGATTGCCCACAAACCAATCGGGTTCTTTTTCGACACGCGAGGTCCAACGCAGTACCGCGGCATGCGCCTGTGGGTCTGGCATACGCCGTGGATCTGTCCGGCGATAGAGCACGGGGATTTTCGGCCAGATTTCGCCATCTTCTTGGATGCGCAGTTGTTCGATTTCAGTCTTCCATTCTTTTTGGAGGAGGGCAGTTTCGGCGCCTTGCTGGAGTTGTTCCGTCAAGCTTTCGCGATAACGCTCCAATACAAAATGGCTGTAGGGATGGCATAACCAATCCGGGATGACAAATACGCTGGGCTCAAGATCCATCGCAGTGCTCCTAGTTACCAACGCCATTGTTGGCACCCGGACGACCGGGGCGGTGTAGCCGCCCCGTCGTCTGGGGTGCCTTTTTTCTCTTCTGCTCCTTTAGGAGCAGAAGTATTCAAGCCTGTCGGCAAATGAGAGACGCTGTCATTTGCCGACGGGTAGGCAAATTTTGCATACCCCCTCACTGTGTAGCGGCTGGGGGCGTCGGGCCGGCCACGGCCCGGAGAGATTTGGTACTCAAGGCTGATCAACTCCAGTTGGCGCAGGTCGCGCAGGCGGGCGCTCGCGGTGCGATAGCTCACGCCGGCCAAGCTGGCGATGAGCGTGATCCTTGCTTCAATGGTGGCGGACCTGCGGTCGTTGGCCAGTTGGCAGAGTGCGAGCAAGACCGCCTTGGCGGAGGCGCTCTTGGCGGTGGTGCCCAGTTGCTCGTTGATCACGGCCAAGTCCTGTCGCCAGATCGGGAACCAACCGCGCTGGGGCGAGAGTTTCACGAAAAGATTTCTTGGGGAAGCGCTGGCGGTGCCGTGTGAGTAATCAAAACCCCGTTTTGAGGGTGGTGGCTATCCTGATATGGATTTTGCGTCAAGGCCGAAAAAGCGCCCGAAATTCCTAAGGAATCAGGGGTGTTTTTTTCAAGGAATGCTGACAGGCCGACCGCAGGTTGCCGGCGGCGGCGCTGTGCCTTGCGGTTGGAGGCTTGGCGCTGACGTTGGGCGCAAGCGGGACAGAAGCTCTTGCCGGGTAGCCGGGGCTGCTGGCACAGGCGGCACGGCTTGGTCGGTTGCGCTGTTTGGGTCATGCGCCGGTACTCCAAGACCGCCTCGTGTAACTCAGCGACGCGTTTGGCGTCGGTGACGATCTGCGCCATCGGCATCACGCATTCCTCGAAATAGAGGCACCCCCTACCTTCGGCAATCAAACAGCGCGGCTTAGGCTGGCATCCAGTGTGACACAATTGATCATCGAACGTGGCGCCCAAACAGGAACCGTCCGCTTGATGGTTGGCGCATTCCGCCTTCACGAATTGCAGCGGGGTCATTGGACACCGCCAGTGATCTTCTCCAGGCCTTGGGTGGCGAACTGTTCGATCTCGGTACGGCGATAGCGAGTACTGCCGCCGATGATGATGGACTTGAGCGCGCCCTGGCGCGTCAACCGCCAGATGGTCTGGCGGGAGAGCCGCAATTCCCGCGCGGCCTCGGTCGGCGTCAATAGCAGCGTCGCCGGCCGTTGGGTGCGGACATTTTCCAGAGCGGCCAGCATAGTCGTGCGCTTCGCAACCGGCGCGGTCAACAACTCGCGAATCGCCTGTTCGGGCGTCAGGCTGATGTCTGTCATCTTCTGCATAAGTTCCATAGCGTGCCTCAATTTCTTGTGCGCCTGTCGCGACGCAGAAAAATTTTAGCGGACTTCTACGGATGTCAACACATGCAGACATTGGCAGCAATAAGGGGGAAAAACGGACACGTTCCAAAGAGTAACTCGTGTTGTCGCGCTAGAATTTTCAGCCGAGGGCCGCCGGCGCAAACGTGATCTCCGGTAGCGCTGCAATCGCGGCGCGCTTCTGGTCGAAGTCGGCGTGACTGTAGAGCGCGGTCATCGCCGGGCTGCCGTGGCCGACCAGGTCTTGGATGGCCACCTGCGGGACGCGATTGACCGCGCACAAGCTGACGAAGGAATGACGCAGGCTGTGGAACCCTTTGCGGACGATGGCGCGCTGGCGATGCCCGGTCGCCTGCTCAAAGGTGGCAATAGCGCACTCGCGCAGGAAGTTCTGGAAGCGCTTGGAGAACGCCGACACCTCGCGGATATATTCGGCGGCCTCCTCGGGGAAGACATAGTCCTCACTCTGCGCGACTTGGCGGCGGCGTTCTTCCAACAGCGCGGCCAGAACCGGATGCAAGGGGATCGTCACGGTTTTGCCCTTGCGGCGGGTCTTGCGCGGCGTCAGCTCAATCCGGCCGGGCTTGATGGCGGACCAGCGCAGCGTGAGGACGTCACCCAGGCGCAGGCCGGTGTAGAGACCGATGGCGAGCATGTAACGCATGGTTTCCCGCGCTTTGCGACAGAGTGTCGCCAACTCGTCGGGTGTGAAGTTCAGGCGCCCTTGCGTTTCCTTTTCCAGTTTGCGGATGTGCAGCCAGGGATTGTCCAAGAGCCCGGCCTTCACGCGCAGGGTGGTGAACACCGAGCGCAGGAACTGAATGTGACCGTTGAAAGATCGTGGCGAGAACTTGCCGCGCCAGAGATCCCGCGCGTAATCTTCGGCGTGGGCGTCACTGACATCATGCAGATGTTGGATGTTATGGAGCTTCGCCCAGTCAATGAACCGCTGCCATGTGGCGCGGTAGCCGGCGATGGTGGTCGCACAGGGGTTGCCCTTCTGCGGCGAGGCGAGCCATTCTTTCCAAGTATCATCGAGCGTGATGGGCGTCAGCGCCATTGCGCTAAGCTGGCGCGACAGGCGCAGTCGCATCTCGATCTGCTCCTTGGTTGGCAGGCGGCCGATGCATTCTTGCAGCACGATGAACTGCTTGATGATCGTGCCTTCACCACGTGCGGCGGCCTTGGCTGCGTTGGCGACCTCCTGCGCGGCGGTTCGGTCAGTTGCGCCGGTGCTGACCCAAGCTTGTCGCCCGTTCCGCGAGAGGCGGTACCAGTAAATCTTTCCACGCTTGAAAACTTTCGGCATAATTTCCCCTGTTCGGTTGTTCAATACGGTTCCAGAAAGTTTCTATATCATGCTTTCAAAAAAGGGCAATAATAGCAGCATTGAGGATTTTAGCAGCACGGATAAATAATGCAAGTAATTTATTTGCAATGTATTTACAAAAGATAAAAGCAGGCAAAAGCGAAGGATGGAAATCCAACGGCCCGGTTTTTCCAAGGCTTGGAAAATTTCGCGGAACTATTTCCAAGCCCTGGAAAACACAGCGGCCGTTTTCCCAAGGCTTGGAAAAACGGCCGTGCTGCTGTGCGGGGCCACCGTTATGGCGGCGGCGGGGGACCGCCGCGGCCGCGGTCGCCGCCCGGGCCACCACCGAAGCCGCCACCCGGGGGACCGCCACGGCCACTGAACCCGCGCGTGGCCTCGCGGATCGCGGGGTCCACGAAGTTCCGCATGTTAAAGTTTTCACCGGCCTTCTCGCGCCAACCGGCCGGCATGGTGCGATCCATCATCTCATAGGCGCGCGTCATGGTGTTGGCATAATCGTGCAACATGCGATAGCCCATTTCCGGGGAAGGCGGCCGGCCATCCTTCATCATGGCCGTGAAAGCCTCGGAACGCTGCTTGAGAGAGCTGTTCATCGCGGTGACGAGGTCATCGAAGTCCTGCTGCTGTGCGGGAGACAGGCCGGCGTTGGTGAATAGCGCCTGCCGTTCGGTCACTGCGCGCTCCTTCACCATCGCGGTATAGGCGGCCGGATCGAAGTTGCCGCGACCGCGGCCGAAGCGGTTGGTATCGCCGCCGCGGTCCTCGGGCCGGTCCTCGCCCGCGGGAGTGTTGGCCGCCAACGGTGCGTTGGGCATTTTGTACGCGGTGCGCTTGGTCGCCAGCTTGGATTTGCCCGGCGCTTTCTCGCCGTTGGACTCCTTGGCCACTGGTTCTGTCGAGGCCGTAAAGCGGCCGGCGGCAAAACCGATCAACAACGCGAACCCGACAATCAAGCCCACCATCAGTTTGCTATTCATGGTTCACCTCTCACACGGCGCGGCATCCTACGCAGCGCCTTTTGATATGCAAGGGGAAAACGGGCTGCCGGGCGGGATTATTGTGCGCCATCAACCACGGGCCAGCCGGCGGGCGCAGAGCGGCAGGTCGGGATCGCGCGCGCCCATGACGAGCACGACATCGCCGGGCCGCACCTCCGCGCGCAGCCGGGCTTCCAGCGTGGCGTAGTCCGGCGCGAGCCGCGCGGCAACGCCGCGCGCGGTCAGCGCCGCGACGAGCGCCTCGGAATTCAGCGCGGAACTGGTCGTGCCGCCGGCGTAGAACACCGGCAGCAACCACACGCCGTCCCGCGGGCGCAGCACGCCGGCGAGCGCCTCGGTCAGCTCGTTCAGCATCAGCTTGAGCGGGCCGAAGCCGTGCGGACGCCAGACGGCGAGCAGGCGACCGCGCTCCGGCTGCACGGCGGCGCACGCGGCGGCGATCTTCGCCGGGTTGTGCGCGTAGTCGTCGAAAATGGTCACGCCGTCGCGCGCGCCGACTTTTTCCAGCCGGCGCTGTACGCCTTGGAAGGTCGCCAGCGCCGCGCGGATTTTTTCCGGCGCATGGCCGAGCTGTTCGCACAGCGTCGCCGCGAGCAGGGCGTTCTCGGCGTTGTGGCGACCGGGGAGGGGCACGGGATAATGGTTGATGGCTGATGGCTGATGGAGGGCGGCGGCGGTGTGGCCGCGGAGGAGCCCGGCGACGCCGGGGCCGCAGACGATGCCGGTTTTCACTTGTGCGGCAAACTGGCGGAACAGTCCGACGACCTCGTCCAGCTCGAAGTGATCCTTGGAGATGTTGGTGATGATCGCCCAGTCGGGCGTGAAGCGCAGGAGCGAGCGGTCGCTTTCGTCGGTTTCCAGAACCCAGCAAGCGGAGCGGCCCTTGCGTGCGCTGCCGAGTGCGTCGGGCTTTTGCCAGCCGAGCACCACGCCGCCGTTGACCACGCTAGGGTCGGTGCCGAGCTCGGCGAGCAGGTGGCCGACGAGCGCGGTCGTCGTCGTCTTGCCGGCGGTGCCGGCGATGGCGATGAGCTGTTGCCCGGCGACCAGTTCCGCGAGCAGTTCGGCGCGATGGCGCACCGGCACACCAAACTTTTTTGCGGCAGCGAGGTCAGGATTATCGGGCTCGATCGCGGTGCTGACCACGACGGCGGTCGTCTGCGCGTCAAGACCGGAGCCGTCCTGCGGGAATAGTTTCGCGCCCGCGCGGCGCAGCGTCTCGAGCACAGCGAGGTTCTCGCGGCCTTGGTCGAGGAAGCGGTCGGAACCGGTGACGGCCTGGCCGGCGTTGAGGAGCGCCTGCGCGAGCGCGCTCATGCCGACACCGGCTATGCCCACCAGATGATAGCGGATAGAGGATGGCGGATGGCAGATGGTTGATGGCAGATGGTTGATGGCGGATGGCGGATGGGGCAAAGATAAATTTTTCTTTCCATCAACCATCAGCCATTCTCCATCAACCCTTCATCATGGATATTGCGCCGGGCGGTCGAGGCCGGTGGTTTCCGGGAAGCCGAAGAGCAGGTTCATGTTCTGCAGCGCGTTGCCGGCCTGGCCCTTCATCAGGTTATCAATGTGCGAGATCACGCGCAGCCGGTTGGTGCGCGCATCCACGTCCACGATCAGGTTGCAGTAGTTCGTGCCGCGGACGTGCACCGTGCCGATGGCGGCGTTGCGGTCAAAGAGGCGGACGAACGCGTTGCCCTGGTGGAATGCCTGGTAGGCTTCCATCACCTGCTCCGGCTTGATGCTGGCGGCGAGCGTGCCGTAGCAGCACGAGAGGATGCCGCGGCACATCGGGACGACCTGCGTCGTGAACGTGACGCAAATCTTCTGGCCCGCGAGCAGGCCGAGTTCGCGCTCGACCTCCATCACGTGCTGGTGGCCGGAGAGCTTGTAGGCGTTCATGTAGTCGTAGCGCGCCGGATAGTGGAACACCGGGCTGGGTTTCTTGCCCGCGCCGCTGACCGCGGTTTTGCAGTCGCAGATCAGGCTGCCAAGGTCCACGAGCTTGAACTTCATCGCCGGCGAGAGGCCGAGCAGGCAACTGATGGCGAAGCAGCCGGGGTTACCGACGAGCCGTCGCTGCTGGTTGATCTCGCCGCGGTGCAGTTCGGCGACGCCATAGACCGTGTCCTTGACCAGGTCCGGCGACTTGTGCTGCGGGTCGCGGCCGATGCGGCGCGCATACTCGGCATACTCGTTCAGGTCGTTGAAGCGGAAGTCGCCGCTGTAATCAATGACCTTCGCGCCCTTCTCCAGCTCCGGCCGCGCGAACTGCATGCCGACGCCGTCGGGCGTGGAGAAGAACACCACGTCGTGCGGTTCGAGCGCCTTGGGATCGTTCGGCGCGATGATTTTCTCATCGCAGAAGCCCTTCAGGTGCGGATAGAGATCACTGAACGGCAGCCCGACGTTTTCCGTGTCCACGAGACAGCCAATCCGCGCGTGCGGATGCCGCAGCAGCAGCTCCGTGATGCCCACGCCGCCGTAGCCGCCCGCGCCGACAATTTTCGCCTTGATCATGTAGAGATTCCTTTCGGTTGGCGCGCGGACTATGCCGAGGGCCGCCGCGCCCGTCAAGCGCCGCCCCCTTGCAAGCCGGCGCAACTGGGGTACGGTCGCCGACAACCAGAAAGGCAAGCACACATGAAAAAAATGCCCGGCAGTATCGTCGTGGCCCTGTTCGCCTGCGCGCTGGGCGCGCAGGCGGGCTACCGGCCGTTCACCTACACCTATGACACCTATCCCATGGGCCAGGGCAACTGGGAACTGGAGCAATGGGTGACGTTCAAGCACCACACGCGCGAGGATTCCGGTTATGCGCGCTGGGATTTCCGCGAGGAAATCGAGTACGCCGTGACCGAAAATTTTCAACTCGCGCTCTATCTGCCGAAGTGGCGGATCGAGGATTCGCGCGAGCGCAACGGCGCGCAGTTCGATCAGGTCAGCCTCGAAGGCGTTTACCTGCTCTCGAATCCCGTGACCGACGCGCTCGGCGTGGGCTTCTACGGCGAGGTGGGCGTGGGCGAGCGCGGCACGGTGGAAGGCGAGGTCAAGCTGCTGCTGCACAAGGATGTCGGCCCGCTGACGCTGGCCTATAACCTGATCGCCGAGACCGAGGTGGAGAACGTCGGGCGCTCCGGCGATCACGACGTGGAAGGCGTGCTGGGTCACGCCCTCGGTCTTTCCGTGGCGCTCACCGGCGGCTGGCGGCTCGGCGGCGAGGCCGTGGTCGAAACGGTGTTGGCGGATTGGCGGCGCTATGAACACACGACCGCCTACGCCGGTCCGGCGATCAGCTATCACGGCGGCAACGTGGGCCGGAGCCAGGCCAGTTGGTGGTTTTCCGTGACGCCGACCTTCCAGCTCACCAGCCGGGACGACGAGCCGGATTACGTCACGCGTCTGATCGCCGGTTTATCGTTCTGACCCGGCGGGCGCGGCAGCACAACCTTGACCCCTTGGCGCGGCGGTGACACTATCGCCCGCGAAGGGAAAACCCTGTCCATCAGGGCGGTGGAAGAAAGGAAGGTGCTGCCATGCAAACGCGCTGGGTTCCCGTGATACTCGGATGGATGCTGGTGTGTGGCCGGGTGGTGGGTGAAGGGACGAACGATACGTTGCACGCTCTGGCCCTGAAGACCCATAATCCGGTGGCGGAGTTGACCTGCCTGCCGTTCAGCTCCACGCTGGACTTCGGCCTCGGTCCCGACCGTGCCGCGAACTATACGGTCAATGTCCAGCCGCTGCTGCCGTTCAGAATTTCGCCCGATCATTACATCGTCTCGCGCACCACGCTGCCGCTGATCTACGCGCAGTCGCTGACGGCGGGCGGCGGCGACCACGCCGGCCTGGGCGATGTGCAGCAGAGCTTCTTCTGGGTGCCCAAGGGCGCGGCCATCTGGGGCTTCGGCCCGTTCCTGCAACTGCCCACCGCCACCGACCGGACGCTCGGCGCGGGGCAGTGGTGCGCCGGCCCGACCGCGGCCATCCTCAAGCAGGAACACGGCTGGACCGTGGGCGCGCTGGCCTGGCACTTGTGGTCGTTCGCGGCGGCCGGCGACCGGCCCACCTTCAACCAGACCTATGTGAACCCCTTCCTCTCCTACACCACGCCCCGGGGTGCCACCTTCGGCGTCAGCGGGGAGGCCACCCGCGACTGGACGGCGGACACCTGGCTCGTGCCGGTGAACTGCACCATCAGCCAGTTGGTCAAGCTGGGCGGGCAAAAAATCAGCCTGACGCTCGGCTGGCATACCTATGTGGTCACGCCCGCCGGCGGCCCGGACTGGGGTGTGAAGCTGGGCGTCGCCTTCCTGTTCCCGGAATAGAGGCTTGCATGACCGTTCAACCGCGTTTCATTCAACTATCGGATCCCTGGCTGGTGGCGCTCGTAGCCGTGCTGACCGGCGGCGCGATGGTCGCGGACTACGTCACCGGCACCGATTTCGATTACCTGATCTTCTATCTGCTGCCGCTGCTTATGGTCGCGTGGCGCTGGGGCGGCTGGGTCGCCTATGGTTGCATTGCGGTGGGCCTGCTGGGCCATGCCGTCGCTGACCGGTTGAGCAGCCCGGTCTATATGTTCCCGGTCTTCTTCTACTGGAACCTCGCGGAAGACGGCCTCATCCTCGCCCTGCTGGTCTTCTTCCTGACGCGCCTGAAGGCCTCGCTCCTCCAGTTGCAGGAAGCCTTGCGCCTGAAGACCGAGTTCCTGAACATCGCCGCACACGATCTGAAAAATCCCTTGAGCGGGGTGCTCGGCTTTTCCGAACTGCTCGCCCAACCCGACATCGCGCAGAAACCCACCGAGGTGCCCGAGCTGGCGACCCTCATCAACCACTCCGCCCATCGCATGCTCTACCTCATCCGCAATCTGCTCGACATTTCCAAGTATGAGAACGGCCAGATCCACCTCAATCCGGCCGGGTTTGACCTCGCGGCGCTCACCGCGCGGCTGCTGGAGCAAAACCAGGCGCGGGCCGCCCAGAAACAACTCACGCTGTGTAACGAAATCAAGGACGCGACCCCGGCGTGGGCCGATCAGTCGCTGACCGAGCAGGTCATGGACAACCTGCTTTCCAACGCGATCAAATTTTCGTCGCCCGGCAAAAGCATTTTCATCCGCAGTCGCGTCGAGGGTGACAGCGTCTTGTGGTTGGTACAGGACCAAGGCCCCGGCTTGAGCGCGGAAGACAAGGCCCGGCTGTTCCAAAAATTCGCGCGCCTCTCCGCGCGGCCCACCGGCGGCGAAAACTCCACCGGGCTCGGCCTCTCCATCGTGAAACTGCTTGTGGAGGCCATGCGCGGCCGCGTCTGGTGCGAGAGCGACCCCGGCCAGGGCGCGACCTTCCTCATCGCTCTGCCCCAAACCCGACCCGCCGAACGGCGGTGAGGATGGCTGTGGCTGCCGCTGATCTTTCCGTGGATTGGAAACCAGCCGCCCGGTTTTTCCAAGCCATGGAAAAAGTTTCACCCGCCGCGCCGGTTGGCGGCGGGCGGGTGAAAACGCGTCCGGTTGCCCTGGGTCAGCCGTTGAGCGCCCAGCCCTCGCGATACGGACGGCTCAAGAGCGCGTTGGCCTCGGGCACGTTGGTGACCTTGCCCGTGGCGCCGTCATAGGCGAGCTTCTTGCCCACGCGATAGGCAACCAGGCCGAGCAGGAGCTGCTCGATCATGTTGCCGCTGTACTCGAAGTCGCACGCGGTCTTGAGGCTCGGGTTCTTGCAGGCGTCAAGCCACTGCTGCTGGAAGTGGCCGAGCGGCGGCAGGAGTTTGTCCTTCGCGCGCGGCTTGTAATAGCTCATGTCCGCTTCCTTGCCGTAGGGGAACAGGAGCCGGTTCTCGAAGTCGGCGACGAGGAAGCCCTGCGAACCCTTGAACATCGCGCCGTGGCCGATTTTCTTCAGGTCAATGAAGTCCTTCGGCGGCTTCGGCATCGCGCCGCCCTGATACCAACTGACGGTGATCGGGCCGCGCCAGTCATTGGCCGGGTGCTCGAAGATCGAGGTGCAGTTGATGGGCGTGATGGCCGGATTGAATGGGTCGCCCTTGGCTTCCGCGCTCGTCGGCAGCTTGGCGTCCACGCAGTTCCAGAGCAGGTCCATCGTGTGGCTGCCCATGTCGCCGATCTGGCCGGCACCGAAATCCCAAAACATGTTCCAAGAAAGGCAGTTTGCGCCCGGGCCTTTGCAGAAGTAGCCGGGATTATAGGCGTGCCGCGGCGAGGGGCCGATCCACAGATCGTAGTTGATGTGCTTCGGCGGCGCACCGGCTTCGGGCAGATAGCCGGCATGGGACTTCGAGGCATCGTCCTTGAAATACACGATGCCCTTCTCCTGGTCGTACTCGCAGCCTTCCGGTCGGACCTGGCGGTTGCCCCACGCGGAGGCGCTCTTGAGCTCGCCGATCGCGCCATCGAGGATCAACTCGCGCAGACGGTTGAAGTTCGCACCCGCGTGGCGTTGCATGCCGACCTGCGTGGCGAGCTTGGCTTTCCGCTTGAGCCAGTTCGCGCGGACCGTGCGCGCTTCCTCGACCGTGATTGCCAGCGGCTTTTCCATGTAGCAGTGCAGGTCGCGGTTCAGGCACCAGTTGGCGATGTGCGCGTGGGTGTGATCGGCCGTGCAGCAGACCACGGCGTTGATATCCTTTTGCTCGAGCATCTTCCGCCAGTCCGCATAGGTCTTGGCCTTCGGGAAGCGCTTCGCGCCGAACGCAAGGTGTTCCTCGTTGATGTCGCAGAGCGCGACGACGTTCTCGGTGGCGATGGAGCTGAAGTGCGCCTCGCCACGGCCCCACGAGCCGATCAGCGCGATGTTCAGCTTGTTACTCGGCGCATCCGCGCCGAAGATGCCCTTGGGCGCGATCAGCAAACCCGCCCCAGCCACTGCCGCGTTCCTGATGAATTCCCGTCGTTGCATGCATGCTCCTCTTGGTTAGGATTATTACGGTTCAGTTTTTTCAGCGCACTGCCCGCGCGGGACCCGGCCCGCCGCGAGCAGGCGGGAGAATTTCCCCCGCCGCGCCGGATGTCAAACCAAAATCCGCGCGTGCCGCCGATAAAACGCCGCCACCGCCGGAACCTTTTCCAGGCCCGCGGGCGCAAGGACCAAGTGCACCACTTGGGGGGTCGGGTGGATGGTTGGAAGAGGGTGGTCATGTCACCGGGTGGGTGTGGTGGGATTGGTGGCGGGACCGGAACCTTCCCGC
>CAISWQ010000099.1 GCA_903889245.1 uncultured Lentisphaerota bacterium | reverse complement strand
GGGCTGACGCGCGCGGCGCGGCTGGAGGATTTGCAGCACGTCAACGTCGCCGGCACGCGCCATCTGTTCGAGGCGTGCCTGCGCGTCAATCCCGCGGTGCGCCGCCTCGTCCACGTCAGCAGCCTCGCCGCGCTCGGTCCCGCGCAGGCGGGCCAGCCGGTGCGCGAGGGTGGGGAACGCCGGCCGGTCAGCGCCTATGGCCGCAGCAAGCTCGCCGGCCAGGTCGTCGCCGAGTCCTACCGCGACCGCCTGCCGGTCACCGTGCTCGTGCCGCCCGCGGTCTATGGCCCGCAGGACAAGGATTTCCTGATGTACTTCCGCCTCATCCAGCGCCGCCTGCTGCCGCTGATGGGCGACGGCCGGCAGACCATCTCGCTCATCTACGCCAAAGACCTCGCGCACGCCGCGCTGCTGTGCCTGGAGAGCGAGCGCGCGGCCGGTCGCGAGTATCTGGTCGAGGACGGCCGCGCGCGGACGTGGACGGAGCTGGCGGCGGCGATTGCCACCGTCATGCAGCGCCAGCCCAACATCCTGCATGTGTCGCCGGGTCTGTTGCGCGCGGTGGCGGGGCTGGCGGAATTTTTCGCGCGCTGCACGGGACGCGCCTCGCTGTTGAGCCGCGACAAGCTGGCCGAGTTCGTCCAGCCGGCTTGGACCTGCTCCGGCGCGCGCCTGCACGAGGAACTCGGCTTCCAACCCGCATTCACGCTGGAGCAGGGCCTAGCCGAGACCTATCGCTGGTATCAGGAGCAGCACTGGCTGTGAACACGACCGCGCTCAACATCACCGACCGCGCCACGCTCCTCTACAACGCGCTGGTCGCCGGCTTCATCCTGGTTTTTCACGCGCGCATTCCGCAGTGGCCCGTGTGGCTGCTGGCGAGCCTTGCGATGCTCGCGGCCGTCTTCCTGATGACGCGCGTCGTCGGCCGCTATGCCAACACCCCGGCGCAACTCCTGCGGCACCTCTACCCGCTGCTGCTGTTTTTCCTCGCCTACGAACAGACCGGCCACATCAACCGCGCGCTCTTCCCGGAGTTGCTCGACCCCTATTTTCAAATGGCCGAGGCGGCGGTCTTCGGCGGACAGCCCGCCGTCCTGCTGGCGGATTTATTTCCGCAGCGTTGGCTCGCCGAGTACCTGCAGTGCGCCTACTTCTCCTATTACCTGCAATTCCTCGGCCTCGGCGTGTTTCTGTTTCTGCGCCGCGCCCGCCGCGCCTTGAGCGACTATCTCTTCGCGCTCTGCGCCACGATGTACGCCTGCTACCTGATCTTCATTCTCGTCCCCGTGCAGGGCGCGGCGCACTACGCACTGCCGGTGCCCCATGGCGGCGGCCCGTTCAGTGCGGTCATGGCCCACATCTACGTAAACTGTGAGATCGAGGGCGCGGCGTTCCCCAGCTCGCACGTTGCGATCGCCGCGGTCGTGCTCTATTACACCTGGCGCTACGCGCGCCGCGCCACCTGGTTCATCGCGCCGCTGGTCTTCAGCCTGATGCTCGCGACCGTGTACTGCCGTTATCACTACGCGCTTGACGTGCTCGCCGGCCTCGCCACCGCCGCCGTGCTCATTCCGCTCTGGCGCCGCCTCAACCCCGACCTGCGCGACGGCCCGCACTGAAGCCCCTCCCGGCCGCGCCCGCGCGCGGCGCGGTTTTCCAGAGCTTGGAAACCCGCGCCGCGTTTTTTTCCAGGATGGGAAAAAACCACCCGCCATTTTCCGAGCCTTGGAAAGTTGCGCCGCAGCGACGCGGAGTACCCAGGGCCGGAGTGAGCGGCCTTCGTGCCCTCTGTGGTGATTTTTTTTCGGGGGCTTGAAAATTTTCGGACGCTTTTCCCAAAACCTTGGGAAACGGCAACAGAATTCTCCAAGGCTTGGTCGTTATTTCGCCTGTGGAGGCGTATTTCCTTCGCTTGCCATACCTGGCGAAAAATGGGATGAACGCACCGGCTTGAGTCCCTTATGAGCACGTCAGAAGAGATTGTCGCCGGCCTGGACTTGGTGGAGGACTGGATGTGGCTTCAGGACGCCGCCGGGCGCTGGCGCTGGGCCAATCTGGCGGTGCTGCGCCGGCTACGCAAAAGCCTCGAGGACGTCCGCGGCCGCAGCCTGCGGGACCTCTGGCCCGCGGAACTGGCGCAGCGGCTGGAGGCGCTGGCGCGCGCAACACTCCACGATGGACAGGCGCGCAGCCTCGCCTGGCAGGAGGGACCCGACTGTTGCCTGGACCTGCGGCTGTATAGCGTGGGCGGTGGCGAGGTGCTGGTCAGCGGGCGCGATGTGATGCCGCACAAGCGCACCGAGCAGCAGTTGCGCCTGACCCTCGCCGAGGTCGAGGCGGATGTCCGCCGCCGTACCGCGGAACTGCTGGCCGCCAACCGCCAGTTGAGCGCGGCCAGCGCGGCCGCCGCCGCCGCCAACGAGGAATTGGAAAAGGCGATCGCACGCGCGAACACGATGGCGTTGCAGGCCGAGGCCGCGAGCCTCGCCAAAAGCGAATTCCTCGCGGTGATGAGCCACGAAATCCGCACCCCGCTCAACGGCGTCATCGGGATGATCTCCCTGTTGCTGGATACGCCCCTGGCGGAGGAGCAGCGCGACTTCGCCCAGACCGCGCGCACCTCGGCGGAAACCCTGCTCGCCCTGATCAGCGACATCCTCGACTATTCCAAGATCGAGTCCGGCAAGTTGAGCCTCGAGGCCTACGACTTTGACCTGCGCAACCTCTGCGAGGACCTCGCCGACGTGGTCAGCGTCCGCGCGTTCGAGAAAAATCTGGAGTTCAACATCGTCGTGGACCCGCGCCTGCCGGCGCGGCTGCGCGGCGACGCGGACCGGCTGCGGCAGATTCTGCTGAACCTGGCCAGCAACGCCATCAAGTTCACCGCGCGGGGCGAGGTGGCCGTGGAGGTGCTGTGGGCACCTCCGCCGGCGGACGCAACCCCGGCCGCCTGGCCGCTCCGCTTCGAGGTGCGCGATACCGGCATCGGGATTCCGCCCGACCGGATTGAGCAACTCTTCCAGCCCTTCATGCAGGTGGATTCCTCCACGACGCGCCGCTATGGTGGCACCGGCCTCGGCCTGGCCATCTCGCGCAAGCTGGCCGAGCTGATGGACGGACAGATCGGCGTGACCAGCACGGAAGGCGAGGGCTCGACCTTCTGGTTCACCGTCGCGCTGGCGCCGGCGGCCGCCGCGCCGCCGGAAGTCTCCGCGCCCTGGCCGGAGGCGGTCGCCATCCTCGCCGTGGATGACCATCCCACCAACCGCCGTGTGCTGCGCCTGCAACTGGCCGGGGTGGCGCAACGCTATGCCGAGGCGGCCAGCGCCGCCGAGGGGCTGACGCTGCTGCGGCAGGCCCAGGCCGCCGGCCAGCCCTTCACCGTGGCGTTGCTCGATATGGAAATGCCCGGCATGGATGGCGTCCAACTGTGCGACGTGATCCGCGGTGAGCCCGCACTGTGCGGCACGCGCCTGATCTTGATCACCTCGCGCTTGCAGGGCACGCGCCAGCAATTGATGCAGGAACATGGCTTCGGGGCGGTACTGGTCAAACCGTTGCGGCGCGCGCAACTGCTGGACGTCCTGCGCGCCGTGGTCACCGGCCAGGCGACGCCGGCCGGGGCGGTGGCGGCGGCGTTCCCGACGGTCGCACCCCATACGGGCCGCCTCTTGCTGGCCGAGGATAACAAGACCAACCAGAAGGTGGCGCTGGCCATGCTCCAGCGCATGGGGCTGACGGCCGATGTCGCGGAGAACGGCCGTGAAGTGCTACGCGCCGTCCAGCAGCACAACTACAGCCTGATCCTGATGGACGTGGAGATGCCGGTGATGGATGGCTTGGAGACGGCGCGCCAGTTGCGCGCGCTGGCGGGGCCACAGCCGGCGCTGCGCGACCTGATCATCGTCGCGATGACGGCGCATGCGATCAAGGGCTTTAAGGAGCGCTGCCTCGAGGCCGGCATGAACGATTATTTGATGAAGCCGGTTGATCCGCGCGAACTGGCGGCGACGCTGGAGCGCTATCTGCTGGCGGCGCCCGCGCCCACCGCGCCGCCGGTGTTCAACGTGGCCGAGTTGCGCGAGCGCACCGGGGTGGATGATGAGTTCCTGAAACAGTTGCTGGAGACCTTCTTCTGCGACGCCGATGAACGGCTGGAACAACTGACCGCAGCCATCGTGGTGAATGATCGCGAACAAATCCGGCAGATCGCCCATGCGCTCAAGGGCGCGGCCGGTTCACTGGGCATGAGCGAAATGCAGGCGCTGTGCTTGGACCTGGAGATGGCCGCCAAGGAGGACCGGCTGCTCGACCCGGCCGGCCATGCGCAAAAACTGCGCGAAGCCCTCGCCCGCCTCAAGACCGGCACCGCCGCCTTCCAGTGAGCGCCCCGCCGCTATAGATTTGACGCCGTGCGCGGAACAGCCTACGTTGCGCCGCGTGAGCGAGCTTCTCGAAAGACCCGGCGCGCCCGTGCCGGCGGTGGCCAGCGGCCAGTTGGTGCTGGTGGTGGACGATAACAACTTCAGCCGCCGGGTCATCGTGCAGTTGCTGCAAGCCGCCGGTTTCCAAACCTTGGAAGCCGCCAGCGGTCCGGCCGCGCTGGAGTTATTGCGCACGACCTCCAACGTCTGTTTGCTCACGCTCGACCTTGAGATGCCCACGATGGATGGCTTCCAGGTGTTGCAGTCGCTCCGCGCGCAGGGTCAGGCCGAGGTCCCCATCATCCTCGTCACCGCCAACGACACCTATGCCAACCGGCAGCGTGGTTTTGAGCTTGGCGCCGCCGACTTCGTGCGTAAGGACGAGGTGCAGGAACAGCTCGCGCTGACCGCGCGCCTGCTCGTGGCGCCCAGCTCGGTGTTCAACGACATGACCGTGCTGGTGGCCGAGGATTCGCCGCTCGCCCGCTACATCATCATCTCCTGCGTCCGCCAGTTTGGCGTCAACGTGCTGGAGGCCAGCGATGGCGCGGCGGCGCTCGACCTGCTGCGCCAGCACGCGCATACCGTGGACCTGGTCATCACCGACCAGCATATGCCGCACTTGAGTGGCGAGGACTTCTGCCAGCGGATCCGGCAGGAGCTGGGCCTGAAGGAACTGCCGGTCATCGTCTTGAGCGGCACCTCCGACCATGAGACCAAGCTGCGCCTCTTCCGCGCCGGGGCCAGCGACTACCTGGAAAAACCCTTCATCAAGGAGGAGCTCGCCGCGCGCCTGCTCGTCTACCTCAAGCGCCAGCAGCTCGACCGTAATCTGCGCGCGGGCCTCCTCCACCTCAGGGAACTCGACAAGCTCAAGGACGAATTCCTCTCCGTCTGCTCGCATGACCTGCGCTCGCCGATGACCAGCATTCTCGGCTTCTCCGACATTTTGCTCCGGCAGAACGGGCTGTCTGAGGAGCAACAGAAGATGATCGCGCAGATTCGCAATTCCGGCCGGCAACTGCTGGAGCTGATCAACGATATCCTCGACCTGGGCCGCGCCCAGGCTCACAAGGAGAGCATGGAGTTTGCGCCGCTCGATGCCGCCGAGTTGCTCGGCCAGTGTGCCGGCGCGTTCCGCCCGCAGGCCGAGGAGAAGAAACTCACGCTGCGTTTCAGTTCGACCACCGGCGCGCTGGGCGCCCTGGTCTTTGGTAATCGTACCGCGCTGTCCCGCGTCATCACCAATCTGATTTCCAATGCCATCAAGTTCACGCCCGAGGGTGGCCGGATCGAGTTGCGCGTCGGGCGCGACGAGGTCGCCAAGCTGGCCGTGCTCGAATGCGCCGATTCCGGCATCGGCATCCCCGCCGACATGCTGCCCAAGCTGTTCAACCGGTTCTCCAAGGCCTCACGCGAAGGTACGCGCGGCGAGGCCGGCACCGGTCTCGGCCTGGTCATTACCCGCGAGCTGGTCGAGGCGCACGGCGGCAAATTGCTGCTGGCCAGCCGCGAAGGGCAGGGGACCACGTTCACCGTCCAGTTGCCCCTGGCGCTGAACCTGGTCGCCAAGCCCGCGCCTGTGGCCCAGCCGGTGGCGACTGGCACTCCGCGTGCGCTGCGCATCCTTGTGGCCGAGGACAATCCCGCGAACCAGAAACTCATCACCTACCTGCTCGAAAAGTCCGGGCATCAGGTGCAGACCGCCCGCAACGGTTTGGAGGCGCTGCGGCTGGTGCAGTCGCAACCCGGCCGCTTCGATGTGGTGCTGATGGATATCGAGATGCCGGAGATGGATGGTCGTGTGGCGACCGCGACCATCCGCACCCTCGAAGCCGAGCGCCACTGGGACCCCACACCGATCATCGCTCTGACGGCCCACAACGATCCGGCCGAGCAACGCCAGATCATGGGCAGCGGTTTCAACGGCATGCTCACCAAGCCGATCAATCCGCCTGATCTCGCCGCCACCCTCGCCAAACTGAACGCCACCTGAAGCCGGCTGGGCGCGTCGCGCCGCCACGCTGCCGAAATAGGCGGGCGTTGCTGAGCGCTCGTATCCTGAATCCAAGGCCTGGAAAAAGCAGCCCGGTATTTTCCAAGCCTTGGAAAGGCCACCGCAATAGGCTGGCGCTACGAACCGGCTTTGCTACATTGCGCACGTGTCTTGGGAGCGATGGCGATGAATATGAAATTGAGCAAGCTGTACACAGGGGCCTTGGTGCTATGGGCGGGTGTGGTGGGCGCCAAGACACCGGACATCAGCGGGCTGGTGCTGGTTTCCTCGACCGGTACAGTGACGCTGACGACGGGGAAGGTGATCCAATACACGGGCATTTCCAGGATGGAAAGCGACCGCGTGTTCTTTGTGGCGCCGGATGGCGCGTCGGCGCCGGCCTTCAAACACCAGTTGCCGAAGGATGTGCAGGACGCGATCCTGCTCTCGAAGCGGCTGGGCGTCGAGATGCGCGCCGAGGTCAGCGATGTCTGCGCCGCGGGCGTCTTCCTGAAGGATCCGCAGCTCAAGGGCGAGAAGAAAAAGGATCCCAACTCCAAGGTGACGCGGATGGGCGGCAATCAGGAGGTGGCGTGGGAAACGATGCCGTCGCAGTATAAATTTCATCACTATCCCGATGCGTGGAAAATTTTCGTGCTTGGCAACGGGCCGGCGCTCATCAGCGGCGCGGGTGGCGGCAAGTGGCAGGGGCCGCTCTACTCGGTCGGCGTGGTCAACTTCCGCAGTGGCGAGAAGAAGAAGTCCATCCAGTACCTCGGCTATGCGCTGACGCCGGAGGAAGCCGCGCTCTACATGAAGCACCGCCCGCAGCAGGAATAAGCGTCAGCGGAGCAACTCGGCGGTGAGGTTCGCGGCGTCGCGGACGCATGCCTTGCAGACCTTGTCGCGTAACCCGGAGTCCTTGAACTGCTGCTGGCCGGCGGGCGTGCCGAGGTCGCAGTCGGGCAGCAGTTCGCCGCAGAGGCAGGTGCCGTGGCGCTCGCGGAAGCGGGCGAAGAGTTCCTGGACTTTCTGATAGGTGGCGTTGGTCTGGTCGCGCGTGCCGGACTCGTCGCGGCCGAACTTCGCGCCGAGCGCCAAGACGCCGCCGCTGACGGCGCCGCAGACCTCCTGCTCGTGGCCCATGCCGCCGCCGAAACCGGTCGAGAGCTTCAGGATTTGATTTTGGTCGAGGCCGAGTTCGTCGGCGAAGGCCCAGATGACGGACTGGGCGCAGTTGAAGCCGGCGGCAAATTTTTCCGCGGCAAGCTCACCTTTGGTGGTCATATTTTCCCTTTCAAGCTTTCTCCACGACCAGGCGGTTGCCCTCGGCGGCGACGATTTTCACGGGGCTGTTGGGCGGCAGGAAGTCACCGCGCGTCACCACGTCGAGGCGGCGCTCGCCAAACTGCGCGGAGCCGGCGGGCCGCAGCATGGTCAGCGCCGTACCGGTCAGCCCGACAAGCGAAGCGGTGTCCTCGGCGATGGATTGATAACCCGCTTCCTTGGCGGTGGCGGTTTCGAGGATGAAGCGGCGGAAAAGGCGGGTCTCTGGCAGGTAGCGGCCGGCAACCAACATCCCAAGGCCGGTCAACACCAGCGCGAGCGAGAGCTTGAAGACGGGCAACTTCAATTCCGGCAGCGTGGGGTACCACGGGCCGCCGGGCAGGTGTTCGAGCATCGCGCTCAACAGCGCCCAGAGCATCAGCGCCGCGCCGGCGACGCCGAGGAAGCCGAGCGTCGGGAAGAAGAAGACCTCGGTGATGATGAGTGCGAGGCCGAAGAGGAACAGCAGCATATCCTCCCAGCCGGCGAGGCCGGCGATGTGGTGGCCCCAGAAGAAAATCGCCAGGCAGATCACGCCGAGGATGCCCGGCAGGATGACGCCCGGTGTCTTGAACTCGATGTAGAGGCCGAGCAGGCCCGCCATCAGGAACAGCGGCGCGAGCGCGGCGATCCAGCGCGCGATTTTTTCCGCGGCCGTGACCTCCAGCGCGCGGACCTCGGCGTTGCCCAGCCCCACCTGCTGCAACATCTCCCGCAGGTCCTTGACCGTCCCGGCCGAGAGCAGCGGCTTCTGCTCCTTGCCGACCTTGCGGAACGCCTCGACGTCCGTCAGCGTCAGCAGCCGGCCGGTGGGGCAGAGGACCACGTCGTCAATCTTCAGCTCGGTTTCCAGTCGCACCATTTTCTCGGCAACCTCGGTGCTGTGCCCGCTCTGCTGCGCGGCGGAGCGGATGAGCGCGGCGACGCCGGAAACCGATTTTTCCTTGATGTCCGGCGGCATCGGTTCGACCGAGCCCCACGGGGTCATCATGATCGGCATCGCATCGCCGATGACGGAGCCGGGTGTCATGTAAATGTTCGGCGTGGCGAGCGCGATGATCGCGCCGGCGGAGAAGGCGTGGTTCTCGACCAGCGTATAGGCGGGCACCTTGATGCCCTGGATGGTGCGGACGATGTCGGTGGCGGCATCCACGGTGCCGCCGGGCGTGTCCATCAGGAAGACGATGGCCTTGGCGTCCACGGCGGCGGCCTCGGCCACGCCGCGGCGGATGACGTAGAGCAGCGCCGGCTCGATCATGCCGTGGATGGGGATGGTATAGACTACCGGCGTGTTGGTGGCCGCTGTCGGCGCGGCCTGTAGTGGGAGCGCGCCAGCCAAACCCAGCCACCCCAACAACCCCAAGACCAAAATCTTTTTCATGGCAGACCTCTTTTCGCTCCTGCGTTCACCAGCCATCCTCGCCCAAGTCCCGCAGATTCCATAATCGTCCAGCACACAGTCCGGCAGGGCGGCTTCCAGCAGTTCCGGGGCATGCGGATCAGTTGGCGAGCAGCGCGCCATAGACGCCGGTGCGCGACGCAGAACTGATGGTGCGTGGGTTGACCCTGTGGGCACCCCTGCGCCGGGACTATAATCCAAATCAGGACGGCAGGCGAAACCCCATCATTTCCGGCGCGGCGGAGCATTGCTGGCGGGGTCGTCGTCCACGAATTTGAAGACGAGTTCATTGGGCTTGGTCAGGCCATGTTCCTCGCGGGCGACGCGCTCGACAAAGCTCGCATCGGTGCGCAGCTTGCCCTGCTGCCACTTGAGGTGGTCAAGGGTTTCCTGGTCGGTGCGCACGCCGGCAGACTTTTGCTGCTCAACCTTCTGGAGGTCGTGATACTGCTTGATCTTCGGCACGAAGGCGACGAACACCAGAATCACCGCCAGCACACTGATGGTCGCCCACGCCACTTTCTGGAGCATCAGCCACATGATGTTTCACGGCGGATGCTAGCATCGCCGCCTCCCTGCGACAATAAAAAGAGCCTCCGCGGTCGCCCGCGGAGGCTCAAGCTGCCAGCGCGGCTTTAGAGCGTGTAGCCGTACTGCGCGTCGGCGCCCAGCAGCTCCTCGATGCGGAGGAGCTGGTTATACTTGCAGATGCGGTCGGTGCGGCTGGCGGAGCCGGTCTTGATCTGGCCCGCGTTCGTCGCCACGGCGATGTCCGCAATCGTCGAGTCCTCGGTCTCGCCGGAACGGTGGCTGATGACCGCGGTGTAGTGGTTGCGCTTGGCCATCTCGATCGCGTCCAGCGTCTCGGTCAGCGAGCCGATCTGGTTGACCTTGACGAGGATCGAGTTCGCCGTGCCGGTCTCGATGCCCTTGCGCAGGAACTTGGTGTTCGTGACGAATAGATCGTCGCCCACGAGCTGGATCTTGCCGCCGAGCTTCTCGGTCAGCAGCTTCCAGCCGGCCCAATCGCTCTCGGCCATGCCGTCCTCGATGCTGATGATCGGGTAGTTCTTGACCCAGTTGGCCCAGAACTCGACCATCTGCTCGGAGGTCTTCTCGGACTTGTCGCTCTTCTTGAAGACGTACTTCTTCTTCGTCGCGTCATAGAACTCGCTGCTCGCGGGATCGAGGCAGATGAAGATGTCCTTGCCGGCCTTATAGCCCGCGAGTTCGAACGCCTTCATGATCGCATCGAGCGCGGCGACGTTGCTGGGGAGGTTGGGGGCGAAGCCGCCCTCGTCGCCCACGGCCGTGCTCAAGCCCTGCTTCTTCAGCACGCTCTTGAGCGCGTGGAAAACTTCCGTGCCCATGCGCAGCGCCTCGGAGAAACTCGGCGCGCCCTTGGGGCAGATCATGAATTCCTGCACGTCCACGGGGGCGTCGGAGTGCGCGCCGCCGTTGAGGACGTTCATCATCGGGACGGGGAGGACCTTCGCGTTCGTGCCGCCGATGTAGCGGAAGAGCGGCATGCCGAGGTAGTCGGCCGCCGCGTGCGCCGTCGCCAACGAGACGCCGAGGATCGCATTCGCGCCCAGCTTGCTCTTGGTCTCGGTGCCATCGAGGTCAATCATCACGCGGTCGACCGCCTTCTGCTCGAGCGCGCTCATGCCGATCAGCTTCGGCGCGATCAGCTTGTTGACGTTCGCCACGGCCTTCAGGACGCCCTTGCCGAGGTAGCGCTTCTTGTCGCCATCGCGCAGCTCGATCGCCTCGTTCTCGCCCGTCGAGGCGCCCGAGGGTACCGCCGCGCGGCCGACCACGCCGCAATCCAGCATCACATCCACTTCCACCGTCGGGTTGCCCCGCGAATCGAGGATTTCCCGGCCCGTAATTTTGACGATTTCTGACATGTTCTTGCTCCTATTGCTTAAGTTATTACCGCAAACAGCGCGCGGAACCTAGCGAAACACCCCGCCGGATGCAAGCCGCAAGCGCACCGCGCTGTCCTGTCTGCGCCTCTGCCGTGGAGACGGTGCTGCTCCCAGCCACTTGACGAAAACTAAACACCGGCGGAGTCTTCCTGACGAAGGAGAAAGAGGGTGTACGGTGGTACCTTGCACCAAGAAGAGGCGCGAAAGTTCTCCGGCGATTCAAGGCGCGTATCGTCCCCGCCAGCCGCGGACCTCGCCGCTCTGGCGCTGTCTGGTGGCGCATTTTGACGAATTCCTTTCGCTCTATCCCGAGCGTTACGAAGCCCGGCTCGGCTTTTTGCGTCCAGTGATCAAACACGTCGTCGAAAAGTTTCTGGCGTGCGGCGACCTGACGCAGGGTTTCGCCCGCATCCGCTGCCCGCAATGCCGCCAGGAATATTTGCTGGCCTTCTCCTGCCGGGGCCGTGGCTTCTGCCCCAGTTGCCATCAGAAACGCGTCCTGCTCTTCGGCGACCGCATCGGCAAACGCGTGGCGGCGCGGGTGCCGCACCGGCACTACGTGTTTGCGATTCCCGTCATGCTGCGCGCCTATTTCCGCTATGACCGCTCGCTGTTGCACCTGCTGTGCGCGGCGGCGGAGCGCAGCTTGCGCGATTATCTGCGCGCCGTCTTGCACGCGCCGGAAGGCGTGCCCGCCGTCATCATGGCACTCCACACTTTTGGCGACTATCTCCGGTTTCATCCGCACCTGCACGCGCTGGTGGCCGACGGACTCTTTGAGCCGGACGGCAGCTTCCAGTGCGCGCCCACAAACATGAACCTCCAACCCTTGGAGAAACTTTTCGCCGCGCGCCTGATGGCCGCACTGCAACGCAAAGACCTGCTCACGGAAGAACGCGCGGATCGCCTCCGGCGTTGGCAGCACAGCGGCTTTCACGTGCATCAGGGCCGCATCCTGCGACCCGGCTGCGTCCGAGCGTTGCGGAACGTGGCCCAATACATCGTTCGCAACGCCTTCGCGCTGGAAAAAATAAAAGTCGTGGAAGGTTTCAATGGGCGCGTGGAAAGCGTCGTGTACCGCTCCGCGGCGGACGCGAAAACCGGACGTACCGCCGAGACCTTTCATCCCGCCGACTTCATCGCCATGGTCACCCAACACATCCCCAATCATGGCGCGCAGATGGTGCGCTATTACGGCTGGTACAGCAACAAGACGCGGGGCAAGCGCCGTAAACGGCGGCTCGCGGAGGACAACGCCGCGCTCGGTGACGAGTCCTCCTGCGGAGGATTAACCACGCCGGCCCTGCGGCCCGTGGCGTCGGCGACGTGGCGGGAACTGATCAAGCGCGTCTGGGAGGTTGACCCGCTCCT
>CAISWQ010000098.1 GCA_903889245.1 uncultured Lentisphaerota bacterium | reverse complement strand
ATGAGAAAACTCCAGAGGTGGTCGCGCAAATCTGCGAAACCTTGATTCGCGAGATGCTGCGGGCGCGTAATCGTGAGTCGTTGCTGGAGGCCGGCCAAGCTTTGATGCGCGTCCGGCAGGAGTCCCTCCCTGCCACCGTGACTGAGCCTCCGGCCGCGGTGCTGACCGAGCAGGCGCGGCCCGCACCCGCCGCCACCCCTCCGCCAGCGGCACCATGGGCCCCACAAACGTGGCCTGATCCGTCCTCGTCCGAACAACGTTACCGTCAGTTGTTCGACAGCATGTTGGAGGGGGCGGCGCTCTTTGAACTCGTGCGCGACGCCAACGGCACGACGGTGGATTACCGTTACCTGGTGGTCAATCCCGCCTTTGAACGCCTGACGGGACTCAAGGCCCGCGAAGTCATCGGCCGTACCGCGCGCGAGGTGACACCGGAGGCCGAACCACGCTGGCTGGAGTCCTTCACTACGGTGGCGCAGACCCAGGCCACGACCCATTTCGAGACGCTCGTCGAGGAGTTCCAACGTTACCTGCATGTCGAGGTCTTCTGCCCCGCGCCCGGACAATGCGCGGTCCTGCTCGAGGACATCACCGAGAACAAGCGGCTGGAAGAGCAGCGCCGGTCGGGCGAGGAGAAATTCCGCAAGTTGACCGCGCTCGCGCCGATTGGTGTCTGCCTGACCGGCCCCCACAGCCTCTGCCAATATGTGAACGAGAAGTGGACGCAGATGAGCGGCTTCTCCTACTCCGAGATGCTGGGCGACACATGGCTCAAGGCCGTACACGCCGAGGACCGCGAACGGGTGACCGCCAGTTGGGAGGCGGCGGTGGCCGCGCACGACTCCTGGAGGATGGAGTATCGGTTGCAAGCCACCGATGGCGCCGTCACCTGGGTTTATGGCTTGGCCACCCCCTTGCTGGACCAGCAGGGGCACCTCACCGGCTACATCGGCACCCATCTGGACGTCACCGAGCGCAAACGTAATGAGAATGAACGCTCCGAGTTGGACGCCAAGTTGCAGCAGACCCAAAAGCTGGAGAGCCTCGGCGTGCTCGCCGGTGGCATCGCACACGACTTCAACAACATCCTGATGACCATCCTCGGCAACGTGGACCTGGTCCTGCAGGATCTGCCGCCCAACGCCTCGGCGCGCACCTACCTCTCCGACGCCGAGAAGGCCGCGCGCCGCGCCGCCGAACTGTGCCGCCAGATGCTCGCCTACTCCGGCAAGGGCCACTTCGTCGTCGAGAGCGTCAACCTCAACGACGTCATCAATGACATGGCGCGGATGCTGGAGATTTCCATCTCCAAGAAGGCCGTCCTGCGTTACAACCTCGCGGCCAACCTGCCGGCCGTCGAGGCCGATGTCTCGCAGTTGCAGCAGATCCTCATGAACCTCGTCATCAACGCCTCCGAGGCCATCGGCGAGCGCAGCGGCATCATCTCGCTCAACACCAGCGCGAGCGAGTGCGACCGTGCCTACCTCAACAACACCTGGCTCAAGCAGGATCTGCCGGAAGGGGTCTACGTCTGCCTCGAAATTTCCGACAGCGGCTGCGGCATGAAGCCCGACGTGCTCGAACGCATCTTCGATCCGTTTTTCACCACCAAGTTCACCGGCCGCGGGCTCGGCCTCGCCGCCGTGCTGGGCATCGTGCGCGGCCACAAGGGCAGCCTCAAGGTCTATAGCGAGTTGGGCCGCGGCACGACCTTCAAGATTCTCCTGCCCGCCAGTCCCAAGGCCGCGGTCAAGCTCGAGATCGCGCCGCCCCCGCGCAAGCTGTGGCGCGGCAGCGGCACCGTGCTCCTCGCCGATGACGAGGAAAGCGTGCGCCTGCTCGGCGCCCAGATGGTCGAACGGCTCGGCTTCCGCTGCCTGACTGCCGCCGATGGCTACGAGGTGCTTCGCATCTTCCGCGAGCGTGCTAACGAGGTCAGTATCGTTCTGCTGGACCTCACCATGCCGCATCTCGATGGCGAGCAGACCTACGAGGAACTCCGCCACGTCAAGCCGGATGTCCGCGTCATCATGTCCAGCGGTTATAACCAGCAGGATGTCGCGCAGCGCTTTATCGGCAAGCAGCTCTCCGGGTTCATCCAGAAGCCCTACAAGCTCACCGCACTCTCCGAGGTGCTGCGGACCGCGCTCGAAGGCAGCCCGGCCAACATCGCCGCCGGCTGAACGTCCCGAGGCGGGGAACCTGCCGCCGTTTTTTCCAGGCCCTTGGAAGGAGGCGGCGCCCGCTTTTCCAAGCCCCGGAAAAACTGCTTGCGCCCGTTTCCAATCCTTGGAACAGTCCCCGCCAACACATGAACCCAGCTACCGTCGCCGTCGTCAAGACCTCGCCCGCCACCGTGCTGGCGGATACGCACCGTCTGCTCAACCTCGCCGGCTATCAGGAGGCGCTCCCCAAGGACCGCGACACCGGTCTCAAGATCAATATTTCGTGGCACTTCTTCTATCCCGGCAGCAGCACCACGCCGTGGCAGCTCGATGGCGTCATCCGCGCCATGAAGCGCGATGGCTACAAGCCGGAACTGATCCATGGCTGCCACAACCGCACGGTCGTCATTGATGCCCGCCTCGGCGAGCGCGAGAACAAGCAGGTCAACGTCATCGCGCACCACGGCCTGAAGAACGTCCACCTCTATGAGGGCGAGGACTGGATCAACGTCCGCGACGCCGTCGGCGCGGTTGCCGACAAGTTTCTGTGCCTGAACAATGTCTATCCCGATGGCTTCATGATCCCGAAGCGCTTCATCGGCGAGAACATCATCCACCTGCCCACGGTCAAGACGCACGTCTTCACCACCACCACCGGCGCGATGAAGAACGCGTTCGGCGGCCTGCTCAACGAGCGCCGCCATTGGACGCACCCGGTGATCCACGAGACGCTCGTGGACCTGCTGATGAT
>CAISWQ010000097.1 GCA_903889245.1 uncultured Lentisphaerota bacterium | reverse complement strand
ATGGGAGGGCGAGCGTACTCGCGAGCCGAAGAAGTCATGTGGTTTTCGGCTTGGAAACCTTCCCGGTCAGGGAGGTGATCGCCAGTTTCCACGTCCGGATTCTGGCGAGGGTGGCGTCGGGATAGGTCCAGTCGCGGCCGGTGTACTGGCGCATGATCTGGTTCAGCGCGTGGCGCTTCTCGTCGGGCGCGGTCAGTTCGGCGATGAGGCCGTAGCCGATGACGCTCTCGTAGTTCATGCTCCATTGGCAGGCGTTGTCCTCGCTCCCGCGGCGCACTTCGACGTTGCACTCGCACTCGAAGCAGACCTCGCCGCCCGCGAGGAACGCCGCGATCTTCCGGCCCGCCGGTGCGGTGTGGAAAAAGAACGCCGCACCGTCATAGCCGAACGAGAGCGGTACGAGATAGGGACGGCCCTCCGCGACGAGCGCGAGCCGGCAGACCTGGCTGCCGCGGATGATCGCGTCGAGCTGCTCGTGCGCGAGAATTTCCTTGTCGGTTCGGCGCATGGCTTTCACGGGTTGAGCGGGGCGAGGGTCACCGGCCCGAGCAGGCCGGAGTCGAACACCGGCCACTTGGAGGCGTCGAACGGCTTGTAGCCGATGTTGACGAAGTTGATGTCCTTGAAAATCCGCCACTCCACCTTGCGCCGGTCCAGGTCGCGGATGCGGTTGGCCGCGAGGTTGGTCACCTCGATCTCCAGCGTATTGCCGGTGGCCTTCAGCACCTCGGCGGGCACCGTGACGCGATAGGGATGCATAAGCAGCGTGCCGAGATCGCGGCCGTTCAGCCGGACGCGAGCGCTGTTACAAACTTCACCCAAGCGGAGTTCGATGTTCGATGTTGGATGTTCGGTGTTCGATGTTCGCTGCCAGTCAAACTTTGTTGTGTAGCGTGCCGTCCCTGCGAAGGTCGCGGTTTCGGGATCGCCGTTCTTCGTCCACGATTCCAATTTCGCCGCCTCGAACTTTTTCGGCAGCGGCGCGCCGGAGGCGGGCGTCCAGATGAACTCCACCTGCCATGGACCGGCGATGGTCTGCGGTGTGCCGGGGGCCTCGCGATAGATCCACGGCGAACCGACGAGCACATCGTTGGCGAAAGTACGGATGATGATCGAGTGGCCCGGCTCGACTTGCAGCCGCACGGCGACGCTGCCGTCGGCGGCTTTCTTGAGTTGCGCGAATCCGGTCTGGCCGGACAGCGGATCGAGCAGTGCGGCCGCTGCATCGCGGACGCCAAGTGTGAACCAGCCATTCATCGGCGTCATGCCCTGATTGGCGATGAAGTAGGTGTGACCGGTTTCGCTCCTCCGCCGGATGAACATCACACTCGGATGATCCACCACCGGCTCGCGCGCGATACCGGCGGCGGTGAGCGCGGCTTCGAGGTCGCCAACATAGACGCGGCCGCTGCCGCACTTGGCCAACTTCACGTTCTCTCCCGCGGGTTCGAGCTTGAGCCCGGCGAGCATCTTGCGCAGTTGGTCGCGCCGCGCCGCCGCATCCTTCCAGCCGGGGACATCGTCCGGCCATTGCTTTTGGAAGATCACGGTCCCGCCGCTCTCCGCCAGCTTCAGCAACGCTTGCAGCGTTTCGAGCGGCATGTGCGTGGTTGGCGGGACTACGACCGCACGATAATTTCCGCCGGGCACCGACACACAGCCTTGCGCTGCGCTTGCGCCGGTCAGTTGACGGTCGGAGGCGAAGTCAAAGCCGTAGCCGCGTTCCCAAAGCAGCGCTGAGGTCGGACCGATGGCTTCGCGGTTCAGCCAGTCGCGGCCGTGGACGGTCATCTGCGCGGCGTTGCCGGTCGTATGATGCCAGAAGTCCGCGAGCGGCCAGTAGAGCAGCACATCGTTGTCCGGCCGGCCGGACTGCAGCACCGTCTGGCAGCGCGCGATGTAGGTGTTGAGCGCGAGGACGTCGTGCCAGATCGGGTTGCGCGGGTTCATCTCCAGCGAGGCGTAGAAGTGCCAGCCGGGCCAGCCCGCCTCGTCGGGCGAGTAGCAGGTGCCGTGATAGAACATGTGGTTGATGCCGCTGACGAAGACGCGGTCGGCGAAGCACTTGGTTTCCTCCAGCGTCTCGCAGAAATGCTCCGCGATCCAGGTGCAGGTCTCCGCCGCCACCAGCTTGCGGCCCGCGACGTGCGCGGCCGACGAGGCGAACTTGCACACGCGCGGGTCGCGGTCGCCCGCCTCGAAATTCGGGCCGAAGCCGGACTCCAGCGGATCGCGGTCGCCACGCGCAAACATCTCCGTCTCCGGAATGTCGGCGAGCGCGTAGAGGTCGAGCCAATTGCCAGCCGAGCCGTGCGCCTCATAGCGCGTGAGGTGGCCCTGCTGCTTGCTCCACGTGATCCACAGCGGCATCGAGTTCTCGATCATCATGTCGGAAATCGTCGCGTGGAAATCCGCGCGCACGCGCCGCGCCTCCTCGCCCTCGTTCTGCGCAAACGCGGGCAGGTGCTCCTCCAGCCGGTAGCCGCGCCGCTTCGCGAATTCCGCGAGCACGTCCGGCGACCAGTCGCTGCGATACTCATAGGAATCCTGGTAGTTCGCGCGCGGCATCGCGCCGTGATAGTCGGCGAACGCGCCTGTGAACCACGCGAGATAGTTCGTCAGCGCCTTCGCGTAAAACGGATTCAGCATCCAGCCCTCGCCGCCGGGCGCGGGCCGCTTGACCCTCTGGCCCGACGGCTTCTGCGACACCGCGTAGACCGTCCAGTCGCCCGCCGGCGGCGTCCACTGCACGCGCCCGTTGACAATCTTCCCACGCAGGTCCACCTGCGCGCTGTCGGGGCCGAACGCCATCAGCGCCTGCGTCGCGGCCGCGTCGAACTTGCCGGTCCACGCCGCGCCGCCCTTCACCTTCTCTTGCTTGATGGAGACCTTCGCATTCGCCTCGTCATCGGTGACGCGCGGCCCGCCGAAGCACCAGCCGGAGCCGAGGGTCATGTCCATGCCCATCCCGCAGCGCGCGGCCTCGCGCACCGCCCAGTCGAGCATCTCCAGCCAGCGCGCCGAGAGATATGGAATTTCGCGGTCGTCCCAGCCCTTGACGCCGTAGATCGGGATGATGTGCAGCCCGCCCATGCCGGCGTCGCGCGCGCGCTCGATCTCGCGCGTCAGGTTCGCCTTGTCCACCGCGCTGCCCATCCAGTGCCAGTAGGCCCACGGCTTCGCCTCGCGCGTCGGCTGCGGCCACGCCAGCGGATCCTCCGCCGCTTGCGCCGCGCCCAAAATCAAAACCGCCGCCGCGATTTTCCAAGCCTTGGAAAATATTCCAGAGATTTTTCCAAGCCTTGGAAAACCGATTGCGCCGGGTCGGAGACCCGGCCTACGTGTCGGCGAATTAGATGTAGGCCGGCTCTCCGAGCCGGCGTTCGTCAGCGTTGATGTTTTCATGTCACTTCACGCTCCAGGTTGCTTGGAACTCATACCAGCGCTTGGCCTGCATCACCGGCGCCTTGCCGTCGAGCAGGGTGATGAAAAATTGCCGGCCGTTGACGAAGCATTTGCACTCGGCGTTGTCCGGCGTACGCATGCCACTCATCGTCCACAGCGGTCGGCCCTCGCGGAACAGGCGCGCGGTGTCGGGTAGTTGCGCCGTCAGCCCACGCCGGCCGGACGAGCTTTCCATTTTGCCCTCGCTGATGGTCTGCCCGGCGCGCTCGAAACGGAACTGGTCGGCGTTCGTCCGTCCGACGAAATAGGCGAGGAAGGCGGGTTTGCCCTGGATGTCCTTCTCGGTGCGCAGCGCCCAGCTTTGCGTGAAGCGCGGCGCGTCGGGAAAGACAAACTCGTTGCGATACCAGACCGGCGGCCGCTTCAGGGCAAAGCGATAGTCGCCGCGCAACTGGCCCTCGAAAGCCAGATGCAGACCGTCCGCGGCGGTCCAGAGCCGCACGCCGCTCTCCACGTCGCTGCCGGAGGACATGCGCCGGCTGTCCCGTGTGGAAAAATATTCCTGGTCGCCGTACAGCTCCTGTCCCTCGGCGCAGAGGGTTGCGCCCGCGCGCAACTGGCGGATGACGCCGCCCTGCCGGTGCAGGCTGACGGTGTAGTGCGCGTTCGAGATAATGAACTCCGCTCCGATCACGCGCAGCGTGACGCCGCCCAGTGCCAGCCCTGCCGCGACGTCCGGCTCCGGCGGCAGCTGTTGCGCCGTGATGGCTCGCGCGGTCAGGCCTTCCGCGCCGAGCAGATGCAGGCCGGTCTTCTCGCCATCGCGCTCGGCGATGCGCAACTGGTTTGTGATTGCGCCGCTGAATTCAAAGATGTGCCAAAGGCCGTCGCGCGTCTTGTAGCCGAGGCGCGCGGCGGTCGGATGCAGCGGCGTGAGCTGATGCTGCCAGAGTGCGCCTGTGCCCTGCGGTCGCCAGTAGATGCTGCCGAGGGTGGCTTTGCCATTGCCGCGCGTGCCGGGGAACAAATCATGGAGCCGCCCCTCGACCGTGTCGGCGAACCACGCCTCCGCGCCGTCGAACGCCACGCTCGCCGGCCACGTGCTGTTCGTACCGCGGATTTCAGATGCCCACACTTTGCTAAGTGTGGGCATCTGCTTTTCGCCGGGCAAAAGGGTGTAGTCCAGCGGCGCGAGGGCGAGCGCGGCGTGGCCGCCGGGCCAGTCGAGCTTCGCCTGTACCGGCTCGCGGTTGAAGTTGATGACGACGACGCTGCTGCGGTCGCCGAGCTTGCGCAGGCAGGTGAAGACCCCCCGCACGTCGCAGCGCACCGCGCGGTAGAATGCTTCGCCGCGCGTGAGTTCCGGCCGCTCGCTGCGGAGGCGATTGATTTCCGCGAGCGCCGGGCCGTGGCCATCCTCCATGCCCTGATAGATCATCGGGATGCCGTCAATCCACGCGCTCAACGCGTACATCGCGCGCAGGCCGCGCACGCCGTACCAGCCCTGTGCGCGCAGCGAGTCGTGGCTTTCCACGTGACGCAGCCGCAGCACGCCGCGCGGTCCGGCGAGCTTCTGTTCCTCAAGGTAGTCCTGTAGCGCGCTGACGTACGGCCCGGCCTCGAGCACGTTCCATTGGCGGCAGAGGTTGTAGCAGAAGCCGAAGTCATAGACGGCGTCGGCGACGGCCTCGTGCCGCGTGCTCTCGCACTCGGCGAGGATCGAGCCCGCCCGCGGATTCTCCCGCCGCACCGCCGCGCGGATGCCGCGCAGCATCTCCAACCCGCCCCACATTTTCGCGAGGCTCGCGCGCGCATAGGGGATCGCCGGGTTCCAGTTGTTGTCCTTGCTGCCGGAGCACGCGTCCACGCGGTAGCCATCCACGCCGTAGTCCTTCACATAATGCGCCGCGACGTCCGCGATGTACCGCTGCCACGCCGGCAGCGCGAAGTCGTTGAGCCAGTAGTTCAGGTGCGAGCCATCCTCCAGTTGCAGCATGAACTCCGGGTGCGCCTGGTTGTGAACGGCCTCCGGCGCGCCGCCGTGCGGCACGAGGTCCTGCCACACGTGGAAGCCGAGCGCGTGTGCCTTGGCGACAAGCGCGCGGAACTGTGCGGCATCGCCAAGCCCATCGGCGAAGCGGTAATAGTCGAACGGCCAGTAGGGCGACTTGTGCTCGACCGGCAGAATCCAGAGGGTGTTTACGCCAAGCCGCGGCAGCGTCGGTAGCAGCCGCTCCGTCGCCGCCTGAAAACCGCCGAGGTCCTTGAACTGGCTGCCGATGGTGCCGCCGGGATGCAGGGAATAGAGGATCGCCTCGCTCACCCACGCGGGCCGGTCCGCCGGCACCTGCAGGCCGACCGCGTCCATCCAGCCGCCGAGTTGCGCGAGCGCCGCCCAGTAATCGCCCTCAAGCACCTGCAGGCTGACGAACGAAAAATCCTGCGGCTGGTTCGGGCGCAGATAGCCGGCGGCGTTCAAGCCCTGCCGCACGTCGAGCGCGCCCGTGCCTTCGGTCACGTCAATCCACGGTGCGTCCTCGGCGTAGCTCGTCCACGCCAGCGTCCTGCCGTTGGCGAGCTGCGCGAGCGCCGGCGCCAGCGTACCGCGTCCGCGGTGCACGCGGCCCGCCTGCAACTCCGCGAAACGGTGACTCGTCGTCGGCCAGACACCGGGGACGCGATAGCAGCCATCGCCGGCAGCCTTCACGCCCAGCGTCCGGAAATTTACGCCGCGCAGCTTGAGCACCTCGGCGCCGCGATTGACCAGCCGCAGCGCGCGGTCGAGTCGCGGCGCATCGGCAAAGGCGCGATAGCGCTCGGTCCACTCGAACGAACCTGCGGCGATCGTCAGCTCCAGCGTATCCGGCGCGGGCCGCGCCTGCTTGATGAGCTTGCGCGACAGATTCATCTTTTCCAGTGCAACGATCTTGTTCGTCGGCCCGATGGAGAAGCTGATGGCCGCACCGGAGCCGGTGGCGAGCTCCTGCCCGCCAAATGCAATGCTCTGCAATGCGCCATCGGCGTCGTTGAACGCCAGCTTCCACGACCCGCTGGCGAACTCCAGCGCCTGCGCGTTCACCAGCAGCAGCGTCACCAACGAAATTTTCCAAGCCTTGGAAAAAAATCGTCGAGCTTTTCCAAGCCTTGGAAAACTGTAGCGGCGGGCTAGGCCCGCCGCCGGCGCGCATAGCGCGCCGCTACAGCAGCAGCCCTGTTTTTTCCAAACCCTGGAAAAACCGGGGGTTCTCTTTCCCAAGGCTTGGAAAACAATCTGTGCTGTCCTGTGGGCGGGAGCTACAGCTCCCGCGTGGCTCGGATTTCGGGACTGGTTTCGCGGGACTTGGAAGTCCCGCCCACAAGAAGAAGGCTTGAATTGTGGCGCGGCGGCGCAGTTGTGCATGGCGCGGTTGTACTTTTTTCCGCGTGCCGAGTCGAGGATGGGGTTGCTATGCTGCGGCCATGAAAGTTTTGGCGGCGTGGGTGTTGCTGGCGGGCCTGGCGCCGATGACGGCGGCGGAGACGCGGGCGTTCATGAAGTCGCTGGCGCAGTTCGCGGTGGCGCATCACCTGAAGACCAACGCGGCGAGTCCGCAGCGCGGGATGATGTGCGAGTATTGGGATCACTCGCGCCCTGGGAAACCGGGCGAGTTCATCCAAGGCGAGGGGCTGGACACGATGCACGACGGCGCATGGTTTGCCGTCGCGATGGTCAACGCCCACCGCGCGACCGGCGACAAGTTCTATAAGGAGCCGGGCGCGGCTATTTCTTGCCGGCTTTGCCTTTTTTGCCGGGCCGGTTCGGCGCGTCGGTGGCGGTCTTGGGGGGCGCGTTGGATTGTGAAAGGGGCAGGTTGACGGTGGTGATCTCGCAGTCGTCCATCTGCTTGTTCCAGAAATCCTTCACGATCAGGCCTTCTTCGTAGAGGCGCTTGAGTTCGCGGATGCGGTTGGCGACCTGGAACTTGGTGAACTTGCCCTGCGGCACGGTCTCCACAATGTTGGTCACACCGGCGGTGATGTTGGTCACTAGGGTGCCCGCGATGTAGTTGGTGGTGACGATGGGGACGGGTCGCTCCGGCAGGGGGTGCGGCGCGGGGAGCGTGTAGGTGGGATCATAGACCTGCACCTTGAATTCCTTGGCCGGCACGAGATGCCGCCAGAGGAAGGCCTGCATGCGATCCTCGGCGGGCACGGCGTCGTGCGCGATTTCCTTGTCGCCGGCTTTGGCGCGGCCCTCGATGGTGAGCGCGACGGGGACCTGCGTACTGGGAAGGTCGGCCTTGAAGGTCAGGCGGGCGATGGGCTGGGTGCCGACGAGGAACTGGGGCTGGGCGACGAAGCCGGGCGGCGGGTTCTTGAGCACGAGCCTGACGGCGTTGGTGAAACCGTCCTGGCGCAGGACGAACATGCTCAAGGTGGCGGTGTTTTTGCTGCGGACGCTGGCGCTGGAGGGGGAGAGGCGCAGGGCGAAGTCGGGGCGCGGATGGCTGATGCGCAGGCGGTAGGCATATTCCTCGCCGCCCTTGCGCGCGGTGTCGCCGAGATGCACGAAATACTGGCCGTCGGCGGGCAGCTTGGCCATGAAGTAGGCGTCGGCGTGGTGCGTGTTCAGGCCGGCCGAGAGGTCCTCGCGGTCGTCGTTGTAGGCGATCAGCTTGCCGCTGGCGTCGGTCAGCTTGAGGACGGAATCCAGCGGCGAATCGAGGCTGCGGGCGCTGACCTCGGCGACAATCGTCTCGTTGGCCTTGCCGGTGAACGCGAAAACATCCCAATCGTCCGGCTGGTCAATGCGGCCATTGACGATGATGGGCAGCGTGACTTTTTGCGCGCGGGAAATTTTGCTGTTGTTCTCGCTCTCCAGGCATTCGGGCAGGGTGTCGAGCTCGAAGGGAACGCGGTTGGAGATGAAGTTGCCGCGGCGGGCGGTGACGTAGGTTGTGCCGGGCGGCGTGTTGGTGGGCGGCGGCTGGAGTTCCGTGGTCGCGAGGTTCCAGCCTTTCATCTTGATGGCCGGGGTGACGCCGGCCGGGCCGCCGAGCGGGAAGATGCTGGTGATGAAGGGCAACTCGCCGATGGTGAGGCGATAGACGAAGTCCTCGCGACCGCGGTAGATGGCGTCGTAGATGGCGAGCACATATTCGCCGGACTTGGGCACCTGATACCAGATCACGGGGTCGGGCTTGAAGCGGTAGTCGTCGTCGTAAGCGACCTCCTTGCCGTTGGTGTCGTAGAGCACCATGACGGGCTGGAACCAGCCGGGGACGGCGTCGGCGATGTAGGGTACCAGTTGCCGCGCGAGGCTGGTGATGACGAGGCGCTGGCCTTCGCGCGCGCTGAAGCGGTAGAGGTTCATCTCTCCGGAGGCGATCTGGCCATTGAGCGTGGCAGGTAGGTTGATGCGATCCTCGGCTTCCTCGGTCGGACGCTTGCGCAGGGCGAGCGCCTCCTTGCCCAGCACCTGGATCTGCGCGGTGCGCATCGGCTTGCGCGTGTACTCCGGCACCTGACCGATGTGGAAGGCCAGCGGGTTCGAGGCGCCGCCGCGCAGCGTGACGACGCGGATCTCGCGCTCGCCGGGCGCAGCATCCGGCGCGACCGTGATCTCCACCTCGAGGATGGTGGAGATGGAGGCGCAGGCCGGCGTTTGCACGAACATGCCGACCCGCTTCTCCAGCCGCTCGATCAGCGCATCCAGCGGCGTGGCCGGCTTGGCCCTGCCGCCGGCGCCGCCGCTGCCGCCGCCCATGGACATCATGTCCATCTGCATCATGGGCTGGGCGTCCTTCGCGCCGCTGCCGCCGCCCTTCTTGGCGCGCTTGAGGTCGCGCAACTGCTCGGCGATCAGCGCCTGCTCCTGGTTGTTCAGGCGGCGGTTATACTCGACGATCTTGGCGGACACGCCTTTGCCGCTGATGGTGACGGCATAGACCTCGTCCATGTTCTGGCCACCGAGCCGGATTTGGAACGTGGTGCCTTGTTGCCCGCCGGCGGGATAGACGAACCCGATGTAGGGGCGCGTCTGGGCCGTCGCCGGCGTGGTCAATGCGAGTACGCTGCCCACACCGAGCAGCGCCCACCAAGATGCCTTGCGCATAGCTAGTCCTGTCTTTGTTACATGATCTCCGTCAGCAGGCCACCCGATTTCACTTTGTCGGAAGGCGGCGGCAACACGTAGGCTTCCGCGCCCATCGGGTGCGGCAGCCGCGCCCGGGCATCAATGCCGGCAAGCTGGTAGATGCTGCCGAGCAGGTCCACGGGATAGACGGGCCGCGTCTTGACCTCTTCGCCCTTGGCATCGGATTCGCCGACGATATGGCCGCCCTTGAAACCGCCACCGGCGACGAGGACGCTGAAGACGTTGCCGTAGTGATTGCGTCCGCCATTCCACGGCGGCTGCCAGTCAATCTTCGGGCCGCGGCCGAATTCGCCGGAGCACCATACGATGGTGGTTTCGAGCAAGCCGCGCTCCTGGAGGTCGGCGAGCAACGCGGCCAGACCCTGGTCCAGATTCGGGCACTGGCGGCGCATGGTGGCGAAGTGATTGCTGTGCGTGTCCCAGCCGCCCGGATAGTTGATGACGACATAGGGCACGCCGGCCTCGACCATGCGGCGCGCCGCGAGGCAGTCCTGGCCGAAGGTGTTGCGGCCATAGCGGTCGCGCAGCGCGTCCTTCTCCTTCGAGAGATCGAACACGTCGCGGCCTTCACCGAGGATCAGCGCATAGGCCTGCTTCTTGGCTTCCTCGGCGGCGCTGACGGCCGGGGTATCGGCCACCTGGCTGCCGAAGGTGTTCATCTTGCCGAGCAGGTCGCGCCGGCTCTTCTGACGGTCATCGGTGATGCCGCGCGCGACGACGCCTTCGACCTCGAAGCGCTGCGCGTTCGGATCGCTGCCGGTGGCGAAGGGCTTATAGAGCGGGCCCAGGAAGCCTTCCTCGGAGAAGCGGCCCTGCGGCTGCGTCAGCACGACGTAGGGCGGGATGATGCCCTTGTAGCTGGGCTTCTTGAACAGCGCGAAGACTGCGCCGATGCTCGGATAGGAGATGCGCTCGCCGGGCGCATGGCCGGTCTGCATCAGGTAGGCGGCCGTCTCGTGGCCGTTGTTGCGGTGCGTCATGCTGCGGATGAGGGAAAACTTGTCGGTCTGTTTGGCCAGCTCCGGGAACAACATGCCGAGCTGGATGCCGTTCACGTTGGTCGGGATCGCCTTGGCGAACTCGCCCATGTATTCGTAACCGGCCTCCGGCTTCGGGTCCCACGTGTCGTTGTGCGACATGCCGCCCCAGAGGAAGACTTGAATCACCGACTTGGCCTTGACCTTGGCCGCGGAGGCCATCGGTTGGGCGGCGACGTCCGCGAGCGCCGACCCGGTCCGGCCGGCCAGCGAGAGCGCGGCCGCGCCACAGAGTCCGCGGCGCAACGCCTCGCGCCGGGAGATGTCCATGCCCATGTAGTTCGTCTTCATCGGTTCACCTTTTTCTTTCGGGTTAACTGCCACAAAACATCAGTGCCGGTACAGGAACTCGGTGCTGTTGATCAGCGCCCACGCGGCATCAATCCAGTTTTCACGTCGCTTCATATAGTTGCCCTTGGCCGCCGCAGGCCCGGCGCTCGTCATCATTTCGAGGTTGCGCATTTCGTCCCCGGTCGGGAACCGCGCGAGGATCGCCAGGTAAAGCTCCTCGGCGGTCTCCTCCGGCTTGCGGCCGGACTCGAAAATTTTCCGCAGGGTCGGGCCTTGCTCCAGTTTCCGCTGGATATGGGAGGAATTCAAGAGGTGCAGCCATTGGGCCGGGACGGGCTTGTTGTTGCGCTCGTTCTCCATGCCGGTGGCGCGCGCCGAGCGGCCGAAGAGCGCGAGGAACGGGCTGGTGATGCTGCCATCGGCAATCGCCACCGCCGGCTTGCCCTCCGGGATGTAGGTGAAGGGCTCCGGGATCGGGCTCGTGTAGAGGTCCGTCGCGCCGGTGATCTTGTTGATGGAGTCAATCAGCACCTCGGCGTCCAGCCGGCGCAGCGGATACCAGGCGAAGTTCGCCTCGGCTTGCGGATGTTTGCCGTGCGGGATGGAGGAAAGCTGGTAGGTGCGCGAGTTGAGGATCAGGCGGTAGAGGCGCTTGAGGTCGTAACGGCCCGACACCAGTTCGCTCTCCAGATAGACCAGCAGCGCCTGGTTGCTCGGCGGATTGTCCGGCCGGATGTCATCCGGTTCGTGGATGATGCCGCGGCCCATCAGCCAGTACCACACGCGGTTGACGATGGCGCGCTTGAACCACGGGTTCTGGTCGTTGATCAGCCAGTTGGCGAACACCTCGCGCGGGTCGGTGTCCGGCGAGAGCTGGACCTTGGCGCCGTCCGGGAACATCGCCTCCAGCGGCGGGCTGTTGGTCGGCAGCGTGGCCACGACGACGACGTTGGTGTTGGTGTTCGCCTCCTTCGAGGGCGGCGGCGGGAGGAGGGCGGCGCGGCCCGGCGCGATGTTGACCGGCAGCGTGCTGGCCTTGAGCGGATCCCAGAAGACGATGTCCTCTTTCCACTCGTTGGTGGGCTTGTAGCCCACCTGCGAGAAGAACGCGGTCAGGCCCGCGGCGCGGTCCTTCGGCCACGCATCCATGCGCGCGCCCATCAGGATCAGCGCCACCGCGCCGGCGATGCCATCCGGCGTCCGGTTCTGGATCGCGCGATAGAAGTTCACCGGCCCGACGCGGAAGTTGCTGCCGCTCGAGGTCAGCAGTTCGCGCGCGAACACGTCGTAGCGCTTGTTCTCGGCGAGGGCCGCGCGCAGCCAGCGGTGATAGGCCTGCGCCGCGTTCGGCCAGAGGTTGACGGGGAATTCCGCCTTGATGCGCAGGATGTCGCCCCAGCGCATGGACCAGTAGTCGGCGAATTCGTCGCGCTCGAGCAGCTTGTCAATCAACTTGCGCCGCTTGTTCTTGTCGGTGTCCAGGATGAACTCGCGCGCCTCCTGCGCAGTGGGCACGGTGCCGATGACATCGAGGAAGGCGCGGCGGATGAAGACCGCATCGGTACACAGCACCGGCTTGAGGCCCAGGGTCGCCAGTTTGTTGAAGACGAGCTGGTCAATCTGGTTTTCCGCGCGCGCCGGCTCGGCGCTCTCGAAGGGGCTGCCCTCGACCTTGGCTTTGTAGGCGGCCTGGACCGGCGGCGGCGGGGTGACCGTTTTGGTGGAGGATGGTTTGGCGGGCGCGGGCTTGGTGGCGGTGGACTTGGCCGGCGAGGTGGCCGAGGTGGTCCGGTTGGTTTTCACCGGCGCCGCCCAGGCGGTGAAGGTCAGAACAACCACTGCCAACGCTAGCTCTTTTTTCATCATGCTCACGGCCGCCATTTCTTGGTTTTTCCCGCCCGTCTGCTCTATAACGAGTGCAGGTAATTTTTAGTGTGCGCAGCATAGCCATCCCCGCCGCCCGGTCAATGCCAAAAACAAGCGCCTAAAACAACGGCCGGGTGGGCGGTGCTGCGATGAGCTGAAAAAGTGGCACAACGCGCAGGTGTGATCTGGGGAGGGGAGCCCCTGGCCGTGTCTGCGGAGACAACGGGAGGTCCAAACCTTGGAAGCCGGCCGGGTTGATTTTCCAAGGCTTGGAAACGCCCGGGCGACAAGGGCCAAAGCGGGGCTGATGCCGGGCCGGATATGGGCGGGCGCGGGCCACCCTTTTTGCCGAACGTCTTGGGTTGCCGGTGCGGTGTGCGGAAGCGCTGAACTTTTTGGGGGAAAAGCGGCAAAGACCATTGACATTGCACTCACGGTAAGGTTTAGTTTCGCCGTTCGAGTGATGGGCAGTAACAACAAATAATGGGTGACCCATGAAGAAGCAAAACGCATTGCGTGGCGTGTGTGGTTTTGTGTTTTTGTCGTTGTCGTGTGCCTTGCTGGCGCCGGCGCAAACCAGTTTTTGGTGGACCAACAACGCCAGCGGTGTCTGGAATGGTTCGGCGAATTGGTCGAATGAAAACGGCACCGTACTCGCCCCTGCCAACGGCGGCAACGTGGACTATGGCATCACCTTTCAAAACACCAGTGCGGTCATCACGACCAACAACTCTGCGACGCCGCGTTTCTTCCTGAATCAACTGGCCTTCGGTGCCGGTGCGGGTGTTGTGACGATCTTTGCCGGTAACGGCACCAACATCACGTTCACCAACAGCACGGCTGGCGCGTTGCCGCAGTTCATCAAGAGCTCGGCCAACAACGTGACGAACAACATCGCCTTCGTGCTGGCCACCAATACGGCTTTCATCGGCACGGGCGCGGGCACTGTCCTGGTCAACAGCAACGTCAGCGGCACCGGTGGATTGCTCATGGGTGGCAGTTACACGCTGGTGCTCGCCAGCAGTAACACCTACTATGGCACAACCACCATCACCAATGGCACGCTGAAGGTCGGCAACTATCGCGCGCTCGGCACCAACCGTACGGTCACAGTCAGCGGTGCGGGTACGCTCGACCTCAACAACGTGGACCTGCGAACCAACTATGCGCACTACGTCACCATCAGCGGCGCGGGCGCGGGTGGTATTGGTGCCATCGTCAACAACAGCGGTGGGGGCTTGGTCAACTTGGGGTTAGACAGGGTGACGCTGGCGGGCGATGCGACCATTGGCGGCAGCGCGCGCTGGGGTATTCAGAGCAGTCTGGATCTGGCCGGTTATCGCCTGACCAAGGTGGGTGCCGCCCAGATCAGCATCAACAGTGGCAACCTGACGGCAGGTGATATTGACATCAACGCCGGCATGATTTCGTTTGAGGGTACGGGCCTGATTGTCACTGGCGTGGTCGGGGCTACTACGCTCAACACCGGCGGCACGTTGATGCTCTACAATACGCTGTCGAATAACATCACGCGTCCGATTGTCGCTAATGGTGGCACCTTGAACCTTGGCACGGGCGGCGCCGGTGCGGGCGCTGTTAACAGCCCGATCACGCTTCAATCCAATCTGGTCGTGAACAGCGGTGCGAACTATATCCTGAATGGCGATATTACAGAGAGCGGTGGTGCTTACGCGCTGAACAAAGTCGGAGCGTATGGCATGACGCTCAATGGGCAAAACACTTTCAGCGGTGGCTTGATGGTCAGTGGTGGCGTGGTGACGGTGAGCATCAGCGAAAACCTTGGTGGTTATACCGGGCCGCTCACCCTCGCCAATAACAGCACGCTGCAAATCGCGGGCTCTGCGCTCCACAATCTCGGGGAGCATCCACTGGTCAATGCCAGCGGTTTCTACGGTGGCATGGATGTGGCCAGCCCCTACAACACCTTCGTGGTCAGCAGCAACTTGAGTGGCAGTGGCAAGATGACCAAATCCGGTCTTGGAACCTTGGTCCTTCTGGGCACCAGCACCTACACCGGCGGCACGCTCAACAATGCCGGCCTGTTGCGCATCGCCGGCGGCGATAACTCGCTGGCTGGCGGCGCGGTGACCAACGCGGGCGGCACCTTGGATTTGTTGGGGAACACGCATACGGCGACCAATGCCATCGTGTTGACGGGTGGCACGATCCAGAACGGCACGCTGGTCAGCGTGAACAGCAACTTCGACGCGCGCGCCGGCGTCATCGCCGCCGATCTGCAGGGCGCGGTGGCGCTGAACAAGACCACCACGGGAACGTTGACCCTGCTGGGTAACAACACGTATTCCGGCGGCACCCTCCTGACCACGGGAACGCTGGCGATCGTGCGCGATGCGAACATCGGCACCCTCACGCTGGCTGGCGGTTCGCTGCAACTGCTCGGTTATGGCGTGGATCTCGGCGCGCATGGCATTGACTGGAATGCCCTGCCCTCTGGCTCCGCCTTCGATGTCGCCAATACCGGGTTGGTGTATGTGGTGCCGGGCGTCATCGGTGGCGGCAGCGTCCTCGCCAAGGCTGGCACGGGCACGTTGGTGCTGACCAACGATAATACCTACAGCGGTCCGACCCTCCTCACAGCAGGCACTTTGCAGGTGGGCGCTGGCGGCACCAGCGGCACGCTGGGCGCGGGTGTGGTGACCAACACCAGCGGTGCCGGCTCGCTAGTCTTCTCCCGGTCCGACGCGCAGACGGTCACCAACGCCATCGCTGGCCCAGGTGGTCTCTATGTGAAGAACGGCACGCTTACCTTCAGTAACAATGCGGTTTCGCTGGGTGTGGGCGCCAATGGCTCTTGGGTGGGCAACAGCCCCACCGATGTGGCGGTTTTGATTGCGGCGGGCAATGCCGTGGTGACCGGCACGGCCAACAACGCGGCTGGCGGTTTGCTGGTCGCCAAGGATGGCAGGGGCTATGTGATCATCAAGGACAACGCCTATGTGGCCCAGCGTTTGGGTGTGGGTGGCACGGCCAATAGTGCGGGCGCGATCTATCAGTTGGGCGGTACGCTGGTCACGCTGGGCGGTGCCGGCTATGATGCCGGCGTCGGTGGCTATTATAACGGCGGCACCTACGGCGCGTATGGTTACTACGGCCTGTATAATGGCCTTTCGACCAACAGCAACTATTATCAGGTAGGCGGCTACGGAGTGGGTGTGTTGGATATCCTGGGGGGCAGCCTCGTTCAAAACGGCCAACCGTTCGAAATCTCCCGCAATGGTACGGGTGTGGTTTATTTCGCAGGAAATAGCACATTCAACTCCGCGCAGAATATCCGCGTGGGTAGTAGTTCCGGCAGTGCGGGTGGCTTGGCCGTCATGACGGTGGCGGATAACGCCACAGTAAATGCGGGCACCTTGGAAATGGGTGTGAGTTCCCAGCGCTATGCTACGCTCAACTTGCTGGGTGGTGTTTTGCAGGTGGCGCAGATCACGCAGAACAACGCGGCAACCTTGGCCTTGGTTAACTTTGATGGCGGCACGCTGCGCGTCACGGCGAGCGGCACCATGTTCAACACCGGGGCCAATGCTCCGGATGCCGTCACCATTTATGATGGCGGTGCGCAGTTGGATTCCAGTAATTTCAATATCACTGTGTCGCAGAACCTGCTGGGCGCGGATGGCAACGGTGTTTCAGGCATCACCCTGGGTGGCGCTTTGTCCGGTTACGTCGGTGCCCCCTATGTGGCCATCAGCGGCGGTGGTGGAACGGGTGCCACGGCGATTGCCCAGTTCAACTACCTCACGGGCAGCGTCACCAACATTCTGATCACCAGCGCCGGATATGGGTACACCAGTGCTCCGGATGTGATGCTGATCGGCGGAGGCCGCACCAACCTATACCTGGGTTCGGCGAGTATTGCGGCGAATGCCCCCGGGGCGCTGACGAAACTTGGCACCGGCGTTATGCAACTGACCGGCACCAACACCTACACGGGTGGAACGCTGGTGAACGAGGGCACGCTAGCCTTTGCCTCGACCAATGCCATGGGCACAGGCTTGGTGACGGTCAACACCGGCGGTGCGCTGGCGATGACCGGGGCCTATGCCAATGCGGCTGCATGGTTGACGAGTGGCAAGATGGCGACGAATTCGGCCGGCGCCATCGCACTAGGTGCGGTTGATGCTGGAATCAATTTGGACTTCACCTCGGCGGCGGGTGGTGTCTATAGCAATCTCTATGTGGGTGCGATGCAGAACGTTTTGGTGGGCGACCTCACCTTCTATAATAATGATTACAGACTTGGCGGCGGAGCCGGCGCGTTGGCGCTAACCAACGGTCTCTCTGGCAACACCTTGACGATTGGCGCGGGTAGCCCGGGTGGCGCGGTGATGATCAACGGCCCGGTCTCCTTCACTGGCGGTATCACGGTCAATAGCAATGCGACCTTGAGCCTGAATACAGCCACGGCGTCCGCCCTGACGCTCAATGGTATGTTGGAGGTGCGTGGCTACACCCTGACCGACCTGCCTGCGCTTAACCCGCTCATGGGCGGTGAGAGTGGATTCGACATTAATAATAAAGCCCAAACGTTCACGGTGAGCACCAACTTGACGGTGAGCGGTAACTTCAACAAGCAGGGCCGGGGCACGCTGGTGCTTAGCGGTAGTAACAACATCGCCGGGAACGTGGTCGTCGGTGTTGGCGCGTTGAATTTGCAGAATAGCTATGCAGTCGCGGGCGCGGGCGGCAACCTTATCGTCAGCAATGGCGCGGCGGTGGAGTTGCAGGGCGGCATCCAGACGGAGGCGAGTGACCTGCTTATACTCAATGGTACGGGCGTAGCCAACGACGGTGCGCTGCGCAACGTGGCGAATGACAACAACTGGCGCGGTCCGATCGCGCTCGGCAGCGCGACGCGCATCAACTCGGATGCCGGTACGTTGACGCTATCCGGTGGCCTTACCAACGGCGCCAATGTCCTGACCGTGGGTGGTTCGGGTGACATCTTGATTAGCGGGTCCATCCTTGGTGGTTCGGGTAATCTGATCAAGGATGGCAGCGGCACCTTGACTTTGACCACCAGCAACACATCAACCGGCGCGACGTTTGTCAATGGCGGCACGTTGGTGGTGGACTTCTCCGCTGCCGGCGCTCCGCTCACCAACATCCTCAATTATGGTTCGGCCACCACCCTTAATTTGAATATGGGTAACGGTACGTTCAAGATGGTCAGTTCCGGTTCGCAGATTAATACCCAGTCCTTCAACTCCATGGTTCTTGACTCTACCTCCGGAACACTGGCGGGTAATGCAACCGTGATTGCCACCAATACGGGTTCGGGAGCGAGTGTGCTGGTCTTTACCAATAACTTCACGCGTGCCACCGGCGGCGGCGTGGTGAACCTTGAGTTGCCGGGCGGCAGCGGTGGTATTCGCGCAACGTGGGTTGGCTCCACCAATGCGGCGGGCACCATGTCGTCGTATGTCACGGTGGGGGGGCGTGACTGGGCGGCGCTGAGTGCTAACAGCTATATTGTGCCGTTTAGCTCCTACACGAACGTACCGGCGGGTGGGGCGATTCTGACGGGGACCAACGGTTTGATGGGTAATGTGCGGTTGGTGGATGGCGGTGCCGGTAACATTACGCTAGGGTCGAGCACTACCACCGTGCAAAATATTTCGGCGACCAATACGGCCTTGGTCACGGTGGATGTCGCAGGCGCGAATCTGTTGCGGTTGAGTGGCGTTTCTGGTGCGGCGGGTGGTTTGCTGCTGGCTCCAGGATCGGGTGGCTTGACCATCGGTACGGCAGTCAATAACGGTAATTTGACGGCCGGTTGGATCACCAATAATGCGGGAAGCGATCTGGTGGTCTTCCAAAATTCCGCCAACGACCTGACCATTAACTCCGCCATCATTAACAATGGCTCTGGCGCGGCGGCGTTGACCATCGCCGGCACGGGTACGGGCGCGGTAAATTTGAACGGCACGAACGTGTTCACCGGCGGCCTCTTTGTCCACTCGGGCACGGTGAATTTGAGCAACACCAATAAATTGACGGGCGCCGTGACTCTGCGCGGCGGAACCACCACGTTTACCACGACCAGTTCCAACTCGCTGGGTGCGGTCACGGTGGCGGGGAATGGCACGCTGGACATCAGCGGCCCGACCACACTGGGCGGGAATAACATGAGTGTGGGCGCGACGCTCAATGACCGCGCTGTAGTCACGATCAATTCCAATCTTACAGCGAATAGCGTGCGGATTGGCACCGCGTCAGGCGCGAATGGCGCGGTCATTCAGAACAGTGGCCTGGTGTTGATCAACACCAACACAGGCAGTACGGATATTCTCTCGCTGGGCCAAAACAGTGGTTATGGTTACTACCAGATGAACGGTGGTACGCTGCTCGCCGGACAATTCGGCGCGGGTGGTGGTGGCGGCAGCGGTAACGTGGGTGTCTATGACCAGTTTGGCGGCACGACGATGGTCACCGCCGCCAACGGCTGGCTGCTCGCGGGTGGTTGGACCGCCAACAGCCGGGGTGTCATCAATGTCTATGATGGCTTGCTGTCCGGTCCGCCAGGGCAACCGATTTCCTTGGCCATCGCAAATAACTCCGGCTGCTACGGTATGCTCAATATGCTGGGTGCCAATGCGGTCCTCATTGCCACCAATAATGCCAATGGCATCAATATTTTCGGGAATGCCAACAGCAGTAATGCCGTGTTCAATCTCAATGCGGGCACGGTTGTGGCCTCGCGGGTCTATCAGTCGGCGGCGGGTTCAGCCCAATTCAACTTCAACGGCGGCACGCTGATGGCTCTGCACGACAGTACCAACGCAAATTACTTCAGCCTTAACGCCGGCGGCGGCGCCTACATCTATAGTGGCGGTGCCATCATTGATACCACCAATGCCATCATCACCATCGCACAGAACCTGCAAGGGGTGACGGGTTTTGGTGTGACCAACATGGCGCTGGCGAGCGGCGGCGCGGGTTACATCGGTGCGCCGTTGGTACTGATTACCGGCGGCAGTGGCACGGGCATGACGGCCGTCGCACAGGTGGATTTGGTTGCTGGTACGGTGACCAATCTCCTGATCACCAGCGCTGGCACCGGCTATCTTCCGACCGATGCGCTATCCGTACAACTTCTTGGCGGTGGCTATACAACTACGGCCGAGCGCGGCGTGCCCACTTTCGCGGTCAACGCCAACACCGGTGGCCTGACCGTGAATGGGGCCGGCACGTTGACCCTCACGGGCACCAATTCCTATGCCGGCCTGACGACCATCAATGGCGCGACCTTGGTGCTCCAGCCCGCGGTGACGGCCACCAATTCCATTGGCGGCCTGGCTGGCGCGGGCACCCTCCAGCACTATGGAACGGGTATGACGATCCTCAACGGAGATAGCAGCGGATTCACGGGTTCGGCCACCATCAGTACGGGTGTGATGCAATTCGCAACGCTGGCTTCGGTGCCGACAGCAGCCACTGGCGGACTGCTGGTCAACAATGCCGGCGCGGCGGCCTTCGACTTTGGCGGCGGGAATGTGCAGTATGCGCTGACCAACCTGAATACGCTTTCCAGCGGCTCGGTGCTGGTCACACCCAACAGCGCCAGTGAGGCCCTCAACTTTAATACCACCGGCCTGGGCAGCATGCGTCTGGGTGCGACGGGTACGCAGCTCTACAATCTCGCCAACCACACGCCCGCAGTGGCCAATATGTGGCGCCTGGGTGGCGGCAGTGGCACCTTGGTCATCACGAACGGTCTTTCTGCCGGCGATGCGCTCGATATCGGCGGCGGTTCGGGTGCTGTCCGGGCGGGAGGTTCCTACAGCCTGTCGTCGCTGACGATCAGCAATGGGGTCACCTTCGACATCGCGGGCAACAACCAGACCATCAATGTGCTCACGGGGGAAGGCGGCTCGATTCTCAACACCAACGCCATGGCCACCTTGACGGTGGGCGATGCCAGTGACTCGACCTTTGGCGGCAGCATCACCGGCGCGGTCGGTTTGACCAAGGTCGGCGCGGGCACGCTGACGTTGACCAACTCCAGCACGTACTCTGGTGCTACGATCATCAGCGCGGGCACGATCAAACTGCAGGGTTCCGGTTTGAATGCGGCTGGTCTGACCGAGGCTTGGACAAACCTTCAAAGTGCGTGGCTTCCCAATACGTTGACCAATATCACCACGGCCCTTTACCCGCGCTATGCAGAGACAAATACTCCTTCAGGTATAAGGGGACAGACGCCTATCTGGCCCGCCAGCTTCCCTTCCAACGCAACTGTAGGCTACGTGGGCTACCTGTATAACAATTCGGGCTCCAATGTGACGTGGACCTTTGCCGGAAATATTGATGATGACTCCCGTCTCGTGATTGATGGTATTACCTACCTAAGCACGTCTGGGAACAGGACTATTACAACCAATGTAGTGCTGACCCCTGGCGCCCATTCGATTGATTATCGTTTGGCCAACGGTACTGGCACTGCCGGTTCCTATGGCATCTTTGGCTCTACTGGCACAGGCCTTGGCCTTGGTTATGATCCCTTGGGGCGCAACTCGAGTATTTATGCCAATTACCAAATGCCCATAGATCCGGGTAATGGCACCTTCTTCACCACCGGTCTGGGTGTGTTACCGACACTTTCGCCGATGTACATTGCCAGTGGCGCGACGTTGGACCTGAACAGTTCGACCCAGAATGTCGCCTTCCTCTCCGACTACAGCGGTGGTGGCGGCACCGTGACGAACTACAGTGGCGCCGCAGCCCAGTTGATCATCGCCTCCTATGCCGGCAGCAACACCAGCTTTAGCGGCAACATTGGTGACGCGGGTGGCGCCTCCAGCCTCGGCCTGACGGTGTTGGGCGCGGGCGTACAGGCGCTCTCGGGCAACAACACTTATAGCGGCGGCACGCTGATCATGAGCGGTGGCAAACTGCAAATTGACAACACCAACGCCATCCCGCAATCCGGCTGGGTCACCATCGTCAGCAATGGCACGTTGGCGGCAGGCAGTTTGGTGCCCATCAATGATCTGCTCCGTATCGGTCGCATCACCAACAGTTCCGCTGGCTCTGTGGCGTTGACCGTGGACAGTAGCGAGGCTGTGGACTTCACCCTGGGTGGTGGTTACAGCAACCTCTACCTTGGCGCGGTGGGCGATGTGAACTTCACCGGCAGCCTGACGCCGGCTAACGGCACCCTTCGCCTGGGCGGCGGGGGTGGGACGCTGAACTACAATAGCGCCCTGACGAGCGGGCAACTTCAGATCGGTGGCGGCGCTGGTACGGTGGTGCTGGGCAATATCGGCAACAGCTACACAGGCACCATCATCAACGCTGGCACCTTGCGGGTGGATAATGACCTCAAGCTGGGCAGCATCGTGGCGGGGACCACGAACATCCTGTTCACCGGCGCCGGCACCTTGCAGGCGGGCGGGAATGTCGCGCTGGATGCCAGCCGGGTCATCGCCATCGCGAGCAACCAGACGGGTAATGTGGATGGCAATGGCTATACGCTCACGATCAACGGACCAATCATCGGCACCAATGCGACGCTGGCCAAGATCGGTTCTGGCACAGTTGTGCTGGCCGGAACCAACACGCTCAACACCTTGAGCGTGCGCAATGGCACACTGGCTTTCAGCGGACCCAGCAGCACCAATGGTGTGTTGGGCAACCTCATCGTGGGTTATGACGCTGGTGATCGCGGCGTGTTGGTGGTGAACACCAACGTGACTGCATGGCGCGTGCAGGTGGGTGCTAATGCCTTCGCTTCTGGTGCCATTTATCAAAATGGCGGTGTCTTTAATCAAACGGCTGGCGCCAACCAAATGGACTTCGCGCTGGGTAACCATAGTTCCAACAGCTATGGCTATTACAAACTCACAGCCGGTACGTTGATCAGCGCTGAAATAGAGGTCGGTGCCGCTGGTATTACCAATAGCGGCGGTAATGGCGTGTTCGAAATGTATGGTGGCACGGTCTCCAACACTGGTTATTTCCTGATCGGCCGCAACAGTACCAGTGGTCAGAACGTCGGCGGTGCGGTCAATGTTTTTGGTGGCTATCTGAATCATCAGGCGGCGGCGAATGCCTTCGGCATGGGTTGGAATAGCAGGGACAGCATCTTCTCGATGCTCAACGTGTTCGGCGATGCGACGATCAACTTGGGCAACAAGCAGTTGTTCATGAACAATGGCAACAACGCCGGTAACTTTGCCTATCTGAATCTCAATGGCGGTACCACGATCGTCGGCAACGTGCAGGCGAGTAACACGGCGGTACAAATCGTCGGCTTCAACGGTGGCGTGCTCAAGGCGACCAACGGCACCTCTTGGAGCGGCACCTTCCTGCGCAACATGACGGCGGCCTATGTCTATGACGGCGGCGCCATCGTGGATGACAGCGGCCAAAACATCACCCTGGACCAGAGCCTGTTGGCGCCCATCGGTTATGGCGTGACGGGGATTGCCGTCACCAATGGTGGCACGGGTTATATCGGCGCGCCGTTGGTGCGCATCATGGGTGGTTCGGGGACGGGTGCCACGGCTATCGCGCAGGTTGATTTTGCCACGGGCCTGCTGACCAATATCCTGATCACCAGCGCCGGCTCCGGTTATCTGCCCGGTGATGTGTTGAGTGTCCAAATGATGGGTGGCGGCATGTTGACGACGGCGCAAGTGGGTGCGGTCAGCTTTGGCGTCAATGCCAGTGCGGGTGGATATACCAAACTAGGCGGGGGGTTGCAGACGCTTGGCGGCAGCAATACCTATAACGGCCCGACCCTCGTCAGCGCCGGTGGGTTGCAGATCGGCAACGGCGGCATCAATGGGTCGCTGGCGAATCCGAACGTTGTTTTCTCGAACGCGTCCAGTTTGTTGGCCTTCAATCGCAGCGATTGGGTCACCAACAGCCTCGCGGTGGAAGCGGTCGCGGGCAGTATTGCGGCCATAGCGCAAAATGGCGCGGGTATGTTGGTGTTGACCAATACCACCTTGAACTTCCGGCAGGCCGCCATCAGCAATGGCACGGTCTGGTTTGCCGCGGGTGCGGTGCCGACGAATAACGGCGCCAACAGCATCATCATGGCGCGTGGCGGTGGTATTGCCGTCGGCGGCGCCTATGGCACCGTCAATGGCTGGCTGGCCAGCGGCCTGATCACCAACAACGCAGCCAGCGGCACGCTCGCCCTGCTGAGCGGGGCCAACAGCGAGGACATCAGTTGGGGCACCTATTCCAACCTCGCCCTCGGCGCGGCGCCGGGCCAGGTGGCCACTTTCGCGGGTTCCCTCACGCCGGCCGGTGGCACGACCAATTATCTCGTCGGTGGTGGTGGCGGCACCTTGCAGATTGCCCGTCCGAATACCTTTGTGGATCCCAACGCGGCGACCAATAGAAGCCTGTTCGTTGGGGTGGGCGGCCCGCTCACGGTCGTGGAGGTCCTCGGCCCGCAGGGTTACAGCGGCGGTACAGTCATCAGTAACGCCTTGCTACAGGTCAGCGCCGATAACAACCTTGGCTATGGCAATCTGACGCTCAATGGCCGGGCGACGCTGCAGATCACCAATGCGCCCGCGTTCAGCACCCTCAAGACTCTCACGATCAATACCAGCGCGGCTGACGTGACCAATAGCATCGGGTCCGGTTCGACGGGTACGTTCTTCAACGCTATTACCATGAGCGGTGGCAACAACCTCATCAAGTGGGGTGCGGGCACGATGATTATCAGCAATGCCGCGCTGCAAGCGGCCAGCGGCGCCGGCCGTATCGCGGTGGAACAGGGTACGCTGATTGTGGATAGCGGAGCGCAGATCAACACGTTGAATTCCTATCATATTATCGGCTACAACAGCGGTTCCAGCGGCACCGAACTGATTCGTGGCACGGGTATGGTGACGCTGGGTGGACAGCGTCTAATCCTTGGCGATCAGGGTGGCAGCACGGGCACGCTGACGTTGCAGGATCAGGCGTACATGTACACGACCAACGATATGTACCTCGGCAACGGCGGCACCGGCACGCTTACCCTGAACGGCGGCACCTTCACGGTTTCGAACATCATTTTCGGCGTCAATACCGCCAGTATGGGTACGCTGAACCTGAACGCGAATGGCAGACTGGTGGTGATGGGCACCGTCATGGGGCGCAGTGCCAGCACGAACCAGGTGGCGCTCAACTTCAACGGCGGTACGTTGGTGGCGCTGAACAATCTCGCCATTACGAACGGCTTCCGTGTGGCGACGGTGAACAACACTTCCTATCTCGATACCAGCAATAACACCGTCACGGTGGGCCAGGCCTTCACGGGGAGCGGTACGTTGGTCAAGCTGGGCAGCGGCACGCTGGTCATCACGGGCTCCAGCAATACCTTCTCGGCCATCAATGTGAATTCCGGCATGGCGCAGTTCGCCGGCACCAATGGCATGACGCCAGGCCGGCGGTTGGTCATCGGGGCGGGTGGTGCGGCAGGCTACACCAACAATGGCGTGTTGGATCAGAATTTCCTGCTGCGCGTCGCCTCGAACTCCGTCGGTGTGGTGGCCCTGACGGTCTCGAACAACACTGCCGGGCTGGACTTCCGTGGCGCGGCGCTGACCAACGTCAGTTTGGGCGCCTTTGGCGCGGCTTCCTATACCAACAGCGGGGCGCTCACGAACTTCGGTAACACCTATCGCCTCGGCGGCGGTGGCGGCACGCTGGTCATCACAAGCAACATCCAGCCCGGGCCGGGCACCAATTTGGTCGCCTTCGGTAACGGCGGCGTTGGCACCTTGATCCTGACGGGCGTCAACACCTGGAGCGCCTCCACCAACTTCGGCGGTTTGGTCCGCTATGGCAGCGCCAACTCGATGGGCACCAACGTCTGGGTCACCACGGGCGGCGCGGTGGCCAACAATGGCGCGTTGGATACCAGTCTCTTCGCGCGCCTCAACACGGCGTCGGATGGCGCGTTCGCGCTGGTAGCTAATAACGCCGCCGGTGCGATTGACCTGAGCACCTTCCCGAGCTTGAGCCTCGGCGCGGCGGGTGGCTCCTGGACCAATGATGGCGCGCTGACGCCCTACGGTACGACCTATCGCCTCGGCGGTGGTGGCGGCACGCTGGTGATCACCAACAGCACCACGCTCACCGGCGCGGGTTATGACCTTGTCGCCTTTGGTGGCAACAACTACGGCATGCTGGTGTTGACCGGCGCGAACACCTATGACGGCGGCACCTACATTGGCCCGCTCGGCACGGCGGTGGTGGCTACGGCCAGCTTGGGCACCGGTAACGTCACGAACAACGGCATGCTGGTGTTCGGTTTGAACTCCGGCACTTTTACCAACACGATTCTGGGCACAGGTACGTTGGTGCAAAATGCGGGCACGCTTGTCTTCGCCGGCGCGAACCTCTCCACCGGCGATACCATCGTGCAACAGGGTGGCACGCTCTACCTGAGCAACACCAGCGGGACCGCCATCTCCGGCAACCTGACCTTGGCGCGCCTTGCCAACAACGCCATCAACGTCCGGACCTTGGCGCCCAACCAACTCAGTTCCAACTCCATCCTGACGCTCTACCAGAGTTCCACCAACGCGCAGGATATCCGGTTCTCCCTGATGGGTAACAGTCAGGTGATCGGTGGCTTGAGTGGTGTGAATGTGAAGGCGGGCAACCTGATCGTCGAGGCCGCCAATGATGGCGCCGCCGGCATGCCGGCGACCCTGACCATTAACGTGGCTGGGGGGACCAACTTCTACTATGGCGGACCCACCGCCTATTTGCGCGATGCGGCCGGTGGTGCGGGTTCGCTGTTGTCGGTGATCAAGAACGGCGCGGGTATGCAGACATTCGGCGGCGCGCAGATCACCTATACCGGCCCGACCACGGTCAACGCTGGCATTCTGGCCTTGAGCAACACGACCGGCTTTGCCAGTCCTGTGACGGTCAATGGCGGCCAGTTGTTGCTTGCGACCCCGGGCGTGATGACCAAGTCCATCATCACGAACAACGTCAATGACGGTCTCGGCTTCTCTGGTGGCAACGCCTTTACCATCGGTGGCCTCGCCGGCAGCGGCGACATCTCGCTGATCAGCCAGACCGGCGGTGGCGTGGCGCTGACGCTGGGCAACAACAATGTCAGCTCGCTCTATAGCGGCACCTTGAGCGATGGCGGACCGGGCAACTACTTCCAAGGTTCCGTTATCAAGACTGGCTCTGGGGCCATCACGCTTATGGGTGCCAATACCTATTACGGGCGCACCACCGTGGGCGGCACGGGTTATTTGGTGATCGGCAACAACCTGGCGCTGGGCAACACGAATGGTGACACCGTGGTCACCTCTGGCGCGCATCTGCAACTGACCAATGGTGTAACCATTGCGGACGAGACGGTGTTTATTGCCGGTGGCGGCACGGACTTCAGTGGCGCTCTGCAAACGGCGGCCAATAGTACTGGTACATGGAATGGGCCGGTCTTCCTGAATGATGCCAGCGCCAACAATCCGCGCGTGGGCACACAGACCAATGGTCTGTTGACCATCAGCGGCCCGATCAGTTCCCTGGGCGCGAGTACAAACTTCTACGTCAGCGCTGGTACAGGTGCGGGTGGCGCGGGCGTGGTCGTCATCTCGGGCACGAACAACACCTATAGCGGTATCACGGGAATCATCCGTGGCACGCTGAAGTTGGGCGCAAATGATGCCCTGCCGACCGGTACCATCCTCGATCTGCACCCGGTGACTGCTACGGAGCCGTCCCGCTTCGACCTCGCCGGCTTCAACCAGACGGTGCGTCAGTTGAAGGACACTGATTAT
>CAISWQ010000096.1 GCA_903889245.1 uncultured Lentisphaerota bacterium | reverse complement strand
CCGGTGACATGACCACCCTCTTCCAACCATCCACCCGACCCCCCAAGTGGTGCACTTGGTCCTTGCGCCCGCGGGTCTGGAAACCGCGGCGGGGCTGGTGTGGCGCTCATGCCGGCGTAAAAGATCCGGCCCTGATCGTCCGGGGACTACCGGCCGCGGGCGGCGGCCGCATAGCGGCGTAGTTTGTGCAGTTTGTGGGCCCCCACCAGCGTCATCGCGGAAATGGCCAGGAACCCTATAACTGACGGTTCCGGGACGGCGGTGGCGTCAATCTGGTATCGGTAGGGCCAATAGCCCCCGTAGGTCCCCCAATTCGCGCCTTGGTCCAGAGACCATGAATAGGTTTGGCTCGTCGGAATAGTCCAGCCGCCGGGTATCGAGTTGGCCGTATCATAGGTATAGCTCACCCGGTAATCCGCCGCCCCTGCGCTGACGCTCGTGACCAGCCAGTAGCTGGAGTTTGCCTGCAGGGTAATGCCCGAGGCGGTATACGTGTACTGCCCCAACGTGTCAGGGCTCGCGGTTCCATTCAAAGTGCCAAGCAAACTCCCGACCGTCTCGCTGCCGGGTGTCCCGGAGCAGTTATAGATGCTAACGGAAAAGTTTCCGCCTGCGGTGGAGGCATACACCGCCCCCAGTTTCAGTGTGTTCATCTGAAACGCTGCCGCGCTATCGTTCACGGTGAAGCGGCTGGCGACCCATTTGTTGGATTTGACGTCCGCGTAATAATCATGGGGTTGAGCCAGATTATCCAAATAGATGGTCGCCCACCCGGAGATGGGCAACGCGCCTAATACAACCAAGGCCATACAGAGCGTTCGGTTCGTCTTCATCCTGTGTCCTTTCCTTGTGCTGCGATCAACCAGCGCCACATGACTCGCTCCAACGGATGGGGTTAGCATCCCTGGCGATGGTGGGTTTATGCGTTCCCCCGCAGATTTTGTCAAGACCCTCTTCTGCCACTCACAAGAAATACACCATAGACCAAGGGTGCGATCCAAGGCGGGATAAACAACCGCTTGGGCTGCTTGCCTTGCGGATTACGCGGCTGCGACTGCCGGGGTGCGCGCCGTGGTCAACGCGATTCGTTGGCGACGGTCAGGTTGATCTGCGCGCCGTCGCCGGCCTTGGCGACAACGATCGAGGCCGTGCGCTGTTCCTTTTTATAGACAAGGACGGAGGACTCGCCCTGGTTCATGCTCATCTCTTCCTTCCAGCCCTCGCCGGTCATCTTGCCCTTGTAGAAGGCGATGATCTTCTCGACGCTGTCGCCGCTCTCGAGCATCAGGTTCTGGCCCTGCGGCGTGTTGACGCTGGCGAGGACCTTGGCCCCGGCATAGACCTGCACGTCCTTCGGGAAGTTGTCGGGGACCTTGGCGCCTGCGCCGCCGGCATAGGTGGCCGTGCCCTGCGGCGTCTCGATGGTCATCTGACCCTCGGAGAGGTCCACCTTGCCCTTGACGCCCTCCTTGGCCATCTGCTTCTCGATCATTTTCTCGACCAGCGCCTCGCCGCTCTTCTGGCCGCAGCCGGTCACCGCGACCGCCGCCACCAGCACCGCCAGCATCGTGTAGTTCATGATTCGGTTCCTTTGGGTTTGCCGCAACACGGGGGAGCTTACCTGATTGCGCGCGCTCCGCAAGGCGGCGGATGCCGGCACATGCACCCGATCTTCAGCGCGGATGGCCGGCGGAAAGCAGGCGTTGGTGGAAGGATTCCAGCAGGTCGCGGAACGCCTCGGGCTGGATGCTGACATCGCCGGTGAACGGATATTGCAGCGAGAGGGCCACCAGCAGGCACAGCAGCACGATCAGCGTGATGGAGCCGGTGATCAGCGCCTGCACCCAGCCGTGCCGGTTGGCGAACAGCAGCGTGTAGCCGATGGTCGGGAACGCGCCGATCAACAGGACCATCCACAAGATGCCGTTGATCTCCATCCGGCTGTAAAGCATGCGCAGCCGTCGGTTGGCACTCACCTCGTTGATGTCGCTCAAGACCTCGGTCAGGAAGGACTCCTGCAATTTCGTTGTGGGATTGAGCTGGTAGATGCGTCCCCACAGTTGTTCATAGATTTTGATGGTCTGGGGGCTGGCCCGGCCGTGGTCAGACATGACCGGCCATTCGTCGTCGGCCACCGACTGCGCGTAGGCGATCAGGTTGCTGTGGATGCCGTCGCGGTCGGCGGCGGGGAACACGTTGATGTCGCGCCACAGCTCGCTCAACACCGTCACCTCGCGCATCACGATCCGCTCCGTCTCGGCAAAGCGCTCCCACGCGACGATGATGGTGAACGCGAGCAGGACGCCATAAACCAGGCCGAAGACGGCGTAGGTGAAGCCGACCAGCTCGTTGTTCTCCTTGAACGTGGGATAGGGCGCGTGCCGCCGCACCAGCTTGACCATCAGCCAGCCCACGGCCGCGCTGATAAACACCACGCCCCCCGCCGTCAGCCAGAGCGGCCAGCCTGCCAGACCATGCATCCAGTTCATGTGCTTGCTCCCGTACGCGAGGTGTAGCACAGCCCGCCGCGCGTTGCAAATCCGCCCGCGCCCGCTATCATGTCGCCCTCGTGCAGAATTTTTTCACCATCCTGCGGCGGATGAAATTCGCCGACTTTGCGCCCGACCTGCTCGCGTTTGCCGGCACGGTGGTCTGCGCCCTCCTGTTTCGCTGGCAGGCCAGGGATTTGATCTGGGGCCTCTGGATTTCCAGCTTCACCTTCGGCTACCTCTGGATTCTGACCGCGCTGGTGTGCGCCGTCGTCTATGCGCCCGGCGTCAAAAAGCTCGGGGCGCTCTTCAGCGGCCTGTTTCTCGCGGCCTTCTTCACCTTCCACTTCGGCATGTTCCATTTTGTCCATGGCGTTTTCCTCAACCTGTTCTTCCCGCTGGTGCCGGAACGCCACGGCCCGCCGAATGTCTTCCTCATGATCGGAACGGCGCTGGCCGCCTACTGGCCGTTCGTCCTGATGACCTTCGTCTCGCGCGTCCGCGACTTTCCCTGGCGCGAAGCGCCGGACGAGCAGGGCAAGGTCATGTTCCAGCCCTACCTCAACGTCGTCCGTATGCACCTCCTGATCTTCATCTTCGCGCCGCTCTATTTCCTGCACGTGGCGAATCTGGCCCTCATCCCGATTCTACTCTTCTACTTCTTCCCGTGGCGCCTCTTCAACCGCGAACGCCAGGCCTTGGCACAGGGGCCGCCTCTGCCGCCGCACAGGTGAGGGCCTCCAAGGATTGGAGAAGTCCGGGGGTAGTTTTTCCCAACCTTGGAAAACCGCGCCGGGCCGTGCTTTTCGCTTGTCGGGGTGGGGGTGCTTCCGTATAGTCCCCGCGCTTTAGCAGTCAGACAGGAGCAGTGTTATGGCATTCAAGTGTGATATTTGTGGCAAGGGACCGCGGTCGGGCAATCGCATCATCCGGCACGGTTTGGAAAAGAAAAAAGGCGGCATCGGCCTGCATACGACCGGCATCACCGGCCGCCGCTTCCTGCCCAACCTGCAGACGGTCCGCGTTCGCAAGGGCGGCACAGTTTCGACCAAGCGCGTGTGTACGGGCTGCCTCAAGGCCGGCAAAGTCGTCAAGGCCTGACGTCATCCCGCGGCGCTGGCGCCGGAGGACCCGCCATGGCAGACGAAACCAAATCCAAAACCGCCGAACTCCGTGTGGATGGTAAGGCGCTGGCCTTGCCCATGCTGGAGGATACCGCTGGCTTTCGGGCCGTGGATATCCGCAGCCTGTGGAAGGAGGCGCGGGTCTATACCTATGACCCCGGTTTCGGCTGCACGGTTTCCTGCCAGAGCGCGATCAGCCACGTGGATGGCGAGAAAGGCCAGCTCCTCTACCGCGGCTATCCCATCGAGGTGCTCACCGAGCATTGCACGTTCGTCGAAGTCGCCTACCTGCTGATCCACGGCACCCTGCCCAACCACGAGCAGTCGGAGAAATTCTCCGCGCTGTTCAACAAGCACTCGATGATCCACGAGGACATGCGCACGTTCTTCCGGCGTTACCCGGAACAGGCGCACCCGATGGCGGTGCTTTCGGCGATGGTCGTCTCGCTCTCCAGCTTCTATCCCGAAGTTGAGCAGACCGATGAAGACATTGACATGGCCGCCACGCGCCTGCTCTCCAAGCTGCGCACCATCGCGGCGTTCTCCTATAAGAAATCCATTGGCGAGCCGGTCAGCCAGCCGAGCTACAAACTTTCCTACTGCGCGAACTTTCTGAACATGATGTTCAGCTCGCCGGTGGTGGACTATCAGATTGATCCGGTCATCGTCCGCGCGATGAACCAGCTTTTGATCCTCCACGCCGACCATGGCCAGAACTGCTCGACCAGCACCGTACGCCTCGTCGGCAGCAGCGGCGCGAACCTCTACGCCTCGATCTGCGCCGGCATCTGCGCGCTCTGGGGCCCGCTCCACGGCGGCGCCAACCAGGAAGTCGTGGAGATGCTCGAGACCATCCTGCGCGAGGGTGGCAATGTGGACCGCGCCATCGCGCAGGCCAAGGACAAGGCCAACCCGCGCCGGTTGATGGGCTTTGGCCACCGCATCTACAAGACCTACGACCCGCGCGCGACCATCGCCAAGAAGATCTGCCACGAGGTGCTCGCGCGGCTCGGCAAGCACGACCCGTTGCTCGATCTCGCCATCGAGCTCGAGGGCAAGGCGCTGGCCGATCCTTACTTCGTCGAGCGCAAGCTCTACCCGAACGTGGACTTCTACACCGGCATCACTTATCGCGCCATGGGCTTCCCGACCGATATGTACACCGTGCTCTTCGCGCTTGGCCGGCTCCCCGGCTGGATCGCGCAATGGCAGGAACTCAAGCGCGACCCGCACCAGCGCATCGGCCGCCCGATGCAGCTCTACACCGGCCCGATGAACGCCGAGTTCGTCGCCATCGCCCAGCGGGCCTGACCTGCCACCGTGGTGTCTTTGATGTGGGCAGGAGGTGACGCATGACCAAGTGGGAATATCAGACCATCTCGCTCGCGCAGCAGGCGGGGCTGCTCAACAACGGCACGCTCGACGCGCCGGCGCTGCAAACGTGGCTCAACCGGCTGGGCGCGGAGGGCTGGGAACTCGTCAGCGTCTTCACCACCGAGAGCGGCGGCTACAGCCGCTTCGTCAATGCCGTCTTCAAGCGCCCCGTCGTGTCTGTCCCGCCACCGCCGCTGCCACCGGAGAGGGAATGAAATCGACTCCTGTGCTGTTGCTGGCTCTGCTGCTCGCCGGCTGCGCCGCGCCGCAGGCGAACGTGCCGCTCGCCGAGCAGCAGCGGAAATATCTCGCCGAACTGCCCAAGGAACGCGAGCGTCCCTGGGGTCCGTGCGAATGCACCTTTCACTTCCTCACCGATACCGGCGCGGCGGGTGTGCCGACCGTCCTTCAGGCGCTGGACAGCTTCAGTGGTCCGACCAACATCCTGATGCGCGCGCTGATCGTGGATGGCGCGAAGCACTACAGCCAGGGCACCAACACCGTCGTCGTGCCGATCATGGAACGCGCCGCCCGCGACAGCGCCGCCGACGTCCGCGAAGCCGCGCAACACTGGCTCGGCAGGCAACGGAAAAAATAAAGCCGCCGCTGGGTGGCCCCGCGGAGTACACATCACGGCTGGACCGCGAGCAGGCGGACGGGGCCGAGGAGGCCGGAGGGCTGGAGCGGCGCAGTTTTCTTGTACGGATTGCGCGTGGTCCACGCCTGGCGCTGCTCCGGCGGCAGGCTGGCATCGCCGATCAGCCGGTTGATCCAGAGATTCGCCACGGTGATCTCCAGCTCGTTGCCCTCCGCGCGCAGCAGCCCCGCCGGAAGCTCCACGCGCCACGGCGCGCACCACACCACACCCAAGTCCCGGCCATTTAACTTTACCTGCGCCATCACCTGTACCGAGCCCAGATCAAGCCAGAGATCAGAGGTCAGAGGTCGGAGGTCAGCCGTACTTCCGCCGACCGCTGCATTCTGATTTCTGACCGCTGACTTCTGACTTCTGATCTCTGGTGCCAGGCCAAAGGCCTTGCGGTAGGTCGCCGTCCCGCTGAAGTATTTGAGTTCGGCGTCGGGGCTGCGTGCCCAGTCTTCCAAGCCTTGGAAAGTTTTATCGAACGGTTTCCCAACCTTGGAAACGAAGCGCGCCTGCCACGGCCCGGCCAGTTCCTGCACGGGTTTGAGCGCCGGAAAATTCTGCGTGGTCGCCGTGCCCGGCGCGGCGGGCTGGCGGAAGATGACGAAGAAGCTCTGGTACGGCGCGAACTCCAGCGGCACGCTGGTGCGGCCGTCGCGCGCGCCGAAGTTCGGGAGCGCGCGCCGCGCGCCGGTCAGCGGATCCCACAGTTCCGGCTGCCGGCCGGCGACGCGGAAGCGGCACTCGGCCGCGAGCGGCTGCGCGGTGCGGTTGCCGACGAAATAGATGTCCGTCGCGCCTTCGCGCCGGTGGATAAAGCGCACGTCGCCGGTGGACTCGAAGTCCGGTGCAATGCCGAGCCGCGCGAGCAGCGCGGCGGTGGTCGCGTAGTCGGGATAAAGGTCCACCGGTTTCTCAACCGGTTTGGGTGCGGTGATTTTCCACGGCGGCATCGGCATCGGCCCCAGTTCGTGCGCCGCACGCCACGGGCCGCACATTTCCTCCGCACTGCCCCAGCTCCTGTCGGTCGGCACGACGAGGTCAGCACCACCCTCGAACTGCACCACGAGTACGCCGAGCAGGCCGGCGGGATTGGGCGCGTCGCCGCCGTTATGGACCGTCGCGGCCAGCACATTCGTGCCCGGCTTGCGCAGCGCGGCCACGTCCAGTTCCTCCACGTGATGGAAGCTGTGTCCACCACCGGCGGGCGCGCCGTTGATGAACAGCTCGAAGGAATTGTCGGCGGTCATCTGCACCGTCGCGGCGGTCACCCGGCGGCCGGCGGGCAGTACGACCTCGCGGCGGAAGCAGCGCGTGCCGACCGGCGCGGACAGCGTCGGCTCGTGCCAGAGCCAGCGCGCCCTGGGTAGTTCACTGGCCAGTGCGGCGGCAGGCGCGGGCGGCGGCCACGCATCGCGGATGACGCGTTCGCGGTTGGCGTCGCTCCAGATTTCGGCAGCGAGTTTTTGCACCTCGGCATCGCATTGCGGGAAGTTTTGCAGGCCCGGCGATTTCTGCGGCGGCGCGCCGACGACCGTTGCGCCGGCGGCAACCAGTTCCTTGATCTTGCCGAGCAGCGCGGGCGTCATCGTGGCCAGGCGCGGCAGCACGAGCACACGATAGCTCGCGCCGGGCAGCACGATGCGGTCGTGCTCCACCTTCGCCTGCAGCAATGTGGAGGGCGCGCAGCCGTCGAAATTGTAGCCGCGCCGGTCGGGCAGTCCGGGCAGCAGCGCGGAGGCGGGCGGGCGGAAGACGTGCGGCGCGCCCTCGCCGGCGAGGTAGAGGATGTCGCCGATCGGCGCGCCGCGGCGCAGCAGCGCCTGGCAACGCGCGAGGTAGGTGTGATAGGCGTGCGCCATGTCCCACCACGTCTGCGTGCGCTCCCAGTGGACGCCGTAGGGGCCCATGGTCATGCCCGGCCAGCGGTCGAGCCACGGCTGGTGCTGGTAACGGTGGAAGGCGAAGCGATTGATGCCGCAGCAGAGCGCCCAGTCGCCCTGCTCCTTCAGCGCGCCGGGATGGAGCAGCCAGTCCTCGCCCGGCGCGGCGGTGAACGCCTCCGCGCCGACGATGCTGCGGCCGAGCGTGTGCGCGATGGACGTGGCTTCCAGGCAACTGTACTCCGTCGCAAAGCCGTGGCCCTTGGACCAGAACTCGCACATCGGCACATCGGCGACGACGCCGAGTTCGAGGTCGGCCGCCGGGTTGAGGTCATAGGGCTCGATGGAGAGCGGCAACCCGCTCTGGCGGCCGAGCTCCCGCAGGCGCACCGCGTGGTTGGTGATGACCAGTTCCTGCGCCACCTGCCGCAGGTCCCAGAGGAAGCGCTCGGAAATTTCCAGGCTTTGCACGACGCGGCCAAGCAGCGCGGGCAGGAAGGGCAGCGGGTCGTAACCGCGCCGCTGCCGGAACTCGGCGCGGAAATGTGCCGACCAGTTCTGCGAGCTCATCTCCCAGCTATCGAAGTGCAGCATCGTCAGCCCGGCGTCGGGTCTGCGGCGTGGTCCCGCCTCCTTGAGCAACTGGCCGACAAACGCGGCGTAGTGCGCGTCGAGCGCGGCGCGGTCGAACTTATCGCACTCCAGGCCAAGCCCCGGCTGCGGCGCGGGCCGCGTCGTCTGCCCGGTGGTCGTGCGCGCGAAGCGCAGGATCGTCCACTGGCCCGGCGGCACGTCCCACGTCAGCCGGCCGTCGCTGCCGCGCCGCGCGGTCAGGTCGAGCAGCGTATTTGTCGCGATGCACTCCGCCACGGGCAGCGCCGGGAACTCCGCGGGCGCGGGCAGGAACGGCTTCACGTCTTTCTTCGAGGAGTACGGTTCGCGGAAGTAGAGCGCCTTTTCGTCGGCGTCGGCCAGCCGCGCGCCGCCCGGCGGTGTGGGGAAGGCAAGCACAGCCTCGTCACGATAAAATTCCGCCCACTGCTTGTGCAGTTCCGGCGTGAGCGTTTTCTCGCCGAAGTACGGCGTACGCGGCGCGGGCCGCGGCAGGACGGCGTCGAAGCGCGCGGGCCCGGCGACGTTCGTCGCGCTCGCGACGAGGTGCTGCATGGACTGCTCCGGCTTGACCCATGGCCCGCCGGTGCCACACCAGCCCGGCCCGGTGCCGAGCGCAATCTGGATGCCGAGCCGCTCGGCCTCGCGCACCGCGTGGACGAACAGCGCGCGCCACGGCCCGCTCATGAACTCCACCGGCCCGCGCGGGATGCCGATGTTCACCTCCAGAAAAATCGCGCCGCCGATACCCGCGGCCTTCATCGCCTCGAGATCGGCGGTCAACCCCTCGCGGGTCAGGTTGCCATCCATGAAATACCAATAGACCCACGGCCGCGCCGCGTCCGGTGGCGCTGCGAACTGTTGTTCAAGCTCGTCCGCGCCGCCACGCAGCGCCAGCCACCCCATCGCCAAAACCAGCCATATTTTTTTCATCGCCGTGCTCTTCCATTTGCGTCGCAGTGTGCGCAGACATAGCAGGCGGAACCTTGTTTTCCAAGGCTTGGAAATTTTCGCGCAGATTTTTCCAGGACTTGGAAAAAAAGGCGGCGGGATTTTCCAAGCCTTGGAAAACCCCGCCGGCGCGCCGCGGCTGGCGCCGCGCTATTTCTTCCAGCCTTCGCGCTCGGCGATTTCCTGGAGGAAGAAATCGAGCGTGGTGGCGATGGACTGCTCCATCTTGACGGTCGGCTCCCAACCGAGAATCTTCTTCGCCTTCTTGATCGAGGGCGTGCGGTATTCGACGTCCTGATAGCCGCCCTTGCCGTAGAACTCGCCGCTCTCGACGACCTGGTAGCCGGCGAACGGCGGGAACCTGGCGCGCAGCGGGTGCTGGTCGAACTGCGCGACGAGCATCTCGGCGAGCTCCTTGATGCTGGCCTCGTTCGCCGGATTGCCGATGTTGAAGATCTCGCCGTTGCAGCGGTTGCCGTCGTTGGCGATGATGCGGTAGAGGCCCTCGATGCCGTCGGTGATGTCGGTGAAGCAGCGCTTCTGGTTGCCGCCATCGACGAGCAGGATCGGCGTGCCCTCGACGAGGTTGAGGATGAGCTGCGTGATCGCGCGGCTGCTGCCGATGCGCGCGCTGTCGAGGCTGTCGAGCCGCGGGCCGACCCAGTTGAACGGGCGGAACAGCGTGAACGGCAGGTTCTGCTTCTGGCCGTAGGCCCAGATGACGCGGTCGAGCAGTTGCTTCGAGCAGGAGTAGATCCAGCGCTGCATGCGGATCGGGCCGACGATCAGCGGCGACTTGTCCTCGTCGAACTCCTTGTCGGTGCACATGCCATAGACCTCGGAGGTCGAGGGGAAGATGATGCGGCGGCCGTAGCGCGCACAATAGCGGACGATGCGCAGGTTCTCCTCGAAATCGAGCTCAAAGACGCGCAGCGGGTTGCGCACGTATTCCTTCGGCGTCGCGATGGCGACGAGCGGGAGGATCACATCGCACTTGCGGACGTGGAACTCGATCCACTCGCGGTGAATCGAGATGTCGCCTTCGGAGAAGTGGAAGCCGGGGCGGTTGAGCAGGCGGCCGATCTTGTCGTTCTGCAGGTCCATGCCGTGGACCTCGAAGCGGCCCTTCTCGGCGAGCAGGCGCTCGGTGAGCGCGTTACCGATGAAGCCGTTGACGCCGAGAATCAGCACGCGCGTCGGCTGTACGACCTTCAGGCGCGAGACGCTGGAGGGGCCGAGCCGCATCTTCTCGACGAGGCCGAGTTCCTTGCAGACCTGTCCGCCACCGAGGCAGACGCCGCCCTCGGGCTGTACGAGGTCGAGTTGCAGCGCGTCCGCGCCGCATGCGACGACGAGCGGAGTGGCGCTGACGATCGTACCGGGCTTCGCCGCCTTGGCGCCGGTCACCACCGAGGCCGACCAGACGATCAGCTTGCGGTCGCCGAGGTGCGTGAACGCGCCGGGATAGGGCTTGGTCACCGCGCGCACGAGGTTGCGGATTTCCGTCGCGGTCTTCGTCCAGTCCATCAGGCCATCGGCCGGTTTGCGCCCGCCGAAGTACGTCGCCTGGCTGTGGTCCTGCGGCTTGCGCGGGGCCTTGCCCTTGATGAGCTTGGGCAGTACGGCATCGAGCAGCGCGGTGGCGGCGGGCACCATCTTCTCGAACAGCGTCGCGGCGGTGTCCCGGTTGGCGATGGCGATCTTGCGCTGCGCGACGATGTCGCCATCGTCGGGGTGCGGCGTCATGTAGTGCAGCGTCACGCCGGTCTCGGTCTCGCCGTTGATGAGCACCCAGTTGGCCGGGCAGCGGCCGCGGTACTTCGGCAGCAGCGAGCCGTGCAGGTTGAGCGCGCCCTGCTTCGGGAGCTCGAGCACGGCGGGCTTGACCATGTTGCGGTAGTAGAAGGAGAAGAGGAAATCCGGTTCGAGCGCCTTGATCTTCTCGACCCAGAGCGGGTGGTTGATGTCTTCCGGCGCGTAGACCGGCAGGCCGTGGGCGGCGGCGACCTCGGCCACCGATTTGAACCACACGTTTTCGTTCGGGTCGTCCTTGTGCGTGAAGACCGCGGCGACTTCGAGGCCGCTGCGCAGCACGGCCTCGAGGCCGGCGCAGCCGATGTTGTGGTAGGCGAGAACGATTGCTTTCATCATGGTGCAGCCAGGCGGCTGACTCCTTTCACTTCGTGGACCAAATAGCGCGGGCGGCCGCGCACGTCGCGATAAATCCGGCCGATGTATTCGCCCATCAGCCCCATGCCGACGAACTGGGCGCCGATGAAGATGAACAGGATGGCGAACAGCGTGAACACGCCCTGCGCGGCCCACTGCTCGCCCTGGATCAGGCGCTCGATCAGGATGAAGATGCCGAGCGCCACGCCGAAGATCGCGATCAGGCCGCCGATATAGGAGAGCAGACGCAACGGAAACGTCGTCATGCTCGTCAGCAGGTCGAACTGCAGGTTGATCAGCTTGAAGAAATTATACTTCGAGTCGCCACGCGACCGCTGCGCGTGGCGCACCTCGACCTCCGCCGTGCGCTTGGCGAAGCTGTTGGCGAGCACCGGGATGAACGTGCTGTGCTCGGTGCAGCGCAGCATCGCGTGGACGACGCGCGCGGAGTAGGCGCGGAGCATGCAGCCATAGTCCACCATCTTCACGCCGGTCGCCTTCTGCGTCACACGGTTGACGATCCACGACGGCACCTTGCGCAGGAAGGAATCCTCGCGCGGGACGCGCACACCGGCGACCACGTCGAGATCGTCGCCCACCAGCTTGCGGTAGAGGTTCGGAATTTCCTCGGGCGGATTCTGGAGGTCGGCGTCGAGCGAGATGATCACATCGCCCTTCGCGTGGGCGAAACCCGCCATCACCGCCGAGTGCTGGCCGTAATTGCGGTTGAGCAGGACGGCGATGATCTCGCCGGGGTTCTGGTCCGCGGCCTCGCGCAGCATGTCCGGCGAGCGGTCGCGCGAGCCATCATCCACGAGGATGATCTCGAACACGACGCCGAGGCTGCGGCACGCCTTGAGGCTGCGTTCGAGCAACTCCAGCAGATTTTCCTGCTCGTTGAACACCGGGATGACCACGGAAGCGGTCGCGTTCGCCTTCATGCCTTGCTCCTCCGCGTCGCGATGACGTCCTTGATGGCGGCAACCACGTCGCGCACGTCGCCCTCGGTCATCTTCGGGAACAGCGGGAGCGAGAACAGCCGCTCGCTCGCCCACTCCGTCTGCGGCAGCGAGCCGCGCGGATAGCGGCCGGTCTGCTGGTAGTAGGCGTGCAGGTGCGCGGCCTTGAAGTGGACGCCCGTGCCGATGTTGCGCGTCTTCAGTTCCCCCAGGAATTCGTCGCGCGTCAGGCCGGTGCGCTCGAGGTCGAGGAACACGATGTAGAGGTGCCGTGTGTGCTTGTGCGGCCAAGACGGTTCCTTGATTGTGGAAAATTCCAGCACGTCGCGGAACAGTTCGTCGTAGAGCTTCGCTAGCTCCGCGCGCCGCGCGTTGAACGCATCGAGCTTTGCGAGCTGCGTCAGGCCGAGCGAGGCCTGCAGGTCGGTGAAGTTATACTTGAAGCCCGGCTCGACCACTTCCATCGGCGCGGCCGCGCCCTTCTTCGAGTAGCGGTCCCACGCGTCCTTCGCGAGGCCGTGAAACTTGAGCCGCTTCACGCGATCAAAGAGCGCGGCGTCATCGGTGCAGACCATGCCGCCCTCGGCGGTGGTCATGTTCTTGATCGGGTGGAAACTGAAGATGCTCGTGCCGGGGCTGCCGATGCGCCGGCCCTTGTACTCCGTGCCAGCCGCGTGCGCCGCGTCCTCGATCAGGTGCAGCTTGTGCTTCGCCGCCAGCGCGCGGAACGGGTCGAGGTCCACTGGCGCGCCCGCAAAGTGAATGGGGATGATGACGCGGGTTCGCGGCGTGATCGCGCGCTCGACGTCGGCCGCGGAGATCATCAGCGTCTGCGGGTCAATATCCACGAACACCGGCTTGGCGCCGGTGATTTCGATCATGTTGACCGTGGAAACCCACGTCATGGAGCTGGTGATGACCTCGTCGCCCGGCTTGAGCCCGAGCGCGAGCAGCATGCAGTGCATGCCCGCGGTCGCCGAGGTCAGCGCGCACGCGTGCGGCGCGCCCACATAGGCGGCGAACGCCTGCTCGAACGCGGCGCACTTGGGCCCGGTGGTGATCCAGCCGGACTTGAGCACCTCCACGACGCCGCGGATGTCGTCATCCTCCATCGAGGGTGCCGAGAAGGGCAAAAACTCTTTTCTGACGGTCAAAGACAAATCGGCCTCGCTTATTTTCCTGCGGAAACCGGCGGGATTGTGCGGAGAACAGCCCCTGCTTTCAAGTTCCATTTTCCACGGTCCGGCAAGGCGTCAGACCCGCTTGTGCTTCCAACGGCCGAGCTCGAACCAGCCGGTGATGAGGAGGCCGTGCGCCATGCCGGCAAGGCCGATCGCCCACCAGATGCCGTCGGTCGGCACCGCGAAGAGCCCGGCAAACCAGAGGGCGAGCGGCACCTGCAAGCCCCAGAGCGCGAGCACCGTGGCGAGCATCGGCGCGAGCGTATCGCCCGCGCCGTTAAGCCCGCGGCCGAGCACGATGCCGAGTGCGGCGAAGATGTAGAACGGCGAGGTGAGCAGCAGGTAGCGGACGCCGATGCGCACGACCTCGGGATCGCCGTTGAAGAGTTGCATCAGCGGCGTGGCGCACAGCATCATCACGAGAATCGCGGCGACCATGAAGATCAGGTCCATGCCGGTGGCGAGCCACGCGGCGGCGCGGGCGCGCTCCGGTTTGCCCGCTCCGAGGTTCTGGCCGACCAGCGTCGCCGCCGCGCCGCCGAGTGCGAACGCGGGCATCAGCACGATCATGTGGATGCGCAGACCGGTGCCGTAGGCGGCGACCGCCGCGGTGCCGCAGCCGGCGACGACGCGCATCAGCACCGCGCCCATCAGGCTGCGCGTCAGGAGCTGGCCGGAGCCGGGCAGCCCGATTTTCAGGATGCGCCACGCGAGCGGAAGATCGGGCCGGCAGTCGCGCCACGCGAGGCTCAAGTGGGTGCGCCCTTGGAACAGCGCGCGCACGACGATCACCGCGGCGACCGACTGCGAGAGCACCGAGGCGACCGCCGCGCCGGCGACGCCGAGCTTTGGGAACGGGCCGAGGCCGTAGATCAGGAAAGGGTCGAGCGCGATGTTCAGGACGTTTTCGATGAGGCCGGCCCACATCGGCGTCTTCGCGTCGCCCGCGCCTTGCAGCGCGGCGGCGCCGATGATCTGAAGATAAAGCGTGAAGTTGCCGAGCAGGTTGATGCGGAGGTAGGCGCCGGCGTCCGGCAGCACGCTGGCCTCGACGCCGAGCAGGTGGGCGAGCGCGTCGGAATAGTGCCAGCCGACGAGGCTGGTCAGGACGCCGACGACGAACGCGAGCAGCAGCGACTGGCCGGCCGCGGCGGCGGCGGTGGCGCGCTGCCCCGCGCCGATGGCGCGCGAGACCAGTGCGACCGTGCCGGTGGAGAGGCCCATCAGCATCGGGAACAGCAGCATCAGGATCGTGCCGCCGACCGCGACGGCGGCCATCGCGTGCGGGCCGAGGTGGCCGACCCAGAACAGGTTGATGATGCTCTGGAGATTGTTGAGCACCGCGCCGATCAGCATCGGCATCGCCAACCGGTGCAGCGCGCGCCAGAGGCTGCCCTCGGTCAACGGCGCGGCGGAGTCCTGGGGGAAAAGGTTCATTGGTCGCGCAAGACATACCGCGAACCCGTCCGTGGCGGAAGACTGAACTGCTCTGATTTTTCCAAGCCTTGGAAAGTTGGCGGGAGCCCGCTATGCTGTGCGCCGCAACGGGGAACGCACGATATGAACATTGGCCTGATTCGCGGGGCGTATCTGTCGCAGTTCGAGATGCAGACCTATGAGCACCTGCTCGGGCGCGCGGATCTCGAGGCCTATCACATCAAGATCAACCGCTTCCCGACCAACATCATCAAGGTGCCCATCCGCCACGTCGCGTGCGTCGATGATCCCGTGACGCTGGTCAGCCCCAAGCTCGGTTTTTATTTCAATCTGTTTTTGCAGGCGACCAACGGGCTCGACTACTGGCACTACGGCCTGGAGAAAATCCTCGCGGGCCGCGACATCGCGCACACGATGGAGACGTTCAACGCCTTCTCGTGGCAGGCGCTGCAGGCGAAGAAAAAATTCGGCACCAAGCTCGTCGTCACCGTCTGGGAAAACCGACCGTACGCCGCCGAACGCTTCGCGGCCAAGCGGCGGATGAAGTACGAGGTCATCGCCGGCGCGGACCTGTTCCTCGCGATGACGCCGCGCTCGGCACGCTGCCTCGAGCTCGAGGGCGCGCCGCCGGAAAAAATCCGCGTGCTGCCGCCGGGTATCAACAGCGAACGCTTCCAGCCGCGCGCCAAGCCGGCCGACTGGCAGCAGAAGCTCGGCCTCAAGCCGGACGATTTCGTCTTCGTCTCCGTCGCCGCGTTGCGCTGGGAGAAGGGCGTCTATGACATCCTCCACGCGTTCAAGCGGCTGACGCTCGACCGGCCCGGCCGTGCGCTCAAGCTGATCTTCGCCGGCTCCGGCCCGGAGGCCGACCGCCTAAAAGAGCTCGCCGCACGCAGCGGCCTCGCCGCGCACGTCATCTTCACGCGCTTCCCCTACGACCAGATGCACGCGGCCTACAACCTCGCCGACGTATTCGTGCTCGGCTCCACCGCGCGGCCCGGCTGGCTGGAACAATTCGGCTACGTGCTGCCGGAGGCGATGGCCTCGGGCACGCCGGTCATCTCGACGCTGCACGGCTCGATCCCGGAAGTCGTGGGCGACTGCGGCGTGCTGGTGCCGCCCTCCGATTTCATCGCGCTCGCCGGCGCGATGCAGCGGCTGCTGGATACCCCGGCGGAGCGCGAGCAGCTCGCCCGCGCCGGCCGCGCCCGCGCGCTCGCCGAATTCGACAGCCACAAACAGGCGGACCGTCTCCTCGCCGAATACGAAGGTTTGATGAAATGAGCACAGGGAAGGGAAAACGTTTTGTCGTGGTGACGGCCGATGTCGAGACCGTGATGAACCGGCTCAAGGGCGAGACCGAGTCGCCGCGGCAGGATTTCGTCGAGCTGGCGAAGGCGTTCGGCGCCGACCTGCTCTCGTTCTCCGATGTGCCGCGCGGCTCGGCCTTCACGCGGCTGCTGGCGAAGATCGCCGGCAAGGCCGTCGCGCTCGCGTGGCTCGCGTTCCGCCGCGGCGGGGTTTTCTATTTTGCCACGGCAGAGAACACGATGATCCCGCTCGCGATGCTGTTGCGCTTCCGGCGCGGCGCGACCTTTGCCTTCATCGGCCACCGCATCACCACGCCGCCGAAGCGCCGCGCCATCCGCGCGCTCGGCCTGTTCCGCCAACGCATGGCGATGCTCTGCTATAGCCAGCAGCAGGAAAAATTTGCGGCGGGCTTTTTCCGTGCGCCGCCGGAGAAGGTGCGGCGGATTCATTTCCAGGTGGACGAAAAATTCTTCACGCCCGGCGGCGCGTTCCAGCCGGGCCGCGGCGTGGTGGCGGTCGGCCGCGAACTGCGCGACTACCCCACCCTTTTCCAAGCCTTGGAAAAAACCGATATTCCCGTCAGCGTCTGCGCCTCCAGCCCGTGGTCGAAACGCGCCGACCAGACCGCCGACCGGAAAATCCCGGCGAACGTGACGCTGCGGAAAGGCTTGAGCAGCGTCGAGCTGCGCGAGCTTTATCGGAATGCGGCGGTGGTCGTGGTGCCGCTGATGAACGTGGACTGGCCGGCGGGGGTGACCTCGTTGTTCGAGGCGCAGGCGTGCGGGCGGCCGGTGGTGGTCTCCGCCTCGGAAGGCATCCTCGATTCGCTGGAGCCGGGCACGGCGTTGCTCGTGCCGTGCGGCGACGCGAACGCGATGCGCGCGGCAGTGGAGCGGTTGATCGCGAATCCCACCGAGGCCGAGGCGCTCGCCAAGGCCGGACTCGCCAGCGTCCTGCGCGACCGCACGCTCGACCAGTTCGTCGCCCGCATCACGGAAACCTGCCGCGCCATGGAGGCAAGGAGCTGAACATGAGCCTCGCCTGGAAAATCGACAACGCGTTGCACGTGCTCTGGGGCCTGTGGCGGCTACGCAAGTGCCAGCAGGTCGGCAAGCTGCCGCGCGTCTATGGCCGCCCGCGCATCATCAACCTCGGCGAGATGGTCATCGGCGAGAAGTTCCGCCTGTTCTCGCACACGGTGACGAGCGAGCTGGTGACGCATCCGGGCGGACGGCTGGAGATCGGCAGCGGCGTGTTCATCAACTACGCCGCGAGCATCTCCGCGCACAAGCTCGTGCAGATCGGCGACGGCAGCCAGCTCGGCTCCTACGCGTGCCTGATGGATAACGACTATCACAGCATCGAGGACCGTGACAAACCCAGCGACTCGCAGCCGATCATTCTCGGCAAAAATGTCTGGCTCGGCGTGCGCGTCATCGTGCTCAAGGGCGTGACGATCGGCGACAACTCCGTGATCGGCGCCGGCAGCGTGGTGACGAAGAGCATCCCGCCGAACTCGCTCGCCGCCGGCGTGCCCGCCAAGGTCATCCGCACGTTCGAGGTAAAGAAAACATGAACACGCTCTGGCTGGTGGCGGATATCGTTTTGCTGCTGCTCGCCGTGCCCTTCGTGCTGGCGGCGCTCTACCTGTTGGTGCTGACGGTGGCCGCGTGCCTGCATCCCGACCGCCAGCGCATCAGCGGGATTTTCCACGGCCCGCGCACGCCGCAGTCGCGGTTCATCATCCTGATCCCGGCGCACAACGAGGAACTGCTGCTCGGCGACGTGCTCCACCGGCTGCGCGACCAGTCCTATCCGGCAACGCACTACGAGGTGGTCGTGATCGCCGACAACTGCGAGGACATGACCGCCGAGGTCGCGCGCAAGGGCGGCGCCACGGCGCTGGTGCGCCACGACCTGGCGAACCGCGGCAAGGGGCAGGCGCTCAACTGGGCGATGCAGGGCCCGCTCAAGGACTGGCCCCGGCCGTGGGACGCGCTGATCATCATGGACGCCGATAGCGTGCTCAACGCGGACTTCCTCTGGTTCATGGACGAGCGCCTGCGGCAGGGCCAGCAGGCGTTGCAGGGTTACTACGGCGTGCAGAACCCCGGCGATAGCTGGCGCACGGCGCTGATGACCGTGGCGCTGGCGGCGTTCCACTTCCTGCGCCCGCTCGGCCGCGACAAGCTCGGCCTGCCATGCGGGCTCAAGGGCAACGGCATGTGCTTCTCGCGCCAGCTCGTCGAGCGCTTCGGTTATCCGGCAACGTCGGTGGTCGAGGATATCGAGCTCGCGCTGATGTACCTGCGGCACGGCATCGGCGTGAAGTTCGCCGCGGGCGCGCAGGTGCTCGGACAGATGGCGGCGACGACGCAGCAGGCCGACAGCCAGCGCAAGCGCTGGGAAGGCGGCCGCCTGCCGCTGCTGAAGAACTGGGCCGTGCCGCTGTGGCGCGAGGGCCTGCGTGAACATAATTGTGCCAAGCTGGATGGCGCGCTTGATCTCTTCGTGCCGCCATTGACGTTGCTTCTGCTGCTGACGGTCGCCGGCTGGTTCGTCGCGCTCATCGTCGCCTGGCTGGCCGTCACGCCGTTCGGCTGGACCATCTGCGGCGTCTGGAGTGGGGCGCTCCTGGCGCTGATCATCTACGTCTGCACCGGCCTCACGCTGATCGAGGCCCCGGCCGGCGTCTGGCTGCGGCTCGCCGCCGCGCCGGTCTTCATCCTCTGGAAACTCGGCGTCTATCTCCGCATGGCCCTCGCCCGCAAGAAGCCCACCGATGAATGGGTCCGTACCGGACGGAAGGAAATGAAATAACGTGGACAAGCAGATCCGTCTTGGTTTGGTGCAACGGCGGGAGAGTCTGTGCCTGACCTGGCGCGGGCGGCTGGTCGGGCTGGCGCTGGCGGCGCTCGCGCTGTTCGGGCTGGGGCGCGGTATCTATCCGTTCCTGGCGGCGCACGAGTCGCTGCCCGGCGGGTTCCTGATCGTCGAGGGCTGGGCGCCGGACTATGTCTTTGACGCGGTGACGAACGAGTTCGCGCGGCAGCGCTATGAAAAAATCCTGATCACCGGCAATCCGCTCGACAAGGGCGTGCCGCTGATGGAATACAAGACGGCGGCCGAGCTCGGCGCGGCGACGCTGGCGAAGATGGGCGTGGACACCAACTGTTTCCAGGCCGTGCCCGCGCCGTTCGTACCACAGGACCGCACCTATACCTCGGCGCTGACACTGAAAAAATTCCTGGCGGCGCAAGGCAAGCTGCCCGCCCGGCTCAACCTGGTCACCCTCGGCGCGCACGCGCGCCGCAGCCGGCTGCTGTTCGAGCGCGCCTTCGGCACCAATGCGGTCATCGGCGTCATCGCGTTTCCGTGCCGCGACTTCGATGAAGAACACTGGTGGCGTTCCAGCCCCGGTGTCCGCACCGTCATGAGCGAGCTGCTCGCCTACGGTTATGCGCGCTTCATCTTCACCAAGCCGGAGTGAGGTTTAGGCCGGTTCAACGAAAGGCGAAAACATGAAAAGCAGTGCTGCCTCCCGCCACCGTGTGCGTTCATCGCCAGCCTGGAGTGCCGCGCTCCGTCGTGGCCGCGGCTGGCCCGGACGCCTGGCGCTCCTCGGCGCAGTTGTGATGGTTGGGGTGGCATCCGCCGGCGAAGGGCGTTCGCGCGAGTCGTTCAACACCGGCTGGCGCTTCGAGCGGTTCGGGCCGATGCCCGATGGCAGTTCGTTCAAGCCGGAACCGGGCGCGGCGGGCTGGACGATCACGGCGACGGCCTCGAGCCAGGAAATCGAGCGCGGCAATCCCGCCGCGCAGGCGATGGATGGCGACCCGAACACGCGCTGGTGCGCCGATAACAAGAACGAAAAGCAATGGCTGCAGCTCGACCTCGGCCGCGCGCAGACGATCAGCCGCGCTGCGGTGCAGTGGGAATATCCCGAACTGAAATATGGTTTTGCCATTGAGCGCAGCAGCGACGGGAAAACATGGGCGCCGCTGCCGGGCGCGGCGCGCATGGTGCGTATCAGCACGACGTCGCTGCCGAGGGCCAAGTGGGCGAGTATTCGCGAGGTGCAGCTTTTCGATGGCGACGGAAAGGAGATCAAGAACCAGCGCATCGCCGGCGGCGCAACGCCGGGCGCGGCGGCATTCGACGATACCGCGTGGCGTCAGCTCGATGTGCCGCACGACTGGGGCGTCGAGGGGCCGTTCCGCGACGACCTCGACAACAACACCGGCAAGTTGCCTTGGAAAGGCATCGGTTGGTATCGCAAATATTTCACCGTACCCGCCAGCGATCAGGGGAAGCGCCTCTTCGTGGACTTCGATGGTGCGATGGCCAACGCGCAGGTGTGGCTCAACGGCGAGCCGGTCGGCGGTTGGCCCTATGGCTATCAGCCGTTCCGTGTCGAGTTGACGGACAAAATAAAATTCGGCGGCGAGAACGTGATCGCCGTGCGGCTCGACACCGTGCACTGGGGTTCGCGCTGGTATCCGGGCGCGGGGCTCTATCGCAACGTCTGGCTCGTGAAGACCGCGCCGCTCCACGTCGCGCACTGGGGCGTGTTTGTCGCGCCGACGGTGGCAACCAAGGAAAAATGCGGCGCCGATGTCTCGCTGATCATAGATAATCAAAGCGACAAGGAATGTGTCTTCGACTATCAGGCTTCGCTCTTCGAGATGAAACCTGATGGCACGCTTGACCTGTCGCGCCCTTCCACTGCGGGCGTGGGGAAAGACCTCAAAGTTCAGCCGGGAAGTTCGTTTATTACGAAGAATCGGTTCGAGCAATCCGGGCGGGGTATCAAACCATGGGATCTTGAATCCCCGAACATGTACGTGTTACGCACGACGATCAGCGTCGGTGGCAAAGTCGTGGATGTCTATGACCAGCCGTTCGGCTTCCGCACGATCGAGTTCACGGCGCGCGAGGGCTTCAAGCTGAACGGGAAGCGCGTGCAACTCAACGGCACGTGCAACCACCACGATCTCGGCCCGCTCGGCGCGGCGTTCAACACGCGCGCGCTGGAGCGGCAGTTCGAGATCCTGAAGGAGATGGGCTGCAACGCGCTGCGCACCTCGCACAACCCACCGGCGCCGGAATTCTGCGAGCTGGCCGACCGCATGGGCCTGCTCGTCCAGTGCGAGGCGTTCGACTGCTGGCGCGGCGGCAAGACGGCCAACGACTATGCGCGGCTCTTCGATGCCTGGCACGAGAAGGATTTGCAGGCGATGGTCCGCCGCGAGCGCAACCATCCGAGCGTGATCATGTGGAGCATCGGCAACGAAATCCGCGAGCAGAGCGGCCCGCAGCTCGCCCAGCCGCTGGCCGACATCATCCGCCGCGAGGACCCGACGCGGCCGGTGACCGCCGGCTGCAACAACGCAGGCGCGGGCCGCAACGGCTTTCAAAACGCGGTGGACGTCTTCGGCCTGAACTATCACACCGGCAACTACGGCCAGTTGCTGGCGCACCCGGGCAACGAGAAGAAGCCGTTCCATTCCAGCGAGTCCTCGTCGTGCATCAGCTCGCGCGGCGAATATTTCTTCCCGGTGCAGAAGGGCTCGCCCGCGCGCGTGAACTTCCAGGTCTCGTCCTACGACGTGGACGTGCCCGGCTGGGCGCAGACGCCCGACGAGACCTTCGAGGCGCTCGACCGCCATCCCGCGTTCGCCGGCGAGTTCGTCTGGACCGGCTTCGACTACCTCGGTGAGCCGACGCCCTACAACAGCGACGTGAGCAACCTGCTCAACTTCTCTGACCCCGCGCAGCGCGCCGCGATGCAGCAGGAGCTGGCCGCGCTCGGCAAGCTCAAGGTGCCCAGCGCCAGCAGCTACTTCGGCATCGTGGACCTCTGCGGCTTCAAGAAGGACCGCTTTTACAGCTATCAGGCGCGCTGGCGGCCCGACCTGCCGATGGCCCACATTCTCCCGCACTGGAACTGGCCGGAGCGCGCCGGACAGGTCACGCCGGTGCATGTGTACACCAGCGGCGACGACGCGGAACTGTTCCTCAATGGCAAATCGCTCGGCAAAAAAGCCCGCGGCCCGTTCGACTATCGCCTGCGCTGGGACGACGTGGTGTATCAACCCGGTGAGTTGAAGGTCATCGCCTATAAGAACGGCAAGGAGTGGGCGCGCGATGTGATGAAGACCACCGGCGCGGCGGAGCAGCTCACGCTCGCGGTGGATCGCGCCGAGATTCGCGGCGACGGCCGCGACCTCGCGTTCGTCACCGTCACGGTCGCCGACAAGAACGGCCTGCTCGTCCCGCGTACGCACAACTTGGTGAAATTTTCCATCAGCGGCCCCGGCGAGATCATTGCGGTCGGCAACGGCGACGCCGCCAGCCACGAGCCGTTCATCGCGCAGCAGCGCAAGGCGTTCAATGGCCTCTGCCTCGCGGTGGTGCGCGCCCGGCCCGGCGCGACCGGCGAGCTCAAGCTCACCGCCACCGCCGAGGGCCTCCGCCCCGCGACCCTCGTCCTGCATAGCCACGAATAATTTTCCAAGGCTTGGAAATTCTGGCGCAGAATTTTCCAAGGCTCGGAAAACAATGCGTTGTGACTTTTTGGGAGGGGTGAGGTCAGCGGCCGAGCAGGGCGGCGGCGAGCGCGAAGTAGATGGTGATCGTGCCGATATCGGTCAGCGCGAGCGTGAGCGGGCCGGAGGCGACGCGCAAGTCGAGGCGCAGGCGGTGCAGTAGCGCGGGGACGCTGACACCGGCGAAGCAGGCGAAGAGCAGCGCGCCAAAGATGCCGCCGGCGATCACGAGCGCGGGCAACGCCTCGCGCCGCCAGACGAACGCGAGCAGGCCCACCACCCCCGCGCAGGCGAGCGCCAGCAGCAGCGTCCGCAACAGTTCGCGGGGCAGGGTTTGCACATACCAGCTCTTCTGCGCGGCTTGATGATGCAGCCGGTGCGTCGCCAGCGCCATCGTCTGCATCGCGACGCTCTCGCCGAGGCCGAGTACCAGCGTCAGGAAGAAGGCGAGCATCAGGCTCTTGGCGAGCGTGACCTCGAACACGCCGACGAGGACGGCGCAGACCATGCCGCTGGCAATCGTCCCCAGCAGCCACGGGAAGCGCAGGCGGAAGGTGGCCCACGGCGAGCGGTCGCGCAGCTCGGCCAGGCGCACGCCGAGCGTCTCGAACAGGCTGTGCATCTGGTCGCGCTCCTGCAGGTCGAACAGTTCCTCGGTGAAGAGCGAGACATCCACGACGCCGAGGATGTTCCGCTGCGCGTCCACCACCGGGAACGCGAGGAATTTATGGAAGGCGAACAGCTCGCACGCCTCCAGCACGGTGAAGCTCTCCGGGATGGCGACCACCTGCCGGGTCATGATGGAGTCCAGTCGCGCCTCCAGCGGCGCGGTCAGCAGCTTGCGCACCTGCAGGACGCCGGCGAGCCGCTGCTGGTCGTCCACCACGTAGAAATAGAGTGAGCTGCCGCCGCCCCCCGCCTGGGCGCGGATGCCGGCGAGCGCCTCGCCCACCGTCTGGTGCGCGCCCAGCGCGAAGGCGACCGGCTGCATATGGCGCAGCACCGGCTCATCGAGATTGTCTATGGACGTGGCCCTCGGCATGGCGATGGACAACAGATGCGCGAGCCGGGCCGCGCCGTCAAGGGTGGAAATGCGACCCGGAATCGGGGTTGAATCGGGGGGCGATTTCTGGTTCACTGCGCCGCCCGCTTGACGGTGCAGGATGTTTCCCGCCGCCCGGCGCAGACGAAGGATTTTCCCATGCAGTGGCTGCTTAAAAAGATCATCGGCACGAAGAACGAACGCGACATCAAGAAGTTGCGCCCGGTCGTGGACCGCATCAACGCGCTGGAGGTCGAGTACCAGCAGCTTTCCGAGGACGCGCTCAAGGCGAAGACGGCCGAGTTCAAGGAGCGGCTGGCCAAGGGCGAGACGCTCGATGGCCTCATGTGCGAGGCCTTCGCCGCCGTGAAGAATGCCTGCCGCCGGCTGTGCGGCCAGACGATTCCCGTCTGTGGCCACCCGATCCTGTGGGAGATGGTGCCGTTCGATGTGCAGCTCATCGGCGGCATCACGCTGCACCAGGGCAAGATCGCGGAAATGGCCACCGGCGAGGGCAAGACGCTGGTCGCGACGGCGCCGGTCTATCTCAACGCGCTCACCGGCAAGAACGTCAACGTGGTCACGGTCAACGACTATCTCGCGCGCCGCGACTCGGAGTGGATGGGCGCGGTCTATCGCTATCTGGGCCTGACGGTCGGCTGCATCCAGAACCAGATGAGCCCGGAGGAGCGCCGGACGCAGTACGCGTGCGACATCACCTACGGCACGAACAGCGAGTTCGGCTTCGACTATCTGCGCGACAAGGGCATGGCGATGCGGCCCGAGGAGCAGGTGCAGAGGAATTATTATTTTGCAATCGTGGACGAGGTGGACTCGATCCTGATTGACGAGGCGCGCACGCCGCTGATCATCTCCGGGCCGGCGCCCTACTCGACGACGCAGTACGCGGAGCTCAAGCCCGCGGTCGAGCGGCTCATCCGCCGCCAGCGCGACGTCTGCAACAAGCTGGTCACCGAGGCCAAGGCCGCGATTGACAAGCAGGATGACGCCGCCGCGATGCGCCTGCTCTACCAGGTGCGGCAGGGCATGCCGAAGAACAAGCAGCTCATGCACCTGATGGAGGAGCCCAGCGTCCGCCGCCTCGTGGAGAAGGTCGAGGCGCAGATGCTGACCGACATGCACAAGGAGGAGGCCCGCGAGCTGCGCGAGGAGCTTTACTTCACGATTGACGAGAAGGGCAACGACGCGAGCCTGACCGAGAAGGGCTGCGAGGCGATGAGTCCGAGCGATCCGAACGCCTACGTGCTGCCGGACCTCGCGACCCAGCTCTCGCTGCTCGATGGCGATCACGCGATCCCCGAGGAGCAGAAGATCGAGCAGCGCCAGAAGCTGCAGGACGAGTTCGCCGACAAGAGCGAGCGCATCCACGCGGTGGACCAGCTCATCCGCGCCTATTCGGTCTATGAGCGTGATGTCGAATATGTGGTGCAGGAAAACCAGGTCATCATCGTGGACGAGTTCACCGGCCGCCTGATGCCGGGGCGGCGGTGGAGCGACGGCCTACACCAGGCGGTTGAGGCCAAGGAAGGCGTCACGATCGAGCGCGAGACGCAGACGCTGGCGACCATCACGATCCAGAACTATTTCCGCATGTACGAAAAGCTCGCGGGCATGACCGGCACCGCGGAGACCGAGGCCGACGAGTTCCACCAGATCTACAAGCTCGATGTCGTCGTCATCCCGACCAACCGGCCGGTGCGCCGCGTGGATCAGCACGACCTCGTCTATAAAACGCAGCGCGAGAAGTTCAACGCGATCATCGAGGAAGTGGCGCAGTGCTATGCGCGCCAGCAGCCGGTGCTCGTCGGCACGGCGTCGGTGGACACGAGCGAAGTCATCAGCCGCATGTTGCGCCGGAAGAACATCCCGCACAACGTGCTCAACGCGAAGAACCACCAGCGCGAGGCCGAGATCGTCGCCAACGCCGGTCAGCCCGGCGCGATCACCATCGCCACGAACATGGCTGGCCGCGGCACCGACATCAAGCTCGGCCCCGGCGTCGTCTGGGTCCCGCGCGAGACGATCACCTCGACCAGCTTCCGCCTCGAGGACAAGCTGCCCGACGGCCAGTCGCTGCGCAAGGCGCTGCAGGAAAAGCCCGCCGGCCTCTATGTGATCGGCTCCGAGCGCCACGAGGCGCGGCGCATTGACCGCCAGTTACGCGGCCGCTGCGCACGCCAGGGCGATCCGGGGTCGAGCCGTTTCTATGTTTCGCTCGAAGACAACCTCATGCGCTTGTTCGGCTCCGACCGCATCGGCCGCATCATGGAGCGGCTCGGCATCGAGGAGGGCGAGGTGCTCGAGCACCCGTGGCTGAACAAGTCCATCGAGAGCGCGCAGCGCCGCGTCGAGCAGCACAACTTCGCCATCCGCAAGCGCACGCTCGACTACGACGACGTGATGAACAAGCAGCGCGAGATCGTGTACAGCTTCCGCAGCGACGTCGTCGGTTCCACCGACCCGCGGCCGCAGCTCTACGACGTGGTCGCCGACGTCGCCACGCGCGAGGCCGAGCGCGTCGTCGAGGCGCGCACGGAAAAGGACGGCCAGCCCGAGGAAGCGCTGCAGCATTTCGTCGCGTGGGCCAACCTGAATTTCCCGATCGGGCTCAAGGCGGAGCATCTGCCCGCGCCGCAGCCGAAGGGCGAGCCGGAGGCCGAGGCCAAGGCGCTCGCCAACGTTGTGATCGAGCGCGTCAAGCGCGCCTACGAGGTCAAGGTGCGGCTGGAGAATCCCGAGTCGTTGCACCACATGGAGCGCTACATCATCCTGCAGGCGATTGACCAGCAGTGGCAGGAGTATCTGCGCAACATGGACACGCTGCGGCAGGGCGTGGGCCTGCGCGCCTACGGCCAGCGCGACCCGCTCGTCGAGTACAAGCACGAAGCCTACGCGATGTTTTCCGACCTGATGGACCGCATCAAGGGCGAGATCGCGCACCACATGTTCCGCGCCGCGACCAGCGCCGAGGCGTTCCAAAGCTTCGTGCGGCAGATGATGTATGTCCACGAGGAGGTTGCCAGCCTCGGCGCGCAGCCGGCCGCGGCGCAGGCCGGCCCCGCGGCGACGCCGGAGGAAGCCGGCAACGAGGCCGCGATGCAGGCGGCGCTGCGCGAGAAGGGCACACCCGTCGTCCGCGAAGGCCCGAAGGTCGGCCGCAACGACCCTTGCCCGTGCGGCTCCGGCAAGAAGTACAAGAAGTGCCACGGCGTCAATGCCGCGTAGGAGAGGGGCGGGGGGGCCTCGCGGCCATGGATGATTTCCGATTTATGATTTGATGATTTATCGGAAAGCAGCTCACTGCCCGGTCTTGGCCGGATTGTCCGCGGTGTTCTTCCCTTCCTCATGCGTTCTCCCGCGATGGCCCGCCACGCACTCTGAACAGGCTTGCCGCTGGGCAGCGTGGCGCTAGAATCGCCGCGGTTGCCATCAACACCGGAGGACACCATGACAGAGCAGCAAAAGAAAACCGCGGGCATCGCCATCACCAGCCTCGTGCTCGGCATCATCGGCTTGTTGACCGTCTGGTTCTGCGGCATCGGCGGGTTGTTCGCCATTCCGGCCGTGATCTGCGGCCACATCGGTTACTCGCGCGTCCGGAAATCCGCCGGCGTGCTCGCTGGCGAAGGCGTCGCCATGGCCGGCCTCATCACCGGTTACATCGGCATCGGCCTGCTGATAACCGTCGTCCCTCTGCTGGCCGCGATTGCCATCCCGTCGTTTGTCAACGCGCGCGACAGGTCCATGCAGAGCGCCTGCCAGAACAACCTGCGCCTGATCGAAGGCGCCACGCAGCAATATGCCCTGGACAACGCGAATGCCGTGCCCGCCAGCCTGGCGCAACTCGTCGGGCCGGCCGGCTATATCAAGAAAGAGCCGGCCTGCATGAAGGGCGGTGTCTATAAACTGCCGGCCAAACTGGACGACAAACCCACCTGCTCCGTCCACGGTACGCTCTGACCGCGCGGCGTCTCCCAGGCGTGGAAAAAAAGCGACGTTCGGGCTTGCAAAATGCGGGCCGGACGGCAATATGCCCCGCGTTCGTCAAAACCAAAAACCTAATGACGGAGGATGAGATTATGGGTCGTGCAGTAACGTTGTTCACGGGTCAGTGGGCGGATCTTTCCATCAAGGACCTCGCGCCGCTGGTGAAGAAGATGGGTTACGATGGCGTCGAGCTCGCCTGCTGGGGCGATCACTTCGACATCGAGAAGGCGGCGAAGGACGCGAAGTATTGCAAAGGCTTGTGGGACCTGCTCGACAGCCACGGGCTGACCTGCTTCGCGATCTCCAACCACCTCGTCGGCCAGGCGATTTGCGACAACATTGATGAGCGCCACAAGTGCATCCTTTCGCCCGATATGTGGGGCGATGGCGAGCCCGAGGGCGTCCGGCAGCGCGCGGCCAAGAACATGGCGCTCGCGGCGAAGGCGGCGCGGAATTTCTTCAACGCCAAGCCCGGCCGCAAGGGCAAGGATGACTTCCCGGCGGTCGTCAACGGCTTCACCGGCTCGAGCATCTGGCACGCGAACTACGCGTTCCCGCCGACCAACCAGGAATTCCTCGCGAAGGGCTATGCCGACTTCGCCAAGCGCTTCGGCCCGATCCTCGAGGCGTTCGACAAGGCGGACGTGAACTTCGGCCTCGAAGTGCATCCGACGGAAATCGCGTTCGACATCGCCAGCGCCGCGCGCGCGATCGAGGCCGTCAAGGGCCACAAGCGCTTTGGCTTCAACTATGACCCGTCGCACCTGGGCTATCAGGGCGTGGACTACGTGAAGTTCATCCGCACGTTCGGCGACCGCATCTTCCACTCGCACGTCAAGGACGCGTGGTGGGGCCACGGCGATGGCACGGTCGGCGTCTTCGGTGGCCACGTGGATTTCGGCGACGCGCGCCGCTACTGGGATTTCCGCAGCGTCGGCCGCGGCGACATCAACTTCGAGGAGATCATCGTCGCGTTCAACGATGTGGGCTACCGCGGCCCGCTCTCGGTCGAGTGGGAAGATGGCCGCATGGACCGCGTCCACGGCGCCACGGAGGCGGCGGCGTTCGTCAAGAAGCTCGACTTCGCGCCGAGCAAGCTCGCGTTTGACTCCGCGTTCGACAAGAAGAACCAATAATCAAGCATCGGACCGATCGGACGGATGCGTCTGATCGGTCCGCTTTTAACAGGAGAAAAACATGAATCGTAAACTGCGTATGGGCATGGTCGGCGGCGGTCCGGGCGCCTTCATCGGCGAGGTACACCGCAAGGCGGCGCGCATGGATGGCGGCATCGAGGTCGTCGCCGGCGCGTTCCACATTGATCCGAAACTGTCGCACCAGATGGGCCAGCAGCTCTGCATCGACCCGGCGCGCGCCTATGACAACTTCGAGCAGATGCTCGAAAAAGAATCCAAGCGCGACGACAAGGTGGACTTCATCTCGGTCACCACGCCGAACAACTGGCATTTCCCGATCGCGAAGGCGTGCCTCCAGGCCGGCTTCAACGTCATGTGCGAAAAGCCGATGACGATGACGCTCAAGGAAGCCAAGGACCTGCAGAAGATCGTCGAAAAGTCCGGCAAGGTCTTCGGCCTGATGCACAACTATCCCGGCTACCCGATGGCCAAGCTCGCGCGCGACATGGTGCGGCAGGGCGACCTCGGCAAGATCTACAAGATCGTCGTGCAGTATCCGCAGGGCTGGCTCGTCCGCGCGATCGAGAAGACCGGGCAGCAGCAGGCCTCGTGGCGCACCGACCCGAAGCAGAGCGGCGCCGCCGGCTGCATGGGCGACATCGGCACGCACGCCGAGAACATGGCCCACTACATCACCGGGTTGGAAATCGAGGAACTGTGCGCCGACCTGACGACCTTCATCGAAGGCCGCCGGCTCGATGACGATGGCAACGTCCTCGTCCGCTGGAGCAAGGGTTGCAAGGGCATCCTGCACGCCAGCCAGGTTTCCATCGGCGAGGAAAACGGCCTCGCGATCTGGGTCTATGGCGAGAACAAGGCACTCGAGTGGCACCAGGAGCACCCGAACTACCTCTACGTGAAGGTCATTGATGGCCCCGTGCAGGTCTGGCGCCGCGGCAACGGCTACATCGGCGCGAAGAGCGCCGCCGCCGGCCGCGCCACACGCATCCCGTCCGGGCATCCCGAGGCCTTCCTCGAGGCATTCGCGAACAACTACGTCAACTTCGCCGACACGATCCGCGCGAAGCTGGACGGCCGCAAGCCCACGGAGCTCGAACTCGACTTCCCGGGCGTCAAGGAGGGCATGACCGGCATGGCCTTCATCGAGTCGGTGGTCAAATCCTCCGCGCTCGGCGCCAAGTGGGTCAAGTTCCCGAAGGTCTGATGAGCTGAAAATGAAACGGCGCAGTCCTTCGCAGGGCTGCGCCGTTTTTCTTTCCGTGACGACCGAAAATTTTTCAAGCCTTACCGCGTTCTCTCCACAACAACCAACCCGAGGACATCAGATGCACACGCAAGTTCGCAACCTGTTGGCCACCGTCGCGCTCGCCGCCGCGAGCTGCGTCGCGGCCGAGAATCCGTTCATCGGCAACTTCGCGCTGGCCATCCCCAGCGGCGGCGCCGGCTGGCTCGGCATCTCCGAGAAGGATGGCCAACTCAAGGGCAGCCTGCTGTGGGGCGGCGGCAGCCCGAACGACTGCAAGAGCGTCAAGGTCGAGGGCGATACGCTCATCGTCACGCGCGAATTCACCAACAAGCGCAAGGCGGCGGGCAAGGAAGTCTCCGAGAAGGAGATCGAAACCATCCGCGCCAAGCTGGCGGGCGACGTGATCAACCTGACCACCGAGCGCCAGAAGGTCGGCTCCGACAAGGTCACCGGCAAGGCCGAGTTCAGCGGCAAGCGCATCCCGGCGCCGGGCCCCGCCCCGGACCTGGGCAAGGTGAAGTTCGGCGAGCCGATCGCGCTCTTCAACGGCAAGGACCTGACCGGCTGGCGGCTGCTCAATGAGAAGGCGACAAACGGCTGGCTGGTGGAGAACGGCGTACTGATCAACCGCGTCGAGAAGAAGCCCGGCGTCCACTACGGCAACATCCGCACCGACCGCGAGTTCGAGGACTTCAACCTCACGCTCGAGGCGCGCCCGACCGCTGGCAGCAACAGCGGCGTTTATCTGCGCGGCATCTACGAAATCCAGATTCTCGAAAGCCACGGCAAGCCGGTGGACTGCCACAACATGGGCGCGCTCTACGGCCGCATCACTCCGTGCTGCTCCGCCGAAAAACCCGCCGGCGAGTGGCAGACGCTCTCCATCACGCTCGTCAACCGGCACGTCACCGTGATCCTCAACGGCCAGAAGATCATTGATAACCAGCCGATCATCGGCTGCACCGGCGGCGCGCTGACCTCCGACGAGTTCAAGCCCGGCCCGATCTATTTGCAGGGCGACCACACCTGCATCGAGTTCCGTAACCTGGTGCTGCGGCCCGTGGTGCGGTAACCAGCCCGGAGGTGTCGTATGCAGCCCTGCCGCGAGTGCCAGCATCTGATCTCCGAGCAGGCCAGGGCGTGTCCCCACTGCGGCGCGCCCCGGCCGGCTCTCTCCACATGGGACGGCTGGGGTTACGAGTATAAATCCGGGATCACCGTCCTCGGACTGCCGCTGATCCACGTCTCGTTCAAGTACCGCCCGAACCGCAGGCCGGTCGTCGCGCGCGGCGTCATCGCCATCGGCCAGTTCGCGTGCGGCCTCGTCACCATCTCGCAGTTCGGCCTCGGCGTCATCAGTATCAGCCAGTTCACCATCGCCGGGCTGGCCGTCGCGCAGTTTGCCGCCGCCTACTCGTTGATCGCGCAGCTCGGCCTCTACATCCACGAGGGCCACGGCCAGTTCGTCATCAAGCTCGCCGACCTGCTCCACAAGCTCTGATCGTTTTCCAGGGATTGGAAACGCCCGCCCCCGGTTTTCCCAAGGCTTGGAAAACCATCAGGCGGCCGGCTGGGTCTCGACGGCGTGAACAACATTCCGGGGCTGCTTGGCGAGGAAGGCCTTCAGATTTTCCAGCGCCACGTTTATCAGCCGTGTGCGTGCCTCGCGCGTGGCCCAGGCGTGGTGCGGTGTGATCAGGCAATTGCGCGCGTGCAGCAGCGGCTGCTCGGCGATGGGGGGCTCCTCGGTCAGCACATCGAGCATCGCGCCGGCAATCTTCCCGGCATTGAGCGCGGCGGCGAGCGCAGCATCGTCCACCAGCCCGCCGCGCGCGACGTTGATAAGTAGCGCGCCCGGTTTCATCAGCGCAAGCCGCTCGGCGTTGACAAGCTTCTCGGTCTCCGGCGCGAGCGGGCAGTGCAGGCTGACGATATCGCTCTCGCGGAAAACGGTGGTGAGGTCGCAGAAACGGATGCCGGCGGCCGGCTCCGCGGGCGGCGTACGCGTATGACAAAGCACCTGCATTCCGAACGCGAGCGCGCGCTGCGCGACAGCCTTGCCGATATGACCATAGCCGACCAAGCCGAGGGTGCTGCCGGCGAGCTCGGTCAACGGATGGAGCCAGTAGCAGAAATCAGGGGACTCACCCCAGCGACCCTTGCGGACGGTGTGCGCGTGAAAACTCAGCCGGCGCGCGTGTTCGAGCAGGAACGCAAAGACGTGCTCGGCGACCGAGTCCGTCGAGTAGGCCGGGACGTTGGTGACGACGATACCGCGCTTGGCCGCGGCGGCGACGTTGACGACGTTGTAGCCGGTGGCGAGCACGCCGATGTACTGCAGGTGCGTGAGCTTGCGGATTGTCTCGCGATTGAGTGGTGTCTTGTTGGTCAGCACGATCTCGGCGTCGCCGGCGCGCGCCGGGACATCGTCAGCCGGCGTGCGGTCAAAGACGGTGAGCTTGCCGAGGGCGCGGAACCCGTCCCAGCTCAAGTCGCCGGGATTCAGCGTCCGCCCATCGAGCACGACGATTTTCATGCGGTGGCGAGTTGCACGTTGTGCTGCTTCTCGAATGCGGCGATGGCCGCCTCGTGTTCGAGCGTGAGCGCGATGTCGTCGAGGCCGCGCAGGAGGTAGTTCTTCACGCCGGCATCAATCTCGAACTGGAAGACCTGCTCCGGCTTGCCGTGCAACGTCAGCGTCTGCTTGGGCAAATCCACCGTCGCCTGCACGCCGGGCTGGTCGTTGACGAGGCCGAAGATTTTCTCTACCTCGGCTTCGGAGAGTTCGAGCGTCAGCACGCCGTTCTTCACGCAGTTGTTGCGGAAGATATCGGCAAAGCCGGGGATGCGCTCGCCGCCCTCCCCGCGCCACGGCGCGATGACGACGCGCAGGCCATATTGCGCCACCGCCCACACCGCGTGCTCGCGGCTGGAACCACAGCCGAAGTTGTTGCGCGCCACGAGGATCGTCGCGCCCTTGAACGCCGGCTTGTTGAGCGTGAACTCGCCGTTCGGCTGGCCGTTCTCAAGGTAACGCCAGTCGTTGAAGAGAAATTCGCCAAAGCCCGTCCGGCCGATCAGCTTGAGGAACTGCTTCGGGATGATCGCGTCGGTGTCAATGTTGGCGCGGTCAACGGGGACGACGATGCCGGTGTGGATGGTGAATGGATTCATGGTGTTAACCGTCAGTTGTCAGTGGTCATTGGTCAGTTGTCGCCTTCGATTCAAAATCTTTTCTTGGCGCCCTTGGCGTCCTGGCGGTTTATTTCCAGGAACGAATATCCACAAAATGTCCGGCGACGGCGGCGGCGGCGGCCATCGAGGGGCCGACGAGATGCGTGCGGCCGCCCTTGCCCTGGCGTCCCTCGAAATTGCGGTTCGAGGTCGCGGCACAGCGCTCGCCGGGCCGGAGTTGGTCGGGGTTCATCGCGAGGCACATGCTGCAACCCGCGTAGCGCCACTCACAGCCGGCGGCGGTGAAAAGCTTGTCGAGCCCCTCGGCCTCGGCCTGCGCCTTGACGCGCGCGGAGCCGGGGACGATCAGCGCGCGGACGCCGGCGGCGACCTGGCGGCCCTTGAACACGGCGGCGGCCTGGCGGAAATCCTCGATGCGGCCGTTCGTGCAACTGCCGATGAAAACGGTATCGAGCTTGATGTCGGTGATCTTCATGCCGGGCTTCAGGCCCATGTAGGCGAGCGCGGCCTCGACGTCGGCGCGGCTGTATCCGCGCACCGCGTCGGGCTGCGGCACAACGCCGGTGACATCCGTCACCATGCCGGGGCTCGTGCCCCACGTGACTTGCGGCACGAGCCGGTCGCAGTCAAGGGTGAGTGTGCGCTCGAACGTGGCGTCAGGGTCAGTCGCGAGGGCCTTCCAATCGGCGATGGCCTTGTCGAGCGCGGCGCCGCGCGGCGCGAACGGCCGGTCGCCGGTGGCGATGTACTGGAACGTCGTCTCGTCGGGCGCGATCAGGCCCGCGCGCGCGCCGGCCTCGATGGCCATGTTGCAGATCGTCATGCGCGCCTCCATCGAGAGCGCGCGGACCGCCGCGCCGGTGAACTCGAGCACGCAGCCCGTGCCGCCGGCGGTGCCGATCTCGCCGATCAGCTTGAGCACCATGTCCTTCGAGGTCACGTGCGGCTGGAGGCGGCCGGCGTACTCGACGCGGAACGTCTTGAATTTTTTCTGGCGCAGCGTCTGCGTCGCGAGCACGTGCTCGACCTCGCTCGTGCCGATGCCGTGCGCGAGCGCGCCGAACGCGCCGTGCGTCGCCGTGTGCGAGTCGCCGCAGACCACCGTCGTGCCCGGCAGCGTGATGCCCAGCTCGGGGCCGACGATATGCACCACGCCGAGGTCCTGCGTGCCGATGTCGAACAGGCGGATGCCGAACTCCCGGCAATTTTTCCGCAGCGCCTCGATCTGTGCCTTAGCCACCGGGTCGCGGATCACGGTCTGGTCGTCGGTCGGGACGTTGTGGTCCAGCGTCGCGAAGGTCAACTCCGGGTGGCGGACCTTGCGGCCGGCCAGGCGCAGGCCGTCGAAGGCCTGCGGGCTGGTGACCTCGTGGACGAGCTGGCGGTCAATGAAGAGCAGCGTCCAGCCCGCGCCGAGCTCGGCGACGACGTGGCGCTTCCAGATTTTGTCGTAAAGCGTTTCTTTCATGGCGGGCGGGAAAATACACCACGCCCCGCCGCGGGCGCAACACCAACCATAAGGCCGGTTTTCCAGGGTTTGGAAAGGTTTCCGCAGGTTTTTCCCGAGGCTTGGAAAACCGGTCGAAAACGCATGGCGGAGTTGCTTGACACCAAGGGGGGCGGGGCCTAACATCCGCGCCGTTTTTTGTTCCGTGTTGAATTAACAAAAGCCAAACCAAACAGGAGTGAATCATGGCTAAAGCAGCGAAGAGTGCCAAGAAGCAGTACGTCTTTTTCTACGGCTTCGGCAAGAAGAATACCGAAGGCGACCAGACGATGAAGGCCGTCCTCGGCGGCAAGGGCGCGAATTTGGCCGAGATGGCCAACGCGAACCTGCCGGTGCCCCCGGGCTTCACGATCTCCACCGAGGCGTGCGCCTACTACAGCAAGCATGGCGGCCAGTACGCCCCCGGCATGATGGACCAGGTCAAGGCCAAGCTCGGCCAGCTCGAGAAGATGATGGGCAAGAAGCTCGGCGCGCCCGAGAATCCCCTGCTCGTCAGCGTGCGCTCCGGCGCCGCGGTCTCGATGCCCGGCATGATGGACACCGTCCTCAACCTCGGCCTCAACGACAAGTCGGTGCTCGGTTTCATCAAGGAAACCGGCAACGAGCGTACCGGCTGGGATTGCTACCGCCGCTTCATCGACATGTTCGGCGACGTGGTGATGGGCCCCTCCAGCGGCCTCGAGCACGAGCACTTTGAACACGAGATGAGCGCGCTGAAGAAGAAATACGGCGCGAAGGAAGACACCGACCTGACCGCGACGCAGCTCAAGGAGTTGGTCGACATCTATAAGCGCGTTTATCAGGAGCACGTCAAGAAGCCGTTCCCGCAAGACGCGATGGAACAGCTCCGCCTCTCGATTAACGCCGTGTTCGGCTCGTGGAACAGCGAGCGCGCCGAGAAGTACCGCCAGATCAACAAGATCACCGGCATGATCGGCACCGCGGTCAACATCTGCTCGATGGTGTTCGGCAACATGGGCCAGGACTCCGGCACGGGCGTCGCCTTCACGCGCGATGGTTCGACGGGCGACTCCAAGCCGATGGGCGAATACCTGATTGACGCGCAGGGCGAAGACGTCGTCGCCGGCATCCGCACCCCGAAGCATCTCGACGAGATGGTCAACGAGAGCAACCCGCTGTGGAAGGCCGCGAGCGTGCAGTTGCACGAGATCATGAAGAAGCTCGAGAAGCACTACAAGTATCCGCAGGACGTCGAGTTCACCGTCGAGCGCGGCAAACTCTGGATGCTCCAGACCCGTAACGCCAAGCGCACCGGCCTTGCCGGCGTCCGCTGGGCGGTCGAGATGGCGACGGGCAAGGACGTCTATACCGGCAAGGCACAGGATAAGGTCCTGACCCCGGAACAGGCGCTCATGACCGTCAGCGGCGGTGACCTCGAGCAACTCCTCTTCCCGATCTTCGACGTGAAGGAAGAGAAGAAGGCCGCCGTGCTCACCGCCGGCCTGCCCGCGGGCCCGGGCGCGGGCGTCGGCCAGATCGTCTTCGATGCCCACGAGGCCGAGGACATCATCAAGAACAATGCCAGCGCGAAGCTGATCCTCGTCCGCCACGAGACGAGCCCCGAGGACGTCGGCGGCATGTGGGCGGCGCAGGGCATCCTGACCAGCACCGGCGGCATGACGAGCCACGCGGCCGTCGTCGCGCGCGGCTGGGGTAAGTGCTGCATCACGGGCGCGAGCTCGCTGCAGATCAACTACAAAGCCAAGACCATCACCTGCGGCGGCACTACGCTGAAGGACGGCGACTGGATCAGCCTCAACGGCTCGAACGGCAACGTCTACCTCGGCCAGATTCCCACCGAGGCGAGCCCGGTCGTCAGCGGCGTCGTCCATGGCAACAAGGACGCGATCAAGCACCCGATCTACAAGCTCTATAAGACCATCTCCGACTGGTCCGACAAGGCCCGCAAGATGAAGGTGCGCTCGAACGCCGACATTCCGAAGGACGCGCAGGCCGCGCGCAACTTCGGCGCGGAAGGCATCGGCCTCTGCCGTACCGAGCACATGTTCTTCGAAGGCGACCGCATCTGGGCCGTGCGCGAGTTCATCCTCGCCGCCGACCTGCCCGGCCGCGAGAAGGCGCTTGCCAAGTTGCTCCCGCTGCAGCGCGGCGACTTCGAGGGCATCTTCACGGCGATGAACGGCAACCCCGTCACCATCCGTCTGATTGACCCGCCGCTGCACGAGTTCGTCCCGCACGATGGTCCCGCGCAGGCCGAGATGGCCCAGCGCCTCGGCGTCAGCGTCGAGACCGTCGCGCAGCGCGTCAAGCAACTGCACGAGATGAACCCGATGCTCGGCCACCGCGGCTGCCGCCTCTCGATCACCTACCCGGAGCTCTGCGTCATGCAGACCCAGGCGATCATCGAAGCCGCGTGCAACGTCGAAAAGAAGAAGATCAAGGTCGCCCCGGAAATCATGGTTCCGCTCGTCGGCACCAAGGCCGAGGTGGACTTCTGCGCCAAGATCATCCGCGAGACCGCCGACAAGATCATCAAGGACCGCAAGTCCAAGGTGAAGTACATGGTCGGCACGATGATCGAGATTCCGCGCGCGGCGCTTGTCGCCGGCCAGATCGCGGAGACCGCCGAGTTCTTCAGCTTCGGCACCAACGACCTCACGCAGATGACGTTCGGCTTCAGCCGCGACGATATTGGCACGTTCCTCCCCGCCTACCTCGGCGAGAAGATTCTGCCGACCGACCCGTTCCAGACCCTAGATCAGGGCGGCGTCGGCCAGCTCGTGCAGTTGGCGGTGAAGGCCGGTCGCGAGACCCGGCCCGAGCTCAAGTGCGGCATCTGCGGCGAACACGGCGGCGACCCGAACAGCGTCAAGTTCTGCTACAAGGTGGGCTTGAACTACGTCAGTTGCTCGCCCTATCGCGTGCCGATCGCACGCCTCGCGGCGGCCCAGGCGGCCATCGCCGGCAAGTAATACCGCTGCTGAAGCGGTGACGTTCACCGGCCGGATTTCTGACAAGGAATCCGGCCGGTTCATTTTTCCAAGGCTTGGAAAAATCACGCTTTGGGTTTTCCAATGTTTGGAAAATCACGCCGCCATGCGGCGCTGGTACCACGGCCGGGTACGGTTGCAGACGTTGCAAACGGAGAGCATCACCGGGACTTCGACGAGGACGCCGACGACGGTCGCCAGCGCCGCGGGCGAATCCGCGCCGAACAGGACGATGGCGACGGCCACCGCGAGTTCGAAGAAGTTGCTCGCGCCGATCAGCGCGCCGGGGGCGGCCACACTGTGCTCAACGCGCAGCCGGCGCATGAGCAGGTAGGTCAGACCGGAGTTGAAGTAGACCTGGATGACGATCGGCACCGCGATCAGCAGGACGGCGAGCCAGCGGCTGGTCAGGTTCTGCGCCTGGAAGGCGAAGATCAGCACGAGCGTCAGCAGCAGCGCGCCGATCATGACGGGATGAAACTTCGGCAGGAACTGTTGCTCAAACCAATCCTTGCCGTGCGCCTTGAGCAGCACGGTGCGCGTCAGCCAGCCGGCGGCGAGCGGGATGACGATGAAGACGACGACCGAGGTGATGAGCACCTTCGGCGGGACCACGACATTGGCGACGCCGCAGAGGAACATGACAATCGGCGCGAAGGCGACGAGCATGATGAGATCGTTCACCGCGACCTGGACGAGCGTATAGACGGGATCGCCATCGGTCAGGTAGCTCCACACAAAAACCATCGCGGTGCAGGGTGCGGCGGCGAGGATGATCAGGCCGGCGGTGTAACCCTTCGCGGTCTCCGCATCGATCCACGGCGCGAAGACGTGTTGCATGAAGAGCCACGCCAGCAGCGCCATGCCGAACGGCTTGACGAGCCAGTTGATGAAGAGCGTAACCAGGAGCCCCTTCGGTTTTTTCGCAATGCCGCCGATGGCGCCGAAGTCCACCCTGAGCATCATCGGGTAGATCATCAGCCAGAGCAGGACGCCGATGGGGATGTTGACCTGCGAGCCGTGGCCAAACTCCAGCCTGCTCAACGCTGCCGTCACGCCGGGGAAAAGTTTACCGAGCGCGACGCCGGCGACCATGCAAAGAAAAACCCAGATCGTCAGATAACGCTCGAAGAACGCGAGGCGCTTGGGGGCAACTGTATTCATGGTTTAATCGCCTGCACTTCGAGGCTGGTGATGTAGTCCGCCGGCTGCGTGCCGGGCGGCAGGTGGTCCATGATTTGCCGGTACAGCGGATCGTTCCAGTCGGTCAGGCCCTGGACGTAGTCGCTCTTCGGCGTCAGCACAAGATGGGTGAAGCCTGCGGCGCGCGCCATCCGTTCGGTCTCCGCGACCAGCACCGCGCCGGCGACGCAGCCGACCAGGGCCTCGACCAGACCGGCGACGGCCGGCGGCAACGGGCGTAGCAGCGCGAGGTCGGAGACGGCGACGCGGCCACCGGGCTTGAGCACGCGCGCCATCTCGCGCCAGACCTGCGGCTTGTCGGGCGAAAGGTTGATGACGCAGTTGGAAATGATCACGTCCACGCTGGCATCGGCGACCGGCAGATGCTCGATCTCGCCGAGCCGGAACTCGACGTTATCCAGCCCGCTGCGCTGGCGATAGAGGGCGGTGTTCCGGCGCGCCTTGCTCACCATCTCCGCCGTCATGTCCACGCCGATGGCGCGGCCGGTCGCGCCGACCTGGCGGCCAGCGATGAAGACATCGAAGCCGCCGCCCGCGCCGAGGTCGAGCACAACCTCGCCCGGCTGCAGCGCGGCGAGCGCCGTGGGATTGCCGCACGAGAGGCCCATGTTGGCGCCCGCAGGCAGCGCGGCCAGTTCCTCGGCGGAATAGCCGATGTGCTGCGCGAGCCGTTCGGCGGCGGCGGGCGCGGCGCCGCAACACGTGCTGCCGCTGCCGCAGCACGAACCGCCGCCGGTCGCGATCTGGCCGTACCCCGCGCGCACCTTCTGCCGCACCGCTTCGCCATCGGCCGGCGCGGTCAGGGCCCCCGGCAGCGTGGCGATGAACGCGCGGATTTCGTCGCGGACGCGGCGGTAGTGGGCGAGCGCCTCCTCCTCGGTCCGGGCGGTCTTGGCAAGCTGCGGCGGATCATCGAAGCCGACGTGGATCACCTTGGCCTTGCCGGGAAACAGCGGGCAGTGTTCGTGGGCGTGGCCGCAGACGGTGATGACGAAATCAAAGTTCATCTCGCCCAGTTCGGCGACGGTCTTGGATTGCTGTCCGCTGATGTCCACACCGGCCTCGGCCATGACACGGACGGCGCACGGATTCAGCCCGTGCTTTTCGATGCCGGCCGAGAACGGTTCGAGCACGTCGCCCTTCAGCGCGCGCGCCCAGCCCTCGGCCATCTGGCTGCGGCACGAGTTACCTGTGCAAAGGAACAGGATTTTCAGTTTGTCAGTCATGGTTCACCGGATGAGCAGATAGACGCCGGCGAACAGCACGAGCACGCCGCAGATGATCCGCACGATGAGCGCGCCGCGCGACTTTTCGTTCCACGTCAGGTAGCGCTGCACCGCGCCGGCGCTCGCACCGGCCAGCACGATCACCGCGCAATGGCCGAGGCCGTAAAGGGTGAGCAGCGCGAAGCCGTAACCCCACTGCGCGGCGGAGAGCTTGAAGGTGAGCGCGAGGATCGGCGCCATGAAAGCGAAGGTGCAGGGACCGAGCGCGAGCCCAAAGAGCAGTCCGAGCAGCAACGCCGCCAGCAGGCCGCGGCGCCGGAGGCCCACCTGGCCGGGCGCCGACCACGGCGCGGATAGCACGCCGAGCAGATGCAGCCCGACGAGGAAGAAGATGGCCGCGATGAAATAATCGCCGTAGCGGCCGAGGTCGCCCATGATCCGGCCCAGCGCCGCGGTCACCGCGCCCAGCAGCGCGATGGTGATGAGAATGCCGATCGCGAACAGCGTCGAGAGCGCCAGCGCGCGGCAGCCGGTGACGGGGCCCTGGCCGCTGATGAAGCCGACGATCAGTGGCAGGCTCGCCAGATGGCAGGGGCTTAAGACGACGCTCAAGACGCCCCACACGAACGCGGCAAGCAGCGCGACCACAGCCGAGCCTTCGAGCGCGTGCGACAGGCTGGAGAAAAGTTGCTCCACGGCGGCAGCCCATTATTTCGCGGTGGGCGCGGTTGCCACATCCACGCCGAGTTCCTTCCACTTCGCCAGGATATCGGCCTTGCTCAAAAAGCCCTCGTGCCGGAACAGTTCCTTGCCGTCGGCGGCCAGGAAGATCTGTGTCGGGATCAGGTTGATCTTGTAAGGTTTGGCCGCCTCGGGCTGCTCCCAGACATCAATGAATTCCACCCGGAACTTGTCCGCGTAGGTTTTCTTCAGCTCCTCCAGCACGGCGGTCATCATCTTGCACGCAGTACATTTGCCTGCGCCGAGATCCACCAGCTTGGGCAGTGCGGCCTTGGCCGCGACCGGTGGCGGGTTCGTTGTTCCGGCCGCCAGCGCGCCGCTGGCGAGGGCGAGAACCGCCAGGACCATGCTCCATCCCCTTTTCATGTTTGGCTCCTTCTGCTCATGCCATGAGCTTCGAGATTTCGTCCACGCTCAACACCTTGCCCGCACTCAACACCTTGCCATCCACCACCAGCGCGGGCGTGATCATGACGCCGAAGCGCATGATCTCCTGCAAACTTTCGATCTTCTCGACCTGCGCCCCGCCGCCCGCCGCAAGTGCCGCAGCCTCGGCGTTCGCGGCAAGTGCCTTGCACTTGGCGCAACCCACACCCAGGACCTGGATTTTTTTCATCGTGTACCTCACATGACCGCGTTGAACAAAAAGCCGACCAGCATGATGCCGACCGCCACCACGCCGAAGAAGACGGCGATGAGCTGCGGCTTGAGCACCTTGCGCAGGATGATCGCCTCCGGCAGCGAGAGCGCGATCACCGACATCATGAACGCGAGCACCGTGCCCAGCGCCGCGCCCTTGCCGAGCAACGCCTGCACAATCGGGATGATGCTCGCGGCGTTCGCGTACATCGGCACGCCGAGCAGCACCGCGGCCGGCACCGACCACCACGCGCTGCGGCCCATGAGCGACGCCATGAAATTTTCCGGGACGTAGCCGTGGATGCCCGCGCCGACGGCGATGCCGAGCAGGACATAGGGCCAGACCTTGCCGACGATGTCGCGCACCGCCGCGCCGCCCTGCCGCACGCGCGCCGGCCAGTCAGGGCGCTCCTCGTCGGCGCCGGCGACGCTCTGCGCGGCGCGGACCCAATCCTCGATCCAATGCTCCAACCGCAGCCGGCCGATGACCCAGCCGGAGAAGATGGCGATGGCCAGGCCGGTGCCCACATAGAGCGCCGCGACCTTCCAGCCGAACAGACCGAAGAGCAGCACCAGCGCGACCTCGTTGATCATCGGCGAGGAGATCAGGAACGAGAGCGTGACGCCGAGCGGCACGCCGGTGGTGACGAAGCCGATGAAGAGCGGCACGGCAGAGCACGAGCAGAACGGCGTCACGATGCCGAGCAGCGCGGCGAGGACGCCGCCGGTCAGCTCGCGCCGGCCGGCGAGCACGCGGCGCGTCCGCTCCGGCGTGAAGAACGTGCGGATGACGCCGACCGCGAACACCACCGCGACGAGCAGCAGCAGCACCTTCGGCGTTTCATAGAGAAAGAAGAAGACCGCCTCGCCCAGCGGCTGGTCTGCCGGCAACCGGAGCACGACCTGTGTTATCCAGCGCGTGATGGTTTCCAGATGCAGATAGAGTGCCAGCCACAGGGCGGCGGCGAGAGCACCCACGATAACCTGACGTAGCGGCAGCATGAGGGTCGCAGCGTTCAGGTTTTATGACAGGCGATGTCAGCCGAGTGCGTCCGCCGGACCGCATCGGATTGCATGACCCCCACCGTGCAGTCCAGCGCCTGCAGGATGCAGGGACACTCCAGATGATGGATGACCCGCAACCCCGCGCGCTTCTCGGTGACAATGCCCGCGTTTTTGAGCTGCGCCAGGTGGCGGGAGATGACCGAGGGATCCACCCGCGCCAGGAAGCGCAGGTCGGTCACGCACCGGTCGCCCTTGCTCAACTCCTCCACCATCATCAGGCGGGTGGGGTTCGCCAGCGCCTTCAAAATCTTCGCCCGCGCCACGGCGTCCTCGCGTTTCATGCGGCGACTATATGCAGATGTGTACACATAGTCAAATACCCCGCGGGAAAATTTTCGGGCTTGCAGGACGCGGGCGGTTCGGCGTTCACTGCCGCCATGCTGCCTGACCATCAGACCGGGCCGGACGTTCCAAGCCTTGGGAATTTTCCGCCGCTTTTTTCCAAGCCTTGGAAAATTCCCCATCCGTTTTTCCAAGCCTTGGAAAAACCGGCGAGCTGTTTTCCAAGCCTCGGAAAAAATGACGGCGAAATTGCTTCTGGCGCGTTTTGCGCCATCCAAGGCCCGGAAAAGCCACCACCTGCGGTTTCCAACACTTGGAAAGGCGGGCAGCCATGACGCTGCGCGAGCTGCTGGAGGGCGCGGTTCAGAAGCACGGTGGGCGCGTGGCGCTGCGGTTCAAGGTGGGTGACGCCTGGCAGACCCGCTCCTACGCCGATCTGCTGGTACGCGTTCAACGCGTCGCGGTTTTTCTTGGCAGCCTCGGTCTGCAAGCCGGCGACCGGGTGGCTATCCTGTTGCCAAACTGCCCCGCCTGGCCGGAGATCTATTTTGGCATTACCGGCCTCGGTCTGACCGCCGTGCCGCTGGACGCCAAGCTGCGCGCGCAGGAGATCGAATTCATTCTGCGCGACTCCGGCGCGCGCGTCCTGTTCTGTACCGAAGCCGCGACGGAGCTGCGGCCTGATTTGCGCGCGCGGCTGCCGGATCTGTCACAGATCGTGAGCGTGGGCAGCTCTGACGCCCCTCTCGCCGCCGCAGGCGCCAGCGACGTCTGGGACCGCTGCCGGCCGCGACCGGACGACCTCGCGTCGCTGATCTACACCTCCGGCACAACCGGACAGGCCAAGGGCACGATGCTGACCCACGCCAACTTCACCAGCAATGTGGAAGCGCTCTGCCGGATGATTGAAATTTTCCCCGAGGATAATTTCTTGCTGGTGCTGCCGCTCCATCATGCGTTCGCGTTCACTGGCAACCTGCTGATACCGGTGGCCTCCGGTTCCGCCATCAGCTTCGTCGAGAGCATCAAATCGTTTGGCGATGATCTGCGCGCGACGCAGCCGACGGCGTTGATCGGCGTGCCGCTCCTCTTCGAGAAGATGCACCGCCGTGTGCAGGAAAATCTTCAGGCTAATCCGCTCGGCCGGTTGCTGCTCAAGCGCGGCTGGCTGGGCTTGATCAAGCAGCGCATCCGCGAACGCTTCGGCGGCAGGCTGCGCATCATGATCACCGGCGGCGCGCCATGCGATGCCGAGCTGCTGCGCGCCTTCGCACGCCTCGGCCTGCCGTTGCTCGAAGGTTACGGCCTGACCGAGACCGCGCCAGTGCTGACGCTGAACCCGCAGGCACGGCCCAAGCCCGGCTCGGTGGGCGTCGCGCTGCCGAACGTTGAGCTGCGGCTCTTCGATGTCAACGCCGAGGGCATTGGCGAGATCGCCGCGCGCGGGCCGAACATCATGCGCGGCTACTACAACCAGCCCGAGGCGACCGCCGCTGTGTTTCGCGATGGCTGGTTCCTGACCGGCGACCTCGGCCGCGTGGATGCCGACGGCTACGTGACGATCACCGGCCGCAAGAAATGCCTGATCGTCAACCGCGAGGGGAAAAACATCAACCCCGAGGAAGTCGAGGCGCAGGTGCTCAAGAGCCCGCTCATCAAGGAGGCGCTCGCGTTGGGTTACCGCGAAGTCGGCGAACGGGTCGGCGAGCACGTCGGCCTGATCGTGGTGCCGGCCGACGAGGTGCTGGCCGCGCCCGACGCCGAGCGGAAAATCCGCGCCGACCTCAAGCGCGTGCTGCACGCCATCGCCGACTACAAACACCCGCGCCGCATCGTCATTCGCCGCGAGGAATTCGAGAAAACCTCCACCGCCAAGATCAAGCGGTTCCTCTACACGATGCCGGAGTGAAGAGATTGCCGATTGGCGATTTTTCAGGTGAATATTGTTTCGGCCACGACGGAGCGTGGCCCTCCACGCTGGGCTTTGTTACTGGAGGGCCGCGCTCCGTCGCGGCCGTTTCTTGATCGGTTGCCTACCGCAAATCGGCAATCAGAAATCTTCAATCTCCAATTCATCCGAGCCTGTCGCCGGGGCCGAGGCGCGCACCATTGAGGAAGGCGGCGGCGGACATCGGCTTCTTGCCTTCCGGCTGAACCTCGATCAAGCGCAGCACCCCGCTCCCGCACGCCACATCGAGGCCGTGAGCGTCGCTGGGGAGAATCGTTCCCGCCTCGCCATCGCCAGCGGCAGACGCGGCCTTGAGCACCTTGACGCGCTTCTCCGAACCGCGCGGCCACTCGAAGTAACAGCCGGGCCACGGAAAGAAACCGCGGATGCGGTTGTGCAGGTCCTGCGCCGGCAGCGACCAGTCGAGGCGGCCGTCATGCTTGTGCAGGATTGGCGCGCGCGTGGCAAGCGCGTCATCCTGCGGCACGCGCCGCACGGCGCCGGCGCGGATATCCTCGATGGCGCGCATGAGCAACCCGGCGCCGAGCGCGGAAAGCAAGGGCGTGAGCTCGGCGGCGGTCGCATCCGGCGGCAGCGGCAGGCGCTCCTGCTGGATGATGTCACCCGCGTCCATTTTCTCGACCAGGTAGATGATCGAGACGCCGGTCTCGACCTCGCCGCGCGCCACCGCCCACTGGATCGGCGCGGCGCCGCGATATTTCGGCAGCAGCGAGGGATGCACGTTGATGACGCCGTGCGGCGGCAGGTCGAGCAATGCGCGCGGCAGGAACTGGCCGTAGGCGGCCACGACAATCAGATCGGGCTGGAGCGCGGCGAGCTGCGCGATGAAGTCCGGCGCGCCGCATTTTTCCGGCGTCAGCACCGGTACGCGGCCGGCGATGAACGCCTTCACGGGGCAAGGCGCGAGCTGCAACTTGCGGCCCTGCGGCCGGTCGGGCTGCGTGACCACCGCGACGAGTTCATCCTGTACGGAAGCCAGCAGCCGCTCCACCACCGGGCAGCCCACCTCGCCCGAACCCATGAAGATGATGCGCACGCCGGCCTCCGTCAGCGCATTTCCTGGCCGCCGGTGACGTTGATCGCCTGGCCGGTCATGTAACTGGAAAGCTCGCTGGCGAGGAAGACGACGACGTTGCCAATATCGGCATAGGTCGTCCCTCGCCGCAGCGGAACTTGATCCACATAGAACTGCTTCACGTCCTCAAGGGTCTTCGCGCCCGGCACCTTGCCGGCCTTGAAGTACTGGACGAACAGACCGCGTTCGGGGTCAGTCCACAGCGGCGACTCGAGCAGGTTGCCGGGGCAGACCGCGTTGCAGCGCACGCCGAACTTCGCCATCTCCAACGCGACGCTTTGGACGAGGCCGATTCCGCCAAACTTGCTCGCCGCATACGCGCTGTTCGCCGAGCTACCCTTCTTGCCGCTCTTGGAATTGATCTGGACGATCGAGCCGGACTTCTGCGCCTTCATAATCCGGCAGGCGTGCTTGCAGATCAGGAAATTGCCGAACAGGTTGACGTTCATCACCGCGCGCCACTTCTCGGCGTTCGCGTCGCAGATCGGCTCGGCAATCAGGATCGCGGCGTTGGAGACGACCACATCCACGCGCCCGAAATTTTTCACCGCCACGTCGAAAAGATTTTGGACGTCGGCTTCCTGCGAAACATCGCACTTCACCGGCACCGTCTTGCGGCCCGTGACCTGCGCGACTTCCCCGGCCGTCGCCTTAAGCTGGTCTTCCTTCAGGTCGGCGATGATCACGTGGCAGCCTTCCTCGGCCATGCGCATGCTCAACGCCTGCCCCAAGCCCTGCGCCCCGCCGGTCAGCACGCAAATTTTATCCTGCAACAGTTTCAAGCTCATGTTGATTTCCGTTTGTTTTTTGTTGTACGGGCCGACGCTGTGGTTCTGTTCGCGGGGCTGGAAGCCCCGCCCACAACTAATCTATGCCCAGAGTAATCCGGCTCATCCTCATCGCAGCAACAAGCTAGGCGCTGTAAGCCAAAAGCAATCCACTCGCGCCGTTCCGTATCGAATTCGTCAGCGACATCCGCCTTGGTTATCTTTTCCGCTTTATGCATTCTACTTTTCCAAACATTGGAAACCGGAATCACGATTTTTTCCAAGGCTTGGAAAAAGTGACGATGAGTCTTTCCACGCCTTGGAAATATTACATTTCAATTGCTATTGAGGCCAAATGCCCTGCTCCCGAGTTTCCGTTTTGAACAAACTTCTGCCGCGATCACGTCACCTCGTCGTGCGTTTGGTTCTAAGACGCGAAGTATCGAAAACTGGAAATGTTTATGGCGCTTACAACTTCCCCGGAGCAGCTCGCGCAACATTTTATTACCGCCGGATGGTGTTTTCACATACTTCTTCCACCGTGCCCATATTCCATCGGTTCCGTAAGCGCTGCCGATATATTGTTTCCCAGATCGTCGATCAAGTACGAGATAAACACCGCAGACGGAGGAAAGCATTCTTTGCCATTCACGGTGGGTCTTTGGATCATTGACGATCTCTGAGAGTTGATCATAGGTTAAGGTAAAGTCGTAGTATCCGGGGAAGTCCATCACATAGTTTGGAGGCAACAGCTCAACGATCTCTTTGTCACCCTTCGTGTGGAGCCATTGAGTCCACGAACGCGTGCCTTTTCCCCACTGAACAACGAGGCGCCCTTTGAGGTCGTTGAAATCTTTGATTTCACGACTGGAATATCTAAAGCCATTCGCGCCGCGCTTGTGGGACGAAAGAATTTCCCAGACTCCGACAAACTTAGCATATTTATCGCGCTCACCTATGAAGCTGAGGATATATTTTGCGCCTTTGAATACATCCCACGACTGAAATTCTTGATAGTGGCCAAACTTCTCCTGACGGAACAGCTCCCATAAATCCTTCTTGGGTTCTTTGTGACGTGCCACTTTTACATCCCGGCGATCACGGAAATACGTAAATTGTCTTAGATCAGAAATTTTCATTTCGATCAGTTTTTGCTGCTGGCTACGGCGAGCACCTGGGCGGGCGTCGCCTCTTGCGGCAGCGAAGCGAGCGCGGCCTCGCGCGCGGGCACGAGCGCCTTGCCGACCTGCTCGAAGAACGCGTTACGGTCGGCGGCCGCGGGATAGTTGTGCTGCGCCCACGCGCTCAAGTAGCCCTTGCCCGCCTCGCGCTGGAGCGCGGCGTGGGCATAGACGATGTGCGCGCCGCGCAGAAAAACCGGGATCAGCGGCTTGAGTTCGGCGGCCTCGAACGAGTCCACGAACTTGTTGCCGGGGCTGTTCATCTCGGTACCGACCGTCACGGGCAGGTGCAGCTTCTGCGCGAGGTCCACGACGTGATAGAGGTTCTTCAGCTTCTGGTCCTGCACGCCGGGCTTGTAGTTGCGGTCGGGGATGATCGTCAGCGCCGCGCAGCCGGTGCTCATCGCCACGCGCAGCAGCTCCTCGATCTTCTGCTCGCCCTCGCTGGTGCCATCGAGCCAGCAGAGCGCGGGCAGCGCCTCGCACGCGAGCACGAACTGGTTGAAGTCGGCGAGCGTCGGGAACGAGGTCGGGCCGGGCTGGACGTAGCCGACGCCGCCCTTCTTCATCGTCTTGGCGCGGATCAGGTTTTGCAGCTTCGCACCCTCCGGCAGGTCCGCGCCCTCGGCCTCGGCACCGAGTTTCTCGGCCCAGAATTTCTTCAGGTCGGCCGCGTCGGGATGCAGCCGCTGCGCCTTGCGCGCGTAGGCGAGGCAGATGTGCCGCTCGGTCGCGTTGCCGGCGGGCGTCAGCGGGAGCAGATCTTTTTCATAGTCGACCGTCACCGGCGCCATGAACGCGTTGACACGCGCGAGCAGGTCGCGGTTGCGCTGCTCGGCGGTCCGGCGCAGGCCGGCCATGAACTGCTCGGCGGCGGCGGGAATCTGCCGGCGCGGGAAGCCGATGCCCATCGTGTAGGCGACGCCCGGCTCGCCGGGCGAGTTGATGGACCACTGCGCGAACTCGCTAACGAACACGCGCGTCTCCATGCCGGTGCAGCCAGGCAGATCGAGCAGGCGGCGCGCGGCCTGGAATTCCTCGAGGCCATCGAGCACGTCGAAGTCCACGATGCCGCCGAGCGCGAGGCCGGCCTTGCGCGCGAGCCACGCGAAACGGCTCGGCGAGTAGCCGTAGGCGTTATAGCTGAAAAACGTGTGGGCATGCAGGTTGTGCGCGACGCCCGGCGCCGGGAGTTGGTGCTTGCCCGCGTGCGCTGCCGCCGCGAGCGCGGCCAGCGCCTCGTGCCGCCGCGCCGGGTTGAAGTCGTCCAGTTGCTGTTCGAGTTGTTCGATGGTGCTCATGGGCTTGTTGGTTGTCAGTTGTCAGCGGTCAGTTGCAAGGCAACTGGCCATCACGCCACACTTTGTTTCCTGCTTCGGCACTCGATGTTGAATGTTCGACGTTCGATGTTTTCCGCCATCTGCCATCTCACATCTGCCATCTACCATTCTTCAGTTGCCGCCGTGGTTCTTGAGGAAGCGCTGGTAGGCATCGCTCCAGGCGCCGCTTTCCTGCGGCTCATAGGTCTCGGTCGGGAACGAGGCGCGGATGATCGCGCGGCCCTCGGCCAGCGTCTTGATCTTCTTCGTCGCCAGCATCTGCATGATGATGTTGCCCGCCGCCGTCGCCTCGATCGGGCCGGTGATGACCGTGCGGCCAACCGCGTTCGCCGCGAGCTGGTTGAGTAGCTTGTTCTGTGTGCCGCCGCCGACCATGTGCAGCACCTCGGCCTGCTGGCCGGTGAGCTCTTCGAGGCGTTCGAGCACCCAGCGATACTTCATCGCCAGGCTCTCCAGCGCGACGCGGACGATCTCGCCCTTGCTCTGTGGCACCGGCTGCTTCGTGCGCTGGCAGAACGCGGCGATGCGCGCAGGCATATCGCCGGCGCTCAAAAAGTCGGCGTGGTTCGGGTCGACGAACGCGGTCAGGCTGGGCGCGGCCGCCGCCTGCTTGGTGATCTCCGCGTAGTCGAGGTTCTCGCCGCGCGCGGCCCATGTGCGCTTGCACTCCTGCACGAGCCACAGGCCGGAGATGTTTTTCAGGAAGCGGATCGTGTCGCACACGCCGCCTTCGTTGGTGAAGTTATACTTCAGGCTGGCCTCGGTCACGACGGGCTGATCCAGCTCCATGCCCATCAGCGACCACGTGCCGCTGCTCAGGTAGGCATAGTTCTTCACTGCGGCCGGCACAGCGGCGACGGCGCACGCGGTATCGTGCCCGCCGGGCGCGACGACCTTCAAACCTTCCGCGCCGGTTTCCGCCGCGACGCCCTTGGCCAGCTTGCCGATGACCGCGCCGGGCTCGACGAGCTTGCCGAAAATTTTCACGGGGATGCCGAGCTTCTTCAGCAGCGGCGCGGCCCACGTGCCGGTCGCGGGGTTCAGGCACTGGCTCGTGCTGGCGATTGTGCGCTCGATGACGGCGCGGCCGGTGAACCAATAGTTGAACAGGTCCGGCATGAAGAGGAGCTGCTTGGCCGCGGCGAGCTGCGGCGACTTTGCCTGCGCGAGCGCAAAGAGCTGGAAGACCGAATTGAGCTGCATGAACTGGATGCCGGTCTGGCCGTAGAACGCGGCGCGCGGGACGCGCTTGAACGCGGCCTCGACCATGCCATCGGTGCGCGCATCACGGTAGTGGACGGGATTGCCGAGCAGCTCGCCCTGCGCATCGAGCAGGCCGAAGTCGACGCCCCATGTATCGATGCCCAGGCTCTCGAGCTGGCCGACTTCCTCGACGGCCTTCTTCAGGCCGGCCTTCATTTCCGCGAACAGCCGCAGCGCGTCCCAGTGCATCCGGTTGCCGACCTTGACCGGCCCGTTCGGGAAGCGGTGCAGCTCCCGCAGCGCCAAAATTTTGCCGTCAAACGTTCCGACGATCGCCCGTCCGCTCTCCGCGCCGAGATCCAACGCGAGATAATTCACATTCTTCGCCATGACTTGCTCCTTTTGTTGGGTGCGCGGGATTATAGGGAGCAGCGGCGCAAGCGCAAGTTTCCAAACCTTGGAAAATACCGCGCATTTTTTCCAAGGTTTGGATAGCGCGCAAGGTGCTGGGGCCGGGCTGGGTGCCGCCGGCGGTCAGGGGCCTACGAGCAATATTTCCCCCAGTTCAGTACGTGTTCCCTTTGCATGCTGACGCCAGAAAAGTCTTCCGGGCCGATCTTGAGAGTGAACGACATCGTTGGCCACGGGTGTGCAGGCCAGCACCACGCCGGCGGTCGGCGCGATGCCCAGTGCGTTCCAGGGGATTGCGGCGGTGATGCGGTAGCCGGTGGGTAGCGGTTGTATGCTGACCTCCTTTGCGCGGCAGTCACCGGACCAACCCCAGGCCTTGCCGCCGGGCGCGAAACCAAGATGCAGCGCATTGGTCGCGCCCGCAGTGATGCCGCCGCGCCCCGCCCCCAGGAACAACTCTATGCTGTCTTGTTCGCCCAGCCTTTCCGGTGGGCAGGCATTGGTTGGGGCTGGATCAAAGACCTCGCAACGGAAGTGGAGCGCATCGTCATCCCATGCAAACGCGAAGCGCGCGGCGAAGTTTTCCCCCACGTCGCCGCTGCGTTCGCACGCGGTGGCCGCGCCCAGTGTATGCCATTCCCAGTCCTGCTCGAGCCGCGGCAGGCGGCGGGCGCGGACGAGGCGCGGCGCGGCGTGGTCCGGCGCGCGTTCGACGCGGCCACCGGGCAGGATCGCCGTCGTGCTCGGCCACGCCTTGGCGACCTGCGGCGCGATGGGACGGAAGCGCGCGAGCTTCAGCCCGCGCTGGATTTCCGGCGCGGCCATGCACGCGCGCCAGATCAGGCCGCTGCGGTGGTTCTCCGCCATCAACAGCAGGATGCCCACGTCGATGCCGAGCACGTCGGGCGAATACCAGCCGGACTGCGGGTTGAACGCGTCCACAAAGCCGTAGGGCTTCCAGGCGCGCGCGCCGAACTTCTCCGTGATGTGTCGCAGCACGGCGAGGCACTCCGCCGGCGCGAAGGGCAGTGAGCCGCCTGCGGCGCACGGCACCACGACGCCATCGAGGTCCGGTGTCGGCGGCGGGCCGCCCCACGCGCGGTACCCCGTCGGGCTGTCGGAGGCGGTGATGCCCCAACAGTCGGGGCCGTAGTGCGGAAACTTCGCGCGCAGGTCGAGGCAGAGCTGCCGCTGCGCGCGCGTCGCCAGTTCCGAGTTGCGCCAGTAGTCGGCGTAGCCATCGTGCTGGTCGCGGAAGTCCACGAAGGCGTGCGAGAACTGGTGGACGAACAGCGGCGCGAGCTGCAGGTAGGTCAGGCCCGCGTAGGAGCCGACCGGCGCGCGCTGCCACGCGTCCCAGCACTCCGGCGGCAGCGGCTGCTCCGGCGCGCCGAGCCCGAGCAGGTACATCGCCAGGTGCTCGGCGTAGGCGTCCCAGCGGTACGGCAGGAAACCGGTCTCCGGCCGCCAACCCAGCCGCAGCGTCGTGCCGCCATCGAGCATCCACCGCCAGTCCACGCGCCCATAGACCGCGGCGACGACGCGGTCGAGCTGCGGATCGTGGAAATATTCGCGCGCCGCCAGCGCGCCGCAGAGGAAGAGCGCCGTATCCATCGGCGAGACTTCGCATGCCCAGACGCGGTCGCCCAGCTCGCGGTTGACGAAGTGATAGAAGAAGCCGCGCTCGTGCGCCAGCCGGTCGCGCGCGAACTTCAGCGTGGTGACCGCGCGCGCGACGGCGTTCGTGCGCGCGATCCAGCCGCGTTCCGTGCCGACGCACAGCGCCGCGAGGCCGAAGCCCGTCGCCGCCACGCTCGCCACGTTCTCGCGCCACGAGCCGTCAGCGCCGGCGCGGTCGGTCACGAGACCGGTCGCCGGCTCGGTCTCCTTGAGGAAAAACTGAAACGAGCGGCGCTCGACCTCGTTGAGGAACTCATCGTCGGTGGGCGCGTTCGTGCCCGCGCCCTGCGCCAGCCCGACACACACACTGCCGAGTATGAGCCACCATCGAATCATCGTGACGCACACTAATTGCCCCCGCCCGCCGCTGGCAAACAGAAAGCGCCAAAACCCGAAAAAACTTTGCCAAGACCTCAACTACGCCAGCCCAGCATGCCGTCAGTGGTCAGTCGTCAGTTGTTGGTTGTCGCGGAAAGACAACCGACCACCCACCACGGACCACGGACGTTTTCCAAGCCTTGGAAAAAACCGCGCCTGTTTTTCCAGGCCCTGGAAAAAATCCGCATGAAAACTTCCAGGCCCTGGAAACCGGCGCGGTCGGACGTTGTTGTCCTTACGGTCCTTTGCGTCGTTGGCAGGGCAAAAACACCCAGGACAACAGAGACAGCACGGACGCTGTCAGCAGCAGGCTGAAGCGAAAAACCCATATGAAAGAATCTGAAAGATTATGATTGACTCCAATCAGAATCGCTCATATTGTGCCGCCGCGTTTCATGACCGGGTCACTTCCAGAAAAAGCGCTGGCGGCGGAGCGGCTGGGCCGCATCCGCGAGCTGGTGCGCGCGCGCCGGGTCGTCCGGCTGCAGGAGCTGTGCCGCGAACTGGGCGTCTCGACGGCGACGGCGCGGCGCGACCTCGAGGAGCTGGAGAAGTCCGGCGACCTGCGGCGGGTCCACGGCGGCGCGGTCAGCGTCGAGAGCCGGCTGGAGGAACCGCTGTTCGATGACAAGACCGCGCTGGCCGCCCGCGAGAAGCAGCGGATCGCCGAGGCCGCACTGGAGCGGATCAAGCCGGGCGAGACGATCTACCTCGATGGCGGCAGCACGGTGCTGGCGCTGGCTCGGCTGCTGCGCGAGCGGACGAACCTGACGGTGGTGACCAACTCGCTGCGCGCCGCGAGCGAGCTCGGCGGCGCGGGGCCGCGGCTGATCCTGGTCGGCGGCGAGCTGCGCCGGTTGAGCCAGACCGTGGTTGGGCCGCTGACGCATTCGATCCTGGAAGAGCTGCACGTGGACCGCGCGTTCATGGGCACGATGGGTTTTGCGGCCGGGGGCCTGACGACGACCGACGCGGGCGAGGCGTTCACGAAGGAACTCGTGATGCGCCGCGCGCGCGAGGTCGTGCTGCTGGCCGATAGCTCCAAGGCCGGGAAGATTCTGTTCGCGCGCGCCGGCCGGCTGGAGCAGGTGCATATGCTGATCACCGACAGGAAACTGGACGCCGGGATGGCGAAGACGCTCGCCCAAAGCGGAGTGAAAGTTTTGAAGACATGAAGCATCCACAGATGACGCAGATGGCCGGAAATCAAATCGGTGCAATCTGTGGATAAGAAATCCGGGAGATTTCATATGGGAACTGAAAACACAGGAAAGGAAATGGACATGCCGAATTACTTGAGCAACAAACGGCCGGACTTCCAGCCGTACACGCTGGATTGCGGGAAGATTCCCGCCTACCAGTTCAAGGGCGACCTCGCCGGCGAGCTGAAGGCCAAGCGCCTGACGAAGGTGCAGGCGCTGGATCTCCTCGAGGACATGCTGATGGTGCGCGAGGTGGAGGATATGATCGTCCGCCTGCGCTCCGGCGCCTACGAGCCGATCCCGACCTTCAACTACCGCGGCCCGACGCACGTCTCCATCGGCCAGGAAGGCACCGCGGTTGGCGCGTGCAGCGCGCTGCACCTGCTCGACCGCATCACGAGCACGCATCGCGGCCACGGCGATAGCATGGCCAAGGGCTCCGTCGCCATCCGCCAGATGGATGAGGCGATGCTGCGCTCGCGCGTGCCCGGTTCCACCAAGCAGGGTGCGGAACTGCTCGAAGAGGTTTTGGAGGATCACGTCTATCGCACGATCGCCGAGCTGTTCGGCAAGGAAGATGGCTACTGCAAGGGCCGCGGCGGCGGCATGCACATCGCGGACTTCCGCATCGGCCACCTGGGCGCGAACGCGATCGTCGGCGGCGGCGTGCCGATCGCGACGGGCGCGGCAATGGCGCTGCGCTACCAGCGCAGCGATGCGGTCGTCTGCTGCTTCGCAGGCGACGGCGCCTACGCGAACGGCGTCGTGCTCGAGGCGCTCAACTGGGCGGCGCAGGTGCAGTGGACCAACCATCTGGCCAAGGACCACAAGTTCGGGCTGCCGATCATCTTCCTCGTGCAGAACAACCAGTACGGCATGACCGGCCGCGCCGAAGACGAGGTGATGGGTGTGAAGAACCTCGCGCGCCGCGCCGCGGGTTTCTCCGATGCCAACATGCACGCCGAGATCGTCAACGGCATGGATGTGCTCGCGGTGCGCGAGGCCGTCGGCCGCGCGGCCGAGAAATGTCGCCAGGGCGAAGGCCCCGTGCTGCTCGAGGTCAACACCTACCGCTACTACGGCCACTCGCTCGGCGATCCGCGCATGGAATACCGCACGAAGGATGAGGAAGCCGCGTGGCGCGCGGTGGACGCGATCGAGACCTTCAAGAAGCAGCTCATCGACTCCAAGGCGGCGACTGCCGAGGACATCGCGGCGCGCGAGAAGCTCGTGCGCGACCGCAACGCGCGCGCCGCGGTGCGCGCGGCGAACGCGGCCGACCCCGTCGCCGAGGACGTGGTCAAATACATGTACACCGACACGAAGGTGGACGTGGTCCCGGCCGAGTTCCAGAAGGTCAAGGTCATCAAGGCCGACGCCGCGAAGGTCAAGCGCGACAAGGACGGCAAGATCAACTACCGCGACGCGATCAAGGAAGGCCTCGTGGAGGAGATGCTGCGCGACAACCGCGTGATCATCTACGGCGAGGACGTGGCCGAGTATGGCAACGCGTTCAAGCTGACCAAGGGCATGCTGGAGACCTTCGGCCGCGAGCGCGTGTTCAACACGCCGATTTCCGAAGCGTGCATCTGCGGTACGGCGGTCGGCGCGGCGATGGCCGGCCTGCGGCCCGTCGCGGAGCTGATGTACATGGACTTCGCGCTGATGGCGTCGGACCAGATCAGCAACCAGGCGGCGAAGTGGCACTATATGAGCGGCGCGCAGACCAAGGTGCCGCTCGTCGTCCGCGCCTCGGTCGGCGGCGGCAAGGGCTACGGCGGCCAGCACTCGCAGACGCTCGAGAGCATGTTCGCGCACATCCCGGGCATGTACGTGGTCTATCCTGCCACCGCCTATGACGCGAAGGGCATGATCAAGGCCGCGATCCGCGACGACAACCCGATCATGTTCGTCGAGTCACAACTGCTCTACAGCGAGAAGGGCGTCGTGCCGGAGACTGACTACATCGTCCCGATTGGCGTCGCCGATGTGAAGCGCGAGGGTAAGGACATCACGCTCGTCGGCTGGGGCCCGGCGATCCTCGACGCGCTCAAGGCCGCCGAGAAGCTCGCCGCCGAGGGCATCAGCGCCGAGGTGGTGGACATCCGCTCGCTCGTGCCGCTGGATATGGACACGATCCTGCGCTCGGTCGCCAAGACCGGCAAGTGCGTCGTCGTGAGCCAGGCTGTGCACATCGGCAGCTTCACCGGCGAAATCGCCTCGACGATCATGGAGCAGGCGTTCGACGAGCTCGACGCCCCCGTGCTGCGCGTCGGCGCGCGCAACGGCATCGCGCCGCAGTCGCACATCCTCGAGGCCGCGTTCCTGCCGAACGCCAACGACATTGTCGCTGCCGCGAAACAGATTCTATAAGAAATGGTTGATGGTTAATGGAAAATGGTTGATGGAAAATGCAAAGAAAACATCCAGCGTTGTTCAGAGCATCCACCATCAGCCATCCACCATTAACCATGTTCTGAAAGGATTTTTCCCATGCCATCACCGATAGCCATGCCGAAACCGGGCCAGTTCACCGAGGAATGCACCATCGTGAAGTGGCTCAAAAAGGAAGGCGACGCCGTCGCCAAGGGCGACATCCTCTTCGAGATCGAGACCGACAAAGCCAACATGGAGGTCGAGAGTTTCTTCGAGGGGACGCTGCTGAAAATTCTCACGCCGGAAGGCGGCACCGTACCGGTGCAGGCCGTCGTCGCGTGGGTGGGCCAGCCGGGCGAGGCGATTCCCGCCACGCCGCCTGCGGCCACGCCCAAGCCCGCGGCCGCCCCAGCGGTCAGCGGTCAGAAGACAGAGGTCAGAAGTCAGAAGCCAGCGGTCAGCGCGTCGCAGGCTGCGCCGGTTTCTGCTCCAGTACTCCAACACTCCAGTACTCCAGCACTCCAGTCTTCCCGCCGTCTGCGCATCAGCCCGCGCGCGAAGGCGCTGGCGGAGCGCAGTGTGATCAACCCCGCGCCGATCCGCGGTACCGGCCCGGGCGGCCGCATCGTCGAGAAGGATGTGCTCGCCTACCTCGAGTCCAAGGGCTACGCGCAGCTCAAGATCACGCCGACTGCCAAGGAAATGGCGGCGGCGGAGAAACTTGATCTCCTCACGATCCGTGGCACCGGCGAGGCCGGTAAGATCACGGTCGATGACATCAAGCGTGCCGTCGCTGAAAAGCCGAAGGCGATGAGCAAGATGCGGCAGGTGATCGCGCAGCGGCTCACGCAAAGCTTCAGCAGCACGCCGCACTTCTTCGTCACGGTCTCGGTGGACATGACCGACCTTGTCGCCTACCGCGCGACGTTGAAGGCGAAAAATCTGCCATACTCCGTCACCGACTTCATCGCGATGGCGGTGACGCTCTGCCTGAAGGAATTCCCGGCGGTCAACAGCTCGACCGATGGCAAGAGCATCTGGTGGCATAGCAAGGTCAACCTCGGCCTCGCCGTCTCGCTGGAAAGCGGGCTCGTCGTGCCGGTGGTCCGCGACGCCGATGACTTGACGTTGCAGGAACTGCACGACACCTCGGCGGCGCTGTTCGAGAAGGCGCGTAACGGCAAGCTGCTGCCCGACGAGATGAGCGGCAGCACGTTCACCATCTCGAACATGGGCATGTTGAATGTCGAGAACTTCACCGCGATCATCAACCCCGGCGAGGCCGCGATCCTCGCGGTCTCCAGCACCACCAAGCAGGCGGTGGTGAAGAACGACCAGATCGTCGTCCGGCAGATGATGAAGATCACCCTCTCCAGCGATCACCAGGTCATTGATGGCGCGTTGGCCGCGCAGTTCGTCAACGCGCTCAAGGCGAAGCTGGAGGACGTGACGCTCTGGAAGAAACTGGTTTGAGAGGAAACGGCCATGGAAAATTTTGATGTCGTCGTCATCGGCGCCGGCCCCGGCGGTTACCCCGCCGCCATCCGCGCCGCGCAGCTCGGCGCGAAAGTCGCCCTCGTCGAGCGCGAGAACCTCGGCGGGACGTGCCTGAACGTCGGCTGCATCCCGACCAAGGCGCTGATCGCCTGCGCCGATGCGTTCGCGCACCTGCGCGACGCCGCCAAGCTCGGCGTGAAAGCCACGAACATCAGCGCCGACTTCGGCGCGATGATGGCGCACAAGCAGGGCGTCGTGACGCAGCTACGCAAAGGCGTGGGCGCGCTGCTCGCCGGCAACGGCGTGAAGGTCTTTCAGGGCCAGGCCGCGTTCGAGGCGCACGACCAGATTGTGATCGAACATCGAACATCGAACACCGAACAACCAACATCGAACACGCGGATCAAGGCTGGGAAATTCATCATCGCCACCGGCTCGACCTCGGTCATGCCCGGCTTCCTGCCGAAGCACGCGCGCGTCGTGGAGAGCCGCAGCTTCCTCGACCTCCAGCAACTGCCCGCCAGCATGATCGTCATGGGCGGCGGCTACATCGGCTGCGAGCTCGCCTGCCTCGCCGCCGCGCTCGGCGTCAAGGTGACGGTCGTCGAGTTGCTCGAGGACGTGCTGATGCTGCTCGACAACGATGTGCGGCGCGAGGTGAAGAAGCACATGGAACAGAAGCTCGGCATGCGCATCCTCACCGGCAAGCCGCTGGAAAATATTTCCGCCGAGGCCGGCGGCATCAGCGCCGAAGTCGGCGGCGAAAAGCTATCCGCCGAACTCCTGCTCGTCGCCGTCGGCCGCAAGCCGGTGACCGATGGACTCGAACTCGAACGCGCCGGGCTCAAAACCAACGAGCGCGGCTTCATCCCGGTCGATGAATTCAACCGCACCGCCGTCGCCAGCATCTACGCCATCGGCGACGTCAACGGCGGCATGCAGCTCGCGCACGCCGCGACCTCGCAGGCGATGATCGCCGCGGAGTCGGCCTGCGGGAAAAAGCCGCACAAGAACGAGACGCTGATTCCCGGCGTCATCTTCACGATGCCGGAGGTCGCGATCGTCGGGCTGACCGAGGCCGACGCGAAGAAGCAGGGCCGCGCCATCAAGACCGGCCGCTTCCCGTTCGCCGCGCTCGGCCGCGCGCTCGCCGCCGGTCTGCCGGAAGGTTTCGTCAAGCTGATCGCCGACGCCGGCTCCGATCAGTTGCTCGGCGCGCAGGCCGTCGGCGCGCACGCCACCGACCTGATCGCCCCCGCGACGCTCGCGATCCGCGCCGAGCTGACCGCTGCCGAGCTTGGCCGGACGGTCCACGCGCACCCAACCTTTGGCGAAATCTGGATGGAAGCCGCCCACGCCCTCCACGGCGAGTGCATCCACGCCGCCCCGCGCAAAAAAGCATGACGGGTTTCAAGCCTTGGAAAAAATCGCCAGTGTTTTTTTCAAGAGCTTGGAAAACTTACGGCTGTTTCTTTTGCAATAGCGCCTTGAAGGCGCGGCCCATGTGGGCGGGATGGATGAGCTGGTGGATGGCGTTGCGCTCGGCGGAATTTTTTCCGGCGTCGCGCTCGACGATTTCGCGGATCAGCTCCGCGCCTTCCTCCAGCAGAAATTTTCCCTGTTCGCAGAAACGCACCGGCTCCAGCCCGAGCGTGCGGTCGCACCGGGTGGAGACGAGTACGACGCCGGGCACCGCTGTGACCCGCCCAGCGTGTCCGGTTTCCCAACCGGGCCGGCCCTGCGGGATTGAAACGGCCGGCGCGCTTGTGTTACACCTCCGCGGGCCGGGGCGTAGCTCAGCCTGGTAGAGCACTGGTTTTGGGAGCCAGTTGTCGTAGGTTCAAATCCTATCGCCCCGACCATTTTGTCTGTCGTGTTGGAGTGTCCAATGACACAGGCACTGGCTCGAAGAAGCTTCCTCAAACGCCTTGGCGCGGGCGTAGCGGCGCTGGCACTGTCGCGTGGGTCGCGCGCGGCCGAGGCTCCGCTGCTTGCCTCCCTCGAAAAAGTCACCGTACGCCGCGGGCGCGAGGGCAGCGGGCCCACGTGGTTCCATCCGCGCGCCTGCATGATCCCCGCCGCCGGCGGCGCGACGGCGTTCATGACGCTCCAGACGATCTCGGGGTCCGATTATTTCGGGCCGGTCCACTGGATGACCTCCGCCGATCTCGGCCAGACGTGGACCGAGCCACAGCCGGTGCCGCCGCTGGGCCGTGTGCCGCAGCCGGGCGGCGCGGAGGAGGGCGTCTGCGATGTCGTACCGGAATGGCATCCGCCCTCCAAGAGCGTGCTCGCCATGGGCCACAACGTTTTCTATCGTGGCCCGAAATTTTCCTCCGACCAGCCGGCGCGCTGGCCAATCTACGCGGTCTGGCGTGACGGCCAGTGGGGGCCGCGCCGCAAGCTGGTCTGGGACGATCCGCGCGGCGCGCACATCTACTCGAACAACTGCGGCCAGCGCGTCGTGCTGCCCGATGGCGATATCCTGCTCGCATTCACCTTCGGTCATGACAAAAAGTTGCCGCGTGCGGTCGCTGGCGTGCGCTGCGCGTTCGATGGCGAAACGCTCACGGTCAAGCGCGTCGGCGAACCGGTCACCAACGAAAAAGGGCGCGG
>CAISWQ010000095.1 GCA_903889245.1 uncultured Lentisphaerota bacterium | reverse complement strand
CTTGCCGGCCTTGGCGGCGGCGCTGGCGATCTCCAAGTGGAGGTCGTTGGGCACGCAGATATCAATCGCGTCAAGGTCGCGGCGCGCGACGAGCTTGCGCCAGTCGGTCTCCATCGAGGCATAGCCCCACTGGTCCGCGAACGTTTTCAGCTTCGCCTCGTCGCGCGCGCAGGCGGCCTTGAGGACCGGTTGCAGCGGGACATCGAAGAAATTCGACACCTTCCGCCACGCGTTGGAATGGGCCCGGCCCATGAAGCCGTAGCCGATCATGCCGATGTTGAGGTTTTTCTTTTTCGCGCTCATGTGTTCTCCCTCCCGGTTACTCCCGCCACCCATGCGCGTTGCGCACCGCGATCATCGCGGCGAGGATCGAGTTCCATGTTCCCGGCTTGAACATCACGTCGTTCGGGAACATGCAGCCATCCCAGCAGAGGTGACGGATCGCGCGGGTCGGTTTCCCGGCCGCGTCGCGCAGCCACTGGCCGGCGGCCCACGTGATGTCGAGCTTGCCGTTCGGGTCGCCCGGCAGGCAGTGCCGGCCGGTCTTGTCGTGCGTGCCCTGGCCCTTCACGGTCGCGTCGTTCTGGGCCACGTGGAAGTCAATCGTCCACGGCCGCAACGCCGCCGCGAGCTTCGTGTAGGCCGCGCGGAACGTCGCCTGGTCCTGCCAGTCGAAATTCGCGGGCACCATCCGATCCTCCGGCGCGTTGTAGCCAAGCATGTAGAGGAGCGTGTGCGCCATGTCGGCCTGGAAGCCGAGCACCTTCGGCCGGCCGACGCCTTCAAGCACCTGCAGCATCGCGCGCCACGAGTGCATACCGCCCCAGCAGATTTCGCCCTCGGCGGCGAGCCGCTCGCCGTATTCCTGCGCCACATCGCAGGCCTTTGTGAACGTGTCAATGATCAGCTTCGTGTTGCCCGCGGGATCCTTCGCCCAGTCGGCCACGCCGCCGGCGGAATCAATACGGATCACGCCATCCGGACGGACGCCGAGCTTTTTCAGCGTCTGGCCGATGCGGCACGCCTTGCGGACCTGCGTGACGAACTGCGCGCGCTGCGCCGCATCGCCCATCGCCGAGCCGCCGCCGGCCGGGGGCCAGACGGGCGCCACGAGCGAGCCGGCGACGAGTTTCTTCGCGCGCAACGAATCAGCCAGGCGCGCGAGGTCGGCCTCACTGGAATCAATATCCACGTGCGGCGCGCATAGAAAGAGGTCAAGGCCGTCGAACTTGACGCCCTCCACCTCCGCCGCGGCTGTCAGGTCAATCATCGTTTGCAGATCAATGAGCGGCTCCGGTGTATCCGGTCCTTTCCCGACCACGCCCGGCCACGCGGCGTTGTGTAGTTTCGGAAAGTTGTTGTTGTTCGCTGTGGTCATGTTTTTTCTCCTGTTTTGTTTTCCAAGTTTCGCAGTGGCCCGTTACTTCCCGCCGACGTCCGGCGCTTCGGGATTCACCTCGGGGCCGAAGTAGCGCAGCACCACGAGCGGCTCCGTGGCCGACGTGTTTTCAAAGATGACGCCCGCGCGCGCGGCGACATCCATGACAAAAACTTCGTCCTCGGTCAGCTCGGTGAAGCGGATCAGCTTCGGGCAGGTCAGCCGCTGTCCGTTGATCCGGCCTTCGCCCTGCACGGTGATGAGGCCGTAGGCGCCGTTATCGCGCACGGTGCAGGTCGCGCCGGGGAGCACGGTGAGTTCCTTGGCCGTCACGCACTGCCACCCTTGGATACGGCCGTAGCAGATCCACTTGTCGAGGTAGCCTTCCGCCGCCGAGCCGCCGGCGGGCACGGGTTCGAGGTAGTGGTTCTTCTTGAAATGCGGGTCCGTGTTCTGGGCCCAGTCGAGCTGCTCGACGAGGTAGTCGAGGTCGTGGTGCTTCTTCTTCGGCACATCCTTCACGAGCAGCGCCCACGGCACCTCGCGGCCCTCGACAAGGCTCTGGTACATCCCGAACACATCCGAGCCCCACTGCGGCTCATAGGTGCACAGCGAGCCCGGCGCGTGCAGCACGCACGGCGGCACCAGCCAGCCGGTGCCGGGCTTGAGGCGGTAGGCTTGCGCGAGGTCGAGGATGCCGTTGTCGCCCTTGTTCCAGTTTTCGAGGCAGCGCCGCACCTGCGCCTTCGTCGTGCCGGGGATCAGCCCGAAGAACGTGTACGGGAAATTGTTCCCGACGTTGTTGTGCTGCGTCGGGTAGTAATAGGTTTCCGGCTTGCCCTCCAGGCCGAGCAGCTTCGCCTGCGCCGCGCTCTGGTGCATGTGGTGCGGGATCGGGCCCATGTTGTCGAAGAACTTGCTGTAAACCGGCCACCGCCGGTACTTCTTCCAGATGTCCCTGCCGACCGCCGCCGCGCCCAGCTCGGCGACCGCCTCGCGCAGCAGTACGCGGCGGTTGCCGTGGATGACATAGCTCAGGCCCTCGTCCGGCACGCGCCCATCGTTCGCCGCCTCGGTCGTCGAGGCAAACCACCGCTCGTCAATGCCGCCGCGGTTCAGGCCGTAGGCATAGAGATCGTCCGGGTGCAGCTTGATGCGACGTCCCGGATGAAGAAACGAACGCGGCACCCAGTTCGGCGCCAGGCGCAGCACGCCACGGCTGGCCTCGGCCGCCGCCTCGGCGACGGCGCGGATGTTGGACTTCACCGTTTTCAGCTCGGTCACGGATCGCACTTTCATGCAGGATTTCCTTCATGTTCGAGGCGGTGTTCCGCCGTTTTCTTTTTCAAAAAAGCCAGGCCCTCGCGCGCCAGCGCATCGGCGGAGTCATAGATCGGCCGCCAGATGCAGGCCGCCGCGCACAGGTCCACGATGCCGGTGGCAAAACTTTCGATGGTGATCCAGCCGCTGTAGCGGACGTCGCGCAAGGCGGCGAAGGCGCCGTCCCAATCCACCTGCCCGGTGCCGGGCACACCGCGGTCGCTTTCCGAGGCGTGGAAGTGTTTCAGGTAGGGGCCGGCGGTCCGGATGGCCGCGCCGGTATCCTTCTCCTCGATGTTGGCGTGGAAGGTATCAAGCTGGATGCCGAACGCGCGGCTGCCGATCTCGCGGCACAGGCGCGCGGCGTCGGCGGCCGTGTTGATCACGTGGGTTTCAAAACGGTTGAGCGGCTCGATCGCCATGAAGAGGCCCGCGCGCTCCGCATACGCGGCGGCGGTGCCGAGCACATCGCGGCAGCGGCCCCACTCGTCGTCCGTCCGCGCGCGGCCGGTCAGCCAGCGCACCGGCGCGTAGAGCGGGCCTGCGATCGCGTCGCCGCCCATTTCGGTCGTCAGGTCAATCATCCGCTTCAGCCGCGCGAGGGCCGCCGCGCGCACGGCCGCCTCCGCGCTGCACGGATTGGCGTTCTCCGTCATGACGCAGCAGGCGGTCAGGCCCAGCCGCGCATCCTTCAGCGCCGCCCGCGCCGTCTGGGCCTCGAGGCTATCGAGATCCCCGAACAGCACCTCGATCCCGTCATAGCCGAGTGCGGCCACTTTGTTAAGGAGCTCGGTCTCGCGTCCAGAAAACGACGCGGTGTACACCAACGCGTTCAAGCCAAACCGGATTCCCATGGCGAGGCCTCAGCCCTTTCGCCTTTCAGACCGCCGGGCTAGCCACCACGGAACCCGGTCCGAAAGAAAGATTTCACAGTGCGCAGGTTGCCCAAGCAGTCCGTGGAACACAAGACTAATTTGAAACGAATCCATGCGGCACGAACGGAATCTTTTTGACTGGCAGGCAGCGCGTGGAATTTGCGCCAGAACTACGGCGTGGCACGGAACTCAAACGCCGGGCGGGAGCTCATTCTGCCGCCGTCAAGCTGCTGCGCTTCACTGGGTCGGAAACCCTGCTTACATCACACGCGATGCAGGACCGGTCTCTGACCAAGCGGGGATTATTTCCACGCTTTGACCATGCGCAGAAGCTCGTCGAGCTTGGCGGCAGGCTTGGTGGCGCGGAGGCGCGGGTAGAAGCCGCCAGGCATGAGCCAGTCATCGCTACCGCGACGCAGCATTACCTTCTCGTCAGCGGTTTCGATCGAGCGGATGCCGCGTTGCGCGGCCACTATCCGCAACTGCGAAACCTTCAACAACCGCTCCGCCGCCGGCGGCATCTTCCCGAAGCGGTCGCAGAGGTCGGCGCGGAGTTCGGCCAGCTCCTTGTCACTGGAAGCCTCCGCGAGTTTGCGGTAGGCGCGGACACGCAGGCTTTCGTCCTCGATATAGTCGGGCGGCAGGACGGCGGAGTTTTCCGCGGCGGCGCCGCCGGTGGCGAAGTCGAGGAAGTCCAGCCGCGTCTCCACCTCGATGAGCAGCGGCGGCGGCTCGCCCTTCATCAGCGCGACGGAGCGCTTGAGCAACTGGCAGTAGAGGTCGAAGCCAACCGCGGCGATGTGGCCGCTCTGCGCGGCGCCGAGCAGGTTGCCGGCGCCGCGGATTTCGAGATCGCGCAGGGCGAGTTTGAAGCCCGCGCCGAGGCTGGAATATTGCTTGAGCGCGCCGATGCGGCGGCGCGCGGTGTCGAAGAGATGGCCGTGGCGCGGCAGCAGGAGGTAGGCAAAGGCCTGGTGCTTGTAGCGCCCGACGCGGCCGCGGAGCTGGTAGAGGTCGGCGAGGCCGAAGCGGTCGGCGCGCTCGATCAGGATGGTGTTGACCGTGGGGATGTCCACGCCGCTCTCGATGATGGTGGTGCAGAGAAGGAGATCATAGTCGCCGCGTGTGAAGCGGTGCATGATCTCCGCGAGCTTGCCTTCCGCCATCTGGCCGTGCGCCACACCGATGCGCGCCTCCGGCACGATGCCGCGCAATTTATCCGCCGTGGCCATGATGGTCTGGACGCGGTTGTGCAGGTAGAAAATCTGTCCGCCGCGGTCGAGCTCGCGCAGAACGGCGGTGCGGATGATCTCATCGGTCAGCGGCGCGACGATGGTCTCGATGGGCAGGCGTTCAAGCGGCGGTGTCTCGATGGTGGAGAGGTCGCGCGCGCCGGTCAGGCTCATGTAGAGCGTGCGCGGGATCGGCGTGGCGGTCAGCGTGAGCACATCTACAAGCTGGCGATAGTGCTTCAGTCGCTCCTTGTGGCGGACGCCGAAGCGCTGCTCCTCGTCTATGATCACCAGACCGAGGTCCTTAAAGGCGACGTCCTTCTGGACGAGGCGATGCGTGCCGATGACGATATCCACGCCACCCGCGCGCAGGCGGCGGACCGTTTCGCTCTGCTGCTCGCGGCTGCGGAAGCGCGAGAGCATCTCGATGGTGAAGGGATAGGCGGCGAAGCGCTCTGAAAAGGTTTCGTAGTGCTGCTGCGCGAGGATCGTCGTCGGGACGAGCATCGCGACCTGCTTGCCATCCATGACGGCCTTGAAGGCGGCGCGCATCGCGACCTCGGTCTTGCCGTAGCCCACGTCGCCGCAGATCAGGCGGTCCATCGGGCGCGTGGCTTCCATGTCGCGCTTCACCGACTGGATGGCGCCGAGCTGGTCAGGCGTTTCGCTGAACGGGAAGGCGCCCTCGAACTCGTGCTGCCACGTCGTGTCCGTCGCGAAGGCGTGGCCGGGGAGTGCATCGCGCGCGGCCTGCGTTTCGAGGAGCTGCCCGGCGAGGTCGGCCACCGCGCGCTCGGCCGCTTTCTTCTCGCGCTCCCAGCGCGTGCCGCCGAGCGCATGCAACTCCGGGCGATGCCGCCCCACCCCCACATAACGGCTCAACAAATGAGCCTGACTCACCGGCACATAGAGCCGCGCCTTCTCCGCATATTCGATCGCCAGCACCTCCTGCTGTCGGTTCTGGAATTCCACCTCGTAGAGCCCCAGATATTTCCCGATGCCATGATCGGCATGGACTACGAGGTCACCGGGGTCGAGATCGGTCCAGTCGGCGACGCGCAGCATCGCGGCCGCGCGCGCCGGGCCGGAGCGCTTGCCGTGCAACTCATAGCGGCCCGGTAGCGCCTTGCGGAAGCCGAAGAGATCGGACTCTGCCACCACCAGCCAGCGTTGCGACTCCACCACGAAACCGGAAGTGAGCGGTGCGACGTGGAGCAGGAGTGACGAGGGGCGAGGGGCGAGGGGCGAGGGAGCGACACCTGAAACTTGAGATCTGAAATCTGAAAGTTCTCGTGTGGTGGTTTTGCTTTCTTCGACACGAGACACGTGACCAGAGACGCGAGACTGCTCGGCCGCGAGCTCGGCGAAGCGGTCGCGCGTGCCTTCGGTGTTGAGGAAGATTTCCACGCGCCAGCCGGCGGCGGCTTTCTGCTGGAGACCGGCGACGAATTTTCCGCGTTCGGCCTGGATCAAGTCGGGCTGCGTAAGGCCGCCGCCCTCGAGCGCGGGTAAACCTTCGCACGGCTTGAGGTCGAGCGCGTAAGCCGCCGATGCCTGCATCACGTCCAGCCCGCAGATCAGGCGCGCGCCTCGGAAACGCCGCTCCCACGCCAGCCGCAACGCGTCGAAGCGCGCACCCGGCTCCAACTCGTCCGCAGAATACTTCTCCTCCGACAGAGGTTCTTCTGTAGCGGCGGGCTGTGCCCGCCGTCGGCGGCCACAGGCCGCCGCTACAGTTGTTCCGTGAGCCGCCAGCGAGAGCGCCGCGTGATGCCGGATGCTCTCCGGCTCCGACCAGAACCAAAGCGTGTCCGGCGCAAGGTAGTCGAGCAGCGAGCTTTCCTGCGCCGAAAGCGGGCGCTCGCCTGCGGGCGCGAGCAGCATGCTGGCGCGCTTCTCGCGCGAACGTTGGAACGCGGGATCGAACGTGCGGATGGATTCGAGCTGCGTGCCGAAGAACTCCAGTCGCAGCGGCCACGGCTCCGTCGGCGGCCAGAGATCGAGCAGGCCTCCGCGCCGCGCGGCCTGTCCTTTCTCCTGCACCTCGACCTCGAAACGGTAGCCGAGTTTTTCCAAGTCGGCGGCGAGCTGTGCGGGATCGAGCGCGTCGCCGGTTTGCAGGACGCGGCGCGCGGTCTGAATCTCGGCGGGCGGCAGCGTCTTTTGCAGCAGCGCCTGCGCGCAGGTGGCGACGAGTAGCGGGCCGGGCTTTTGCAGGCACGCCTGCAACGCGAGCAAACGGTCGCCGGCGATATCGGCCTGTGCGCTGCCGCGGCTGGATTCCTCCAGCGCGGGGAAGAACGCGACGCGCTGCGCATCGCCGGTGGCGGCCAGCGCGAGCAGATCGCGGTGGAAGAAATCGAGCGACTTGGGGCTATCGCCGAGCCAGAGCAGCGGCCGACCGCGCGCCTCGGCCAGCGCCAGCGCGAGTACCGCCTGCGCGCCGAAAGGAAGTGATGGGACAAAGACCGTCCGCCCCGCGCGGATTTCCTCCACCAGGTGTTTGAGGTCGCGGTCAGCGAGCAGCGCCTGCCGCCGTACAGTCTTCATGCGCGGGAAAGATAGCGTGGTGGCGGGATTTTCCAAGGATTGGAAATTATTTCCGGCGTTCTTCCGAGGCTTGGAAAAGCTCGCGCTGATCTTTCCAGACCTTGGAAAATTTCCGGACGTTTTTTCCAAGCCCTGCAAAACAGCTTCCGAAGAGCGCCCAGCCGCGGTTTATTTGTGCCCGGCCTTGGCGCCGGCGGGGGCGAGGCTCTTGCCGGCGAGCAAATCCTCGATCTGCTTGCCGAGCACGGCCTTCAGCGCGGGGTCATAGCCGATGTGGACCGCCTGCACGGTGCCGTCCTTGCCGATGAGCACGGTCTGCGGGATGCCCTCGACGCCGTAGGCCTCGCCGGCCTTGCCCTCGGAGTCGAGCGCGACGGTCAACTTGAAGTTCTGCTTGGCGAGGAAGTCCTTGATCTTGTCGGCGTCCTCGCGCTGGTTGATGGCGTAGAAGGCGAGGCCCTTGTCCTTGTATTGCGCCGCGACCTCGGCGAGCAGCGGCAGGCTCTTGCGGCAGGGGCCGCACCACGTGGCCCAGAAGTCGAGCAGCACCACGTCCTTGCCCTTGTGCTTCGCGAGCGAAACTTGCTCGCCACCCTCGAGCAGCTTGAGGGCGAGTTCCGGCGCGGGCTTGCCGAGCAGCGGGCTGGGCGCCTCTTCCTCGCCCTGGCCGGGCTGCGGCCGGAAGGAGTCCACCTTCTTGGCGTTGGCGGGCGGCACGAACTTGAACGCCTCATCGGTGAGCGTCGGGTTGGCCTCGTTGGCGTTGAACTGGATTTCGATCTGCCACTGGGCCTGTTTCATCTGCGGGACCTTGTCACCCATCCGGCGCGCCGACTTGCCCATGTCCATGACCACCTTGCGGATGAACGGCTGCTTGCCTTTCTCGATCCAGAGGTCCCAGTCGAACTGGCTCTGTTCGCCGCGCAGCTTGTGGCACTCGGCGCCCTGCCACATCTCGGTGGCGACATACTTCACACTGGCGACATCCTCGAGCAGGCGCGCGCGCGGATCGGGCGCGACGAGCGAGGCGAAGAACGGCACGCCCTGCTGCAACAGCATCGCCGGCTCCGATTGCTCCTTGAAGAGCACGTCGAGATTGGCCGGCGCGGGTTTTTCGAGGTAGCGCTTGATCACCGGGATGTAGACGTTGAGCAGGCGGCCGTCGCAGACGAAGGTGAACTGGTTCTGGCCCGACTTGTAGTTGATCGCGAGCTTGTTCGGGCGCTGGAGCGCGGCGGACCACGCGCTGGCGATCTCCTGCTTCATGCCCTCGGCCTGCATGTGGAGTTGGACATCAATGTCGAGCTTGAGGCTTTTGAGGCTGCGATAGAAGGTGTCCATCTGCTTGAGAACCTCGTCGGCCTTGGCCTCGATCTGGAGCGCGTTGGTCGTGCCCGGCACCGGTGTGGTCATGACCTCGGCGCGCGCCAGCACAGCGAGGGAGAAAATTCCGAACAGCTTGAACAGCGTTTTCATAGTGGCCCCTGTGACTTGCAAACCGCGCGGAGCATGGCAGAGCACCCCGGTGAACGCAAAAACAAAATCCGTAACCTGCGAAGAAGACACGCTGCAAACAACGGCCAAATCAAACCGCAGCATAGCGAAGGTCGAATATCCAATCTCGAAGTGCGGGACTTCGGCCTTCTGCGGTTCCTTGTTCGATATTCTGCGGTTGCCTGCGGCTGGCGCCGGCGGAAAACATCTCATACCGTTGCCGACAAATACTTATATCGGCAGATGAATTACCCCTGCCCCGCAGGCGGCTTGGGCGGGCTGTGGTGGTGATGCTCGCGGGGCGGCGGCTTGAGCAGGGATTCGTCGGGATGGATATAGGTCAGGGGCCGGCCCACGTATTCCTCGATCGCGGGCAGCAGGAAGCCGGACTCCTCGTCGGCAAAGGTGATCGCCTCGCCGCTCACGCCCGCGCGGCCGGTGCGGCCGATGCGGTGGACGAAATCCTCCGGCTGTTCGGGCACATCGTAGTTGACCACGTGGCTGATGCCGGCGACGTGGATGCCGCGCCCGGCCACGTCGGTGGCGACGACGACTTTCAGCTTGCCCGCGCGGAAATCCTCCAGGATGCGGACACGCTTTTCTTGCGGCACATCGCCGGAAAGCTCGGCGCAACGCAGACCCTCGCGTTGCAGGCGCTGGTAGAGCCGCGTGGTCGCGTCGCGCCGGTTGCGGAAGATCAGCACGCGCTCGGTCGTCGGTGCGCGGAGCAGGTGCAGCAGCACGGCGAATTTCTCGCGGCGGGTGACGACGTAGATCTTCTGTTCCACTGTGTCCACCGCGCGGTGCTCCGGCTCAATATCTATCTTGATGAAGTCGCGCATCCACTGGCTGGCGAGGCGCATCACGTCCTTGCTCAAGGTGGCGCTGAAGAGCAGCGTCTGGCGGCGGTCGCGGTGCGGCGTATGGCTGATGATGCGGCGCACGTCGGGGATGAAGCCCATGTCCAGCATCCGGTCGGCCTCGTCGAGCACGAGGATTTCCACCTGCGAGAGGTCCACGAGGCGGCTGCGCAGGAAATCAATCAGGCGGCCCGGCGTCGCCGCGATCAGATCCACGACCTGGCCGGCGACCTGGCGCTTCTGCTTCTCGTAGTCCATGCCGCCGAAGACGGCGATGGTGTGGAAGTGCGCGTGATGACCGAGCACGTTGGCGTCCCTCTGGATTTGCATCACCAATTCGCGCGTCGGCGCGAGCACGAGCGCGCGCGGCGTGCCGGGCCTGCGCTCCGCGAGCGGATGCTGGAGCGCATGCTGCATGATCGTCAGCAGGAACGCGGCGGTCTTGCCCGTGCCGGTCTGCGCCTGCCCGGCGGCGTCCTTGCCGGCGAGCGTATGCGGCATGATCTGTCCCTGGATCGGCGTGCAGTAGCGGAAGTTCAGGTCGGCAATCGCGTGCATCAGCTCCGGCCGCAGCCCGAAATCGTGGAAACGCTGCTTGCCGGCCTCCGGCGGGACTTGGAACGAGGCGGGGTCCCACGGGGCGGCGGGGGGCGGCGGAGATGTAGGCGGTGAAATGTGAGGAGTAAGATGTGACCCGGTCTCTGTCCGGACGGAACCACGTCGTTCGTGATGTGGTCCGCGTGGTGGGCGATTACCACGGCGCTGGTCGGACTGCCGCTGCGGCCGCGGCTGGCGGGTGTGCTCCCTGCCTTCGGTCTTCTGCTCTCGGCCCTCGGTCCTCGGCCCGCGTCCCTCCGCCCTCTGATCCCTGACCTCTGACCGCTGACCTCTGCCCGCCTGCCCCGGCTGCCATTCATCCTTCTTGAGCGGCGGCGGTGTGGCCGGCTTGGCGGCTTCATCTTTCTCCGCCGGTGTCCGGCCGAGCAGTTTCTTGACGCCGTGTAAAATCTTCTCGATGTGCTTTTTCATACTTCAAAGAAAACATCCCGAAGACCTGACGGCCTCCGGGATGCTCATCCGCTAATCTGGCTTTTTCACCACTGACGGCCCGACACGCCCTTGGTGCCCTTGGTGATGGCCTTGGCCGTCTCGGTCGGCCGCAGTGCGCGCACCGCCGCGCCCGCGCGCCACATCTCGCTATCGCGCAGTTCGGCGAGTTCCTTCGCGAGCTTCTGCTGATAGTCCTTGCCGCCGCATGTCTTGATGACGCGCTCGGCTTCCGCGCCGCTGGCGACGCGCTTATAGAGCTCCTTGAAGACCGGCAGCACGGCCTTCTTGAACCGCGGGCGCCAGTCGAGCGCACCGCGCTGCGCCGTGGCGGAGCAGTTCGAGTACATCCAGTCCATGCCCTTCTCGTCCACGAGGCGGATCAGGCTCTGCGTCAGCTCCTCGACCGTCTCGTTGAACGCCTCGCTCGGCGAGTGGCCGTGCGCGCGGAGCACGTCATACTGCGCGTCCATGATGCCGGCCAGCGCGCCCATCAGCACGCCGCGTTCGCCGGTCAGGTCGCTGTTGGTCTCGTGCGGGAAGGTCGTCGGGAAGAGGTAGCCGGAGCCGATGCCGATGCCGACCGCGAGGCAGCGCTCCTCGGCGTGGCCGGTCGCGTCCTGGCCGACCGCGTAGCTGCTGTTGATGCCCGCGCCGCTCAAGAAATTGCGGCGGACGTTCAGGCCGGAGCCCTTGGGCGCGACCATGATCACGTCCACGAAATCGGGCGGGACGACGCCGGTCTTCTTGCTGTAGGTGATCGAGAAGCCGTGCGAGAAATAGAGCGCGTCGCCATCCTTGAGGTTCTTCCTGATCAGCGGCCACACGGCGCGCTGCGCGGCGTCGGAGACGAGCAACTGGATGATCGTGCCCTTCTGCACCGCCGTCGCGATGTCGAAGAGGTCCTTGCCGGGCTTCCAGCCGTCGGCGACCGCGCGGTCCCAGTCGCGCTTGAATTCCGGCGCCTGGCCGATGATGACCTTGAAGCCGTTGTCCTTGAGGTTGAGCGCCTGCGCGGGGCCCTGGACGCCGTACCCGATGATCGCGATGGTTTCGTTCTTCAAAACCTTGCGCGCCTTGGCGAGGGTGAATTCCTTGCGCGTCACCACGCGCTCTTCCACACCGCCGAAGTTGATGATGGCCATGTTCTGTTTTCTCCTATGCCTGCGCCACAACGCGCAAAGCGGGCGGATATTTACCCGCAGAAGGCCCCCACGTCAAACATTTCCAAACCCACCCCATCGCCCGCGACTGCTCCCGCGGCTTGACACTGCCAGCAGGCGCGGCTATGTCACGGCCATGAAAAACCTGCTGCTACTTCAGCACCCGCTCGCGCAACATCATCTGGCGGCCTTGCGCGCCTCCGGCACACCACCGGAGGAGTTCCGCCGGCTGGTGCGCCGCCTCACGCTGTTATTGGCGGCCGAAGCCACGCGCGATCTCGCAACCAGAACCATCCGCGTGCAAACGCCGCTGATGGCCGCCCCGGGCGCCCAACTCAAGGAGCGCCTCGGACTCGTCCCGATTTTGCGCGCGGGGTTGGGTATGGTGGATGCGCTGCTGGAACTGCTGCCCCAAGCCGAGGTCTGGCACCTGGGCGTCTATCGTGACGAGCGGACGCTCCGACCGGTGGAATACTATGCGAAATTCAAGAAAGCCCAGCCGGTGGACGTGGCGCTCGTGCTCGACCCGATGCTGGCGACCGGCGGTTCGGCCCTGGCCGCGCTCGGTGAACTTACGCGCTGGGGTGTGAAGCGCATCAAACTGCTCGCGCTCATCGCCGCGCCCGAAGGCGTCAAGCGCGTCCAGGCCGCATTCCCAGAAGTCCAACTGCACCTCGCGGCGCTCGACCGCCGTCTGAACCGGCACGGCTATATCCTGCCCGGCCTCGGCGACGCCGGCGACCGCACCTTCAACGCCCGCGCCAGTTGAAAGGAAGCCGCACCATGAACCCCACTACACCGCGCCCGCCGCCGCTGCCTGCCAAACACAGCCGGAACCTCATCTGGCTGATCGTGGGCAGCGTGCTCGTTGTATCCCTCGCCATGTGCGGCGGTTTCTTTGGCTGTCTATGGTGGTTGTTCACCGGCATCGCTTCCTCCGGCACCTTCTCGATGGATGACTACCGCTGTGAAAAGAACCGCGACGAAATCGCCCTGCTCAAGGAGGAATGGGTCACCGTGCACGAGGGCAAGAACGGCGACATGATCCCTGCGGCCGACCTGGCGCAGATGCTCGCAGAGAGCGAAGGCAAGCTGGTCTGCCCGCTGGACCCGCAGAAATCAGTGGCCACCTCCTACGAAATCAGCCCCATCGGCGCTGACCCGAAGTGCAAGTGCCAGGCGCTGCACGAGCAGAAACACGAAGAGCAGAAAAAGAAATAGGAGCAATCCTCATGGCCATGATCGCCTGTCCGCTCTGCGGCAAACAAATTTCCGACCAAGCCCCGCTGTGTCCCGGCTGCGGCCACCCCGTCAAACCGCCGCGCCCTTGCGGTCACAGCTGGCTGCTCGGCTGTGGCTGCCTGCTCTCGGCCTTTTTCACCTTTCTGCTGATGGTCATCATCGCGCTGCTCTTCTGGATCGGTTGCTCCCTGCAGTCGCCATTCGACGAGGACCTCGACCCCGACAGCATGACCTCAACCACGGCGTTCGATGAGAAACGTTATCAATGTCAGGCCAACATGGAGGAGATCACCCTTCTCAAAGAGGAATGGGCCACCGCGCACGCGGCCAAATCCGGCGGCATCATCACCTCCAGCGAGGCGGAAAAGCTGTTTGCCGAGGTAGCCACCAAGCTCGTCTGTCCACTGGACCCGGAACGTTCCTTGAAAACCTCCTATGACGTCGGCCGCCTCGGCGAACCGCCGCGCTGCAAATGCGCTGAAACCCATAACGATCCCGACGACGACGAGAAATAGCCCCGCGTGACGGAATGCGCAGGCCGCGCGGTTTTGCAGGAGGCAGGGGTAAAGTTCCAAGCCATGAAAGAATCCCGCTTATTTATCCAACCCTTGGAAAAACCGGCCCCGTTCGTTTCCAAGCCTTGGAAAATTTCGCTTCATGTTTTGCCTCCGTTTTCCAAGGCTTGGAAATTTTCCGGCGCTTTTTTTCCAAGCCTTGGAAAACCGCCGCGGCTTCAGAGGATGATCTGGCGCTGCTTCGCGTCGTAGCGCGCGAGCTTGCCGTGCTTCACGCCGAGCGCGGCCATCTGGAGGATGGTCTGCGTGCGGAAGGCGAGGTCCATCGGGCTCCACGTATCCTTGCGGCCGGCCTGCGCGCACGCGATCAGGTTCTTCCAGTGCTTGGTGTTGTCCTCGCCGTACTCGATCGGGAAGCGCTGATCGGCCTTGCCTTCCTTCTCGCGGATGCCGGTGAAGACGAGCTCCTTGTTGTTCTTATCAATCGCGAGCGAGCCTTCCCAGCCGCGGATGACGGGGCTGCGCTGGCCGGAGCCGCGGTGCGGCGTGACGTTGTAGTCGTTGGCCTGCGTGCCGAGCACGCTGATGGTCACCTTCTCCGGAAACTGCGCGAGCAGGTTGCAGGTGTCGGGCACGTCGCGCAGTTCGTAGGTATAGCGGTGGATGCCGCCGGTCGCGGCGACCGTCTCCGGGAAGCCGACGCCGAGGATGTCCACGACCTGCGTGAGGCAGTGCGGGTAAAGATCGGTGACGGGGCCGCCGGCATAATCCTCGAACAGCCGCCAGCGGAAGAGGCGGTCCACGCTGAACGGATGCTTCGGCGCGTCGCCCTGAAACGCGTCCCAGTCGAGGTCGGGGCCGGGCTTGGCGTTGGGGTCGCTGATGTGCATCCCGCGCTCGCCCCAGTCGCCGATGCGGAAGAAGCCGGTCTCGCCGAAGAGCGGCTTGCCGATCAGGCCGTCCTTGACGAGCTTCTTCATCTGGTGCCACGCGCCGTCGCTCATCGCCTGCGTGCCGAGTTGGAACGCGCACGGCGAGGCCGCGGCAACATCCGCCAGCTTGCGCGTCAACTCGAACTGCCGCCAGTGCGTGACGGGCTTCTCGCAATAGACGTGCTTGCCGGCCAGCAACGCGTCCATCGCTTGGTAGCCGTGCTGGTGGTCGGGCGTGGCAATGCAGACGAGGTCAATATCCTTGCGCGCGAGCAGCTCGCGGTAATCCATGAAGACGTGGCCCGCGTTCAGCCGCTTCTGGGCGCGCAGGGCGTGCGGCCGGTAGGCGTCGCTGACAGCGACGAACTCGATCGGCATGCCGTCCTTCTTCAGCCCTTGCAGCATGCCCATGTGCGCGCCGGCGCGGCCGCCACAGCCGATGAAGCCGACGCCCAGCCGGCTGTTCGGGCCGGGCGCCTGCGCGCGGGCCGCCACGGAGAAGACGTGCGGGAGCACGACGCCGGCGAGCGCGCCGGTCTTGATGAAGTCACGACGGGTGGTTTGTTGCATGGTCGGTTTCCTTTCAGATAAGTTTCTTCAGATGCGCGAGCGAGCGCGCGGCCTGGTCAAGCGTGCCGCACTCGACGCTGAACACGATGTCGCGTTTGGCCTGCTGGCAGATCTTGATCACGCGCGCCCAGTCAATCACGCCCTCGCCACACGCGCAGCCGACCGGCGTGCCGGTGACCTTGCCGCGCTCGTCGGCGGACTGCTTGACCGAGATATCCTTCGCGTGCAGATGGACGAGCCGGTCCACGATGCTCTCCAGCCACGCGTAGGGATCCTGCCCCGCGAGGTAGCTATTGCCGGTGTCGAAGTTGATGCCAATGGCGGGACTGTTGACGAGCCGGCTGATGCGGTCGAGGCCCGCGGGCGTCTTGCTGTACTGCTGGTGCGGCTCGATGCCGAGCAGGATGCCGCGCGGCTCGGCAACCTTGGCGGCCTCGGTCAGGACGTACTTCATCAGCACGTGATCCTCCTCGACCGTGGTCCACGCCGGCTTCGGGCCTTCATCGGTGTTGACCACGGGCGCGCCGCATTCGGCGGCGAAGCGGACCGCCTGCTTGAGATATTCGGTGCTGATCTCCGGCTTGCACAGCGGGCAGTGCGCGCTGAAACCGGAGAGCTTGATGCCCGACTTCTCGCACGCGCGCCGGATGCGCAGCGGGTCATCGAGCATCGAGACGCTGTGGAAGTAGCCGGCCTCGCTCAACAGCTCGCGCCCCCAGTGGAGCATCGGCTCCACGTACTCGTAGCCCAGCTCCGCGGCCTTGGCGACGCCCCACTCGAAGGGCTTGTCGTCGTGCCGGACGAACTCCATGTTGATGCCGAGTTTGATCTTGCTCATCGTCT
>CAISWQ010000094.1 GCA_903889245.1 uncultured Lentisphaerota bacterium | reverse complement strand
GCGCGCGCCGCCCCCCTTGGGGGGCGGGAAGGTTCCGGTCCCGCCACCAATCCCACCACACCCACCCTGTGACATGACCACCCTCTTCCAACCATCCACCCGACCCCCCAAGTGGTGCACTTGGTCCTTGCGCCCGCGACCTTGGAAAAGGCGGAGGGCCGGCTTGACAAGCGCGCGGCCGCGTGGCGTCATGCCGACGTTGTTTCGAGTCCCAGAACCGGAGGAGAAACCGGATGATGACGCGCAGAGGTTTGCTTCAGGCGGGTTTGGCGGCGGCGCTGGCGCGGCCGCTGGCCGCGTGGGCGGGGCCGTTCCGCGACGGCCGCGACTGGTTCGCGCAAAAGCGGTTCGGCCTGTTCATCCACTGGGGCCTCTACTCGGTCGCCGGTTGGCACGAGCAGCACATGTACCGCAAGCAGCTCACGCGCGCCGGGTACGCGCCGCTGATGCAGCAGTTCAACCCGACGCAGTTCAACCCCGACGCGTGGCTCGACCTCGCGGAGCAGGCGGGGATGCAGTACCTGACGTTCACGACGAAGCACGTGGACGGCTTCTGCCTGTGGGATACGAAGCAGACCGACTACAACATCACGCGCACGCCCTACGGCAAGGACGCGCTCGCGCTGCTCGCGGCGGCGTGCCACCGGCGGAAATTCCCGCTGTGCCTCTACTACTCGCTGGCCGACATGCACCACCCGAACTATCCCACCGCGGGCCGGCCCTATGAGCTGCGCGCGCCGGAGCCGGGCGACCAGCCCGACCTCGCGCGCTACATGGCGTTCGTCCAGGCGCAGGTCCGCGAGCTGTGCAGCAACTACGGCGAAATCCACGGCTTCTGGTGGGACGCCAACGTGCTCAAGCATCGCGACCCCGCCCTCAACGCGCTGATCCGCCAGTTGCAGCCGAACGCGGTCATCAACAACCGCGGCTGCGACGAGGGCGACTTCGGGACGCCGGAACGCGACTGGGACAGCTCGGTCAATACCCGGCTCGCGTTCGAGAAGCCGATCGAGGCGTGCCAGGCGGTCGGCTATCAGAGCTGGGGCTGGCGCGAGGACGAGGACTATTACAGCGACGCGCACCTGCTCCGCAGCATCCAGAAGGTGCTGGCGAAGGGCGGCAACTATCTGCTCAACATCGGCCCGAAGCCGGACGGGACGATTGACGGGCAGAGCGCCGCGATTTTGCGGCGCATCGGGACATGGTTCGGCGCGGTGCGCGAGTCGCTGCTCGGCGTCGAGCCCGCCAGCGCGCTGACGAGCAACCGCGAGGTCGCGCTCACGCGGCGCGGGAACACGCTCTTTGTGCACCTGATCAAGGAGCCGGAGACCGCGTCGGTCTTCCTGCCGCCGCTCGTGGAGCTGCCGCGCCGCGCGACGCTGCTGAACACCGGCGAGGCGGTCGCCTGCGACGTCAGCGATCTGCCGCGCCTCCACAACCAGACGCCGAACCGCTGCCTGCGCGTGAAGCATCTGCCCATCAACGACCGTTCGACGGCGGGCTGGGTGCTGAAGCTGGAGTTCGCGCAACTCCCGGCGGCCGCCAGCCCGGTGAAGAAACAGGAAGAGACCAAATGAAGCGAGGGATGCTTTTAGGCGTGGTTGTTTTGTCGCTGGCGACGCTGCGCGCGGCGGAGCCGGCGCGGGAACATATTGTGCTGGTCGAGGCCGAGGGCTTTGCGCAGCACGGCGGCTGGGTGGTGGATCAGCAGGTGATGGATCAGATGGGCTCGGCCTTCCTGCTGGCACACGGCCTCGGCGTGCCGGTCAAGGATGCGACGACGACGGTGGAGTTTCCACAAACGGGGACCTACCGGCTCTGGGTGCGGACGCGGGATTGGGTTGCGCCGTGGAAGACGGCGGACACACATCCCGACATGAAAGCCACGGGCACGCCGGGGATTTTTCAGGTGCTGGTGGATGGCAGGGCGGCGCCGGTGACCTTTGGAACGGAAGGCGCCGAGTGGCATTGGCAGGATGGTGGCGTGGTGGCGGTGGCACAGAAGACCGCCACGCTCGCGCTGCACGACCTGACCGGCTTCGCGGGCCGGTGCGATGCGCTGCTGTTCACGGCCGCCGCCGGCGCGGCTCCGCCGAACGATCCCGCCACACTCGCGCCGCTACGCCGCAAGCTGCGTGGTCTGCCGGAAGCTCCGCTGGAGGCGGGCGAGTATGACCTGGTGGTCGTGGGCGGCGGCGCGGCCGGGTGCTGTGCGGCCATCAGCGCGGCGCGGTTGGGCTGCAAGGTGGCGCTCATCCACGACCGCCCCGTGCTCGGCGGCAACAACAGTTCCGAAGTCCGCGTGGGGCTCTCCGGCCTGATCCATCAGCAGCCGTATCCGCGCCTGGGCGACCTGGTGGAGGAATGGGGGCCGGTCGGCCACTGGAACCTTTATCAGGCCAAGCAGGCCCCCGCGTTGCCGCGCAGCAAGGAGGTCATGGCGGTCATCGCACAGCACCCCGAGAAGAAAATCCACAATGCCGGCCCGGCCTCGAATTACGAAGACGAGAAGAAGCTGGCCGTGGTGCAGGCGGAGAAGAACCTCACGCTCTGCCTCGGCACGCGCGCCAACGGCGTGGAGCTGGCGGGGAATCGCATCGCGGCGGTGCTGGCGGAGGACATCCGGACGGGCGTGAGACGAAAGTTCCGGGCGCGCCTTGTGGCCGATTGCACCGGCGATGGCGTCATCGGCGCGCTGGCCGGGGCGGACTTCGCCTACGGCCGGGAATCCAGGGCCGAGTTTGGCGAGGACACCGCGCCGCCGAAGAAAGATGAACTGGTGATGGGCACCTCGGTGCAATGGTATGCGGAGGCAGACGAGCAGCCGTCCACCTTCCCGGAATGTCCGTGGGCGTTGCCGCTGAACGCGAAGACCTGCGTGAAGACGACCCGCGGCGACTGGGACTGGGAGACGGGCGCCACGCGCAATCACGTCACCGAGATCGAGCAGATCCGCGACTACGGCCTGCGCGTCGTTTACGGCAACTGGGCCGTGCTGAAAAACCATCCCGCGTTCAAGGCCGGGTTTGCCCGGCAACGGCTGAAGTGGGTGGCCTATATCGGCGGCAAGCGCGAGTCGCGCCGGCTGCTGGGCGATGTCATCCTGCGCCAGCAGGACCTCGTCGAGGCCCGGCCGTTCCCCGACGCCTCCATCACCACCACCTGGACCATTGATCTGCACTACCCGAAAGAAACCCTGTGCGCCTGCGAAGCCTTCCGGTCGGAGGCCCGGCATATCAAGATCAAGCCGTATCCCATCCCCTACCGCTGTCTATACTCCCGCAACATCGAGAACCTCCTGATGGCCGGGCGCAACATCAGCGTCACCCACGTCGCCCTCGGCACGGTACGCGTGATGCGCACGACCGGCATGATGGGCGAGGTGGTCGGCATGGCCGCGTCGCTTTGCACGCGCCACGCCACCACCCCGCGCGGCGTCTATGAGCGGCATCTCGATGAACTCAAGGCGCTCATGCAGCGCGGCGTGGGCAAGCCGGATTTCGCCGCCGTGATCACGCAGAAGCCCACCAGCTCAAGTAGCGATGCACATGACCCATAGCCGAATCCTCGCGGGTGCGCTGGCGCTCGTGAGCATGGCCGTTCGCGCGGTGATCATGGGTGTTGCCGGGTGTTGCGCCAGACGAAGCGCATTCTCCGCCGGCAGCAGCAGCAGCAACGCCGCCCGCACCAGCGTCCGCCCCTCGTTCCGCTACACGAGAGCCCGCCCAAGGTTTCCAATGCTTGGAAAAAAGCAGGGGCCAGGCTTCCAATCCCTGGAAACGGCCGACGCCAGCATAACGCTCGATGAGTGACCAGCCCCGCGCGCTTGCGTTATAGCGGCAAATGAATTCTAATCTGCGCCACCTTGATTATATTTGGGCCGCGACCACAGCACGGACAAGGGCGAACAATGAAGAAAACTGCACGACGATCAGGCATGGCTGTTGCGCTGGCGGCGGCGTGTGTGGTGAGCGCCGCAGAGCCGGCGCGGGAAAATTTTGTGCTGGCCGAGGCCGAGGGTTTTACGCAGCACGGCGGCTGGGTGGTGGACCCGCAGTTCATGGACCAGATGGGTTCACCCTATCTGCTGGCGCACGGGCTGGGCCGGCCGGTGGCCGACGCGACCACCGAGGTCGAGGTCCCGGCGTCCGGCCGCTATCGCGTCTGGGTACGCACGAAGGATTGGGTGGCGCAGTGGCAGGCGCCGGGAGCGCCGGGGAAATTTCAGGTGCTGGTCAACGGCCAGGCCCTCGCCACCACGTTTGGCGCCGCAGGCGCCGACTGGCATTGGCAGGATGGCGGCACGGTGGAACTGAAGGCGGGTAAGGCGGCGCTGTCGCTACACGACCTCACCGGTTTCGAGGGGCGCTGCGATGCGATCCTGTTCACGCGCGACGCGCAGTTCGCGCCGCCCAACCGCGACCCGGAAATGGCCGCGTTCCGCCGCGCGTGCCTCGGCCTGCCGGAAAAACCGGAACCGGCGGGCGAGTTCGATCTGGTCGTCACCGGCGGCGGTATCGCCGGCACCTGCGCGGCGCTCTCGGCGGCGCGGCTCGGATTGAAGGTGGCGCTGATTCAGGATCGCCCCGTGCTCGGCGGCAACAACAGTTCCGAGGTGCGCGTCTGGCTGCAGGGCGCGCGCAACAAGGAGCCGTGGCCGCGCGTCGGCGATGTGGTCGCGGAGTTGGAACAAAAGAAGTCGGCGCACTACGGCCCGGCGAACACCGCCGCGCTGTACGAGGACGAGAAGAAGCTCGCGCTCGCCCGCGCCGAGCCGAACCTTCGCCTGTTCCTGGAGCACCGCGCGAACGCGGTCGAGATGGACGGAGCGCAAGCTCCGGGCGCGCTCCAGCTCCGCGCCGTCATCGCGCAGGAGCTGGGCACCGGGCGGCGCGTACGCATCGGTGGGCGCTGGTTCGCCGATTGCACCGGCGATGCCGCGGTCGGCGCGCTGGCCGGCGCGGATTTGGAAATGGAGCCCAAGGGTCACATGGGGCCGTGCAACCTCTGGAACGTCTGCGAGTGCGCGGACACGAACGCGTTCAACACCGCCGTGGGCGATATGCGGACGCCGCAGCCGTTCCCGCGTTGCCCGTGGGCGCTTGACCTCGCCAGCAAGCCGTTCCCCGGCCGCAGCAAGACCAAGCCCGACACACACCAGCTCGGCGGCTGGTACTGGGAGAGCGGCTTCGACCGCGACCCGATCGCGGAGATGGAAGCGGTGCGCGACTGGAATTTCCGCGCGATGTACGGCGCGTGGGACGCCATGAAGAACGTGGACAAGGTGCTGCCCAACCACCGGCTCAACTGGTGCGCCCACATCCTCGGCAAGCGCGAGTCGCGGCGGCTGCTGGGCGACGTGGTGTTGTGCTTCGAGGACTTGAAGAACGACCGGCAGTTCCCCGATGGCTGCGCGCCGACCGGCTGGAGCAACGACCTGCACCTGCCCGACCCGAAATATGAAAAAGGCTTTGCGGGCGACGCCTTCATCTCCGTGGCGCATCACGGCCAGTATCCCGCCTTCCGAGAGCGCCGCCCGTTCTGGATTCCGTACCGCTGCCTCTACTCGCGCAACGTCGCGAACCTGTTCATGGCCGGGCGCGATATCAGCGTGAAGCACGAGGCGCTCGGCGCCGTGCGCGTGATGCGTACCGGCGGCTGCATGGGCGAGATCGTCGGCATGGCGGCAAGCCTGTGCAAGCAGCACGACGCCACACCGCGCCGCATCTACGAGAGCCACCTCGCGGAACTGCAGGCGCTGATGCGGCGCGGCGTCGGCCGGCAACCGGCCACGCCGCTCGAAGAAAAAGCACCCAAGCCGGCGGCGAAGCATCCCCCGGCGGCGGCCGCGCCCGCGTGGCTGGCGCAGGCCGGGCCGAACCTGGCGCGCGCCGCGGCGGTCGCCGCTCCCGGCGCCGCGGCATTGTTGACCGATGGCCAGGCCAATCTCGCCGACAACAGCGGCCGCTGGCTGGGCAAGGCGGAGTTGCCGCAGATCGTGGAGTTCACGTGGCGGGCGCCGGTGACCCTCGGCGCGGCGCGCGTGATTTCCGGCTACACCCAGGGCGGCAAACTGGTCGCGCCGCTGACCGGCTTCGCACTCCAGTGGCACGATGGCGCGGCGTGGAAAGACATCCCCGGCACAGCAACGCAGGATAACGCTGATCCTTTCTGGAGCCGCACCTTCGCGCCGGTGCAGACGGCGCGGCTGCGGCTCTGCATCACGAAGACACAGGGCCACACCGCGCGCGTCTGGGAAGTTGAGTTCTATGGACCGGTGGAGACTGAACGCGTTCCGGCCAAAACCAAATGATGACATCAGTTACCAATCGCTTTCCTGGTTGTAGCGGTGCTCTGTAAACACCGATGTGAAACTTTTCGGCGGCCATAGGCCGCCGCTACAGGACAAATTGGATGAGAGGCCGATGATGAAACTCGCGTGTGCTGTGTTCACCGGTGCGGGCCTGTGGCTGTCGGCGGTGGCCGCGGGCGCGCCTGCGACGCTGCCACCGGCGCATCCGCCTTATTACCGCGTGTGCTATGCGCCATCGCAAACGCCCGGCGAGCTGGTCTATGGCGTCAGCTACACCCTCTGGTTTCCACCGGGCGTGAAGACGCTGCGCGGCGTGATCATCCATCAGCACGGCTGCGGCGAGGGCGCGTGCCGGGCGGGGCAGACCGCGGCGTTCGATCTGCACTGGCAGGCGCTCGCGCGCAAGCACGCCTGCGCCCTGCTCGGTCCCTCCTATGAACAACCAGAGAAGGCCGATTGCAGTCTCTGGTGCGATCCGCGCCACGGCTCCGGCGCGCGTTTCCTGCAGGCGCTGGCCGCGCTCGCGGCGCAGTCGGGACATCCCGAACTCGCGACGGTGCCGTGGGCGCTATGGGGTCACTCCGGCGGCGGGACGTGGGCCGGTACGATGTGGCTTCAGCACCCGGAGCGCTGCGCGGCGGTCTGGCTGCGGTCGGGCACGCCGCGCCTCGTGCCGCGCGAAGGCTCCACGCTGCCGCCACTGACCATCCCCGCCGCCGCGCTCGCGGTGCCGGTGATGTGCAACCTCGGCACGAAGGAGGGCGTGACGGTGACGACCGGCCGGTTCGCGCGCGTCTGGCAATCCATGGAAGCGCTCTTCAAGGACGCGCGCGGCAGGGGCGGCCTGATCGGCGTGGCCGTGGACCCCAACAGCAGTCACGACTGCGGCAACCAGCGCTACCTGGCGATACCGTGGTTCGATGCCTGCCTCGCCGCGCGCCTGCCGGAGCAGGCCGGCGCGGCCAATCTGCAACCGATGCCGGCCGCGACCGCGTGGCTCGCGCCGCTGCGCGGGCCGCTCGCTCAATCCGCCGCACAATTCCAAGGCGACCTCGCCACCTCGGTCTGGCTGCCGGATGAGCGCGTCGCAAAGGCGTGGGCCGAGTACAGCAAGGATGGCAACGTGAGCGATGCCACGCCGCCGCCGCCGCCGACCAACGTCCGACTGACCGGGCGCGAACTGACGTGGGACGCCGAGGCCGATTTCGAGAGCGGGCTGGCCGGCTTCGTCATCGAGCGCGATGGCGCGGTGCTCGCGCGTTTGCCGGCCAAACCCGCCGGCGTCATCGGCCGCCCGCTCTTCCAGCAGAACAGCTACAGCGATACACCCACACCGCCACTGGCCGCGCTGCGCTACACCGATACCAACGCCCTGGCAGGCTCACATCGCTATGCCGTCCGCACCATCAACAGCGTTGGTTTGCCATCGCCGCCTGCACCCGCCACGGAAGAGGTTCCCTCCTATCTCAAGGGCTATGAAGAGCTCTACCGGAAAAATCCGCGGCAGGCCGCGGTGCAGTGGTTCAAGGCGGCGAAGTTCGGCCTGTTCATCCACTACGGTCTCTACTCGCTGACCGGCCGCGGCGAGTGGGTGCAGTTCCATGACCGCATGCCTGTGGCCGACTACGCGAAGCTGAAGGACAAATTCACCGCCGCGAAGTTCGATGCGCCCGCCATCGCCGCGCTCGCGCAGGAGGCGGGTATGAAATACATCACGCTCGTCTGCAAACACTGCGACAGCTTCTGCCTCTGGGACACGAAGGTCACCGGCTTCAACAGCGTCAACTCGCCCGCGAAGCGCGACCTCGTCGCCGAACTCGCGGCCGCGTGCCGCGCACGCGGACTGGGTTTCTTCGTCTTCTATGAGCACGGCTTCGACTGGCGGCATCCGCACGGCCCGGCGCCGTGGGATTGGAAAAACAAATCCGTCCGGCCCGCCTACGATCCGCCCGATCCGTTCTACGCGCCGCGCGAGCGGTATGACTTCAACCACTATCTCGCCTATGTCACGGCCGGCGTCAGCGAGCTTTGCAGCCAGTACGGTCCGCTGGCGGGCGTGTGGCTCGATGGCATCGCCGTGCCGTTGAGCGGCGAGCGGAGCCGGTTCCGCGTCCCCGAACTCTATGCGCGCATCCGCCAGCTCCAGCCGCAGGCGCTCATCTGCTACAAGTCCGGCCTCCATCCCGAACTGGAGGACTTCATGGCGCCGGAGCAGCCGCAGGTCGCCGCGGCGATGCAGAACCGTGGCGGCAAGCCGATGGAAATCTGCCGCACGATGCAAAAGCGTTCGCCCACGACGGGGAAGCTCGCGTTGTGGGGCTGGCTCGAGGGCGCGGAGCACGTCACCGCCGATGAGGTGATGGCGATGCTAGCCGAGGCCGGGGCCAGGGACGCCAACCTGTTGCTGAACGTCGGCCCGCTGCCCGATGGCTCCCTGCATCCCGCCGATGTCGCTACGCTCAAGGAGGTCGGCCGCCGGCTGCGCAAGTAACCGGAGAAAATCATGAAACCAATGTTCGCCGGCATAACCAGTTCGCTAACGCTGATCGCGGCGCAAGCCGCGCTGCCCACGGTTGATCTTGCAACGAATGCGGCGCGCCAGGTCGTCATCGCGCAGGGCACGGCATCGGTCTATCAGGGGCACCCGACGACGCTGCTGCTGCCGGATGGCCAAACGATGTTCTGCGTCTGGACGCTCAACCACGGCGGGCCGTGCGGGCCGCTGAAGCGCAGCGACGATGGCGGTCGCACGTGGAGCGCGCTGCTGCCCGTGCCGGAAAACTGGCGCGAGGTGCGCAACTGCCCGGCTCTCTACCGCCTGACCGATCCGGCGGGCGTGGCGCGCCTCTTCGTCTTCGCGGGGCAAGGGCCCGATGGCCTGATGCAGTCGGCCCATTCGGAGGATGGCGGCCAGACGTGGTCGCCGATGCGCTCGCTCGGTATGCCGTGCGTGATGCCGCTGTGCACCATCACGCCGGTCGAGGGCGGCAAGCGCTTGCTCGGCATGACGAGCATCCGCCGGCCGGGCGAGACCAAGGACAAGCGCTCCAACATCATCGCGCAAAGTCTCTCGGCGGATGGCGGCCTGACGTGGAACCCGTGGCGGATCGTCCTCGACCTCGGCAGCCTGAAGCCGTGCGAGCCGGAGCTGGTCCGCTCGCCCGATGGCAAGCAACTGCTCTGTCTGTTGCGCGAGAACCAGGAGCGCGTCGCGCTCTTCATGACCAGCGATGACGAGGGGCGCACGTGGTCGGCGGCCAAGCCGCTGCCCGCCGGCCTGCACGGCGACCGGCACAAGGCGCGCTACGCGCCCGACGGCCGCCTCGTCGTCTGCTTTCGCGACACGGGCAAAGCCAGCCCCACGAAAAATCATTTCGTCGCCTGGGTGGGCCGCTACGAGGACCTCCGCGCCGGGCGCGAGGGCCACTATCGAGTCAAGCTGCTGCACAGCCATCACGGCGGCGACTGTGGCTATCCGGGCCTGGAGCTGCTGCCCGATGGCACGTTTGTGGCCACCACCTACATCAAGTTGCGCCCCGGCCCCGAAAAAAATTCCGTGGTCAGCACGCGCTTTGCCCTGGCGGAAACCGACGCGTTGCTGAATGGGGCCGGGCAGGCCGCCGCCGGGAAGTAGCAGTGAAAAGCACAAGACGAACCCATGAAAACAACCGAGCCTAAATCCGCGGCGACTTCCGCTGCTTCCTCTCCACCGCCACCGGCTACGGCACGGTTGGCTTCAAGGACGGCAAGCCGTTCCTCGAGGTCAAGGGCGGCCGGATCGAGGTACGCACCATCAAAACCTAGGGAGACACCATGAAAAAAATCGCACTGTTCCTGTCGCTGGCCTGTACGCTGGCCGGCTGGGCCGCCGAAGTCAAACCACTCACCCGCTTGCAGGAGGATTTCCTGCAATGGAAGTTCGGGCTGTTCCTGCACTTTGGCGTCGCCACGTTCAACAACCAGGAATGGGCCAACGGCTACGAGGACCCGACGACATTCGCGCCGGACAAGCTCGACTGCGGCCAGTGGGCCGACGCCGCCAAGGTCGCGGGCATGCAGTACGCCGTGCTGACCGTGAAGCATACCGGCGGCTGGTGCCTGTGGGGCAGCGCGCACACGACGCACGACGCGACCGCGCTCAAAAACTTCAAGGGCGGCAAGGGCGATGTCGTGCGCGAATTCGTGGACGCCTTCCGCGCGCGCGGGCTCAAGGTCGGCTTCTATTACTGCGCGCCGGGCAACTACGACGGGAAATATGGCAACACGCTGCCGGAGGGTAAACCTTCGCTGCACGGCCTGCCGCCGGAGGCCGCGGGCGATTACACGGGCTTCATGAAAAAGCAGTTCACCGAGCTGTTGACCAGCTACGGCCCGCTTGACCTCGTGTGGATTGACCAGTGGGGCAACCAGTACACCCGCAAAGACTGGCCGCAGCTCAAGGCGCACCTCAAGCAGCTTCAACCCAACTGCCTCGTCATCGCCAACAACTCGCACAAGGACGAGCAGACCGACATCCATAGCTACGAGCTGCCGATCTTCAAGGGCAAGACGCTCGCGGAGGTGCTGCCTGCGACCAACCAACATCCCGCCGAGGTGTGCGATGAACTTGGCCCCGGCTGGTTCTGGAACAAGAACTGGGCGGAGAACCGGCTGAAGTCTGCGGCGGAGGTCGTCGCCCGGCTCAAGCTGTGCAACGCGCGTCGCGCTACCTACCTGCTCGATGTCGGCCCCGACACCACCGGCCGCCTGCCCGACTGCGCCGTCAAGTGCATGCAGAAAATCGGTCAACTGCTCTCCACGGCGAAGTGACCATGCACCGCCACGCCCCGCATTTTCCAGAGCTTGGAAAAATTTGCCTGGAATTTTCCAAGCCTTGGAAAAATCCCCGCGCACTTTTCCAAACCTTGGAAAAGCCGGCGGCGAAACTGTCCAATCCTTGGAAAAACCGGCCCTCCGCTTTTCCAATGTCTGGAACTTTAGCTGCGTTGCTGCTGGCGCCGGGGCTGGCGCTGGGTGGGAGCGAGTTCCATGTGGCGCTCTCTGGCTCCGATGCCATGCCGGGCACGCGCGAGGCTCCGTTTGCATCCCTGACGCGCGCCCGTGATGCGGTGCGCGCACTCAAGCAGCGGGGCCCGCTGTCGGAGCCGGTACAGATCATCATTCACGGCGGCACCTATTATCTGCCGGAGACGGTGGTGCTGGTGCCGCAGGATTCCGGCACGGCTGACGCACCGGTCATCTACCGCGCGGCCGAGGGCGAGCGCGTCGTGTTGAGCGGCGGCCGGCGGATCGCCGGGCCGTGGACGCGGGCCGACGGGGCGGTGTGGAGCGCGCCCCTGCCGGCGGCGGAGCAGGACTGGAATTTCCGGCAACTGTTCGTGGATGGGCGGCGCGAAATCCGGGCGCGCTATCCGAATGCCGATGCGCAACCGCCGCATCTCTTCGGCGGCGGCGGGCGGAAAGACCAGGTCACGGTTGGGGCGGGCGTGGCGAAGGCGTGCTGGGGCACGGCCCCCGACGCGCAGGTGCATGTGGTGCCGGAATGGCGGTTCTTCAATCAGCTCCAGACGATCACCGGCGTGGAGGCGGACCGGGGGCTTATTCATCTGGGGCCCGGCGAGCAACACGCGCGGATTACGGAAGGCTCCTGGTTCCATGTCGAGGGCGTGCGCGAGGAACTGGACCAGGCGCGGGAGTGGTTCCTGGATACGCGGGCGCGGCGGCTGTGTTACTGGCCGCTGAACGGGCAGGAGCCCAACCGGGCGGAGATCGTCGCGCCGCGGCTCAACCGGCTATTCCATGTGCGGGGCGATGTCAATGCCGGCACGCGGGTCGAGCACGTCCACCTGCGCGGGCTGGAGTTCCGGCACACGACCTATACCCTCGGGCATATCGAGGCGCGGGTGAACACCGATGCGGCCGTGCTGCTGGAGAACGCCGCGCATTGCCGGATCGAGCACTGCCGGTTCGAAAACATCGGCGGCTATGGCGTCTGGCTGCACCTGGCGTCCTGCGAAAATGTGGTGGACGCCAACACCATCACCGATGCGGGTGGCGGCGGCGTCCTGTTGACGTCCGCGCGCTTCAGCTATCTGGATGACTCCAAGCTCTTCACGCCGGGCGCGGCGGCGGCCAGGGTCGCGCCGCTGCGCAACCGGATCACCCGGAACCACATTCATCGTGGCGGGCAGCTTCGTTACTACAACAGTGGCGTGCATCTGGATTCGCGACCGGCGGAGACCGCGCTGGAGGCCGGGAATTACATCGCGCACAACCACATTCATCACATGCCGCGCAACGGCATCTTCGCGTTCCGCAACCAGGGCGGGAATATCATCGCGTTCAACCGGATCGAGCAGATCATGCTGGCCACCGAGGATGGCGGCGGCATCCATTTTGCCACCATGAACCAACTGGCCGCGCCCAACCTGATCGCCCACAACCTGATCGCCAATGTCTGGGGCTGGCGACAACGGCCGGGCGGCGGCCGCGAGCGGCATATCGCCCGCGGCATTTACCTCGACTGGTTCACGGCCGCGGTGCGGGTGGAGCGCAACCTCGTCTATAACACCCTCTCGGGCGGGTTGCAGTTCAACGCCGGCGACGGCAACGAGTTCATCAACAACGTCGTGGTGGGCGACCAGAAGAAATGGGCGACGCACTGGCGGAACGCCGATGCCCAGGGGACGGTGGATGAGCGCAACTTGATCGTGCCCTCCCTGACGGAGCCAGCCCCCCTGCGGAATCCGGCCCGTGAAGATTTCACGCTGGCGCGGGAATTCAGCGGCTATCCCCAGGGCTTTGCCTGGATTGATGTCAGCCAGATCGGGACGGGTGGCACGGCCAGTACCACCACCACGCTGGCCGACTTGGCCCGTGCCGGCGGAGTGCTGGCGTGGGATGCGCCGCAGGGCGTGGCCCTGGGCGGGGCCTGGCAGAAGCAAACCGCCAGCGGCATGTGGGGCCTGTACACGTTCCACTATCTGCTGGCCGAGCCGGGACAGGAAGCCTGGGCCGAGTTCACCCTGCCGATCCGGCAGGACGGTTTCTATGAGGTGCGCCTGAATTTTCCGGCGTACAAGAAGCGGGCGCAGCACGCGCGCATTGAAGTGCTCCATGCCGATGGCGCCACGCAGGCCACCATGGATATGCGTCACTTTGGTTTTGGGAAACGGTTGGGGTGTTATCGCTTCACCAGCGGCCAACCCGCGCGCATCCGCGTCAGCACGGCTGGCGCCGATGGCTCGGTGGCCATCGAGAGCGTGGGCTATATGCAGGCCGCCGCGCCTGCCACCCCAACCGGTTTGCCCAAAGCGGAGCCCGGTCCGGCGGAAAAAGCGCCCGGGAAAAAAGACCCCGCATGAGCGCGCGCCACACACTGGCCCAACTCCTATGGCTCCTCCCGGTCGCCGCGTTGGGTGGCGAGACGCTGCCGGCGAGCACGCTGGATTTCTCCACGCTGATCCCGGCGACGCTGCCGCGCACGGCGATTTTCCAGCAGGCAGGCTGGTTTCTCTGGGACCCGTGCGTGATCCGCGGCGCTGATGGGCTCTATCATCTGCTCTACTCGCGCTGGCGGCAGGCGCTCGGCTTCGATGCGTGGGCGACGCACGCCGAGATCGCGTGGGCCACGGCGACCAACGCCGCCGGCCCCTACGAATTCCGCGGCGTCGTGCTGCCCGCGCGCGGCGGCAACTTCTGGGACGGCCACTCGGTCTATAACACCTGCATCGTCCGGCTTGGACCGAAATTCTATCTCTACTACACCGGCAACCACGGCTCCGACGCGTGGCAGCCCGACCGCCCGATCAAGATCACGTCGGACGAATGGTGGGCGCAGCGCAACAACCAGCGGGTCGGCGTCGCGGTGGCCGAGCGACCCGGCGGCCCGTGGCAGCGCCAGGATAAACCGCTGCTCGAGGTCGGCCCCGAATTCGGTCAGGGCCTCACTGCGGTGCCGAACCTGCTCGTGCGGCCCGATGGCGGGCTGATGCTGTTCTATAAAACGCTCGCGCCCGGCCATGGCCGCTTCGGCGGCGGCGTGGTGCATTTTGCGGCGACCGCGACGCATCCGCTCGGCCCGTTCCAGCGCCAGCCGCAGCAGATGGTGGACAAGCGCAAGCTGCTGAAGACCGGGGCGAAGTTCAACTTCCATATTGATGACCACTTCGAGTGGTTCCAAGGCGACCGTTATTATGCGATCGTCAAGGACCACGACGCGCCGTTCCTGACGCCGCACGGCCGCAGCCTCGTGCTGTTCGAGTCGCCCGACGGCCTCGACTGGAAGCCGTCGCAGCACCCGCTGGTGAAGGACTTTTCCATCACGTGGAGCGACGGCGCGCGGCAGGAATTCCAGCGTCTGGAGATGCCGAAGCTGCTGCTCGCAGACGGCCGCCCAGCGCTCTTGAGCCTCGCCGCCCAGCCCGCGAAGTCACAGGAATCTTTTCTCGTGCTGCTGCCGCTCCATCCCACTCCCTGACGCGCTTCGTCACCTTCGCGCTCATCCCTCCGTCCGCACAGACTCCCCGCCTCCGGCCATGATACATGTTAGTAACATGTATCAGGCAAGGCAGGGGCGCAGACTGGTTGCGCCCGTTCGCGCGGCACCGACGACTGGCTCATGCCCGACGGCTTCTACCCGCGCCTCCATGCCACCAAGCCTGCGGCCAAGCTCGACGAACTCATGCGCATGGTCAGAGCGTGGCATTACCAAGAGTTGTAGCCCAATCAATGTCCACTTCCTGACATATCCATCGCAGACCAAAAATAGGCAGTTCAGAAAGTTTGTTGGGATCATCAAGATAAGATTGAAGCTCCCATCCAACTTTATCGCTAAGTTGAGCAACAGACATGTGTTCATTGGTCATTAAAGCACGAAGCTTTTCAACAACTTCAGAATAGGTAGTCAAGGTCAATGGAGGAGAAGGATTTTCGCTGAAGAGTAAAGTCATCAAAGAGGTTTTTAAGACGTTGGCCAGTTTCGCTAATGTTTCAACGGATTCACATGTGAAGGCTTCGTCATTGTGGAATTCTAAGTCGCGGTAATCTTTCCCTAATCGGTTTTCAATATCAGTGCGACTTAGTCCCAGCGATTCTCTTGCGTAAAGAATACGTTTTGCCACAGGCGGGAAAGGCAGCTTTTCCGCAGTTTTACTGTCATTGCTCGCAAGCGCTTCTTCAGCCATCTGGCGTTCTTTACGAAAGCTCATAATTTTCACACTCGCTGGGCGTAGGCTAGGCCCGCTGGCTTTAGCCGGTCAAGTGCGCAGTTGGGTTGGGCGGCGGGCGTCTGGGCTACCGGTGGGTGGGTGGGCGGTGGTCAAGACGCCAGCGGCGGGACAGGTTTGCTGCCCGGCGGTGCTGCGGACGGCGTCTTGAGCAGGGCTTTTGCCTCCGGCCATAGCCGGGGTGGTGGCGGGCGTCCATGTAGCTCCCCAAGGGATAATCAGGACAGAATTTCCTTCCCAGCTCTTTTGGTTAGAGGCGCTCAAGATGGAAATTTTTGTCCTGCTTCTTCGGTTCGCGGTACTCGCGACGCCGTCGTGAGCATCCCTAACGCCGTCAGCAGGGGTGCCTCCGCCGTTGTGAGCGTACCCAACACGGTTGGCAGGGGGCGCGCTGTCGGCGTGGGCACTACGAACGCAGTCGACAAGGGTCACGCTGTCGGCGTGAGTGCGCCCAACGGAGTAAGCAGTGGTCCCGACGCCGTCGCGAGTGCAGTCAACGCAGTTAGTAGTGCTCCGCCGGCGTCGTGAGTACCCCTGACGGCAAAAGCTGGGAAGAATTTTCGATTTTCCTAAGGAATATGCAAATCGGGCCGGGCGGTTTGGTCGGAATCGCCGCGTTCCAGTTAACGCCCGGTGAGGTCACCGGGCCTACAACTTGCGGCGCTGTAGGCCGCGTGACCTCACGCGGCGCTCTTTCCAAGGACGCTGGTTGTCAATGAAAGTGAGACACATTTTCCATCATGATTTAGTCGTGTTTGGCTGGGGTGGATTGATCCAGACCTGATCCGGCACCCGCCTGGGCACCGGCAGTCCTTTGACAAAGCGTTCGGGGTG